>JBBQWR010000001.1:0-208434 GCA_038210495.1 Pirellulales bacterium
CGCCTTCAAGCTGAAAAGCCGCGTTTGCCTCATCCAAGCGATTGCGGTTAGCAATCTGCAATTGGTCGAGCTTCGCCAATTGCTCACGCAACGCGGGCTCCGGTTCGATTTGAGCCCGCCACCGTCGCCGGTCGAGTTCGATTTGCACGGCCGCCGCCAGGTCCGCCGGTGTTTTGCCGGCTTCCGCGAGCATTTGCTCGGCATCATCCGGCTTGACCTTTTTTCCATCGGCCAGCTCGGTAACGATTTCCCGCCAGCCACGCTTGACGGCCGCCGCGTGTTCGGCTTTCCGGCCCGCCAACTTATTCACCAGTTCCGCAACCACTGACATAAAACGCCCCTTCCCAAAAAAGAGAAACACATCGCCGCCGACACGTTCAACGGCACGAGAAGTCGTTTCCGAAATTCCGATTGTCGAGCCCCTCGATCGATGCGTGGACGCGTGGCGCCCGCTCTCGCACGTCGGCCAGAAAGTTTTCCCTCAAAACGCCAAAATGGCGTAGGAATCCGGCAATTGTGCCGGCTTCGACAATCTGCCGTCGGCAGACATACTCCAAAAATTCCGAATAGGTTATTTCACGAACCATGTTCACCCTTTGCGGCCGTGCCGCGTTTGAGCCTCGGTCGAATCCATCAACGCCAATCGCATACGCAACCGCCAGCCGGGGGAGCGGTCGAGAGTCCGCGTCTCACGCCGGCCAGCGGTGTTTTTCATCGCACGGCCACGGGCCGCCGGTCGTGTAAGCCATCGTTGTCGGCTATCCGCCGCAAGGGTTCGTGGTTCGCTGCTGGCGTTTCGGCGCCCTTGTCGGCAATCGGCTTCATCGACGTTATGCGGCAACCGTAAGCCCGCCACATGCTCTTGATGCAAGAGCGGAGCCGGATGATTGCCGGCGGGCGGTTCGCCCGCTCTCTGACTTCCAGCTCAATCGCAAATCTCATCGCCTGTCCCCTTTGCTGGTCAGCTGCCACGTGGGCGATTTTCCGCCCACGTTGTGTGGACGTGGGCGGGCGGTCCTTTAGTAACGCCCGCACACACAACGTCACCCCCACGTGGGCGACAACGAATCGCCCACTCGCCCACGTCAACCGCCCACATCCGGTTTGGTTTCTTTGAGCCGATACTCGCGGCACTCGTTTCCCTTAATTTCAATCTCTGTCGAGCCCACTTCCTTGGCGGATTCCAGCTTGTCCAAGAGCCGCTCGATTCGCTCGCGACTCAGCCCAGTACGACGCCGCAACTCGCGGGCGGTCGCCGGTCCGGCTTTGAGCCCGTCGCGTAGTTTCGTGAGCCCGTCTTTGTCTTTGTCGTTTTGCCGCTGCTCGCCCTTGGCGAGTCGACCGCGTACTGCACGAGGGTCTAGTTCATCGTCCGGCGTCCAAAGTGGGAAACTCCACCGCAGGGGCAACGGTTCAACCGGGGCGAAACTTCGCACAACGGCCTCCAACACTACCGCCTCTTCTTCTTCGTGCTGTCGCAAAATGATATGCGTATCGGCCGCCCGGCTTTGCGATCCGGCGCCCGCCCCCACGTCGGTTATCCCTTTGTCCCCCTGCATTCCCTTACTGGCGTGGTGGACGTTGAGCCAGGCACAATTGAGCCGTGCCGCAACTTGGTCAATCCGGTTGTAGAGCATCGCCACGCTGGCGTTGTCGTTTTCGGATATGCCCGGCGGGTAGACGCGATAGAACGCATCCAATACCACGAGGCTATAAACGTCCGGTTCAATCTTCTCAAGAGTTCGTGCGATACCTTCCAAGTCCATCAACCGCCCGCGTAGCGAAAGCACGTCGAAGCCATCGACGTAATCGGCTTGCCTGATTCCCATAGCGGCTGCCACCGCTGGAATTCGCTGGGCGAGTGTTGAGCCATGCAATTCGTTGTCAATCAACAGAATCCGGCCGGGCGAGCAAAGGTATCTGTCGAGCCACTTCCACCCCATAATCACGCAAAGCAAAAGCGCATAGATACTCCACGATTTTCCCACCTTTGGCGCCGCGATAAGATTTGCCGTTTCCCCTCGCCGCAAGAGCCCTTGGATAACGGGCTCACGCAACGTGGGAAACTTGCCCACGAGGCTTTCGATGCCCATGGGGGCGGGCAGTTCAATTGCCGGCTCATCGGCTTGCGGCGCCGCTGGCTTGCCATTCCTTGCCAGTTGTGACTCGCGGAGCCTCACGCCGAATTCGCCAGCAGCGTCAACCTTGCCGCTCGCCTTTGGCGGTTCGCTGGCCTCCGCCGCTTCGGCAAGTTTAAGTAATTCATCCTTCGTGCCCCCACTCGCCAGCCAATCCGAAACATCCTTGCCGGCGCCGGGCAGCTCAAGAATTTTCACTTCGGCCGCCACGCCATTCAGCATGGCCGCCACGTGCTCGGCATGCTTTCGACCGGCTTCGTCTTTGTCCCCCAATACCACGACTCGCCGGCCCTGAAAATGCGGGCCGTAATCCGCTCGCCACTTGCCGGCGCCGCCCGCGTTGCACGTCGCAACGCATCCTAGAGCCACAAGATTGGCGACGTCTTTTTCCCCCTCGGCAACGAAGACGGTTTCCGTCGCCGGCGCCGCGAGCAATTCAGGCAATCGGTAGGGAACCTTGCGGACACCCTTCGTCTTCCAATCCCAACCTCCGCCCTCCTTGGGCTTACGCTGGCGAAAATCTTTTGGGTCGAATCGGCAGACTTCAAACAGCGTGGCGCCGGATTCATCCTTGTAGGCGTAGGTGGCAACGATCCTCGAATTGCCATTGCCGATGGCGTGGCCGTTCGTCTGCGGAAATAAATCTTTCGTCGTGAGCCCGGCCGCTTTCAGCACTTCGCCGATTTCGCAATTTGCGTGGCAGTGCATCAAAATCCGGTCGTCGTCGCCGACGCTGACACTGAGGCTAGCATTACGGTCTTCGTGACTCGGGCAGCGTGCCGAAAATCCCCCAGGCACTTCGCGAACGTGATCGAGTCGAGAGAGTACAAGGTCTAGCGGCGGCCTGTTTGTCTTTTGGATCATCATCGGGCTTCCATTCCGGGCAAAGTCGCTTGTCGTGGTTCGTAGTGCTGGTCCGCGCAGTTCCAACAGATATTCCGGTCGCCGACTTTCGACGTCGGCAGTCGCTCGCGGCATCCTTCGCAGCGGCGCCGCTTGATCGGCTTTGGTTTGGGCTTCGGCTTCACGTCATCAACTCCGTCTCGGCCTCTTCGGCGGGGATTGGTAAGCGGGTCATTCGTCGCGCCCCCGGAGAAAATCCACGAGGGTCTGACGGCTGTAGATGAAGCACTTGCCGATCTTGCGGGCCGCCAGCACGCCACGACGCCTAGCATCGCCGAGCACGTGGCCCGGGATGCCGAGAGCTTCGGCGGCCTGCGCCTCCGTGTAGCCGATCCGGCGGTGATCGAGCTTGGCTTCGTCGGCAGCACGGGCCGCCAGTACGGCGTCAACTGTGGCTTCAATGACGGGCCGCAAATCGGCTATGTCGCTGGCATCAATTCTCATTCGGCGGCCTCATCGGCTTCGGCGTCACGATCAGCAGCCGCCTCGGAAACTTTGAGTAGCCGGCGCAGAATCCGCGCCTCTTTCAGCCGATCAGACAATTGGCGGCGAATGACTGCGGGCTCGGGAATGTTCCCAATCGCGTCATCGTCGGAATTCGTTTTCGCGTTCAAAGACATTGCTTAGCCTCCAGGTATCGAAGCAATTGCTTTCGATTGACCTGAGACTAGCAAACTAGGTGTTGCCAAACGGTTGCACGAGCGTGCAACAAATTTGCAACAATTCGAGTTGGGTTAAGAATTCCCAACTGTAAGAGAAACGTGGCCGCTCTTTTGCGCAGCCGTGATCGGGAAACCATGTTCTGCGAGCGCCGTATTCAGCCGACTGATCGTCCCACGGAGATTGCTGTCGGTCGTATCGGTTCCCCAAACTCGATCCATCACGTCTTCAATGCTCGCCGTGTAGTCCACTGAATCCCAAAGGCATGACAAAAGACGATGCGGAATTGGCTGAAATTCGCGCTGTTTTCCATGCCACCAAAACCAATTCGGCGATGTTGGTCCATCGGGATGATCGACGAATTCACCCGATCTGCCGTTGCTGTCCGCCGGCGGCGTGATCGTGTTCAACGCCCGCTCGAATTCCGTCTCGATCTGCATTCGCAGCTTTTCGGTTGCGAGAACCATATCTTCGGCGTCGGCGGTGTAGTGCTTTTTAAGTTCCCGCCACTGGCCCAGCACGGCGTCAACGTCTTTGAGCGATAGCGGATCAAGCGTAATCTCACAGAGTCGGCGCAGGGCTTGAGCGTAGTTCCTGCGAGACACGCTCATGATTTCAATTACATCAGGATGACTAAGGGCTCCATTGACGGCCGGGCTCTTTATCGCAGCGTCCAGACGATCAGCAGCATCTCGCAAACGCGGTAAAGCGCCGTGAAAGAGAATCGGCTTGCTCTTGCTTGTGATCGAGAGATGGCATTCAGCCCAGAATAAAGCTAATGCGTCAACCGCTTGGATCGCAGCGTCACGAGCCGTCGTCAATTCTGCGGAAAGTTTCCGATCAGCGGCGTGCGTGCGTTCCCTAGTTCGGGTCGCCATGAGATTCTCCAAGTTTCAAAACCGGGCCGACCGACGCCCGATCGCCGCTTGGAGAAACAGCAAATCAAGGCGTTAGTCGATTTTGGCGCCGTCGCGCCGCCCGATGCTTTCATCCTACCGAAAATCGCCTTAGTGAACAAACGCTACGCCCAACACTCCATAAACACTCCACGCCAGTGCAAATCGACGCTAATCGACTCCAGCAGCACAACGCGAAAACCCCTAGTTTTCTCGGTGATTCTGAATTACGCTGATTGACGCTAGAGCAGCGGCGGAGACTTAAAATCCCGTGAACCTAACGGTTCGTGCGGGTTCGATCCCCGCCTCGGCCAATCAACGCAGAACGTCGCGAGACAACGCGGAGGGGCGCAGAAAAGCCCGGAAAAGACGGGCTTTTCGCCGGTCGCGACCTTCTCCCTGCCGCACCGACCCCAGTCGCAGCGCGACCCAGCCGAACGCAAGCCAAGGCCCCTCGCGCTACCACCGGCGCTACCACTTGCTACCACCGGCGCTACCACACCGCGGCCTCTCGAAGCCGGGCGTCGGCAGGCGGAGCGTCCGCCTTGCCGCCGCTGTCCCGCCTCCTGTCCCAGCAACGCTGGCGCGGCCCTTTCCGCTTCCCCTTGCCGCCCTTGGCCTTGCGGCACCTGTCCCAGTGTCCCAGCAGCGCGGCCAACTTTGCTTCCCCCGGAGCCCTGCCCCCAGCAGGGCTGCGGCCAGCGTTCCTCCGCTGGCCGCCTACTTGAATCCGTTTTGGTCTGCGGAGTCCCGCGCAAAAACTGCGGACGCCGACCGCGGCACCGGCGTCGCGCCCCGACGGGCAAAGGTATGTCGGGCGGTTCGTAGTTCCAAGCAAGAGCCGCCCAAAAATTTCAACATCCATAACTTCGGGAACTACGAGAGCCCGGTTGTGGTTTGGTTGTTGATCACTTCCGGGCTCTCTTGTTTTCGGAGCAAAAAAATGAAAGACGGATTTTGGGTCGATAAAGACCTGTGGAACGCCGCGGACAAACTCAACTGGGCCACACGGAAGCTAGCCATCACACTCCGCGGCATCGCCGGAGCTTCCAACTTGGTCATTAAGACCAACGCCGAGTTGGCGACCGAGAGTCGCCTCGATCCGCGGACGGTCAGAAAGGGCCTCCGCTTGCTTTCGCTGTGGCGGGGGAATGGCGACCAGCCTTTCCTTACCAGAGATGACCGGATTCATCTCCGGCCGCTCAAAAACGCTTTCATCGCCTACAGCCGGAAGCTCTGGAACAGCCGCTTGCCCGAAGATATCAAGGATATCTGGGGCTTCATCGAAGCAAGCTGGTCGCGGGACGGAACCAAACGCGTTTGCAAGTTCGGCAACAGGGAAGCGAAGAAGTGCGTCCCCAGCATCGAGCAGACTTGCCTTGTAATCGCTCGCAGTAAGGTGCGTCGGATAAGGCGGATCAACCTAATACTGGAACTGTTCAAAAAGGCCGGCGTGCTCATCCAGGTTCCAACCAAACGGCAAATCATGGCCGTCAAGACGAATCCCGCAGAGATGGCCAATTGGGTCGAACTGCACAACCCCTCCGAGACGGTTGACGAAACCAAGTTCGAGACCGACAAGGCGGCAGAGGGGAATACACACGGACACCATTGCAAAATACACGCGGACACCATCGCCAATACACGCGGACACCACCACGAAATACACGCGGACACCACAAACCGTAAGCTTCCAAGCAATCTTCCCTTCCGAACTTCCAAAACCAACCGGTCGGCACCTGCTTCGCAGGAAAGGGAGGCGGACCCCTACCAGGAATTCCGAGACATCGAACGCCAACACAGTCTAGGACCATCTAGCCTCCCGGACTCAATCCTGCTCGTGAACATCGAACGGCAACTCGGCATCACCATCCCAGAATTCAAAGCACTGGTCGCCCGGATGGACCTGACCAGCATGAAGAAGCGAAGCATCGCCACCCTGCTCAGCGGAAAATTCCTAGAGGCTATCCAAGATCGGCTCAACAAACGGCGGCGCGAACAGGCCCGCCTAGAGTGGCAACGACGCACCGAGCCCCCTGACCTACCAGAGCCACAAGCGCCTGAATCCACGCTTCCCCCGATAACCAGAGTAGTCCACCCGGACCTGATAGATGATCTCGTGAAAGCGCTTGAACTCTAAGCCAAACCGCCCGCTTGACCGCCGAGGTATCTCCTTGACCAAAGGAACAATCAGGAAACGCCGCCCGGCTCGACGGTCCCCCTGGCCCAAGGGCCGTCCGGCGCAAAAGAAAAAGCTCGCCAAGATGCGATTTGTCGTCTGGTCGCGGCCCTGCGGCACGGCGACTTAGGCGGATGTTGACGTCGGAAACGACGTTTCGCCGGGATATTAATTGGTTGTCCTGCGATTGCGTAAGTCAGAGCGCCCGCGTCGCCATGGTGTCCGATGGTGGGCGCCCAATTCTCGCTCAGCCGCGGCGCCGGAATTGGTAATTCTGTTTAAGCCCTTCACCTGCCCAGGACATGTCTCGGCGGAGAGGGCCTTGGTGCTTGCATAGTAGGAAACTTTCGCCGTGGCCCGCCATAGTTAACCTATCTAATTCCCCGCGAGCGGAAATTGTGCGAGCCTTCGTCTCGATTTTTAATGGGGGCGTTACAAGTCGGGAAGGCACGTTGCCGAAGCTGTAACATCCCCTCTATGGAGAAATGCCATGACCAGCTACATCGCCTATTATCGAGTCTCGACCCAAAAACAAGGACGTTCTGGCCTTGGGTTGGAAGCCCAAACGGCTAACGTCGCTCAGACGGTCGCTCAACGGGGCGGCATCATCCTTGCCGCTTACGAGGAAATCGAGACCGGCACTGGAAAGCGGACGCGGCCAGAGTTGACCAAGGCTCTGGCCCACGCCAAACGGGCCAAGGCGGTTCTGGTGATCGCAAAGCTTGACCGGTTGGCTCGCAACGTCGCCTTCATTTCGGATCTGATGGAGTCGGCCGTCCCATTTATATGTTGTGACGTGCCGTCGGCGACGCCGTTCACCATCCACATCTTGGCCGCGGTTGCGGAGGAGGAGGCCCGAATGATTAGCAAGCGAACGCGGGAGGCGCTGGCTGCCAGAAAGGCGCGGGGACTGCCGCTGGGCGCCGCTGATCCGCGGTGCAAGTCAATCATGGAAATCACGGGCGCTTGGGGCAACGGACAACAGCTTGGTTCGCAGAAGAACCGAGAAGCAGCCCGTCAAGCAGTGGCAGACTTGGTGCCGATCGTCAAAAGCCTCAAGTCGCAGGGGCAGTCGCTACGGCAGATTGCCGCTCGGCTGAATCTTTTGAATCACCGCACGCGGACGGGCAAACTCTGGAATCAGACGCAAGTCAAGCGTGTGCTGGATCGGGCCTTGGTCGAGTTGCGACCGCCGGCGGCGAGTGCCTGAGGAATCCCCGGATACAGCAACGCCCCGATGGTGAGTCGGGGCGTTTGCGTTTTCACTCGGCGTCCTGCTTGCCGTGGAATCGGTTGAGTGCGCCCTGTACGAGCGACCGCCAGCCCTCGCTTTCGCAAATGTCGTCGTTATCGCTGACGTGCTGGCTGTATTCCTTGGCGAACTGTCGGCAGAACTCGACGGTCAGTCGGGCATCGTTCGCTTTGATCTCGGCCAAGCCATTGAGGCTGTCAGCGATTTCGGCCCTCGTGAGGGAGAGGACGGTGAAGGATTGAGCCGGGTCGATGGCACCGGCGAGCAGGTTTTCCTGTTTCCAGTGCCACAACTCCATGCGGGCTTCGCCGGGGTCGCAGTCGATGCCGAGTGAGTCAGCGACGTAGGACTCGACATCCTGCTCGTCCATTTCGTCGGGTGTGAATCCGCCGCTCCAAGTCCGGTAGTGTTCACGGAGGGCTGTGATTTGTTCGGGGGTCATGGTGTTCTCCTGGTCTTGGGTTCGGTGTGGCGGCAAGGCTTGCCGTCTACCCAAAATTGGAAATCAGGAAAACCGGTTCAACAATTTGTACGAGCGTTTATTGCGGCATCCTCGCATGGGGATTTGGGGCAAAAATCCCAGAATGGGGAATGGCAATCGGCTCGATTCAACGGCTGCGTCTTGTTGCCAGTGCAATGCCCAAGAATCCGACCAGAGCCAACGCGATACTCGACGGCTCCGGAACTGGCGTCAGCAGGAAAGCATGTTCGCCTGCTGGAACATAGCCGGTGCCGACGATCTGGCCGCTGCTGTTGATGGCCTCGGCGGTGAGTAATGTCCATCCTGCGCCGGACGTGTCGAGGAGATTATTCAAGTCGTACATCGTGCCGCTGATGTCGAGGAACGCACGGCTGTTGTTGCTAAAGCTGCTGGTGGTGTCAGCACGTCCCACGATCCAGCCGTTGTCGTTGATTCCATAGGCATCGCTGTAGCCAAGACCGAAGCTGCCGAGATCGGTCATCGTTCCGTTGCTGTAGAGGAATGCGTGATTGAGGCCGCTCGGATAATCCTGGGAAAAACCAACGATCTCGTCGCTGCTGTTGATCCCATAGCCGACGCTCGTGTTCCAGCCGTGTAGTGTTCCGATGTCGGTCATCGTCCCGTTGCTGTAAAGAAACGCGTGGTATGGCGCGTTGAGGGCGGTCGCCGCTCCGCCGGCGATGTGACCAATACCGTTGATTGCGTAGGCGGCGCTTGTCGTTCCACCCAATGCACCAAGGCCAGTCATCGTCCCATTGTTGTACAGAAATGCCTCTGGATTGTTGCTTGGGCCAGAGTAGCCGACGATCTGGCCGCTGTTGTTTATCGCGAATGCAACACTGCCGATTTGGCCGGGCAAGGCTCCGATGTTTGCCATCGTATTGTTGGAGTCTCGAAAGGCATAGGAGCTAGTTGCATCTGGGCTCGAATAGCCGACGATGACGCCGCTGTTGTTGATGCCTTGGGCCTGGCTGAATGTGCCGCCTAGCGTTCCGAGATCGGTTTCAGAGCCTCCGCTGTAGAGGAAGGCGTGATCTTGTCCGCCGGTGTCGCCCATCCCGACGACTTGGCCGTTGTCGTTCATCGCGAATGCGAGGCTATTCACTCCGCTGGGCAGAGTTCCAAGGTCGGTGACGCGGTAAATCGGCGCTGCTTGAAGATGTGCGGCGCCAATGGAAAAGAGGACGAACAGTGCGCCCGAAACACGGTAGAGGATTTTCATTAGCGGCTCCTTAGGCGGTTCACGGTGGTAGCGGCAGCGGTGGGGCCGAGTTTCCCGTGTAGCGGGCAGCCTAGTCCTCCAAATGTTGGGCGTCAAGAGTTCTGCCGCGGAACCATCGTTCTGCCCCTTGCAAACCGGGCGCAGAAGGCGTCGTTTAGCCGGCATTCGGTGAAACCGATCTTGCCTGCCCTCGGTTTCCGTGGCGACCTTGACCGCCGACTTTTGCCTTCCCGTCGAATCGGATATGCTTGCAGACTACCAGCCTATCAATCCAAGCCATTTGTCAAAAAGAGCTTGGCCCCCTCGACGGCGCCGCCATGCCTCGCATTTTCGACAACATCGAGCAGAAGTTACTCCCCGCGCTAGCGGAGACGCTGGCGCGAGCGGATCGGGCAGATTTTTGCGTTGGCTACTTCAACCTCCGCGGCTGGAAGCAGATCGACGAACACATCGAGCGTTGGTCGGGCGCTCCCGACCACTGCTGCCGGCTGCTAGTCGGAATGCAGCGACTCCCGCAAGAAGAATTACGGGATGCCCTTAGCATCCTGCGGTCTGACGAAGCAATCGACACTCAGACCGCCATCAGGCTGAAGAAGAAGCTGGCCGAAGAGTTTCGCGATCAACTGACAATCGGTGCCCCGACTAACCAAGACGAGAGTGGGCTGCGTCGGCTCGCTGCACAGATTCGCGCCAAGAAGGTCATCGTCAAACTCTACTTGCGGCACCCGTTGCACGCCAAGCTTTATTTGCTCTTCCGGCCCGACCCAATCTGCCCGACGGTCGGCTACTTGGGGAGCAGCAATCTCACTTTCGCCGGTCTCTGCAATCAGGGGGAACTCAACGTCGATGTCGTTGACCATGACGCCGCCCAAAAACTGGCCCGTTGGTTCGACGAGCGTTGGAACGACCGTTGGTGCCTGGACATTTCCGCTGAGCTTGAGCAGATCATCCACGAGAGTTGGGCACGGGAAGAAGCCCTGCCACCCTACCACATCTATCTCAAAATGGCCTACCACCTGTCGCAGGAAGCACGGGCTGGCCTAGCCGAATTCCGCATCCCGCGAGACTTCGGCAATACGCTCTTTGAATTCCAAAAGGCCGCGGTCAAGATCGCGGCGCACCACCTCAACAAACGCAAGGGCGTGCTAATTGGCGATGTCGTTGGGCTGGGCAAGACCCTCATGGCGACCGCCGTCGCCCGCATCTTCGAGGACGACCATGATCTAGAAACGCTGATCCTCTGCCCCAAGAACCTTGTCTCCATGTGGGAAGACTACCGCACGACGTACCGGCTGCGGGGGAAAGTGCTTTCCATCAGTAAAGTCGCCAAGGAACTCCCCAAGCTTCGCCGCTACCGGCTCGTGCTAATCGACGAGAGCCATAATCTCCGCAACCGCGAGGGAAAACGCTATCGAGCGATTCAGGAGTACATCCGCGAGAACGAGAGCCGAGTCATCCTGTTGTCGGCCACGCCGTACAACAAAACCTACATCGACCTCTCCAACCAACTTCGGCTGTTCATTCCTGAAGACCAGGACGTGGGAATCCGCCCCGAGGCGCTCATCCGCGAAATCACCGAGACCGAATTCATTCGCCGCCACCAGTGCCCCGTTCGTTCGTTGGCCGCCTTTGAGAAGAGCCAGTACGCCGACGACTGGCGGGAACTCATGCGGCTCTACCTTGTCCGCCGCACTCGCAGCTTCATCCAAGACAACTACGCCGAAACCGACCCGACCAACGGCCGCAAGTATCTCACGTTCGCCGACGGCACCCGTTCGTATTTCCCGACCCGCGAGCCCAAGACCGTCAAATTCAAAATCGACGACGACGATCCCCGTGACCAGTACGCCTTGCTCTACTCGCCGGCCATCGTGGACGCAATCAATCACTTGAACCTGCCCCGCTACGGGCTGGGCAACTACGTCCGCGAAACGCCCCACGACCCTCCGACCGCCGCGGAGGCGAAGATCCTCAACGACTTGTCGCGAGCCGGCAAACGCTTAATGGGATTCTGCCGCACGAATCTGTTCAAGCGGCTGGAAAGCAGCGGGCAGGCGTTCATTCTGTCCGTCGAGCGGCACATTCTCCGCAACCACGTCTACCTCCACGGCATCGACCAGGGGGAACCAGTCCCCATCGGCACCCAAGACGCCACGCTCCTCGACGCCCGCGTCAATGACACCGACTCGGATCTGTTCACCGACGACGAGGAGAACGGCAACGGCGACCCGGCCGCCAATCCAAACACGCTTCGCACGGAAGCTGATTTCCGGCGACGTGCGGCCGAGGTCTACGCCGACTATGCCGTTCACCAGAAGCGGTTCCGCTGGCTTGCCCCAGGTCGGTTCCTCGACCAGTTGGCCAAAGACCTTCGCGAGGATAACGCGTTGCTCCTCTCCATTCTCACAAAATGCGGCGATTGGGACGCCGCCCGCGACGAGAAGCTCAACAAACTTGCCGCGTTGATCACGCGGAAGCACCCCAACGAAAAAGTGATCGTCTTTTCGCAATTTGCCGACACTGTGGACTATTTAGCCGGCCAGTTGGCGGCTCGCGGCGTGCGGCGCGTGTCCGGCGTGACCGGCGACACCGAAGACCCGACCAAACTCGCGTGGCGATTCAGTCCCGAAAGCAATCGCAAACGGGACGAAGTCCCGTCGGAAAGCGAACTCAACGTCCTCGTCGCTACCGACGTGCTGAGCGAAGGTCAAAACCTTCAAGACGGCGCCATCGTCGTCAACTTCGATCTTCCGTGGGCGATCATCCGCCTCATTCAGCGGGCAGGCCGCGTGGATCGCATCGGCCAGAAATCCGACACGATCCGCTGCTACTCGTTTCTTCCCGCCGACGGCGTGGAGCGAATCATTCGGCTCCGTGCCCGCGTCCGGCAGCGGCTTCACGAAAACGCCGAAGTCGTCGGCACCGACGAGGCGTTTTTTGAAGATGACCGCAACGACCGCGTCGTGCGAGATTTATTCACTGAAAAAGCTGGCATCCTCGACGGCGACGCTGATACCGAAGTCGATCTCGGCTCCTATGCTTTCCAGATTTGGAAGAACGCGATCGACGCCGACCCCGCGTTGCTGAAAGCGATCCCCGACTTGCCGAACGTCGTCTATTCGACGAAGCTCCACGAGGCCACCGACCGGACACCCGAAGGCGTTTTGGTCTACGTCCGTACCGCCGAGGGCAACGACGCTTTGGCGTGGGTTGATCGCCAGGGACGCCCGATCACCGAATCGCAGTACGCGATTCTCAAAGCCGCTGAATGTACGCCGAACACGCCCGCCATGCCGAAGCTCGATGGCCACCACGACCTGGTTCGCAGCGGCGTGCAACATATCGCCGCCGAAGAGAAAACCGTCGGCGGGCAGCTTGGCCGTCCGTCCGGCGCCCGCTTCCGCGCCTACGAACGGCTCAAACGCTACGCTGAGGAAGTCAAGGACACCCTGTTCGACAGCCAGGAACTCCATCGAGCCATTGACGACATTTACAACTTCCCGCTCCGCCAAGTCGCCACCGACACGCTCAACCGCCAACTCCGCAGCGGCATCAGCGACGAAGATCTGGCGTCCCGCGTCGTCGAACTCCGCGAGGAAGGCCGGCTGTGTATTATCCACCAAGAAGAGGAAGCCCACGAACCCCGAATCATTTGCTCGCTTGGCTTGCGAGCCAGTTCCTAGACCGCACCTGCTATGGCCATCGACTTCAACCGCTTACGCGACTGCCTGAAACAGTTTGACTTCCACAAACTCTTCGTCAGCGAACTCGGCTGGTCGCAGCCGACCAGCAGCCAGGACGTGCCGTTCACTGTCAATGAAGCCAATTTCGTCCGCCGGCAAATCGCCCAACTGGCCGGCGTCGTCGTGTTTGAAGTAACAGCCGACGACGGCAGGATTCCAAACGCCAAGTTCCGGGCAGCCGTCCACAAGGAAATCGCCAAGCAGCACCATGAAAACGTGCTGCTATTCGTCGATCTCGGCCGCACCCAGAGCCTGTGGTATTGGGTCAAACGACAAAACTCCAAGACGTTTCCCCGCGACCATTTGTTTGTCAAAGGGCACTTTGTCGGGTATTTCGGCAAGCCAGTGCAATCGCGCCACAGCTTTCTGAGCGCCGTGGCCACCATCGCTAGGAAATGGTCGTCGCGTTGAATCAGGTTGATCGTCGCTAGCCGCTTTGCGTCTGTGGTCGAATCGGTGATCCATTGCCCTTCGATTCGCTCAAAGACGATCTCCCCTTCTTTGTCGAGGACCCAATGCGGATGGATGCCGGTCAATTCAATCAGTACGTCTTGCTCGCGGTCGTTGATTCCGATTTCGGGCTGGGTGGAATCGTAGACGCTGAATGCGAAGCGAATCAGTTCTTCGAGTTTCGCACGTTTCTGGCGGTTCATGTTACGACGGTAAGTGCGTTTTGTTGGTCGTTGTTACAAGCTAGTTCGTTTTTGCGAAAATTTCTAGCCTTTGTCGCAAAATATGTATTTCTATGGGTTTGTGGCGACTCTCGGTGGCTATCGGTGCCGTTTTCCCGCGATTTTTTCGGAGGGCATTTCCATGCTCGTAACACAGGTAGCTGTATTGGGGCAACGCGGTTGCCTCAAAACAGTCAATTCAACCCTAGAGGTCGCGATGACCAAAGTAACGGGTGTCGTGGCAAGCCCCAAGTTGCCACAAGGCCGACATGTCGTCGTCCTTGATCGAATCGAGGAGGCTGAGCATCGGAGCTTCGGCCCTGGCTATCGCTGGTTTTTCCGATCACAAGCCGGTGAAGAGTCGGCCATGTGGACGGGGCAGACCCTCGTGCCTGGAAATGCCCTGCATCGGATGTTCGAGCAATTGAGCGGCGGCAAGCTGGCCACGGGCGCCTCAGTTGATTCCGACGATTACGTCGGCAAGCAATTCGAGGTCGTCGTCAAGGAGGACGGTCAGGTTGGCAAGATCACGCCGGCTAAGTAAGCGTGGTTTTGCGTTCTCAGGCCCGGTGGCAATTCCGCCACCGGGCGGTTCCTTTGTTCTGGAGATTTACAATGACAGATGAAATCGACGATTTGTTGCCGGCTCCCAAACCGGCTCCGCGCGGAGGCCGTCCCCATTCGGTGGCGGTCAAATTGAGTCTGATGGCCTGCCCAATTATTGAAGGCTGTTTGGCACGCAAGCCGCCAACGCTCAAAGAGATGGCCAATCTGGTCGGCGACCGCGTGACCAATAGCGTGGCCACGATTCTCGGTCAGGGCATCGGCGGTGAGAACGGTGCTGGCGGCGCTGGTCTATGGCGCGATCACACCGGCGCCATTCGTCCCATCCAAGAGAATATCGTACTAATGATGCGATTCGCCAGCCCAACAGATCGGGAAGCGATGTTGAAGCGAAGGGGAGAAACGCCTCAGGAATTCGCGGCGGCCGTGAGGGCGCTGCCTTGCGCGGCTGGCTAGCGGAGTGGACGAACGATGGTTGGAACGGTTTGCGGTCGGTGGCCTCAGCAATGGGGCCACCATCCCTGAATCGTTTGAAAGAGAGGGAGAGATGGCGAAGACGGCATCCAGCAGTGGCGAACTGCTCGATATCTGGAAGCAGGAATCGGGCGAGACTCTGGTCGCCTACCGGCAAGATTTCTACCGCTGGGACTTCGGTCGATATCACCGGGTCGAGCGCGAATGGGTGCGGAACTCGGTCTGGCGAACGATCAAGGACTACAGCAATGCACAGGGTGCCTCGATCGATCTCAGCCCCGTGATGATCGGCCAGATTGTCGATCTACTTGCCGACCAGGTTTTTATCAAGGGCGACCAGTCGCCGCCGTTCTATTTTGGCGTCGGCGATTGTTTTGTCGGCGCCGGCAAAGGCGCTGAGCACGTCGCCAATGTTCTCGTGCTGGGTAACGGCGTGTTGGATGTCGAGACGGGCGAGCTTAGCGAGCATAATCCTACGCTGTTTGTGGTCGGGGGCGCCGATTACAACTTCGACCCTCAGGCCCAATGCCCTCAGTGGCTCAAATTTTTAGATTGGTTCGCGGCCGGAGATCAAGGCGTGGTTGATCTGCTTGGTCAATACCTTGCTTGGTCGTTGTTGCCCGATCATCAACTGCAACACTTCTTGTGGTTGAGCGGTGCTGGCGACAACGGTAAGGGAGTGCTGGCGCTTGTGGTCGGGTATCTGTTCGGCGAATCGAACATCGCGAGGATTCCGATGGAGCGGTTCGGACATCGGTTCGCACTGGCCGAGATGGTCGGCAAGCGGGTCAATATCGTCGCTGACTGCGAAGAGACCGATAAAATTCAGGAAGGGCTACTCAAGCAGATTTCCGCTGGCGATCCGATTTCGGTCGAGAAGAAATTCAAAGATGTATTCGCCACGCCGATGTCGGCGAGGTTGATCTTTTTGTCGAACGCGCTTCCTCGATTTCGCGATAAATCCAACGGCATTTGGCGCCGGCTGATAATTGTCCCCTGCCGGGCAGTGGTCGCGCAGGAACAGAGGGTCATCAACTTCGAGCAAGAGCTTTATGCTGAGGCGCCGGGCATTTTGAACTGGGTGCTTGGCTTCGTGGATCGGCTCCGGAAAAACAGGCGACTGACGATCCCGCCAATCTGCCAACAGGCGTCAGGGAATCATCGAGCCGAAAGCAATCCAGTGCGGCTGTTTTGCGAACAGCAACTCGAATGCAGTGAGGCACCGACCGATTTCATCATTACTGACTCGATTTACGAGCGATTCAAAAAATGGGCAGGTGACTCTGGCTACGTCCATCCGGTTTCAAGTCCGGTGTTTTCCAAAGAACTGGTCGCATTCTTCGGCACTCACGCGATCAAACGCAGTCGGCAGTCGTGCGTGGGTGGGCGCTATTGGGCTTACGTCGGGCTTCGCTGGCGAGACGAGGGCGAAATCGCTCGGCAGGTTGAAGATGGTGTGGTTGAGATTAAGGTCTCTCCGACGCCGACGCCACAATCGCTGCTGAAACTGGAATCGCGCGAACATAAAGAACTCGCGGTGTTGCGGCAAAAGCTTGACTTTACGCAGCAAAAGCATGACACCATGCAGAAAAAACTCGCTCAGCGTGACCGCAAGATAGAACATTATCAGGCAAGGCTGGAGTCTCAGATGCTTGGCGACCGACTGGCCCTCCGCGCGAGTTTTCTCGAATGGAACCAGGGGAAGCCTCCCTATGAATCCAAAGATGGGGATCAGAAGACCAAGGACTTTCTCAAGCATTACAAGGGACCGCTCGACCGCGAAGACGCCGATACCGAATTGTTTAAATGGTTGTTGGAAGGTCTGGCTGACGGCGTACCTAAGGACTTAACTGGCGCTACGGCCGAAGCAACGACGGCATCATGAACGACGAACCAGAAAACGAAGAGCGTCTGCTGCGCGTGGATGAAGTAGCCCGGATGCTCGGCGTCTCCAAAAGCCAAGTCTACCGACTGCAAGACAGCGGCAGCATTCCGCGCTCGGTCAGCGTTGGGCCGAGGGCGACCCGTTGGCGCCTGAGCGATATACGGCGGTACATCGACCAGCTTTGACCGCGGTTAACCACTGGTTCGCCGCAGCAAAATTTCCCGCCGTCGCTCGGCGTTTTTTGATGGGTTTGCGGGCGCTACCGTGGCTGCCCGATTCTACAACCCGCTGTTTGGAGTTCCTGCGATGCGACTGCCCTCTATTTGTCTTGTCCAGCCAACTCGATCCAAGGGCGTGAAATCGAAAGTTTGGGTGATGATGTGGCGCGACCCAGTGACCAAGAAAAAATTCAAAGAGTCCACCGGCGCCAAAAGCAAACGTGCCGCGGAAATGGTTCGGGCGAACAAGCTTGCTGAGTTCGCTAATCCGCGGCTGCCGGACCCGGCCGAACAACATCGAGATATGACATGGAAGCACTTCAAGCTTGAATTCCTGACGCGGCACGCCGGTCTGCGTTCGGACAACTCGTTGGAAGCCTACGATAGTTGCCTCCGGGTTTTCGAGCGAACGGCCGGGCCGAGACTGCTGCGAGACATTGACGCCAGGATGCTCGCGAAGTTCGTCACGAAGCGGAAGGCCGAAGGCGTTACCAACCAAACGATCGACAAGAATCTGCGACACTTGCGGACGGCACTTCGGCTCGCCGCGGCCTGGGGCTACATCCCCGCGGCGCCGAGTTTCAAAGGAATGTTCGTCGGCAACGACGAGGGAGACCGCCGAGTCATTCCCCAAGCCGATATTGATGCGATGATTGTGGCGATCGACGACCCGGCGGCCCCTGTCAGCGTGCATGACCGGCACTGGTGGAAGGCTTTCTTCCAAACCATGCTGTACTGCGGCGCCCGAATCGGTGAAGTGCTTGGCCTCCGCTGGCATCGGGTGGATTTTGTCGCTCAGACGATCACCGTTCATCACTCGACCAGCAAGGGCAAGCGGACCCGCGTTTATCCCGCTGTCAACTTGCTCCCAAAACTCCAAGCTTGGCACGACTCACACGATCCGAAGCCGCTGGACACCGAATGCGTGTTTCCGCACGATGGCGGCCGCCGGTCCTTGTACTTCGATTGGTACGCCATACAATCGCACGCAGGCATCCCCACCGACCGACGCCACCGATTCAAAGATTGTCGCTCGACGGCCGCAACACAGCTAATCGAAGCGGGCGAGCCGACGCTGGTGGTCAAAGATTGGCTCGGTCACTCGACAGTGGCGACGACGGAACGGTATTATGCGAAAACTGACGCCGCACGGGCGACTGCGGCCGCTCGCCGGAAGGTGGTTGGCTAGCCGCGGGCGGACGCAGTTTGACGCTGGCCGCGCTACCACAGGCGCTACCACAGGGCTCGAAAGTGCGGGGAAAGGCGGGTCGTCAACAATCTTAAAATCCCGTGAGGGTTAACCCCTCGTGCGGGTTCGATCCCCGCCTCGGCCAATGAATCGCGACGTTGTTAATTGGGCCAAGTTGGCTCCTAACGTCCAAAGCCCGTGATGGGTTATTGGACCGACGCGGCGCGACCGTGACTGATGGCAGCCGCGATCGATCGCGGCCGCTCGGTCTCGTGGTCGTGCCATCCACAACGATCGCTGATCATCGGCCAGCGAATTCGCGACTTGGCTGATGGCGCGCGATCGACGAATTGGCAACGACATCGGTGGGAAAATCGACCGGTCAAATTGCGAGCCGCGCACGACTTAGATCTATCGACACCAATCGGGATCGCAACGTTTTTTTTGTGCTCGGTTGGCAGGGGCTGTTGGCAAGCAGCAAGTCAGACGCCTTTTCTAGCGGCCGCCGGTTTGTTAATCTTGACCGTCCGGCCGTCTCCCAAATCGTGCGGAGACGCGGGACATGTTCGCCAATCAAAATCGGCGGCGTAGCTCAGTTGGTTAGAGCAACGGCTTCATAAGCCGTGTGTCGGCGGTTCGAGTCCGCCCGCCGCTACTTTTTTTGACTCGCGGCGTTTTCGAAGCCGCTAAAATCCGTCCGGCCTGAAAATCAGTTTAGCGGAGCGGGAGCTCTTCGGGCGGGGCAGCGCCGGCAGGCGAGGATCGAGATCCCACAGGCCACCAGGATGAGCGACGAGGGTTCCGGAACGGCAAGATTGTATCCAATGACGTCGAAGGCCCGGATGTCGTTCGCCGAAATCGTCAGCAGCTCGCCGGTGGCGGCCGTGGGGTCCATGATGCCCAAGCCCAGATTGACTTTCCAGTGGCTCGCTTGGCGGCCATCGCCGAAGTTGACGCCGGTCGCAAAGGTCGCGATCGAGGTCGCTCCGCCATCGATCGAAAAGTACTTGGAGCGGGAGTCCGCCGTCCAGTCGATTGCGCCACTGGCAACGCTGGTGGACGAGTACCGAAACAGATCGAGCGCGCTGACGAACGTAAATTGATCGTCGCTAAATGGCCCACTTTGCGGTGGACTGTTTCCATCCAAAATATCCACGCCGCTGATAAAGCCCAGCGCATGGCCAATTTCATGCGTGGCGGCGCCGACGAAATCGTAGTGACCAGCCATGATCCCATCGCTTGGATCAAAGTCAAATGGGAACTGGTTGCTGAAGCTGATACTGGCGTCGATCGCCGTGCTATCGGCAGGCAATAATCCGATCGCCTTGGCATTCGCGCTCGTTAAATACAGCAATTGATTGTTGGCGTTATGGTTGTTGTCGACGTAGGGCGTTGCGCTGCCCGATCCGTTGGGACTGTTGGCCGTGCGGTTGATGAGCAATTTGACGGACGAGGCGGTTTGCAGATGAATTGTCGCCGCGATGTCGTCGGGCGACGTTATATCCGCAATCAGAGCATTGCGCACGCTGGAGTACGAATAGTTGTTTTGGGTAGAACTTGTGCTGCCGATGATGCCCGACCCGAGCGCCGTGAAACCGGCGTTGATATTGATCGAGACGTTATCCGTGAACAGGCTGCTCCAGCGGGCGCCGGCAGCAGCGAAAGCGGCATCGGCCTGGGCGTTGCCCGTCGGCGTAAAGTTGAAGACGAGAGCCGCCGGCGCCGCGCGCTCGGAGCCACCCAGGGCCAGGACGATTAGCCCGGCGCGAACCAAAAATCTCATTAGGGTCATTAGCATTCGTCCGTCGAGAAAGTTGCGCCCAGGTTGGGAAGTTGAACCGGGCGTCAACAGGCGTCGCATCTAGTCGAGACGAACAAAGGCGTCAGGCTGCGTTACGCACTGCGCAAAGCGGCCTGGCGCCTTCTAGCGAATCGATCCCGACACAAGGATCACTGGCATTTCCCGGAAAAGGTCTTTGAAGCGAACCGCCGCCCCGAAGCGATTCTACTCGCGGGCGAATCGGATGCAAACATATTGTGTGCCGTGGCTGCTGTTATTTATCTCGGCTTTTGCCCGCATCAGTAGCGGCCTAAGAATCCTGCCCGGCGCCGCGCTGGGCGTGATCGATAGCATCGCGGCGAATTAGTTCGGCGATCGCGATCTCCAACCGCAGGTAGCGGTTCTGGAAATGAACGAGCGCGACCATCCCTGCCAGAATGGCCAAATAGAAGATCAGGTCGCTCCCGCGGCCGATGCCCAACCACTGGGCGACTCGAATCGAAGCATTGGGATCGGCGATAAAACCGCCGGCGGTTAGCCACGCGAGCGTCCACACCAGGGCTTGCCGCCGCGAAATCTGCCGGCAGAAGGCGCGAGCGACAATCAACGCCGCCATCGCAGCGCACAGGGGGACGAAGATTTCTTGAAACAGGTTCATCGGAACAATTTCTCCATCATCAGTTTTGCGGCCAGCTTGATCGCCGCCGAATTTTTTTGCCCCTTGGCCAAACTGTCGCTAGTGTAATTGATCCGCACGGGCACCTCGACGAATTTCAGTCCGGATGCGGCAACTTGATCGACGATCTCGCTGGCATGCTCCATTCGATTGAATGTGATTCGCAATCGCTGAGCGCCGCGGCGAGTGAACAGGCGGATGCCGTTGTGAGCGTCGGTGAGTTGCACGCCGGAAAAAATGCGCGTGAACAACACAGCTATTTTCAGCGTTAGCCGGCGAGTCCAAGGAATTCCTTCAGCGCTGCCCAAGAATCGCGAGCCGAGGGCATAGTCGGCACGAGCGGAAGTCAGCGCCGAATACATGAGCGGCAAATCGGCGGCGGCGTGCTGGCCGTCGGCATCGAAGGTGGCGATGTGCCGCGCGCCCTGAGCGAGCGCGAAGTCGATGCCGGTTTGAAGCGCGGCGCCCTGGCCGAAGTTAATCGCGTGGCGCAGCACCCACACGGCTCGGCGACCAGCTTCCGTCGCCGTGGCGTCGGTCGAGCCATCGTCGATCACGGCGATGTGGGCGCCGAGCGGAACCAAGCCGTCGAGCACGCGACCGATTCGCTGCTGCTCGTTATAGGCCGCGATCACGATCCAGAAGTCAGCCGGAAGCGGCAGGCGCTCGTCGCAATGTTTACGATCCGGTGTCATAAAAAATGAGGATCGCACGAGTGCGGGGCCGAGTGGACTTGATAGGCGGGGCTAACTTTGATTTTAGTTTGCCGCTTCGCGATTCAAAAGGATCGCCGCATTCTCGGGGGCGTCAATATCCGAGTAATCGTTATAGATCGCATATTGCACCATCGCACGATGAGGCGTGCTTCCCCCGGCGACTCGCCGGGGGCTAAAGTGACGATTGGGCGATGATTTTTCGCTCGCTAATAACCCGTTGTTCGCAAACGCTTTCAATTGCATGGCGCAATCCATCGAGCGGCTGTTGGCCAGCTATCCGCGCGTCCGGCACGGATTGCCGCCCGAGCTGGCGGCCATCTACCACGACACGTATCTTTCCAGCCGCGAAGGGCGGACGGTCCTGTACCGTATCACGCAAATGCTCGAAGGCTGGATGCACCGTCGCGCGCGGCGCAGCGCGGCGCCTGGGCAGCAAGTCCTCGAACTCGGCGCCGGCACGCTCAATCATCTGAGGTGGGAACCTGCGGCAGCCGTGTACGATGTCGTCGAGCCGTACAAGGCTCTGTACGAAGGAAGGCCGGAGGCAACCGGCGTGCGAAAGTTTTACGACGACCTGAGAGACGTGCCAATCGCGAACAGATACGAGCGGATCCTGTCGATCGCGACACTGGAACATGTACTCGATCTGCCGCGCCTCGTGGCCCAGGCTGCTTTGCGAATCGCGCCCGATGGAAAATTTCTCGCAGGGATTCCGTCCGAGGGAGGACTTTTGTGGGGCGCCGCATGGCGAATGTCGGTCGGCTTGTCGTTCAGGCTGCGGACCGGCCAGAACTATGGCGACCTGATGCGGCACGAGCACGTCAGCGGGGCCAATGAGATTGTCGCCGTCGTCTCGCATTTCTTTGATCGGTGCAAGGTAGCCCGATTCCCGACGCCGCTGTTGCACGGCAGCCTGTACGCATTTCTGGAGTGCAGCGGCCCAAGGCTAGATCGCTGTGAGACGCACCTCAGCGTCAGCGAGCGGGGAGCGTAAGCTCCCTGTCCTGCGGCTCGCCAATTCGAGCAACGCGAAGCCGCCGTCGGATTTGTTTTCGCACGATGGAACTGAGCCGCCAATGGTTGCGTTGAATTCACACACGGCCAGTTCGCCGCCCTTTTGATTTCGGCTCCGCGACCTTATATTTGGTTCGCTCCCCGAACGCTCCAGCTTCATCCAAGGTATCGACATGTCGACCGCCCGGGCCAATTTGCGACTGACCGACTACATCCGCGACGTTCCCGATTTTCCCAAACCGGGGATTTTGTTTCGCGATATTACGCCGCTGCTCGCCTCAGCGGATGCTTTACGCGACAGCATTTTGCAATTGGCCGATCACTATCGCGACGCGGGCGTCGACGTCGTAGCGGCCGCCGAGGCGCGCGGCTTCATCTTCGCCGCTCCACTCGCGATCGAGTTGGGCGTCGGCTTTGTGCCCGTGCGCAAGCCGGGCAAGCTGCCGTTCGACAAGCACTCTTTTGACTACGACCTGGAGTACGGCGCCGATACGCTCGAAATCCATGTCGACGGGGTCTCGCCCGGCCAGAATGTGCTTCTTGTCGACGATCTCCTGGCCACCGGCGGAACGATGCAAGCCTGTTGCCGGCTGATGGAGAAGGCCGGAGCTCGCGTGGCGGGCTGCGCGTTCGTGATCGAGTTAGTAGGCTTAAACGGAGCGCCGCGACTGACGCCGCACGAGACGTTTAGCCTGATTAAATACTAGTGGTCGACAAGCACGGTTCGGCACGGCCATTCCGTGGTTGTCGTCGTAGGGCGCTCCAATAAAAGCGAATCCGTTGACCGAGGGTCCGCTATCCGTTCGGTCGCTGCCGGATTTCCGCGAAAGCCGTCCAACGCTCACACTTCAATCGGTGCGCCTCGCAAGCAGGGGGCAGTCCCCGGTTTTGCTCTGCGGACTCCGCAACAGGGGACGGTCCCCAGCGGTTTTGTGAGCAGTTCTTATTGACAGCTAGGCGGCGTTGCGATTACAAAGCATCGTTGTTGAAAACTGAGTCTCAATTACAACAGTGTCGCCGCGAAGCATCAACTTGCCATGCTAGGCCGCCGAAACGCCTTCACCCTCGTCGAATTGCTCGTGGTCATCGCCATCATCGGCGCCTTGATCGCGCTGCTGCTGCCGGCGATTCAAGCGGCCCGAGAGGCGGCTCGCCGCAGCCAATGCTCGAACAATCTCAAACAGATGGGTATTGCGATGCAAAACCATCATGCCGCCCGCCGTTTCTTTCCGGCCGGCTATATCGCCAAGATGCCCTATGCCGACGGGGCGACCGATACATCGCCGGGCTGGGGTTGGGGCTCCGCGCTGCTGCCCTTCATCGAAGAAAATACCCTTTTTAAGTCGATCGACTTCAATCAGTCCATCGAAAGTCCGCGAAACGCCACCGCGATCCTCAGCCGGGTCGGTAATTATCTTTGCCCGGACGACGATCAGCCGGACGCCGCTTTCAATGTGACGGACGATTTCGGCGCCACCGTCGCGCGGACGACGCCAGCCGGCTACGCAGCCAGTTGCGGCGGGGACGAGTCGGATCTTGCAGGCGCGACCGGCCAGGGCGTGTTTTATCGCAACAGCGCCACGCGAATCGCCCAAATCACCGATGGCACGAGCAAGACGATTTTGATCGGCGAACGGGCTTGGTCAAACGCGAATGGAATTTGGGCCGGGGCAATTAGCCGGGGGGTGTGCAAACGCGGCGCGGCCAATCCGTGTCCGGGCGGCGGAGCTGCTTCCTACCCGGCCGCCGCCCTGCCGCTCGCTCACTGCCATTTGAACAACGCCTTATTTGACACCGATGGGGGTCTCGACGATTTTTCCAGCCGACACCCGTTGGGCTCGAACTTCGTGTTCGCCGATGGCTCGGTTCATTTTCTTCAAGATGTCTCTGGGGACAAACCCGAAGGGGGGTTCACTGCAGAGAGCCTGATTTTGCAGGGATTGGGCACACGCGCCGGTGGCGAGTCGATTCCCGCCGAGTGGACGCAATAGCGCGACTCGAACAATGGAATTCCGCCGGTGATGCATTTGCGATGAACGACTCTCGAGGCTTAGAGCCCGTCACAAAACCGCCAGTGACTGTCCCCATTTTGCGGAGCCCGCGCAAAATTAGGGACCGTCCCCTTCTCCCAGGCGGCTCACCGAAGTTTGCGGACTCAGAAAAAAGGGACAGTCACCGACGGTTGTCGGATAGTCGTTTAATCCGGCTCGCCCTGCTGCTTGTCGCCGTAGGCGGCTGCCGCAAGTCGCAACCGACGCTGACGGGTGGCCAAGAACTCGGCTATTGGATCAACGCGACTCGCGATGTCGATCCGCGCATGCGAAAAGAGGCCGTCTTCAAACTGGGAAACGCCGGTCCTATCGATCCTTCCGTCTTGAGTACGCTGACGGCCAAGCTCCAAGACCCAAGCCCTCCAGTTCGCTGCGAGACGATCCTGGCGATCGTAAAATGTTGTCCGCTTGCTGGCGATCCGGTGGTCGGCGAACTGGAAAAACTTGCCAAGTTCGATGCCGACGCGAAAGTTCGAGATTACGCCTGGCGCGCGAAAGAAAAATTGTGCTCGCCCCAGTAGCTCCTAGCTCGGGCCGAAATGGGTCCAGAGGTTTCTTGACGCCACGGTTTTCGGCTGTCTAGCATGGAAGCGGCGATTGGTTGGCGTTTCCGTTATTTCCCGGTGTAAGCTCGCCCGGGGGGCCATAGGTGCGTGATATGGCGATGACTACGCGTTATTTTCCGCGGACGTTGATCGCGGTCGCGATTGCGCTGAGCGCCCCTAGCGTCAGTCCTGGCCAAGAGGGTGCGTCCTATCGCGAGCGGCGATTCGATCCGTACATTGTTCCCCGCGAGCATGTCGCCGTGCCGGTAGCGCCGGTCGTCGACGAGTTCGCCGGTTCGCCGGTGCTCGATCGGACGGGATACGGCCTCTCGCCATTTTTGGGTTGGGGTTTCAGAGGTTTTGGCGGGCCCTATGGTGGATATGCTGGGTATCCTTTCGCCTACGGCGGCGGTTGGGGCGGTTACCGGTTCGGAGGCTACGGAATCGGCTGGCCGTATGGCGCGGGGCTCGGTTACGGATACGGCGCAGGCTTAGGTTGGACCTATCCGTACGGTTATCGACGGGGCGGCTACCCCGGCGGATATGGGTATTCGTATCCGTTTGGAGATCATTATCCCTTTGGTGGCGGCGGTCTCGGACCGCACTATCCTAGTCCGTCTACTGACTCGGGCTACTCTGCGCCACTTCCCCAAACGCCGGGTTCTAGCCAATCTATGAGCGAAGGGGCGGCAGCCGCGACCACCGGAAAATTTACCTGGTAGCACGGCGTTATTCTTGACCTAATCGCGTTATCTCGCCCGAAGAACAAGAACGGGCGCCGCGAATTGATCTCTGTGCGAAGCCCGCCCGAGCATTCGCTCGCACGTTCAATTCGGGAGAAAACCATGAAGCGCTCGATCGCCACGTTGGCTATCGCAGTGGCGATGTCGGCTACGATTTCGCTAAATCCCTCGACAGTACGCGGGGAAAATCCGCCGTACGTGTTCCTCCAGCCATCGACAACCGGCTACGGATATCCGGTGGTCCGGCAGCCGTATGCGTACGGTTGGTTCGGCGCCTGTCCGCAACCATTCTTCACCTTTCACTGGTCGTATTACAACGAGCGATGGATCTGGCGGTGAAAGTGAGTGGCGAGTGGAGAGTCAGGAAGACGTTGAACAATTCAGCGTTCGCATCACGTCGCGCATCCTACCTCGCCAAGCCCACGAAGAAGCTGAAGAACTCTAGCCGATCGCCGGGCGCCTTGTGGATCGGGAAGGCAAAGTCGAGAGCGATCGGCGCGGGGCCCATCGCCGGAATCGAAATCCGCAGACCGAAGCCCGGCGAAATGCGGAAATCGCGGCCGCGGAATTCGGCGTTCGGTTCGACGGTGCCGAAGTCGACGAACGACACTCCTCGAAGCGCGTCGTCGGCCGTGATCGGGAACATATACTCGATCGTGTTCAAGAATTCGAAGTTGCCGCCGACCTCGACATTCTGATCCAAGGGCGAGGCCCCGCGGAACTGGAACCCGCGAAGCGTTGAGAAGCCGCCCGCGAAAAACTTGTCGTAAACCGGCGTATCGCTGCCCGCGAATCCGAGCAAACTGCCAACCGACAGCGTGTGCTTGCCCGAGCCGTCGGGTCGCTCGAACAGCTTGAAATACTGGCGGCCCTCGAGCGTGACTTCCGGATACGTGAACTTGCCGAAGATCTGCTCGTAATTGACGCGGACCAAGTGCCCGGCCGACGGCAAGAACGGATTGTCTCGCGTATCGTGCGAGCCGCCGACGCTGGGGCCGTAGAGGAAGTCGTGGCCCAGCACTCGCTGCAATTCGGGCGGCGTGGGGACGGTCGGATCGGAGATTCGCACGTTCTCGACCCGGAACCCGACGTTGCCGCTTAAGTCGGGCGTGAAATAGTAGCCCAGTCCGATGCGTCCGCCGACCCGCGCTTCGCGCCAGTCCTGATAAATGCGCGTGAAGTACGAGAAGCTTGTGCTGTAGCTAACCGGGGTGTCGAACAGGTACGGCTCGGCGAAGCTAATCAAATAGCGCTGCACCTGGGTGCCAGGCGAGGCCTCGAGCCGAAGCCGCTGGCCGGCGCCGCGAAACGCCGTGCCTTCACGGAAATCGTCCCAGCTCGTCGGCCAGCGCGTAATGTCAAAATTTTGTTCGTCGATCGTGATGTTGCCGACAAGGCCCGCGTCGGAGTTGACGCCGACGCCGACGGCCAGCTTGCCGGTTTGCGTTTCGTTGGTGATGACATCGACCGGCAGCCAAGGTTCGACTTGAACGTACGGGGCGGGGTTG
This sequence comes from Pirellulales bacterium, assembly GCA_038210495.1. Taxonomy (GTDB): domain Bacteria; phylum Planctomycetota; class Planctomycetia; order Pirellulales; family DATAWG01; genus JBBQWR01. The sequence continues at coordinate 27,509 of JBBQWR010000001.1, forward strand.
TTATCGAACACTTGTACCGGTGAGCCGGGAACGAGCGGCCGACCGGGGCCAACCCCTTCGGCCGGAGCGCCGGCGGGAACGGGATTTTGATAGTAGGCGCTGCGCGCGGTCGGCGCGTTGCCCGCCACGAGGTTCGCTCCGCGGGGAATGGCGCCGAAGGGCTGCTGCGAATTCATCGCCGGCGCGGCCCCAGCCGGAGCTCCATAAGCCGGATAGCTATTGGGCGCGGTCGCGACCGGCGCCGAATAAGGCTGCGGTTGATACGTTGGCTGCTGATACGTCGACTGTTGATATGCTTGCGGCTGTGCCACCGGCGGCTGCATCGTCATCGGTTGTGGGGGAAGAGCGTATTGACGAGGCGCCGCGAACCCATCCGGGCCGGCGCTCATTACCGGCTGGCCGCCGTTGTTCGGATAATTCGCGGGAACTCCGGTCGGCGGCGCCGCATAGGTCCCGCCGTCCATTGCCGGCTGCCCGCCCTGATATACGTTGGACGCTTGGGCACGCACGATCACCCGGCCGGCGTCGCCGGGGGCGGCGTATCCGGGAGCCGGCGCGATCGCGACAGCAGCTAGCGCGCTGGCGATGCAAACGATCGCCGCCTTGAAAGACCCTGACATGGATGCTCGTCGGTTGTGGGTCATTAATTTCGCCCCCCGCCGATCGCCGGCGCCGTGGGCGGAGCGATTTCGCTGGGAGCGGCTTCCATCTCCCGCATCCCCGTGAAATCACCGGAAATCGTCATTTCCAAAACCATATCGTCGGGCCCATCCGGCGCCTGACCCCGAAAACTCGAAGACCTGCCGCGACCCGCTCGACCTTTGTCGTCAGGCTTCTCGGCGATCGCCTTGTCGGCGTCTTCCATGCCGGGCAGCGGGCTGAACACGATTTTGGGCGCCTTCGTCGGATCGCCGGCGAACAAGCTGCTCGCCTTCAATCGCCGCTCGTCGTCGCGCAGCTTGCGGGTGTTCAGGATGTCGCCCGGGTGGAGCGAGAGGCGATTGTAGATCGTCCGCGAATTGGTATGGGTGCTTTCCCCTTGGATATTGATCGTGACCTTGCCGACGCGGTAGCGGGCGCCCTCTTTGACGTTGTAAACGAGGTCCACGTGGGCTCGCTCGTCACGATATCGCAGATCGGCTTGGATGTCGGCGAAGACATAGCCCAGACTGCCATAGATATCGCGAACGGAAGTAAGGTCGCGGGTCATGGCGCCTTGATTGAAAAAGTCGGACCCCTTGAGCTTGAGGTCCTTCACCAGAGCCGGCGAGGGAATCTTCTGATTGCCGATGAACCGCACGTCGTTGACTTTGTAGCGCGGCCCCTCGTTGATGGTGAACGTCAGCGTCAGCCAGTCTTGCTTTTCGTTGAATTCGAGTTCCCGACCGATTTTGGCTTCCAAGAAGCCTAGACCTCGATAATAGGCGGTGAGCTTGTCGACGTCTTCGTCGATCTTCTTGCGATCGACCTCGCCTTTGAAAAGCCAGAGCGGGCCCGGTTTCGAGTCGATTATGACTGCGAGTCGCGCGCCGTCGGCGATCGTGTTGCCGACAAAATTCACCCACCAGATTTTTTGTTTGCGTCCTTCGTCGACCAAGAATATCGCGCCGCGATCGCCCGGCTTATTGCCTTCGAGGATCGACACATGAGCTCGATCCCAGCCATGCTCGCGGTACCAGGATTCGATTTTGTCCCGGGCTTCCTTGATCGAATACGGGTCCATCCCCTCGCCGACCTTTAGCTCTGATTTGCTAATTAGTGTTTCGGTGAGCGCCCCTTGGTTGCCGACGGTCTTGATGAAGCGAATCAATGGCCGCTCGACGACCTGAAAAATCACAATCACTCCGCTTGGAGGAACCGGCTGAGTCTTCGGCGTGACGTCGACGAACTTACGTGTCTTCATCATCTTCTTGACGTCTTCCTCGACCGACAGCGGGTCATAGACCTCGCCGGCGCGAGTCGCCAAGTGGGGCAGATGAAACGTGTTCGGCGGATGCAGACCATCGAATTGCACTTGCAGCACTCGTGTCTCACCAGGCCGAAGCGGCGCCGGCGCCGGAGTACCATTGGGAATGGCGTTGGGGCCCTGCGGCAGCAGCGGTCCTTGCGACGGTTGAAGACCCTGCGGCTGCACGGATACGGACGACGGTAGCTCGCCGCCCGCCGGCGCTTGGGCCGTGGCGATCGCGCACGAGCAAGCGACAACCGAGATCACCCAAACGGGCAAGCAAATCGTTAGGTCGTGGCGGACGCCGGCCATCGGATCTGATTCCAAACCTTGAGGATGTCGTGGTAGATGAGCTGTTGCGAGTCTTCGCGGCCAATTGGGACTGAGTGTCCGGCTACGAACGATCGCGTCACGAAGTGTGCGCGCCGAAAGGCCGGGTAGAGATACTCGAACTCACGAAGCGCGGCAAGTCGAATTAATTGTCAATCGATCACGTCGCAAGCGACGTGGCTATTCGACCCCCCGGCTTGGCAGCGATCAGATCACCGCCGGTTTTACGCTAGAAAAACACGGGTGCCCGGGCGATTGCGGTCACACCACGCCGACCCCCCGATCGAACGCATCCTGCTCGCGTCGGTAAACCGCCAACTGCGCCTCGAACATCTCGCTCGAGATCTGCCAGCACGGATTGTCGTCCGTATGAGCGTTGCAGTGGGCCACGAGCACTCGATACATGAACTTAAACAAGTGACGGGGCACGCGCAGGCTGCGCAGGGCCTCGATCAGCCGCCGCTGGTTCACCGAGGCGTCAAACAATTTGCCAAAACTCGGTTTGGCGCTCGGCGCGGCGCACGCTTGGACTCGCGCGCTGGCCAAGTCGTAGAGCGCCTCGCCAGTCCATTCGAGCGAGGGCACCATGTTCTGCTTGTCGAGCCGAGCCCGCTGGAAGAAATCTTGCTGCTCGCGTTCGATGAACCGCGAGAGCTCGATCGGCAGCAGCAGCTTGAACCCCATGCCAGGGTGTTTCAAAAATTTGTTGTCGAGCATCGGCCAGAGTAGGGCCCGCATCCCTTCGGCCGAACCGTTGATCAGATGCGGTTCGTCGACCCGATCGACGAGCACGATGATTCCCGAGTATCCGAGCGACTTCAAAATGCCCTGAAATTTGATCAACAGTTCGTAGCGATCGTCGGTCCGCTGTTTGTTGGGCAGCGGTTGTCCAGCGATCTCCGGTCCTAAAAAATTCATCAGGATTTGGCGCAGCGAATTGACGTGCAAGTTGCCGACCCGCATCCGGCTCACGACCGCCTGGGCTTGCCAAAACCATTTCCACGTTCGCCACAATCGTGGCCCCCAGCCGGCGAGCGCGAGCAGATAGGGCCAAGGCGTCGTGAGCCAGTCCCATTTGCCGAGCGACGCGGTCAGCACCGCCAGCGCGGCCGTCACCGCGACTCCCAGCGCCAAATCCCAGTGCGACCACCACGTGTGATAGCGCAGTTTCCGCCGCAGCCGATGCCAGCGGCCCTTGCGAGTCTCCATCAGCGACTGATCGTAGCAGGCCGCGGCCAATAATAGATCGCGGCATTGATGACGATCGAGCAGCCAATCGGCGTTCACGACGACCTCTTTGCCGCTGAGAATGTCGTCCACCAATCGAGTCACGCCGATCGAGAGGATCGCATCCATGTGATCCCACAATTTCCATTCGGCCAGCATTCGATCGAGTCGCCGCCGCCGGCCCCCCATCCGATCTTGAAATCGATCGAGAAACGGATTGAAGTCGTCGTACTCGATGACATAGATTCGCTCGCCCGGGTGATCGCGGTTGTAGCCGACCAGATGCTGGGCGATCTGCAAGCGCATGGCGGTCTTGCCCGATCCTTTTTCGCCGAACACGACCGATGTCGCCGGATTGGCCGGGTCGCCGTAGATTTTATCCCAAGCCGGATGATACGTACTGGCAATGCAGTGCTCCTTGAACACCGGATCGGTCTGCGCATCCTCCTCCGCGAACGGATTCGCCGCGATGCCGTGATGCTCGAGAAATTGTTGAATCTTCACGTCGAATTAACGGGGCTAGAGGCGAGGGTCGGGTCGAGAGTCGAGGGCTGGGTACTAGGGATGAGGAGAACCATTAGACGCGTCGCTTGCGACGCGATCACCGGAGCGAGGTCCACGCTCCTACATCACTTCTTCTCCAGGCCCCCGATCATCTTACGAAACTCTTCCGCGTGATCGCTCACCGTCTGCCGCGGACCATAGAATTTAAAAAAATAGTTGCCTAGCTTGGGAGCGGTGACGATCGCGGCCAGCATTCGGTAGTTCGGTTTCTGGACGGGGACGACGGTAGGATCTAGCGGTCGGGGACTGTCTTTGAACGTGCCCATCAGGTCGACGAAGCGGACTTCCAGGCCGGCGATCGTCTTCTTGCGGTCGGCCTCGGGAACTTGATTCTTGGTCGCCGAGCCGTCGGCCTGATCGAACTGGTTGATCCAGCGCTCGATGTTCGCGTCGACGTCGCCGCCGGCGCCCATCACGGTCAGGCGTCCCTCCTCGGGATCGTCTTTGGCAGCGGGAATCGCGAACTCATGTTCGACGATTCTGTTTCGCGGCGCCTTTCGCACCCAACTGGCCGGCGCCTGAAGTAGTAACTTGCCATCGGCCAGTTCGATCTTCGGGTCGATCTTCGGGTCAGCCTTGGGGTCGGGTTTTGTCGCCGGTTGATCCGCGGCCCAGGCGGCGGCGGTGGCAACAAATGCGAGAGAAAACGTCAATGCGATCAGCGTCGCGGCAACCCGCCGACGCGTTCGATCGAGGCCTGAAATGAGCATGAATTCCTCTTAAGTGAAATGCCGACGGATGTCTTTGCTCCGCCCGTACACGACGGCGGCGCTTGGATCAAATAGCGATGCCGCGGCGGGCGCGGGATTTTCCTTGTGTTGTTCCTTCAGGGCATAACGAATCAGCAGCGCCGCCAGGACGATCCCGATCGCAATGGCCACCGCGCTGAGAATCAACCATAAGTTATTGTCTGGCTTCTTCGCTCTATGGTGATGCACGGCGGCCGGATGCGCGTGCGAACGGTCGACGATCGCGTCGATCCAATCGTCGCCTGCCGCCGGCAGCGGCGCCGTTGCAGCCGTCGCGGTCGGCTGACCTTGCGAGGCCGGCAGATGAGCGGCCAATGAGGGAAACGTCGCCGCGGCTCGTCGCCAGTCGGTCCAGCCTTCGCGCCAAATCATGCTGTCTGCTCCGACGCGCCGCTGGTCGATCCACTGCCCCATCATGTCCCCCGGCGCCGGTCCGAATTGACCACCGGCCGCTGGTCGCACATACCACACAGCGGTCGGCGCTTCGGCGATGGGGTCCGGCGTCGCGGTCGCCGGCCTCGGAATCGGCTGCGGTATTCTGGGAGCGGCAGCCGGCATCGCAAAACCACCGGCGCCCGGTTGCCATCCGGCTGCGGGCGCAACGCCTGACGCGACGGATTGAGGCGCAAAGGGCGCCATCGTCGGCTGCGCAACGGGCGACGCCGGGGCATGCCGAACTTCAGCGGGCGATTGTGGCGCCGCCGATTCGGCGATCGGTCCATGAATCGAAGCGGGATGCGTCATCACCGGCGGCGCCGCGGCCGGAGAACTTTCCAACGGGATTTCGAATTTCGCCCCGCACGTCGGGCAAATTCCCCGCTTGCCGGCCAAGAACGACTTCACGTTCATCTTATGGCCGTTCGGGCAAAAAAATCGAATACCCATTTCACCACTCAGCCGGATGTGCCGATCTTGCCGAATCTTCTCGCCACGCGGCGCTAACGACCACGTGTTTTGACGTCACTGCATTATACTGCGAAGCATGCCGCCCGAAAGCGACCTTCGCCGACATGAGACCCGTGAAGCGAGTTCCGCGAGGCGCCCCGCTTTCGGCAGTTTTGCTTGCCGACAAACACGATCCAAAGTAAGGTTGGAAATGGCTGCGGCTTGGTCCTGGAGAGAACGCAACGGCGCCCGTCGCTCGTTCCGAGCGAGCATGTCCCGAAAGAATCGTTTCGCGCCATGCGGCAGCCAGCAAATTTGAGCCTCGTGGCGATTGGTTCGGCGACGTTCGCAACACGATTCAATTCATTGACAAACCTCGATTGCCCCTAGAAACTTAAAGCGGTCGTAAACGCGCGTGATTCGACAAACCGACAACCTGTTCCCAATCGAGAGTCAACGGATGGAAGACGAGCAACGTCAAGGACCCATTGAAATCGCCTTCGTCGGCGACCTGACCGACAACGAAGCCGATTTGACGGACAAGCTGCTGTCGATTGAGCCGGGTGGAGAGTGCACCCTCTATTTCGATTCGCCGGGCGGGAGTCCCTACTGCGCGATGTCGCTGGTGTCGATTATGCTCCTGCGGCGGATTCAGGCCACGGGAATCGTGACCGGCGAATGCTCGTCCGCCGCGCTATGGCCCTTCGCCGCCTGCAAACGGCGGCTCGTCACGCCGTTCAGCATCTTGCTCTTCCACCCAATGAAGTGGCAGAGCGAAGAGCATGTCGGCCTATCCGAGGCAGCGGAATGGGCCCGGCATTTCGGCGCCCTCGAAGGAGAAATGGACCATCTGCTCGGAGAACTGTTCGGCGTCGGCGACAGCGAAGTCAACGCTTGGATCGCGGCCGGCCGGTACGTCTCCGGTCGAGAACTCGCCGCGGCCAATCTCGCGGAACTGATCGACATGAAATCGTGGCGAGGCGCGGGAGCCAACGGCGTCCGCTCGGCTCCCAAGAATTCCCCGGCCAAGCGGGTCGCGGCCGTTCCGGTTCGCAAGCGCCGCTCACGAAGCTAAGGTGTTGATCGCAGCCCCATTTGAATTCATTCAACGATCCTTTGAATGTCGTTTCGGACGTCGTGCACCCAAATGCGAATCACCTGGGCGCCAGACCGCCGCAGGAGCCGAGTGTTTTTGATGTCGTGTGTTCGAGTTCGGTCAATTTTGAGTCGCCAGAACTCTGGATTCGATTTTGGATAATGTCCGTAACCAGGGCATACAAACCGCGACTTGCACCCTCCAGCCCATCCACCGCTCGTATCCGACATCAATTGGCGGACGTAGCTACCTCTGCTCAATTCCTAAAGCTCGTGTGACAGTTGTTGCACGCCTTGTAGAGTTCGCCGGCCGCCGCGCGGGCTTGATCGGCGTTCTTGGCTTTCGCCGCCGAAGCGATGTCGATCGCGTGCTTTTGCATGTCGCGAGCGAATCCTTTGTAGGTATTGTCGTCGGTGAACTCGTAGCCTTCCTTTTGAATCACTTCGGCGATCATCGTGATGACCTCCGCCTCTCGAACGATTTCTTCAAGGTTCTTATTGAAGTCGCCGGCGTTGGAAGTCCACTTCGCGATCCGATCTTGCTGAGCCAACTCCAGACGCTGCATCAGCGGAGGCCGGGCGGACACCTTCGGCCAACTGTTCTTGGTCTCGGCGTTGGCCGCTGCGGGGAGCGTGTCGCCGCGCACGAGCCCGACCAAGTCGTCAGCCCGCAATTTCGACTCGTTGAACGTGGCGTCGGTCGCGACTTTGCAATTCGCCGCCGCTCGCGCAAACAGATCGCGGGCCGTCAGGGCCTGATTCTTCCAGCGCACCTCGCCGTCGTATTCGGAAATTACGCCGAAGGCCACTGCGAGCACGCTGTAGTTGCGGCGTGCCCGCTTGAAACCGCCCCCTTTGAATTCGCTCGGATTCTTGACGTCGTCTTTCACCAGCGTTTGATACGATTTAATCTCGTCCTGCAGCGACTCGGGCGCGATCAACTTCGACCAGGCCATTTCCCCGGCCGGCGCCTCGCCGCCGCCGGACGGCTTGTCGCCATTCGCGGGCGGCGTGTCGGTGGATCCTCCGGCCGGAGTCCCAGTCTTGGCGATGCTCTTGCCGTCGCCGAACTTGGGACGATCGCCTTCGAGCGTGGCCTTGGCGTCCGAGAAGAACGTGTCGATGGTTCGCTTATCCCATTTGGGCGGAAGTGCATGCCGCTTCAACGGACCATCGGCCGTGTATCCTCTTTGGGTCAGAAGCAGCACCGCGACCATCGCGCTAGCCGTAACAGCGAACGCAGGGCGTCGAAATAAAACCGAATGCACGGCGGACATCATAAACAGCATCGCTTTGAATTGAATGTTGGAAAACCCTGAGACGCGAAACGAAGAGCGATCCTCTTGGCCGCGTCGCTCTCGCCCTCTCGCCGCGCCTATCTGATTCGATTATCCACGCGCCGCCAAGCCACGGCAAGCGTCGTATAATAGAGCCCTATGAGCGATCCGCCCAAAAACAACCGTCGCGCGTTCTTAAGCGGCCAAGCCGCCCTCGCGCCCGGGCGAGCGGGGGGCGTGAGCCCCATGTCCCCGACGCAACCCGCTCACCACTCGCCAACTCCCCCGGCGCCACCGTCCCCATCCCCGGCGTTAACCCCCGCGCAGCCTTACCTCATGCGTCTGGCCCGCCGGGCGATGGCTTGCGATTTCGAGGTCCTCATCAACGCCGGCCAATATCCCCAAGGCGCCGAAGCCGCCCTCGCCGCGCTCGACCTTGTCGATCAGCTCGAGTCGCAACTCACCGTCTATCGCGAAACGAGCGAAGTCAGCCAAATCAATCAACACGCATTCGAGCGCGACATGCTCGTGGAACGGCAGTTGTTCGCCCTGCTGCGGCAAGCCAAAGAACTCCATCGCCAAACGGCCGGCGCCTATGACATCACGAGCGGCCCGTTGACCCAAACCTGGGGGTTCTTTCGTCGCGCCGGCCGAGTTCCCACCGACGATGAAATCAAACAGGCCCTCGACCGCGTCGGCAGTCAGCATCTCGTTCTTTCCGAGCAATCCGAAACGGTTCGTTACTCGATCGCCGGTCTGCAAATCAATCTTGGCAGTATCGGTAAAGGCTACGCATTGGACCGGGCCGCCGAAGTGCTCCAAGCACTAGGCGTGAAAGACTTCCTGATGCATGGCGGGCAAAGCAGCATTTTAGCCCGGGGATCCGAGAACGTGTTCGATCCGGCGCCATCGTCGGCGCCGCGATCGACGACCGGTTGGCGAATCGGAGTGCGGCATCCGCTTCGGCCGGGCCAGTCGATGGCCGAAATTACGGTCCGCGATCGGGCCGTCGCGACATCCGGCGCTGGGCAGCAATTCTTCTATCATGAGGGGCATCGCTACGGCCACATTCTCGATCCGCGCACGGGCCAGCCGGCCGAAGACGTGCTCTCGACGACGGTACTGGCTCCGACGGCCGCCGAAGCCGACGCGCTTTCGACCGCCTTTTTCGTAATGGGCGTCGATGCGTCGCTTAATTTTTGCCAAGCGCGGCCGCAAATTGCCGCATTGATCGTGACGCCGGGCGAAAAGACCGGTTCGGTGGATGTTTATGCACACGGGCTGACCGAATCGGATTGGCGTTTGCTTCCCGAGGTTGGCGCTCGGTTGGCAACCGTGGAATCGACACCGCGGGCGCTCTGAAAAATCGGGCGCGCGATGTGACTTTGGCCGTGTTAGCAGCGGGATTTACCGCTAGAATACGGGTGCGCGGGGGGAGATCGGTCTCCTCACAACCCGCCCTTAACCCAATCAGCCACCGGGCCCCGCCCCTGTTAGTTGCCTGACCGATGTTTGAGGGCCTCCTAAATTACGGCTACCTGGGGATCACGATTTTCCTGATCCTCACGGGCTGCGGTCTGCCAATTCCCGAGGAGGCGGCCATCATTGCGGCGGCCGTCTTCGCCGCCAACGGCACGCTCGATCCGTGGCTTGCGCTCGCCGCTTGTCTGGTGGGCGCGGTGGTGGGTGACACGGTGATGTACACGATCGGCCGGCATTTTGGCACCGCATTGCTCGAACGCCATCCGCTCTGGGCCCGAGCTTTCGGACCCGAGCAAGAAAAAAAAGTTGAGCAAATGCTCAACCGTCACGGCGTGAAGATGATCCTGGTGACACGGTTTCTGGTCGGGCTGCGGTCGCCCGTCTACTTCGCCGCCGGCGTGCTGCGGGTCAACTACTTGCGGTTCCTGATCACCGACATCGTTTGCGCGACGATGGTCATCAGCCTGTTTTTCGGCATGACCTATTTTTATGGCAAGGCGATTTGGGAATGGATCCAACGGGCCGAGTTAGGTCTGACCGTAGCCGTCGTCGCGGGTCTGCTCATCGCCGGCCTAGTCTACTGGCTGCACCGCCGCGGCAAAGCCATGCTGCGATTGGACGTTCCACAGGCGGAGGCCAAAGTGATTGAAATGGCCAAGCCACTGACCGATACCCACACGGCGGCATCGGTGGCGCCAACTAATGCAAACACGACGGATATCGACCACTCGATCGGCAACGGGCAACAGTCAAACGGATCAACCGCGGCTTCGAGCGGCGATGTGAATCGCGAGCGGGTTTGAGTGCGAAGGGCACTCAGTGAAATATCTGTGTCGGGAGGTACAATGGTATTATGACATCACAAGGCAAGAAGATATTGGACGAGGCGCTGCAACTTTCCCCAGATAACCGAGAATCGTTGGCGGCTCAACTTTTCGACAGCTTGGAATCGACCGACCCGAACGCCGAGGCCGCCTGGGAGACTGAAATCGCCCAACGAATTGAGGAGATCGACCAAGGTCGCGCCGCACTGATTTCTTGGCGTGAAGCTCGGGAAACGATTTTCGGGGATGCAGATGATTCCCCGTCGTCGATCGCATGCGACCTTGAATTGCACTCTTTTCTGCCGCCAGGCGCCAAATCCTGACCTAGACTTAAGGGTCGGCGTTGCGATCCGGAGAACCGGAACGGCCCGTTCGGCCTGCGACCCGAGGTTGTTGTGCTCACCGCCGCGCGAGAATTGCCCGTGTCTCATGTTGCCCGTCGGCCCGGTCGGTCGGATAAGCCAAGATCGCCGCGACTTTTTTGTCTCGCCATGCCCATGCTCGCGTTTTATGGCGAGGATTGGCCGGGCCGCGCCTATTCGCAGGTCATGCACTGGTCCAATAGCCTGGATCGGCAGAGTTGGTTCCTCGTGTTTTGCGCGGTGCTAGCGGTTGGCGCGATGCTGCTTCGCGGGTTCGGCTCTCGATCGAACTACTGACGGCCCATTTTTCAATACGGCGCCGCGCGAACCCTCTTCTTGCCCCGGCGTCATGGGCGCAAATGGCAACCTATGCTTGATGGAGTTTGCAGAACTCCAGCGAAGCTCAAATTCGTTTTTAATATCATCTTTACCCACGCCTTGCAGGTATTGCCGTGTTGTCGCCATCCGTTCTCGCCGAATTGGATTTTAGCGGAGTGTATTTGCCAACGCCGGTCGCCTTGGCCGCCGTCACGCTGATCGGATACCTATTCGGCAGCCATCGTCGAAAAGGCCTCGACGGCACGGACGGGCAGGCCCGCCGCGAGTTGAAGCGGGCTCAGGCCGTAGCCAAGGAACTCGAACAGATCGCCGAACTGGTGCGCCGCCATTTGGCCACGCACCACGCCAGCGTCGTGCGATTCAAGAATCGCATGCTGTCGCTGGGAAGCGAACAGAACCAAAACGAGGCCGCTTGGCAGGAACTGTGCCAGGAAGCCGAGGGAATGCTCAAGCCGACGCTCAAGCTGGCCGCTCAATTGGCCAACGCCTACGACGAAATTCGCCAGCAGTCGAATCACTTGATGACGTTCACCGAAGTGCGGACCGATCCTTTGACTGGGGTCAGCAATCGCCGCGCTCTCGACGAAACGATGGCCTCGCTGTTCGCGATGATGAATCGCTACGAGCTGCCGTTCTCGATCGTGATCGTCGATATCGACCATTTCAAAAAAATCAACGACGAGCAAGGGCATCTCTACGGCGACAGCATTTTGAAGTCGGTCGCCAAACTGCTCGACGACAATGTTCGAGATACGGACGTCGTGACTCGGTACGGCGGCGAGGAATTCGTGATCGTGATGCCGCAGACGGGCGTTGACGGCGGCTGCGTGTTCGCAGATCGGCTCAGGCAGCAGATCGAAGACAATTTGCCGCTCACGATCAGCGGCGGCGTGGCGGGAGCGGTCGACGGCGACAACTCGCAGACTCTACTGGCCCGCGCCGACGCGGCTCTCTACAGCGCCAAGGCGGCCGGTCGCAATCGCGTGTTCTTCCACTCCGGTTTGGAAATCCGCTCCGTCACTGACGCCGAAGCGGCCGCCCGGCTAACGAATCTGGCCGTCACGGCTGAAACGGAAAGTGATGTATCGCAACACGAGAAAGCGATGTAGGCTCTTCAATATAGCCTACTCGCCACGGGCCGGGTCGTAGCCGCCGACGACCGCCCGCTGAGAGTCTTGTGCCGCCTTCGCGTTGTCGCCCAGCTTTTCGTATACCTCGCTACGATGGTGGTACATCACGGCCAGGCTCCGCTCAAAATCGTGGTCGTTCATCAACTCGGGAACGAGTCTCCGCTGATTTTCGACGACTTGAATCGCCATCTCCAAATCGGCAAGAGCCTCCTTGTATTTGCCTTGTTTCAATAGCACGCAGCCGCGGGTATCGACGAACTCGGGAATCTCGCCGCGGATATCGATGGCTTCGGCAATGTCGTCGGCCGCTTGCTTCAGCTCCAAGCCGGACAGCGCCGAGATGTAGGCCCGCATATTGAGCAGGGTCGCCGAGCCGTCGCGAAACACATGCTTGGGCCAGGCGTCGATCGCGGTGGTGCAATCGGCGAGCGCCGCCTGGGATTTACCGAGCCGCTGCAAGGTCCACGCTCGCACGATGTAGATTTCCGTCGCCTCCAGGGCAATTTTCTGCTTCGGATTGGGCGAGAGCCGAGGATCGGGCTTGGGGGCGTATTGCAAGGCCGTATTGCAATCTTCGAGGCTCTCGCTGAGCCGGTTTTGATTTTCGTAAATCGTCGCACGCAGTTTATACGCTCTCCAGTGCCGCATCTTCTCCGGCTCCCATTGGATCGCGCGGTTGGCATGCATCAGAGCGTCGTCGAGTTGCCCTTGAGCGAAGCTTTCCTGAGCCCTCTGGAACTGCATATTGGCGACGAAATCCCAACCGAGATCGACCAGTTGCCGACCAAACAAGAGGGCTGGAAAAACGAACAAGATCAGCCACTTCCAGCCGGCGAATTTTTTTCTCGCCTTGCCGCCAGGGGCGCGAGATGTCGGGCTCGTCGACGAGACGGTCGGCTCATCGAACGTGATCGGAATCGGGAATCCATGTTCGTCGACCTGTCGAATCGGCGCGGGCATACACGACCTCGTTGGTGGCTAAGAAGCCCTCACAAAACCGCCTCGGAGAACCCGGCGGTTTTGCGAGCAGCTCTAACGCGAATCGGCAACTGCCGGTTCGCGGGATGTTATTTTAGCATAAGACCAGTCGCGGTCGCTGCCCAGGATTGTGATTAATACCGGACGTCGATTGCCGGTTTGGGTTTTGCGGCGGCGCCACGCCGGTGACAGGGGGCTCACGCCGCCCCGCTCGCCTGGCCGTATTGATCCAGCGTCGATTGAATTCGGGCGAGCGATGTTTCCCGGCCGAGGATGGCCAAGCAGTCGTAGAGCCCGGGGCCGACGGCTTTGCCGGTGATGGCGACCCGCAGGGCGTGAATGATGTCGCCGACTTTGATTTGCTCGTCGGCCATGAATTGATGTAGCGCTTGCTCTAGCGGGCCGACTTCGAAGGGCTCGACCGTCGATAGGCGATCCTTGAATTTGGCAAGCAACGCTGTCGCCCCCGGATTGCCGATATTTTTCTCGACGGCCTGGGAATCGTAGACGATTTTGTCGGCGAAAAAGAAGTCGGCGTAGGCCAGAATATCGCCGCTGACTTTAATTCGATCGCCCGCGGCAGTGATGATCCGCGTCAGTTTTTCCGCCACGTCGCAGGGGGGCGGGCTGGAAAGCAATCCCGCCTTTTGCAAATACGGAACCATCCGGGCAACCTTCTGCTTCATCGGCAGGGCCTGCATGTAATGATCCTGAAACATCCAGAGCTTTTTGGCGTCGAAACTGGCCGGCGCTTTCGTCACCCGCTCGAGCGAAAAATTCGCGATCATCTCCTCGCGAGAAAAAAACTCTCGCTTGTCGTCGTACGACCAGCCCAGCAGCAGCAGATAATTGATGATCGCGTCGGGCAGATAGCCGACCTGCTCGTAAAAATCGACGATCACGGGATTGAACGTCTCCGCCGCGGTCGAGAAGCCAATCGCCTGAGCGATCTTCCAGCCGTGCTCGTTGAGCTGGGCAAAATCCCGATTCTTCAGATACTTGTCGAGCTTGCGCTTGCTGAGCTTGTTCTTGCTCCCCGGCTCGGCCACGAACGGCAGATGGGCGTACTCGGGCAGCGGATAATCCAGCGATTGGGCAATAAAAATCTGCCGCGGCGTGTTCGACAAATGCTCTTCCGCGCGAATCACATGCGAGATCTGAAAATCGTGGTCGTCGACCACGCTCGCCAAATGATAAAGACAAGTGCCGTCGGCTCGCTGCACGACGTGGTCCTGCTCGCGAGCCCAGTCGAATTCCACGTCGCCGCGCACCAGATCGTGGATGACGAGCTTGCCTTCGCGAGGCATCTTGAGTCGCACGACGCCTTGCCGCCCATCGGCCTCGAATCGCTTTTGATCGGTGGCCGTCTCCGCCATCCAGCGACGGCTGTAGAGAAAGGGCCGTTTCTCTTGCTGGGCCAGTTCGCGCTCGGCTTGCAACTCATCGGGCGTGGCATAGTCGCGATATGCCACTCCGGCGGCGAGAAGCTTCTCCGCGGCCGCCTGGTATTGGGGCAGCCGCTGCGACTGATAATAGGGAGCATGGGGTCCGCCGACGTCAGGTCCTTCGTCCCAATCCATGCCCAGCCAGCGGAAGCCGTGCAGGATGGGCGCCAGCGCCGACTCGACATTTCGCTCTTGGTCGGTGTCGTCGATCCGCAGCAGAAATTGTCCCCCATTCCGGCGCGCGAAGAGCCAGCAGAACAGCGCCGTCCGCACGCCACCAATGTGCAAATAGCCCGTCGGACTGGGAGCGAATCGAGTGCGGACGATGGAAGGCATTTTTGGAGTGAAGCGAAGAGCGCGTGTAAAACGGGGTATCTTGGATTGTTGTTTGTGCGTTGAGGGCTGGGAAGGGGCTTGACCAGGCGGTCTGCGGCGCCGCGATGAAGGGCCGGACTTGGCGAGCGCGGCCCCATCGGTGGTTCTAAGGGCCACCGAGCAGAGCGATTCTCTTCGTTGTCATTCGTCGACACGAACTACCCCGTGAGAACGTCGCCGCCATAACGGTCCCTTTCACGCGCGCATGAAACGGAGATTCAAAATTGTCTAAAAAATGGCGCATAAGGTTCAAATCGATTTCACCGAGGGGCGACTTGCGGTCAAAAACGATCCAACGGGGAATCTCCTCAGTAGTCTTTCTGGAATCGAATTCTAGCAAAACGCGGAGCTGAGAGCGGGTGCAGGTCGCGGATTGCTTTTTTCTGCGATTGATCCACCAAGAATTGGAAGAACGGCCAAGGCGTAGGCCCGGCGATAGCCGCGGCATCTTGCTTCGTTTTACTTAGGCTACCGCGGAGCGGAGGAAAAAGCCGCGGCTTTGTATCGCCGCTTTGGCACTCCGGGACTACGGTGAGGACGCATCCAGCCCGGCCATTGTTAGCAGTTCCTAGATCAACTAATGGCTCCTGGCGGCGGGCCGCTCGCCGTGGCGTTTGCCCTATTGCGTAAGTTGGGTTGAACCGGTAGTTTACCCGTTTCTCAATCGAAAAAATTGGCCCAGCCCACCGACCGAGAGCCTATCCAAATCCAGCTTCGGAGAGGGATTTCCCCGCTTCTCCGCAGTCTCGGATTGCCTGGATAGTCCACGCGGTTTTCGACACCACAAATTTGCGGAGCAAACACAAGCGATGAAAAAACTGCCCACGCCCATCTTGGCAATGATTGCAATCGGGTTACTAGGGGCCGCGGGTTGGGTCGCCGAAGGTGGCGGCGCGACGCCGGCGGAGGTGACGGGCGGGCCGCCCCCCCGCGCGACCTTCGAGCTGTTTCAGCCCCTCTTAAGTTCCGATTATGCGACCGGCGAAAAGATCGCGCTGGTGGTCAATGTCGTGGTCGCGCTGGCCGGTTTGGGCTATGCCCTCTTGCTTGTCGGACAGGTGCAAAAAGCCGACAAGGGCACGCCGCGGATGCAAGAGATCGCCCTAGCCATCCGCGAAGGGGCCGATGCCTATCTGTTCCGGCAGTTCCGCGTCGTGGGCATCTTGATCATCATCATTACCGGGGCCCTCTATTGGGCCGCGAAAACGAGTAATGTCGAGCCAAAGATCGCGGTCGGCCGGGCAATCGCATTCCTCGTCGGATCGATTTTTTCGGCGACGGTCGGTTTTATCGGCATGCGATTGGCCACCGTCGGCAACCTGCGAGTCGCCGCCGCGGCCCAGACAAGTTTCGGCCGGGCCCTGCAACTGGGTTACCGCACGGGGACGATCACCGGCATGCTTACCGACGGGCTTGGCCTGTTGGGTGGCTCGATCATCTTCTTGATCTATGGCGAGCATGCGTATGAAGCTCTGCTCGGATTCGGGTTCGGTGGCACGCTGCTGGCCCTGTTCATGCGTGTCGGCGGCGGAATCTACACGAAGGCGGCCGACGTCGGCGCCGACTTGGTGGGCAAGGTTGAAAAGGATATTCCCGAAGACGATCCGCGCAACGCGGCGACCATCGCCGACAACGTGGGCGATAACGTCGGCGACTGCGCCGGCATGGCGGCCGATATCTTCGAGAGCTACGAAGTCACGATCGTGGCGGCGATGATTTTGGGGATCGCCAGCTTCGGGCATAAGGGAGTTATTTTCCCGTTGCTCGTGCGGGCGATCGGCGTCGTGGCCAGCATTATCAGCACCTACAGCGTGCGGGCCGGCGACAAGGGGGTCGCCTCCGAGGCCATGAAGAGCGTCAACCGCGGGTTCGTCATCGGCTCGATCCTGAGCGTTATCGGGTTCATCGCGCTGGGCTTGGCGTATCTGAAATTCGACGACGAATACCTGACCAAGTATCCACAGGCGATCGGCGGATTTAAGACATCCAAGACCTTCGACGCGGCGCGCAAGGAATTCGAGACGGCGGCGAGGGTCGATCATGGCCCTGATTATTTCGTCACTCCGTCCGAGTTCCGCGGCTTCGTGCGCAATTACTACGACACGCATAAAGAGGCCCACGCGACGAAGCCGGCCGATGACAATTCGATCATGGCCGTCGAGCAGCCGCAGTTTCAAACGCTCGGCGTGCCCGGGGTCGACATGCGGGCCGCTTGGGCCTGCTTGATCGGGATCATCCTGGCCGTGGCCTTGAACAAATGCACCGAGTATTACACGGGCACGGAATATTCCCCGGTCCGCAGCCTCGTCAAGAACTGCGAAACGGGACACGCCACGAACATTATCCAGGGTCTAGCGGTGGGCTACGAAAGTAGCGTCGCCGCGGTGCTCATCATCGCCGCCGCCATTCTGGCGAGTGCTTTGGTGTTCGCCGGGACTACGCCAACATTTGTCGCGTTCGGAGTCGCGATGGCCGGTATCGGCATGCTCACGCTCACCGGCAACACCATCTCGATGGACGTTTTCGGCCCGGTGGCCGACAACGCCAACGGGATCGGCGAAATGGGTTACGACCGGCAGGCGATGGGCGAGGTGAAGTACAAGGAAGCCCGGCAAATTTTGTCCGATCTCGACGCGGTCGGCAACACGACGAAGGCCATCACCAAGGGGATCGCGATCGGCTCGGCCGTGATCGCGGCCGTGTCGCTGTTCAATAGTTTTATCGTTTCAGTCGGCTCCGGCGGTGGCGGCGAGAACGAGCAGATCAGCGAGAGCATTTACAATCTCGTCGCGTCCCAGCTCACGCTGTCCAATCCAAAATTGTTTATCGGCATGTTGATCGGCGGCGCCGTGCCGTTCTTGTTTAGCTCGATGACGATTCGGGCGGTCGGCCGGGCGGCGTTTTTGATCGTGAAGGAATGCCGCATTCAATTCCGCGACAAGGAGATTTGGGCCGGCACCAAAAAGCCCGACTATGGCCGGGTGGTCGACATCTGCACCACCGCCGCTCAGAAAGAACTGATCGGTCCGGGTCTGCTCGCCCTGCTGGTGCCGCTGCTGGTCGGGTTCTCGCTGGGGACCGTGGCTCTGGCCGGGTTCTTGGGTGGCATGATCGTCACGGGGCAGCTATTGGCCGTGTTCATGGCCAACGCCGGCGGCGCCTGGGACAATGCCAAGAAGATGGTCGAAGACGAGCCTCGCAATCTGGAAGCCAACACGGGCAAGGGGAGCGAGAAGCACAAGGCTGCTGTGACCGGCGACACGGTCGGCGATCCGCTCAAGGACACGGCTGGTCCGGCCATCAACCCGCTGATCAAGGTGATGAACATGGTCAGCCTGCTGATTATCGGATTGATCCTGCCGTTCGACAACGAACTGCTCGACAAGCTGCCGAGCGTGAAGCGAGCGGTGAACAGCGTTCCGAACATGAACCTGTACTATGGCGTGATTGTGGTCTGCGTCATCGGCCTGATCTGGTCCGTGTGGCAGTCGAAGCGCGAAACGATCAAGATGAACGACACCTAAAGGCGCTGGCCGTCTAGAGCCGCGCACGGAAGTAAGCGGTTGATGGATCGTTCGACTCGGCGCAAGCGCTTACTTCGTGCGCGGCTCAACGTTGGGGCCGGCGGCGGGCGCCAGCGGAATTAGGTGGTTGTCCGGCGGGGAATCGGCGGCTATCTTTCAGGGAGCGAATGGTCGCGCCCAGTGCACGCTTGGCGCCAGTCATCTCGCGGCCGGCGCCATCCCAAACCCCTCCGGCGACGACCCACCCCTCGGCGGCGACCCAACAGCGGGCTGATTCATGGCGTTAGAACTCGCGGAGAACCCACTCAAATCGCGCAGTTTCCTCGGCTTGGTCATCGCGCAGTTTCTGGCGGCGTTCAACGATCAGGCGATTCATTTCGTCGCCATCTTCTATGCCTATGACATGTTGGTGCGTTATACCCATGTGCCGAAGCTCGATATGCCGACGATCGTCACGGCCGTCACGGCGAGCTTCATCGCGCCCTTCTTTCTGTTTTCGCTGTTGGCCGGTCAACTAGCCGATAAATACAGTAAGCGGGCCACGATCGTCTTTTGGAAATACGTTGAAGTCATCATTACGCTAATGACGCTCGTCGGCTTTCTGCTACCGCACGCTGCCTCGTGGAGCGCTATTTCGCCTCATACGCTGGCCGCGATCGGCGCGGGGCTCGTCGTGTCGGCCGTCTTTATGATGGGACTGCACAGCACATTCTTCGTGCCCGCCAAATACGGCATCATGCCCGAGCTATTGAATCCCTCGGCGCTTTCGAAGGGCAATGGCATTCTCGAGGGGACCAGCTTCACGGCCAGCATTTTGGGAACGGTCTTCGGAGGATATTGTTACTTCCAATGGAAGTCGCACATCGAAAACCATGTGCTGTTGCCGGGAAGCGAGTGGTTGATCGGCGCGATCCTGGTCACGCTGGCGATCGTCGGGGCGGCCGCCTCGCGAATGGTCGGCCCCGTCGCCGCCGCCGCGCCGCAGATGAAAATCGAGTGGCAACCGTGGATTACGCTCCGAAAGAGTTTTCGGTTGCTCGGCGAATCCCGGCCGATGACATTGGCCACGATCGGCATCGCGTTCTTCATCTTCATGACGCTGTTCATGCGCCAGACGCTGATCGTCCAAGGAGAATACGTCGACGAATTCCGCCGCCATAAAACCGTGGATAAAGTCAAACACCACAAACCCGTCGTGCGTGATAGCGACGAGGGTGACATCGCAGGATCCGGGGCGATCGCTCCGGAAGCCAACAAACCAGAGCGGGCGGAACTACGCGTCGTCATGCTCCTGTCGTTTTTGGGATTAGGCGTTGGTATTGGCTGCGCCTTGTGCGGCCAACTCTCTGGCGACCGGATCGAGCTAGGGCTCGTGTTAATCGGTGGTGTCGTGCTAACATTGTTCAATCTAATTTTGGCGTGGGTTGTCGCCGACCCGTGGATTGAATCGGAATGGCCGACTCGGATTTGCTTGATCTTCGTCGGGATTTCGGCGGGGCTTTACATCGTTCCGCTGTTCACATTGCTTCAACATCGCGCGCCCAAGGAGAGCAAGGGCACGCTGATGGCCATGAGCAATTTCGTGAACGTCAGCGGCGGGCTCGTGTCGGTCATCGTGTTTCATCTGCTCACCGGCGGCATGAAGACCGTGCTTAGCCCCACGCTTACCGAGACCGACGCTCTAGACCCCGCCGCGCTGCCAGCCTATATCTCGCAACTCGAAACGCAACTCCAGATCCCGCGGTTTTTGTTGCTTGCCGCCAGTCTGACCACGATCATCATGCTCTCGCTGATTTGCTGGCAGCGATCGGATTTCGTGCTTCGGGCTCTCTCTTGGTTTTGGGCGCCAGGTCGTCGGCAACTGCACGCCGTGGGCATCTCGAACGTGCCCGCCAATGGCCATGTGATTCTGGCCACCAATTGTCACGGCACGGATCAATGGATGCAAGTCGTCTCGGCCGTCGATCGAGGAACGAAGTATCTCAAGCCAAAACCCGGGCCGGGCGAGTCCATGGACGACGATCCGTTTTTGGAATCGGTCGCTCGCCGGGTGGGCGTCTCGATCCCGGCGCCCAGCGAAAGCTCGGGGCCGCAGTGGGATCAAGCGATTCAAGCCGGAGTCGCCGCGATCCAGAACGGCAGCCTCGTCGGACTAACGCTCGATGGTCCGGCCATGTACGATTTGGGCCATGTGTATCTCGAGCAACTCCGGGCGCGGATGCCATCGACGATCTTGCCCGTGTATTGCGGCATCGTTCCGGCCGGCCACAAAGTCTTCGCCCACGCCGCGCTTCGCCCGGTCGTAATCATCGGCACGCCGCTCGCGCCAACTGCCACGGTGGATGAAATCCGCGACGCGATCCGCATGCTGGAAAACGCCCCGCCCGAAGAAGTGGCGATGCATTGAGAAGCGTGGCGAGTGGCGAGGCAGCTTCGCTGCCGATTACTTAGCCGCGGCATCCTGCCGCGCAGTGCTGCTTATCCGCCAACAATCTCGAACCGAGTCTTCCATGTCCTTCTCGTCTGCCTCACTCGCCACGATCCCCTACTCCCATTCGATCGTCGCGGGCGGCTTCGAGCTGATGTCATACACGACGCGGTTCACGCCTTTGACTTCGTTGATGATCCGCGTGGAAATTCGGGCGAGCAATTCGTAGGGCAGATGACTCCAGTCGGCGGTCATGAAATCCTCGGTTTCGACGGCCCGCACGGCGAGCACGTCTTCGTACGTTCGCGCGTCCCCCATTACGCCGACGCTTTGGATCGGCAGCAGCACGGCGAAGACCTGCGACGTTTGCCGGTACAGCCGCGCCGCTTTGATTTCATCGACGACGATCGCGTCCGCCTCGCGGAGCGTTTCGAGCCGGCTCCGAGTCACTTCGCCCAGGCATCGCACAGCCAGGCCCGGCCCCGGGAACGGATGGCGCCAGACAATGTCCTCGGGCAATCCCAGTTGCAAGCCTAGCTTGCGCACTTCGTCCTTGAACAAATCGCGCAGGGGTTCGATCAGCTCGAAGCCCAAATGCTCGGGCAGGCCGCCGACGTTGTGATGCAGCTTGATCGTGGCGGCCGGACCATCCTTGGCGGCGCCGCTTTCGATGACGTCCGGATACAACGTTCCCTGTGCGAGGAAATGGGCGCCGTCGATCCTGGCCGCCTCGGCCGTGAAGCATTCGATGAACGCATGGCCAATCAGCCGCCGCTTCTCTTGAGGACTCGTCACGCCAGCCAGCGCGCTTAGAAATTTATCTTCCCCCTTAACGACGTGCAAGTCGGCTTTGAAGTGGGTCGTGAACTCGCGGATCACGGACTCCGCCTCGTCTTTTCGCAACAGGCCATTGTCGACCAGGATACAAGAGAGTTGCGGTCCGATCGCGCGGTAGAGCAGGGCGGCAACCACCGACGAATCGACTCCACCCGATAGGCCACAGATCACCCGGCGGTCGCCGACCTGCTTGCGAACTCGCTGAATCGTTTCCTCGGCGAACTCACCCAGCCGCCACGTGCCCGTGCATCCGCAAACCTTAATGAGAAAGTTCGACAAAATCTTGGCGCCGCGCGGCGTGTGCGTCACCTCGGGATGAAATTGCAGCCCAAAAATCGGCAGGCGGCGATGCTTGATCGCGGCGATCGGGCAACTCTGCGTGCGAGCCAGCGGACCGAAGTCACTGGACACCTGCGACACTTGGTCGCCATGGCTCATCCAAACTTCCGTCTCATCGGCAATACCGTCGAACAAATCGACGTGCGAAAGCACCTGCACGTGCGCCCGGCCATACTCGCGGGCCGGGGCACTGGTCACCTCGCCCCCCAGCGCCTCGCATACGAGCTGCATGCCGTAACAGATGCCCAGGATGGGAACGCCGAGCGAGAAAATTTCCGGATCGCAATGCGGCGCCCCCTCTTCATAAACACTCGACGGTCCGCCCGAAAGAATGATCCCCTTTGGCGCCAGTTCTCGGACGCGCTTGGCCGTGATGTCGTGCCGCACGATCTCGCAATAGACATTCTGCTCGCGAACCCGCCGAGTAATGAGCTGAGCGTATTGCGAGCCGAAGTCGAAGACCAGCACCTTCTCATCGGCGATTCGGGGGGTGTCGGCGGAGTCGAGCGTCGTGGCTCGTGGAGCGTCTGGATCGCGTTTCATGTGGAATCGATCCTGGTCCAATCGCGAACGGCGGCGATGGAGCGAACAGGGCCGCCACTGGCGTCGGACAACAAAAAATGCCCGTGCGTACGGGCTTCTTAAAGAGAAGATTATAGAAACCGTGCGACCCAGCGGCTAGTCGTGGGCGCAGCCGTAAAATTTGGTGGCGTCCGGCCCCTCCCGCACGGAAACGCCCGGCAGCCCGCCCAAAAACTTGCTCGTTAGTAACAATCGCTTCCAAAATTCGCTTAGTTGATAGAACGACGATTTTATGTCAGAGGAACCTCGCGATGACCGCCCCACGCCCGATATCGTTTCTAGCGGCCATAATTCTGGTGTTCTGCTTCGGCCGTACGATTTCCGCCAAGCCGCCCACGAAGCCAGAGATTATTGAAGCCAATGCCCGGGCGGCCAAGCTCGTGGCGCTCGACGATGAAATTCGGCGGCAGTTTGCCAAAGAACATCCGGGTGTGTTGCCGGATGGCAAGCTGCGCCTGCCGAAGGCCGACGCGCCGGCGCTGGATTGGTGCAATCTCAACATGGTGTCCGACTGGCATCGGCAATTGAGCGGCGACTGCTGGGCGAACGCCTCGCTGGAGGCCTTGGAATGCAGCAATCTGATTCGCAATAATCGCCGGTTTGTGCTTTCGCCGCAGCCGATTTTGGACCATTTAAAACTTGGCGCCTCGGGCCCCGAGATGGCCGGCCAGCCGAAGACGGCTTACGATTTTTTCCTCAAGCAGGGAACCGCCCGGCTCGCGAGCTACGCCTACACGGGCAAGCCCGATGAACCCAAGAATGTTCCTCTATCGTTCCGCGCCGTGGCCTGGGGATTTGTGTCGCCCGATGGCCGTGCGCCGACGGTCGACCAGCTTAAAGGGGCGTTGCTTAGGCACGGGCCGCTGGTGGTCGATCTGACCAGCACCGACAAATTTCACGCTTATCGAGGCGGTCTATTTAACGAGCCGGGACCGATCGACAAGAAAGTGATCCACGGCAAGCACGTCGTGCTGCTGGTCGGCTGGGATGACACGCGCGGCGAAAACGGGGCCTGGAAAATCAAGAATACCTGGGGTCCCAAATGGGGCGAGCAAGGATTCATGTGGATCGCCCGCGGCTCCAACAGCGTCGGCCGAATCGCCGAATGGGTCCGTGCGGAGAGTATCCACTATAATCTCCCGGCGGACGAGTTCGCCGCGCTCGTGCCCGACGCCAAGCCGCTGCCGTTGATGCGGTAAGGGGCGTGAAGCGCGGGAAAGTCGGGAGTGAAGGCGAGTGGCCGCCTGCGATTTGATCGCGGCTATGCGCGTCGCCGATGGCCGTGGAGCAGCGGCCTGCTCCCCCATCTCCCAAATCCCAATTCCTACTTCCTCACGCGACCAAAATTCCCGCGCGGGCGAACGTTTCCAAGGCACCTTTAATCTGCGGCGCAAGTTCCGATTCGAGGTCGCTTCGAGTACGCGGGGCGACGGCGCCGGGGAGGGTTTTGTCGGCGAGATTCATGACAAATTCGACCGAGTCGTCGAGCAATTGGCCAAGCGTGCGCCGGCCGTCGAGCAATTGGACCAACTGCCGCGAGAGCGGGTCGCCGAGCGTTAGGCGTTCGTGCCACAGCGTCGTGATTTCCCAATCTTGCGCGGCTTGATAACGAGCCAGAGCGCTCGCCTCCGGCTGAGGACTTACCGCGAGAGCCATGGTGGGTTGCCAACCGTGTAGATCAACGACGTTCAGGTGATGACCGGCCAGCGCGAGGTCGCGAAGATCAGCCGCGTCGGTCGGGGCAGGGGGGCGGTTCAGACCCGCAGCCGCCGCCGCGCTTAGTTCCTCGAACGAAAGCGATTTCGGATACACGGCCGCCAGTGTCAGCATCGCCGCCTTGGCGATCGCACGATCGCAACGGATTGCCGTCACCGATGGACCACGGCGGGTCGAAAACTCCAGCGGCTCGTCGTTTTCCACGGACACTATTTTTTGATAGGCGTCCGACGACCCCGAGGTCGGCGCCGCCTGCGATGCAATCAGCAGGCCGCTCAGCGACGCCGCGTCAGGATCGCGATTCAGGACGTGAGCGTCGCGGCAGACGATTGTCCGGCGGAACGCGAGTCCTTCCAGAAAATCCAAGTGCTGCTCGTATTCGATCGGGTCGAACTTTTGGCGAAGCTCCGCTCGCTGTTCGGCGCTGAGCCCGATTCGGCGGCGGTCGAGCGGAATCGCCTCGTCCAGATATTGCAAGCCGTGCCGGTTGGCTTGAGCGATGAACTCGTGAAAGTACACCGGTAGATTGACGTCCTCGAGCGTGTCGTGCAGCACGAAGGCGTCGTTCAATTGCGACAGCCGCTGCGACTCGCTTCGCAAGACCTGACGGTAGACGCTGTACTCCTCGCCCAGCGAGTCGGCGAGGAAACACACGGCGGCGTGCAATTGGCCCACCTTCTCGTGCGGGTCGTCGATGTCGCGGGTGTGAAACCGGCCGATACCGCGAACCATCTGCCGCAGATGGCAGCCGGGGTACGCATTGTAGCTGACGATCGCCACACCGTGGGGCGAGAGCAACTGCCCGCAGATTCGCAGGATGGCTTCTTGAGCGTCGGACGGGACCCACGAGTGCAGCCCATGGGCGATGATGTAATCGAACTCACCGCTGGACCGATCGAGCGAGCGCAGGTCGCATGCCTGAAAGCGAATGTTCGCGAGCCCCAAATCGTTGGCGAATCGATCGGCCGCGGCGATTTGCGTCGTCGAGAGATCGAGGCCCACAAATTCAGCCCGGGGCAGGGCGCACGCCATCGGTACGAGGTTCGAGCCGCTTGCGCAGCCAAGCTCGAGCACTCGGCAAGTCTCGATCGGCGGCGGCATCATTCCGGCCAGCATGGCCAGGGTCGCCAGGCGATCGGGATGCGTAAACCCGTAAGCGTGGCGCGGGTAGGGTACGCGCTCATAGGAAGTGGCGGTCGCGGACACGGGGATTTATGCCGAGGTCGTTAAAAGCCAAGTGAATGGAAACCGCAGGACAGGGAGCTTACGCTCCCCGATCGCCACGCGCTAGGCGAACGGGGCGAATTCGTCGTAGGGCTGATGGGCCATGTTCTCGAACCGCGTGAACTTGCTGAGCCAAGTCAGCTTCACGTCGCCGACCGGGCCGTTTCGCTGCTTGGCCACGATGATATCGGCTTGGCCCGCCACCCGCGCCTTGTCTTCCTCGTTGGTCTCATAATATTCATCCCGATGGACGAACATCACAAGGTCCGCATCCTGCTCGATGGCGCCCGACTCGCGAAGATGACTCAGCCGCGGGCGATTTTCTTTCGCCGCCTCGGCCTGCCGATTGAGCTGAGCGAGGCACAGCACGGGAACCGCCAATTCGCGGGCCAAACCTTTCAAGCGGCGCGCGATCCGCGCGACTTGCTCCTGACGCTGATCGCGCGGGTTATCGGGATCGATGAGCTGGAGATAGTCGATCACGATGATGCCCAATTCGTTCTTTCGCTTGAGCCGCCGAGCTGTGGCGGCGATCTCCGTCATGTTGCGGCTGGGCGAGTCGTCGACAAACAGGGGCGCCGTGCTGATCTCGCCGGCTTGCTCGACGAGCTTGCGGCGGTCGTCGTTCGAGATCGTGCCGTTGCGAAGCCGTTGGCTATCGACCCGCGCCCGGGAGCAAAGCAGCCGATCGGCCAATTCGAGCGACGACATTTCGAGGCTGACGAATAGCACGGGCACGCGAAGATCGATGGCCACGTTTTCGGCGATGTTCATGGCCAGGGCCGTTTTGCCCATGCTCGGCCGGGCCGCGAGAATCACAAGCTCCGAATCGTGCAGACCGCCGGTGAGGTTGTCCAAATCAGTGAACCCGGTTTCGATACCGCCCTGCATGTGCTTGTTCTGCATCCGGGCGTCGATCCGCTCCATAGCCTTATGCAGAATGTCGCTGATACTTGCGGTCTGACCGGTTCCCTTGTCGCCAAGAATCGAGAAGATCTTTTCCTCGGCCCGGGAAAGCATCTCGCGAGCGTCGACCGACTCATCGTAAGCGTCGCGGAGGATATCGGTGCTGGAATGAATCAGCGATCTGAGGGTCGATTTGTCGTGAACGATCCGGGCATAGTATTCGGCGTTGCCGGCGTGCGGAACGCTACGCGTGATCTCCGCCAAGTAGGCGACGCCACCGATGAACTCGAACTCGCCCGCGGCGCGTAGCTTTTCGACGAGCAGCGTCATATCCACCCGGCGGCCGGCGTCGTGCAAGGCCTGAATTTGCGTGTAAAGTTTTTGGTGCGCCTCGTCGTAGAAATCGCCGGGGCGAAGGATCAGGGCAATGTCGTCGCAGACGTCGGGCAACAGGAGAATGCTGCCGAGCACGCCCTTTTCGGCGTCGAGATTGAACGGCGGCTGGCGGTCGAGGATCTCGGCGGACATGGGCCGCTTGGCGGCTTTGCCGTCGTCGAAGCGCTGGGTGGTGGACATCGGCGGGATCCCTTCCGTGAAGATGGCGCGAGCGAGCTAGACCTGACGCCCGTTAGAGCCGCGCACGAACTAAGCGTGGGGGATTCAGACGTGCCGCCAACCGCTTACTTCGTGCGCGGCTCTATGTTGGCCCCCCGGGCCATTCGCCGTCGATCAAGCTTTGCCGGCGACCGGGGCCTTCTTGTCGTCGCTCTTGGTCTCGGGCCCGTGATCGACTTCGGATACGGTCGGGACAACCCAAACCTTGAGTTCCCCTTCGACCTCGGATCCCAAGTGGATGATCACTGTGTAAAGGCCCAATTCCTTGAGCGGACCCTTCAGCCGGACCTGATCGGCGGTGATCGCGAATTCCTGCTGCTTGAGAGCCTTGACGATTTCGGCGGCGCCCACCGAGCCGTAGAGATGGCCTTCGTCGTTGGCGTTCGCCTCGATCGTGATGCTCTGCTTGCCGAGATTGTCGGCCAACGTGCGGAGGCTGGCGAGCCGCTCGTTTTGAATCGCTTGCAATCGAGCCCGGTGCTTCTCGACCATGCGCTTGTGGTGCTCAGTGGCCGGCGTGGCCAAGCCCTGCGGCAACAAGTAGTTCAGGGCATAACCCCGTTTGACTTCGACGACATCCCCTTGCTTGCCGAGGTGGTCGACGGTCTGAACGAGCAGGAGCTCCATGCCGCCGTGTGGACCGCGTTGCATGAGCTTGTGATGGCCGCGATTGCGTTTGCGAGCCGGTTTGGTCGAGGGAGCTGATGTCATAAGGATTTCGCCCTTTAGCCGCGTCGCTTGCGACGCCCTTGGAAGTATTAAAAATCGCGTCGCGAGCGACGCGGCTCGTCATCTAGAACGGAATGTCTTCGTCGGCGCCACCGGCGGGCGGCGCCCGTCGCGCGGGGCTCGGCTCGCTGGCCGGCGCTTCGTCGTAATAATCGCCACCCCCGAAGCTGGCTTCGGTTTCGTCCGGACCGTGAGGTGCGCCGCCGCCGCGAGCGCCTTTCGAGCCGCCGCCACCCCCCGCGCCGCCGCCCCCTTTGGCGCCGATCAATTGGATCTTCTCGCCTATTACCTTTAGCTTGGAATTCTTTTTGCCGTCCTTTTCCCACGTATCAAGCTTGAGTCGGCCCTCGAGAAAAACCGGCGAGCCCTTACCCAGATATTCGCATGCGACTTCCGCGGTGCGCCCCCAAAGCGTTGCATCGACGAAGGTGGTCTCTTCGACCCATTCGCCCTTATTGTTTTTACGGCGGTCGTTGACGGCCAGACCGATATCCGTCACGGCCATTCCGCTCGGAACGTAGCGGAGCTCGGGGTCGCGAGTCAGGTTGCCGATCAGAATCACGCGGTTATAGCTTGCCATGGCACATCCCAAATTTGCTCGGAGTCGCAAATAATCGCGCTTCGCCGCCGAATCGGTCGGATAATGAACAAGTGTATCGCTAGGCCGAGTTTAAAATACCACAATCGATTAAGCGGCACAATCAACGCCGCAGTCCGAACCGAATCGACATTGGCCGCGCAAACGGGCAACCGAGCGGCTATTCTTTGTCGTCTTCGCCCGACAGATCGGGTACTTCCAAATCTGGCAGGACCGGCGCCGCAGCCTTCTTTTCGGCTTCCAACGCCTCTTTCTGTGCCCGCCGCTGTTCGGCCACGGGACCGCCGCCGGTCAGGGCATGCGTCACCAGGGCGTCGGCGATTCGCGGGTCGACCTTGAGCATCAACGAGCGAACGACATTCTCGTTCAGTTGGAACTGCCGCCGCAGCGTGACCATCTGATTGGTTTCGAGCTTGAAGTACGTCAGCCAATAGGTGCCCTTGCGATGGGCGCCGATCGGAAACGCCAGCCGCCGCTCTTCCCACAACCGGCTGGCCAAAATCGTGCCGCCGTGCTGGGTAATAAGATCGGGAATCTGGCTGCTCACTCCCGATGGATCCCGACCGTAGCGGTTGGAGTCCAGAATGAACATGCCTTCGTAAAAGTTTTCGGTCAAGAGATAGCTCCTCGTGAAGTGGGCTGGGGAGGGGCAGGGGTTAGGGGCTGGGGACTAGAGAAACCGGCGCCATCGGCGCCATCGCTGTTTTCCCTAGTCCCGAGCCCCCCAGTCCCTAGCCCCTTTCAGTTGTACTTATTCATCGTTTCCGCCATCCCGCGATTGGCCCATTGCACAACGGCGTCGGCGGCTTCGGCGATCGTGATTTGAATTTCGGTGACTTGATCTTTCGTAAACCGGCCAAGGACGAAATCGGCCGCGTCCCAATTTGCCGGCAAGGGACCGACGCCAATTCGCAGCCGCGGGATTTGATCTCCGCCGAGCCGTTGAATGATGTCGGCCAATCCCTTTTGCCCGCCGGCGGAACCCTGCGGCCGAAGTCGCAGCTTTCCTAGCGGCAGGTTGAAGTCGTCGCAGACGACCAGCACATCCTCGTTTTGTAGTTTGTAAAAATCTCGGGCGGCGACCGCGCTGCCGCCGCTTAAGTTCATGAACGTTTGCGGCGCGATCAGAAGGATTTTTTGACCCGCTAAGTTTGCCTCGACCAACTCCGCTTGAAATCCCGTCTTCGCCTGACTCGTCCCATGTTGCCGGGCCAAATGGGCGATGACATTGAAGCCCACGTTATGACGAGTTCCCTCATACTTCCGGCCCGGGTTGCCGAGCCCAATGACTAACTTCACTCGAATGCCTCAGCCCTTGAACACTTTGCATCACGCAGCGAGGGTGGCCGGGGCTGGAGGCGCCTCGTTGAAGCCCCGGTATTAGCCGGTTCCAGCCAATCGACGACAATTTTCCGCAACTATTCCTCGCCGTCCTCGGTCTCGGCCTTGCGACCGATAATCTCCGGTTCGGCGCCGTCGGCGCCGGTTTCTTCCTCGACCTCAGCCGCCGGTTCGACGCATTGGACGACCACGGCCTCTGGGTCGCCATGCACTTTAACGCCCTGCGGAAGCTCGACCTGAGCGATCGTGATCTCGCTGCCCAGCTCGAGATGATTGACGTTGATTTGCAGCTTCTCGGGAATTGCCGTGGCAAGGCACTCGATTTCCAATTCGTGAATCAAATGCTGGACGACGCCGCCGGCGCGAACGCCGGGCGCCTGGCCGCGGATTTCAACCGTCACGGTGACTTCAATCCGTTCGTCGGCCGAGACGCGAGCGAAATCGATATGTAGCACGACCGTGCCATAGACGTCCCACTGAAGCTCACGGATCAGAGCGCTCTCGTTGACGGCGCCCTTGAGCTCGACCAGCCGGCTACCATGTCGCAGGGCGGTCGAGAACTGCTCCTTCGAGACAGCCAAGCTAACGGACTGTTCTTTGTGGCCGTACAACACGGCGGGAATTGAGCCGGCGCCGCGCAGCCGCTTGGAATGGCGCTTGCCGTGATCTGCCCGACTTTCAACATTCAATACTTCAGCCATACAGGCGCCTTGGGGAAAATATTCGATTGGCTTGGCCGCGGCAGGGGTCGACATCGCCAACGCGCGCCGCCGGCCAGAAGCGAATCAAGTATTGTGCCCGAATCCGGGCGAATTTCAACCCCAGATGAGAGATTTTTTGGCCTAGAAAAACGGGAGACGGACGACGGCGGAAACTTTGACCGGATTACCAAGATTTTGAGGCTTTATAGGACTGGGGAGCGCGTTTTCAGCGAGACGGCTGCTCTTTGATGAGTTTGCTAAGTTCTTTGAATTGCGGCGCGGTCGAGTCTTGGCACCATTCGAATAACGCGGCTTCGGTCGTCGTTAGGATGGCGCCGGATGAGTCCATCCGCATCAGCGCCAGGTCGTGATCAATCTCGTGGCGGGCGCCGATCGCGTCGACCGCCACATAGACCCGGAACCCGAGGCTCAACAGATCGAGCACCGTCTGCTGAACGCACACATGCGATTCGATCCCGGCCACGAGCCACTTGGCCGTCGGCAGCCGCTGGACCGACTGGCTGATTTCGGAACAGCCCAGCGCGCTAAAGCTCGTCTTGGCGGCGATGGGCCCGAGCGATGCAGCCAAATCGGTTACAGTGCCGCCAAGTCCCCGAGGATATTGCTCGGTCGCCAGCAGCGGCAAATCGAACAGCCGAGCTCCATGCAGCAATCGGCGGATATTCCAAACGATCCGCTCGTGGCCCGGGACTAACGGAATCAGCTTCTGCTGCACGTCGATGACGAGCAGTCCCGTGTCGCTGGCGGACATCATATCAGGCGAGCGCGGGAGCGAAGGGAGAGACATAGGGGGGTGAATGACTAATGCCTAATGACGAATGTCTAATCAATGACTAATGCTCAAATGACGAACGACTAAGGTTTGATTTCGGCGAGCCTCATCTGTTGGCGTCACATCAGCCCTTCGTCATTCGTGCGTCGTCATTCGGCATTGATTAGACATTCGTCATTCGTCATTCGTCATTTCCGCTTCCTTGGCTGGCTCCTCCGGCTGCGGCTCGAAGATTACTTTGCGCCATTCGAGCACCGTGGTCGTGTCGTCCCCCATGAGGAACATCCGCAGTCCGCGGCCAATGACCGGATCGTCTTCGTCGCCGAGCCAATCGGTTTGGCGGCCGAGCTTGATCTGGTCGTCGGCGTGCGTGTGCGAGTCGGGATACAGAGCCGGAAGAAATACGGATCCGGATTCCCCTTCTTGGGTTTCCAGCCGGGCCGGCGCCCAGAGCAGATCGCGCGGGTAGCGCGGGGCGTTCAGACCGAGCGAACCAACGGTCTCCAGCGGCACCCAAAAATAGCTTCCTTGAGCAAAAACCTCCAACACGCCGCCAAACAAGTCATCGCAATCGCGGAGGCCATCGACCGGCTTGCCATCGATCGTGCCGATGACATTCGGCGTCACTTCGGCGGCGGCCGCGAGCAGCTCGGCCGCTCCGGCTTTGTTTCCCTCGCGGAGCTTGGCAAGCGCTTCGAGCCGCAATCGGGCATGTTCGGGCGGCTTATCGGTGAGAAACTTGGGAAGGGCGCCTTTGTGAAATACGTCGCGGCGCAATTGCTCGGCGTCCAAAATCTTGCGGTATTCGGCCGCGGCGGCGGCGAGCTCCATCTCGTCGTAGTTCAGCACGTCGACCTGCTTGCGAGCCCGATCGATCTCGCCGGCGAACGCCAGCAGCTCGAACAAGAACAACCGCTTCGAGTGATCGGCGGCGTTCGCCTTGACCTGCGCGATTTGGGCGTCGATCGCCTCTTGCAATTTGCCCGCTTTGAAAAGCTCGTTAGCGTCCATAAGAAAGTCGGGAGATGGGAGTCGGGAGTTTGTAGGTCAGGCACTCCGTGCCTGACGTCGGCGACTTACGGCAACGATTCACCAAGAGTCAGTTTGAGTCTTCGCGATGTCATGCACGGGGCGCCATGACCTAGCAAAACGATCAAACTACCCGACCGGCGGGCAAGAGTACATACTTTGGACTCAAGATTTAATCGAAAGGGCTTGCTGGGCGACGAAGTTCCAGCCCATCGCGATCGCCGCCACCATGGCGCCCGAATGGGCCTGCGGCTTGTAGCTCATTTCGCAGGTTTGGAAACAGAAGTCGATGGTTTCTTCGGGTGGCTCGGGCCCCTCGGTTTGGATTTCGTAGCCCACGACGTAAACCCCTCGGAACGAGAGCGAGAAGAATTTGTTCGGGTTCTTGGCGTTCGATCCGAGCTTGCGAACGACGACCTTCGCCTCGGCAAAGCTGTTGTACTCGTGCCGCTTGGGCTTGAACGAGTTGCTAAAGTAGGCCTGCGCGAAGAACGGCGTGGACTTGTCTATCTGCTTGGTGATTTGAAACCGATAATCCTCTTCGACGTTGCCGGTTCGCTTCGCGCCGGCGACCGACGGTCGGGCGGGATCTTCGCCGTCATCGTCGTCGCCGCGGGCAGCCGCTTTCTTGTCGGCCTCCTTGGCTTTGGCGAGCGATTTGGCGTCGCCGAAACGGAACGAAGCGATTTCGATCAGGGCCTTGGCGTCGCCGGTCGACTCGCCTCGCTTGGCGTCGAGCGATTCGCCGGCGATTTGGACCGTCATCTTTTTGCTGGGGGTCAACTCAAGAAAGGCGTCGAGTGCTTGATCTTTGGCCATGAGAAGTCGACTCGATTAACCGAATCATTGTGTAACGAGAAAAAAAGCAGGACGGCGCAGCAGGATGCCGCGGCTATGTAATCTACCAGGAAGTGCGTTCGAGCATGTCCCAGCCCCCCTTGATGGCCGTGCCCAGGCCGCCGCCCGCCGCTTGCGGCTTGTATTCCACCCGGCACTTGCCGAAGCAGAAGGTAACGTTTTCCTTGGGAATCGCGTCCGCGCCGATGTCGAGCGTATAACCGACGACGCAGACGTCGTTGAACACGAATGTAAGAAACACGGCCCGCTCTCCGCCAGTCGCCTTTTTTAGGTAGAGCGTCGCCGTGTCGAACACGATCCGTTGGTGCAACGCCTGCATGCTGCAATAGGCCATGAACAGCTCGGGCGACGAAGAGTCGAGCTCTTTGGTGATCTTGAACTTGCAGGCGTCGACCTCGGCCAAATCGGAACCCTCGAATCCTTTCAACTCGTCGTCGTCCGGTTCGTCTTCGAACGAGCCTCCATCGTCGTCGCCGAACAGCGAGGCGATGCCCGAGTAGCCGTCTTCGCTCCGCCGGCTTTTCGAGAGCGTCCGCCGCAAATCTAAATCGTTGGCGGCGTACATGCCTTCCTTGTCGGGAAAACCGGAGGAGCTGCCAAACGACATCGAAACGACCTCGATCAGGTCCGGAAACTGGGCGTCTTGAGATTCTCCCGCGACCGGGCTCTCGCCGATTTCCAACTTCAGAAATCCGTCGCACCATTCGGAAGCCATGCGGCAAATGCCTCTCTGAATCGCGCCGCGGCGAGCGCGAGGCCGCGCGGATGTGTTGCGGGGGCCACAAAGTCAAGAACTAGCGGAATCAATGGGAACGCCCGGACAGCCAAAACTGTCCGGGCGATTCCCAATTGCATATCAGAACCACCAAGCGCCAATCGACTCTAGCCGTCGAAGGTGGCGCTGTTGGTGACCTTGTTCCATGAGCGTTCGATCAGCTTGCCGAGCGTGCCGTCTTTGTTCTGCGGCTTGTAGCCGATCTTGAGGGCGCCGTATTCGAATACGACGGTTTCTTCCGGCACGTCGTCGCCCGAGGAGCCCGACCATTCGACGCTCTTGACCGCGACGAGCTTGAAGTCGTAGGCCAAGTAGACGTCGCCAGAGACGGCGCCCCCTTTGGCGCCCGACTTGCGAAGCTTAAGTTCGACCTTTTCGTAATGGCCGCCCTTGCCGCAGGTGCAAGCCAGGATCGGCGAGGCCTTGTCGGTCTGCTTCTTGATCGTGAATTCCTTGAATTCGGCCTTGCCGGCGCCGGCGCCGCTGGAAGCCGACGTGATGTTCAGCGTGTTCTCGATGCCGAACGAGAATTCCTTGATTTCGAACCAGCCCGTAAACGTCTTATCGGTGCTCTCGCCTTCGATGGCCTCCGAGGCGCCAGCGGCTGGGGTGAACTTGACAAATGCGTCAAACGCCATGATCGAACTCCTTTGAAATCAGTAAAGCTATTGGGGAGAGGGAGTATCGGATGTGAACCACAAGCGAAGACGAAACTCGCCGCAAAGCGCGAGTCTCGCCCCGTAACGAATTTAGCCACCCTTTTTCGGAACTTCAGCCACCAACCGCATCGACGTGGTGAGAGCTTCCAACTGGTAATGCGGCCGCAAATAAGCCACCGCTTCGTACCAACCCGGCCGGCCTTCGACTTCGCGAACTTCGACCTTCGCATCGGCCAAGGGGAACTTGGCTTTCGTCTCGTCGCTCGCGCCGTTCGGATCGCACACGAAGTTCTGAATCCAGTCGTTGAGCCACTGGGCACAATCCTTCGTCTCCATGAAGGAGCCGATCTTATCGCGGGCCATGACCTTCAGGTAGTGGGCAAACCGCGCCACGCAGAGGATCAAATTGAATTTGGCCGACAGCTCGGCGTTGGCATTGGCGTCGGGATCGAAATACGTCTTCGGCTTCTGGGCCGATTGAGCCCCCATGAACACGGCGTAGTCGGTGCCCTTGGCGTGGATCAGCGGCAGGAAGCCCAGGTTCGACAACTCGAATTCGCGACGATCCGTGACCGCCACTTCGGTCGGGCACTTCATCGCTATATCGCCGTCGTCGGTCGGGAACGTGTGAACCGGCAAACCCTCGACTCGGCCCCCACCTTCGACGCCCCGGGTGCGGGCGAACCAGCCCCACTTCGAGAATGCGTCGGTGATCCGGGCCGCATAGGTCCACGCGGCGTTCATCCACAAATACTTGTCGTGATCCTTGCCATCGACGAACTCTTCGAAGTTGAATTCCTCGACCCGCTTGAACTCGGCGCCGTAGGGCAATCGGCCGAGCACATTCGGTAGCGTGAGACCCACGAATCGCGAGTCTTCCGATTCGCGGAACGATTTCCACGCGGCGTATTCGACGCTGTCGAAGATCTTGGTCAAATCGCGAGGATTGGCTAGTTCGGTGAAATTATCGAAGTTGAACATCTTCGGGCTTGCCGCGGCGACGAACGGGGCATGCGAGGCAGCGGCCACGTTCGAGATCATCTTCAGCAGGCTGATGTCTTCCGGTCCACGTCCGAAGTCATAGTCGCCCACGAGCATGCCGTATGGCTGGCCACCGAGTTGGCCGTATTCTTCTTCGTAGATCTTCTTGAACAGGGCGCTTTGATCGAATTCAGCGGCCTTTTCCAGGTCCTTGAACAGATCGCGCTTGCTGACGTTGAGTACGCGGATCTTAAGGTTTTCGCCCGTCTCGGATTGATGCACTAGGTAGTGCAGCCCGCGCCAGGTCGATTCCAGTTTTTGGAATTCCGGCGTGTGGAGCACTTCGTTGAGCTGGGCAGTGAGCACCTGATCGATCTGAGCGATCCAATGCTTGACGTTGGCGTCCACCTCCTTGGAGATGATCTGCCCCGGCTTGACGACCTGGCCGAGAAATTGTTTGAAATAGTCCTTCGCTCGGGCGGCTTCCTGATCGGATTGCGGCCGCGTGGCGGAGATGACTTGATCCAAGAGGTCGACGGATTCGACGTCTTGGGCTGCTGCGCTGGAGACCTGTTCGGCACTACTCATACGATGGCACCTTACGAGTGAAGTTGATTGCTGGCTATAGAACACTAGAGGAATGAGTTGGATCGGCCGTCGCTATTTGGCTTCCGCCGGATTGACGCCCATCTGTTCCGCCAGCTTCTTGGCCGCCTCGCTATTGTTCAAAACCTGCCCAAGGAGTTCCTCGAGCTTGTCGTTGCCTTCCATCTTGCTCATCAGTTGCGTGAGCCGCTTGCGCATTTCGAGTAAATCTCGCAGGGGGCCGATTTGCTCGGCGACCTTCGCCGGCTCGAAATCGTCCATGTGCTTGAAGTTCAACTCGACACCCAGCTTGCCTTCGCCCGTGATCTTGTTGTCGACCTTCATGGCGACGCGCGGGGCGGCCTTTTCCAGCACGCTATTGAAATTGTCGCGGTCGATGCTGACGACCTTGCGCTGCTTCAGCGGCGGCAGCTTTTCCTTCGGACTTCCCGACAGATCGGCCAATACGCCGACGACAAAGGGGAGCTCGGTCTTGACCATCGCCCCATTTGTTTCGACATCGTACGTGATTTGAACGCGTGGCCGGCGGACACGGTCCAATTTATGCTGAGTACTCTCCCGCGACATGGGGCCTCTCCGAAAAAGAACAACGGGTGGATGGACTGGCGCCGGCGATGCATGTCCGCGCGCGGTTCAAAGCGCGCGTATCAACCGGCGATTGCTCCTTTAGTTTAGCTCACGCTTCCGGACATTCCGGGGAATCAAGATTTGGCAAACTTGACGGCCTGACCAAGGTGGACCAAGCCGGCCAATTCGCTACAAGCTACCACGGCAACAGGTCATTGCCACTCGATCGAATCGCCCTAAGCCAAAAAAATCCGGTTGCGATGATTTTGCCGAAAGCAGCTTAGTCCGTAGTTTCAGCCAACAATCCCCGATTGTCAAGCGGATTAAGAGGGGATCGATTTCGGGCCGACAAACCGTCGCCAAGCTCACCGTCTGTCCCGGAATGGCCTTACCGGCGAGGCATCGCCTTGGTCTTCGTCGATCGGAACTTGAATGATGCCGCTCTCGCCAGGTGTCTTTCGCGCCAGTCGGCCCGCTTGCTGCGCGGCGGTGATGAACGGGCCGGGGAAGAGCCCGCAGGCGAGCACGAGCAGGCTGCATGAGACCATCGCCAGCCATGCGCCCGGCCCCCCTTCGGCTTTGACGGTTGTCACCGGCGAGCGGAAATACATGACCGCGACAATGCGCAGATAATACGCCATGCCGATCGCGGCGTTGATCGCCCCAATCACCGCCAGCCCGATGAACCACGGCCGAAGCGGATGCTCGGCGCCGCCGCCGCCCACATCGACACTGACGGCGCCGGAGAAGAGCGTCAGCTTGCCCCAGAAACCGGCCAGCGGCGGCACGCCCGCCAGACTGAACATCGAGATCGCCAGCGCAAGCGCTGGGAGCGGGCGCGATTTGCCCAGGCCGGCCAGTTCGTCGACGCCGTCGATCTGCCGCTCGCGCGAGCCCAGAAATTTCAGCGACGCGAACGCGCCGATCGTCGAGAGACAATAGACGAATAAGTAGAACAGCGACGTTCCCACGCCGCTGATCGGATCGCCCGAATGTGGCTCGGGCGGCAACGTCGAACCGCCGCCCGGATTAATCGCCAGATTCGCCAGCCCCACCGCGACGCCGATCAGCAGATAGCCGCCATGCGCTATCGACGAATAGGCCAACAGCCGCCGCACGTTATCCTGCCAGAGGGCCAACACGTTGCCGAGCGTCATCGTGAGCACCGACATCACGAGCGCCACGCGCCACGCCAATTCCTCTTGCCCGGGCATCGCGAACACGACCACCCGAATCAGCGCGAGCAGCCCGGCGATTTTCGGTAGCGTCGAGAGCAGCCCAGCATTGAGATTGCTCGTACCTTGGTAGACATCCGGAGCATAAAAATGAAACGGCGCCGCAGTGAGCCGAAAGCCGAGGCCGGCGAAGATCAGCAATAGCGCCACCGGCGCGAGTTTGGCCACGACGCCCACATCGGCGCCGGCGGGGCCGCGCAGATGCCGGGCGATCTCGTCAAGCTGGGTCGAGCCCCCCAGGCCGTAGAGGAAGCTAAAACCGTACAAGAGCAGCGCCGAGGACAATACGCTTAGGAAAAAATACTTCGCGGCCGCTTCCTGGCCGTGCGCGTCGCGCCGACCCACGTAAAGCACGACATACGTCGGAATCGACACAAGCTCGAGGCCCAAAAATATCAGCACCAAATCGAAACCGGTCGCGACGAGCATCAGCCCGGCTAGGATCAACACCAGCGAACCAACGTACTCGGCCGCCGGCTTGACGTTGCTATGGGAGGCGGTCATCACCAGCAGCAACCCGAATAGGAGAATCGCCCAGCGGGCCATGTGCCCCAGCACATCGACGACGATCGGTCCAGACAACGTCGTCGTTGGATGATGCCATGGCGACGGGAGCCGGTGCAGCAGGCCTTGCAGAAGCAGCACGGCGGCCGCGACGAGAATCGCGCCCCCCGCAGTCGTGGCCGGGGAGAACTGTTTGGGAAAGAACGCTCCCATCAAATAGATGAGCGTGGCCGCGGCAAGCAGCACGATCTCGGGCAGCAGGAAATATAGAGTATCGGTCGTCGTCATTGCGCTGTGCGTGATGGTTCATGTTGGGCCTTGGCATCGTCGCTCGCGACGACCACCGGAGGAGTAGTGGCGGCCCGTACTACCACTGACTTTGAGGAGGGCGTGCCGTAGTGATCCTGAAACGGTCGCTCGATTGGACCGGCGATCTTTTTCACGGCGGGAGCAATCGTCTTGAGCACCGTATTAGGCACGACGCCAATCCAAACGGCCAGCACGGCCAGCGGCGCGAGCGCCAAGATTTCGCGCAAGTTCAGATCGCGGACGGACGAGGGCGGAAGCGGCCTAGGTGCATGATGACCGTCCGCATCGGCGCCGCTGTGAGCCGTTAGGGCCGCATGAGTGTGGGCCGATTCGTAAGCGTGCCCCGCTCCGTGATCGGCCGGTTCTTTGAGCGGGCCAAAAAATACCCGCTGCACTAGCCATAGCATGTACCACGCGCCCAGCACGACTCCCGACACGGCCAGCACGGCGATCGCGAGCAGTTGATATTTCAGCCCGGGCGGCGATTGCAGCCAGCCCCGCTGAAACGCTCCGAGCAAGATCATGAACTCGCCGGCGAAACCGTTCAGCCCCGGTAGTCCGATGCTCGAAAACGTAAACAGCAGCATGAAAAAAGCCAATCGCGGCAGCCGCCGAGCAAGCCCGCCGAGGTCGTCGATCCGCCGCGTGTGGTAGCGGTCGTAGAGCATGCCGATCAACGCGAACAGCGCGCCGGTCGAAATGCCGTGATTGAGCATCTGCAAGACGCCTCCTTCGAGGCCGACCGAATTGAGCGCGAAAATCCCCAGCATCACAAAACCCATGTGACTGACGCTGGAGCAGGCGATCAATCGCTTCATGTCCGTTTGAGCGAGAGCGAGTAGGGCCCCGTACACAATCCCGATCACCGAAAGCCAGAGCAGCCAAGGCAAGCAGATCGCGGCAGCCTCGGGCAGCATCGAGAGATTGAACCGCAAGAAGCCGTAACAGCCGATCTTGAGCAAAATGCCGGCCAGCAGCACGCTGCCCGCCGCTGGCGCCTGCGTGTGGGCGAGCGGCAACCAGGTATGCAGCGGGAACAGCGGCACCTTGATCGCGAAACCGGCGAATAACGCCAGGAAGACGAGCAATTGCAGATGGTAGTGCGCGGCGTCGTTGGGAAGTGGGTGCGTGGCCAGCGCGGCGGTCAGCTTGGGAATCGAATACGTCAACTCGCCGGACGCCGAGTATTGCCAGAGCACGATCGTGAGCAGCCCGAGGAACGTCAGCACGCTGCCGGCGAACGTGAACAGGAAAAATTTCACCGCCGCCTGCCGCCGATCTTCGCTGCCCCAAATGCCGATCAAGAAAAACAGCGGAATCAGCGTGAACTCAAAAAAGACGTAAAACAAAATAATGTCCCGGGCCGCGAAGACGCCGAGCATCCCCGAGAGCAGCAAGAGCAACATCGCATAGAAACCGGCCGGGCGGTCTGAGATGCTCTCCCAGCTAATCAGCACGGCCGAGAAGGTCAGCAGGGCCGCCAATCCAAACAGCCAGATGCTGAGGCCGTCGAGCCCCACGCTGAACTGGACGTTGATCGGAGAGTATTCGCCCAGCCAGTTAAAGTCGGTGGCGGCGAACGCGCCCGCCATCGGCTCGCCATGCGGGAATTTGGCGACCAGGATGCCCGCTGCGGCGAGCGTGATCAGCGACGTCATCAGGGCGCTTCGCCGGACGGAATTTCGCCCCAAGCTCGAGCCGAGCATTACCAGCCCGGCGCCGAAGACCGGAAAGAAAATCGTTGCAAGCAGCAGAGCACTCATGAGGGCCGTTTCGGATTGATCGTTTTAATTAACATTAGGTCGCGACTTTTGGCATTGAAACCACTCTCTGGGGCTTCGGCGAGAACGCCTCCGGCCCCGGGCGCCCAGACTCTTTTTGCAACCACTAAATCACTCGAAATCAGTTCTAAAAATCAGTGCGGCCAAGCCACGAGCGCCCCGATCAACACGAGCAATCCCAGCACCATCGCGAGCGCGTAAAACTGCACGATTCCGTTTTGCAGCGATCGCAGCCAACTTCCCACGAGCGGCGGAATCGCGCCAATCGAATTCACCAGCCCGTCCACCAGCCAGCGGTCCACGAAATTGCTGACGATCGCCAGCACCTGGAGCGGCCAAACGATCAGCACCGTGTAAATTGGGTCGAAGAAAAATTTGCCCTGGGAAAGCACGTACGCCGGCCGCATAGCCTTGGCGAGCCACTGGACTTGCCGGCGATCGCCGAGATACAGGAAGGCCGCGATCCCGATGCCCACGACGGCCACGACCGAACTACTGACGGCGACGAAATTATGAATTTCCTCGTGCGCCTCTTCCGTGCCGGGAGTCGTCGGCAACTGCTGCCACGCCAGCGACGGAGTCAATCGAATGAAGTCGCTAAAACTGTTCATCAGCCCAATGCCGACGACCGTCGCGCACACCGCCAAAATCACCAGCGGAATCGTCATCGACGGCGGCGACTCGTGGGCGTGATGGCCGGCCTCGGGCGGAATTCGCTGAGGCCCGAAGAACGTCATGAAAAACGCGCGGAACGTATACATGGCCGTCAGGCCGGCGGTCGCCAGGCCGATCGCAAACAGCGAGAAATAAAACTTGGCCGCGGTGAGACCGGCGATTCCAAACACGCTCGCCGAGCCCGCGTCCTGGCCGCGCTCGTAAAGCGTGGCCAAAATGCCGTCCTTGCTCCAAAAACCGGCGAACGGGACGACACCCGCGAGCGAAAGACACCCGATCAAAAACGTCCAAAACGTGATCGGCATCACTCGCCGCAGACCGCCGAACCGCCGCATGTCGATCACGCCCCCCATGCCGTGCATCACGCTGCCGGCGCCGAGAAATAGCAGGGCCTTGAAGAACGCATGGGTGAACAAGTGGAACATGCCAAAGATCACGCCGGGCAGCACTCCGGCGCCGACGCTCAAAAACATGTAGCCGAGTTGGCTGATCGTCGAATAGGCGAGCACTCGCTTGAGATCGTTTTGCGTCATGGCGATCAACCCCGCGAGCACGGCCGTGAAGCAACCCACGAGCGCGACCACATGCAAGGCGTCTTGCCGAAACAGATCGGGCGCCGAAAAGAACAGAGGGGCGCAGCGCGCGATCATGTACACGCCAGCAGTGACCATCGTTGCCGCATGAATCAGGGCGCTGACGGGCGTCGGCCCTTCCATCGCGTCGGGGAGCCAGACATGCAGCGGAAACTGGGCGCTTTTGCCGCAGGCGCCGAGA
Source organism: Pirellulales bacterium (assembly GCA_038210495.1). Lineage (GTDB taxonomy): Bacteria > Planctomycetota > Planctomycetia > Pirellulales > DATAWG01 > JBBQWR01. The sequence continues at coordinate 69,605 of JBBQWR010000001.1, forward strand.
AGCAGCAGCAGACAGATCGCCGTGCCGACCGCGCCGCCGACGTAGCCCGCACCGGCCGGCGCAGAGAGGCGAGTCTGACCGAGCACACCGACGCTTTGAACGGTATCGGCGGCGGCAATATTAGATGATGGGTCGTTAGTTGATGAATCAGCCACGACGGCCGCTGATTCGTTGGAAGGCGCCGCTTTCAGCGTGTCGTGAAAATCGAGCGTGCCGTAGGTGCACCAAATCAGAAATAGACCCAGCCCGAACCCGAAATCGCCGACCCGATTGACCAGAAACGCCTTCTTGCCCGCCGCGGCGGCCTCTGGCTTTTGGTACCAAAATCCGACCAGCAGATAACTGCACAGCCCGACCGCTTCCCAAAACACGTACAGCAGCGCGAAATTGCTTACTGAGACGAGCATCGTCATCGAGAACACGAACAGCCCGATGTAGCTGAAGAATCGCCAATAGCCCGGGTCGCCGTGCATGTATCCGGCGCCATAGATGGCGACCAGCGTCGAGATGAATGTGACCATGCACAGCATGATCGAGGTGAGCGGATCGGCCCGCAGCGTGACATCGATCGTGAACGAGCGACTTTGGTTGACCGGAATACTGGTGGCCGGTATTGCGCCGGCAACGCCAATCGGATCGGCCGGATAAGCGTCGGCCACGTCGGCCCAGCGCCACAGCACGAATGTCTCTTCGTATCCCACATGGCCACCACCGGCCGCGTGGGCGCCATGCATCGAGTTCGAATTCACCTCTTTGAGAAGCAATAGGCTCACTAAAAACGACAAACCCAGCGCGATCACCACCGGCAGATGGCTCCGGCCGCCAAGCATCCGGCCGAAGCAAGCGCAAATCACAGCCGCCGACAGCGGCAGCAGCGGGATCAGGATCAGCAGTGTTTTGATGTCGAGCAAGGTCGGGTGGCGAGTGGCGAGTGGCGAGGGCGATCGATTACACGTGATGACGGTGGGCCAATTCTTCGGTGTCTTCGACCGGTCGAACCCCGGCGGGCGAGAGATGGGGCCACGACTGCCGCGCGTCGCGCGATTCGGGCACTTCGGTTTCAATATGCGCGGCGACGCTGCTCTCGCGCAGGTCGTGCCAGGCGTCGATATCCAGCTTGCCGTTGCGATGATAGAGCATGAGCACCAGCGCCAAGGCGATCGCCGCCTCGCAGGCCGCCACCGTCAGACTGAAGATCACCAGGATCTGGCCTCCCCAGTCGTTGCGGAATCGGCCCCAGGCAATCAGGCTAATCGAGACCCCTTGCAGCATCATCTCGGCCGCCAGGAACATGACGATCATGTTGCGACGCGTGAGAAAGCCGACTAGCCCCAGGCCAAACAGCGCGGCGCCGACCAGCAGCGAATTAATCAGCAGGCCCGATTCATCCATGAGTTGGCTCCACGGCGTAGCAGTCGGGAGACGGGAGTCGGGAGTCGGGAGTGACGCTATTCATGAGTTGGCTCCTTCGCAGGGGCCACCGCCGAAGCGCTCTTCACTAGCGGTGGAGCGTGCTGGATCGAGGGAGCGTAGGGAAACGACTCGTGGCCGACGACTCGCTGGCTTAGCGATACGGGACGATCGCCGGGTAGTGGCTGCCGACTCGTGTCGCGCTGGTGACTGACCATCGCGATCGTGCCGACCAGGGCGACCAGTAGGAGCGTGCCGGCGACTTCCACCGCGATCAGATGACGGCTGAATAGCTCTCCGCCGAGCGTGGCCACGTGGTCGCCGCTGAGAATGTTTTGCTTGAGATCGGCCGATTTCGGCTCGTTCAAATCCTGCAGCTTGGCGCCGACCACGGCCATCGTCAGCACGCCGACTAGCACGGCGCCGGTGACGCTGGCCAACAGCGGCTCCCAGCTAAGCCGGTCGTAGTAGGCTTGCCCGCGAGTCTGAGCGAGCATGAGCACAAACAGGAATGTGACCAGAATGGCGCCGGCGTAGACGACGATCGTCGCCACGGCGAGGAACTGGGCCCCTTGCAGCAGAAACAACCCCGAGGCGCCCAGTAGCGACAAGGCGAACCAAACGGCGCAGTAGACAGGGTTGCGGAACGTAATCGTCGCGCCCGCCGCGACGAGCGTCACGCCCGAGAGAATCCAGAACACGAGTTCGTAGCTCAATCCGCCCAGCCGCCAGCCGAGCGAGGCGAACAGCCCCAGGCTGATCAGGCCCAGCGCGAAGCCCACCATCCGACCCGCGGCGCCGCCGCGAGGCAGCATCAGCCAGAGGGCGATCGCAGCGGTGACTGCGCCGGCGGCAATGGTGGCTTGGTTGTGGTCCATGAGCGGAAGCTACGTTGCCGTGCCCCCCATCGCGTGCGATTTCATCGGCTCGGCGTCTTTGGTCCGATCGTAGACGCTGAGCAGCTTTTCCTTGTCGAAAATCATTTCCTCTCGGCTGCGGCCGGTGAGATCGAGCAGGCTCGTCAATTCGATTGCGTCGACGGGGCAGGCCTCTTCGCACATCCCGCAGAAGATGCACCGCAGTTCGTCGATCGAAAAACTTTCGGGGTATTTTTCTCGATCGGGCCAAGGGCTCTCCGCCCCGACGATATCGATGCAATGGGCCGGGCAGGCCGTCGCGCAGAGGAAACACGCCACGCATTTGACCCGACCCTGCTCGTCCTTGTTCAACCGATGCACGCCCCGATAAATCAGCGGATTGCCGACCGTCGGCCGCTGCTCGGGAAAGCTCACCGTTACCTTGGGGCTGAACAGATGCTTGAGCGTCGTCGTCAGTCCGCCGACAAACAACGGCAAATACATCCGTCCACCCAAGCCGAGCGGCGGATCCTCGATCCAAACGATATTCGGGTCGTCAGCGTGCATGAACGAGCGGCTAGGGGCGGTAGGTTTAGTGACTAGGGTGTTGCCGTTGGCGATTTTTGCATAAGCCCCAACGGGGCGGAACATGTCAGCCCAGGGCAACGCCCCGGGTTCGCGAGCCAAAGAAACGATTTAAGCCAATTGACGGGGCGTTGCCCTGGGCTGGTTTGTTTTTGCCCCTGCGGGGCGCCGGCAGCTCAATTTGTCGATCTAGGGAATCTCTTCGCGACACTCCTTACATTCAATCGGCCAATTCCAATTCCGAATCCCACACGCTAATTTCCGTCCGCGGCGTGTTGTCGGTCGAGAGCGGCGCGGCCATCGCCGAGAGGATCCAAGCCGCGATCATTACGACCCAACTGATCGCCGCGACGACCCATAAGCTATCCGTTCCCAAGGCTGTCGCCAATGCCGGGCGATACTCGAGCAAAACGGCGATCGTCGTTAAGTTCACCAGCCCGAGCGGCAACATCACCTTCCAGGCCAACGCCATCAGTTGATCGAACCGAAATCGCGGCCAACTCCACCGGACGAGCATGAAAAACAAAATCACGAGCAAAACTTTCAGGCTCAGCACGACGACTCTCAGGATGGCGATCGGCCAAGTGACCGTGTCTCCGGCGCCAGTCAGGCCCCACAGATGCCAGCCGCCGAGGAACAAAATCACAATCAAAAACGCGGCCGTAATCATGTGCAAAAACTCGGCGATCAAAAACAGCAGCAGCTTCATGCCCGAGTATTCGGTGTGATAGCCGCCGATGAGCTCTTGCTCGGCTTCCGGCAAGTCGAACGGCAATCGGGCCGCTTCGGCGAACGACGCCACGACGAACACCAACAAACCCAGCGGCTGCGTGAAGGCGTTCCACATGCCCGTTTCGGCCTGCTGCGTGATGATCCAATCCAGCCGAAGCGTGCCGCTGGCCAGCACGACTCCCAGGATTCCCAGGCCCAGCGGGATTTCGTAGGCGATAAGCTGGGCGCTCGATCGCAGGCCGCCGAGAAAACTGTATTTGTTGTTGCTCGCCCAGCCGCCGAGGATCACGCCATACACGGCGATACTGGAGAGCGCGAAGACGTAGATCAGGCCCACGTCGACATTGGGAGCAATGACCAGCTTGATGGGGTCATTCACGTTGTGAATCCCCAGCGGCGGCAGAACGCTGCCGAAGGGAATCACGGCGAAGATTGCCAGCGCGGCCGACATGATGATCACCGGCGCCAGGAAGAACAGGGCCTTGTCGACGTGGCCGGGCGTGTAGTCTTCTTTGAAAATGAACTTTAGACCGTCGGCGAGCGGTTGGCCGAGGCCGAATATTTTGATTTTGGTGAGCGGAATGCCGACGCGATTGGGCCCTTTGCGGTCTTGGATCCAGGCGGCCATCCACCGCTCGACGAGCACCAAATAAGCGGCCGCCGTCATCAGCCCACCGATCATCAGGGCGATCTTGATAACGGCTTCGATAATCGTGGCGTATAGCATGACTTACATAGCCGCGGCATCCTGCCGCGGAGTAACAATGAATTGATTATTGAATTGATTGGTGTCGTGTTATTTCGTTCGTCAAAATTCTCTTCGTCGTTTGTGCCGATACTACGCAGCAGGATGCCGCGGCTATGTAATCGACGCCGCGGGCGCTGCGGCCAGTTGGTTGATCTTCAAATCCACGCCGGTCGAGTGAATCGGCTCTGGGCCGCCAGCCACCGAAAAATACCCGATCTCGGCGGCGACTTCGCGCATCGTGTCGCGCGGATTGTATAGCCCACGAATTCCCAGCATCCGGGCATACAGATGCCCTTCGATTGTGACTCCGGCAGGCGGACGAATCGCCCAATCGAACGATTGCAGCCGGTCGTTGACATTCACATACGACCCCGCGCGTTCGGCGAACGAGGCGCCCGGCAATTGAAACGTCGCCCGGCGCCACAAGGGCGAATCGAACATGTCCTGTACGATAATTAGCTTGAGGCTCGCCAACCGATCGGCGGTTCCGTCGTCGATCCAGGGCTCTCGATAGCCGCCGGCGACCCACAGCGCCGCGATCTCGGCCGCCAGCGCAACGGAGGACGAGGCGCCCACCGAACCATTGCCATTTTGACCATGCGAGATTTGATTCAATAGTTCGTCCCAAGTCGTCACGCCCCCGGTGAACGATTTGAGCACCGCCTCGACCCCTTTGCGATTCGGGCATTTTTCGGAGTGAATCGTGAAGCCGCTGGCGAATTGCTCGTCTTGGCCGACGACTGGAACCGGGCCGAGCGCGAGCACGGCTTGCGGATCGTACTTCCTCGCGAGCTTGGCCAGCAGATACGCCTCTTCGACCGTTTGGTGCGGCGAAATCACGACCGCCAATTTGCCTGCCTTCATGAGCGCCGCGTCGAGCTCGCGCGGCACGTCCGCCCACTCAATATCCGCGTAGCCTTTCGCCCCCAGCCGGCGCGGCTCGACGAGCCGGTCCGGCCTGTGAGCGTGATGGTAGCCATAGCGACCTTCGTCGCACATCCACCATTTGTTGATATGCGGATTCTCGCGTGGGCGGAACCTGTAGACCGTGTCTTGATTCTCGTCGACTTGAATTGAGCAGCCCGTCGAGCAGCCCGCGCATACGCCAGCGTGGCTCTTCATGAACCACACGCGCTGCTTGTAGAGAAAATCCTTGTCGCCCAAGGCGCCGACGGGGCAGAGATCGACAACGTTGCCGGACATCTTATTGTCGAGCGGCAAGCCGGGAAAAACATCGATCTCTTCGTGGCTTCCGCGATTGATGACCAGCAGTTCCTTCGTGCCGCTGATCTCGCGAGTGAAGCGAACGCAGCGGCTGCACATCACGCACCGATCGACGAATAGCGTGACCGTGTCGCCCAGGCTGCGGCGACGACTGGTGAACGGACGGATGTCGGCCCGTCGCTCGGATTGCCCGTGAGCGAAATGATAGTCCTGCAAATTGCATTCGCCGGCCTTGTCGCAAATTGGGCAGTCGATGGGGTGATCGATCAGCAGGTCTTCTTCGACCCGGGCGCGGCTCTGCTTGACGTTCTCACTGTTGGTGACGAACACGGTCCCGGGTTTGGCGGGTGTCTGGCAGGCCGGCACGAGCTTGGGGATCATCGTGATCGCGCCGGTCTCCGGATTTTTGCTCCCCGACTCGACCAGGCACATCCGGCAACTGGCTACCACGGACAGTCCCGGGTGCCAGCAGTAATAAGGAATATCGATGCCGGCGCGGCGAGCGACCTGAATGCCATTGAGGCGTTCGTTATCGCCGACTTCCACTTCTTTGCCGTCAACGAGGACGATGCCCATCAGTATTCCTTTAGCCAAGTCGCAGCCGCGGATGCGCTAGTTTGGCGTCGATCTGTCGGTGTATCGATCTGTCGGTGTTCTCAGCGAATACGTGCGTCGAAATGTCGTCAATCTAAAAAGCATCCCGGAGGGATGCCAGACGGTAGCCGGCGGTTGAGGCCCAACGGGCCGACACTGCCGATTTGTCAATGTAAAGTTTTCCTACCGACCCCGGCAGGGGTCGCAGTCGATCGGTTCGTCAAGTGGTGCGACCCCTGGCAGGGTCGATAAATGTCAATCTGTCTGTTAACCAGTGGTGTCGGCCTTCGGCCTCAACTACGGACTACCGGCTGTGACCCCTGCCGGGGTCGCTTCAAGCAATTATAATTTTGTCAGTGGTGAGCCAAAATCGGCAGCGCATCGACCGCTTCAGTGACCGTACAACCGCCGGGATTGGTTCGCTTTATATAATCTTCGAATTCGCCGCGGAACTTGCGGATCGCGTTTTTCATCGGCCACGCGGCGCCGTCCGCCAAGCCGCAGATCGTCGTGCCGGGCATGATCCCGATCGTGTCGCCGATCTCCAGCAGCAGATCGAGGTCGCGGAGCCGTCCTCGGCCCGCTTTAATGCGATCGAGCATGGTCAGCGCCCAAGCGGTCCCTTCGCGACACGGAGTGCATTGGCCGCAGCTTTCGTGTTGAAAAAATCGGGCGCTGTTGTGCAGGAAATCGACGATCGAAACCGTTTCGTCGAACACCACGACCGCCGCGGTTCCCAGTCCGAGGCAGCCGACTTTGCCCGGCCCGGAGAAATCGAGCGGCGTGTCGAGCTCGCTGGCGGACAACAGACCCATGCTGATGCCGCCGGGAATCGCAGCCTTGGCCTTGCGGCCCTTCCAGACGCCTCCGCCATAGTCGTCGATCAGTTGCCGGCAGGTGATACCCAGCGGCGCCTCGTAACAGCCTGGCTTGTTTATGTGCCCGCTGAGGCAGTAAAGCTTCGGACCGTAACTGCCCGGATCGCGTGGGTTCTTCGGATCGGCCGGCACGCCGATCGACTTGAACCAGTCGGCCCCTCGGGCGGCGATGTGGGTCACGCAGGCCACGGTCTCGATGTTGTTCACGACCGTCGGTTTGTGGAACAAGCCCTCGACGGCGGGAAACGGCGGCTTGATTCGAGGCCAAGCCCGCTTGCCTTCGAGACTTTCGATCAGTCCGGTCTCTTCACCGCAGATATAGGCCGCGGCGCCGCGGTGCAGATAAATGTCGAGCGAGAATTCGGTTCCCAAAATTTTCTTGCCCAAATATCCGGCCGCGTAGCATTCGTCGATGGCCGCTTGGAGACGCTGATAACAGGTCGGATATTCGAATCGCAGGTAAATGTATGCCGTCGTTGCCCGGGTCGCGAACGAGGAGAGGATGATCCCTTCGAGCACCTGATGCGGATCGTCCTCCATCAGGATGCGGTTGTTGAACGTGCCCGGCTCGCTTTCGTCGGCGTTGATGCACATGTAGATCGGGCCGGGATGATCCTTGGGCAGGAACGTCCATTTCAGCCCGGTGGGAAAACCCGCGCCGCCACGGCCGCGAAGATTGCTCTGCTTCACCACGTCGATAAAGGCCGCGGGCGTCATCTCCTTGAGCACCTTGCGCAGCGCCGCGTAGCCACCCGACTGTTCATACACGGCCCGTGTATGACTGTTGGGCTTGCCGACATTGGCGAGCAATACGGGCTCGAATTTGGCCATGCAAATCAGCCCTTGCTTCCGTTAGTTCGTTTGCAGCTTTCCAAGAAAGCGTCGGCTTTTTCGGGGGTGAGATCTCCGTGCAACGTCTGGTTCGCCAACATGCAAGGAGCGAACTCGCAGGCGCCCAGGCACTCGGCGAATTCGAGCGTCAGTTGGCCGTCGGCCGTCGTCTCGCCCGGCTGGATCCCGGCCTTCTTGCACAGATGGTCCAAGATCTCCTCGCCGCCGCGAATCGCGCAACTCACCGAGCGGCAGACCCAGGCCCGCGTGACTCCGTGGGCCTTGTCTTGCTTGAACAGCCCGTAGAACGACAGCGTGTCTTGAACCTCGGCCGGGTGAAGTTCTAGCAGCGCGGCGATCTCGACGACCGCTTGCAGCGGCACGTGTCGCAGCCGCTCGTTGACGATGTGCAATGCGGGCAGCGTCACCGCCTGCTTCCGCGGATAGCGCGGAAAGTAGGCCTGGATGGCGGCGACCATCTCGTCGGTGAGCACTCGCTCTTTCGTGGGTGATTGGGCGACAGGCATGAGGCAGTTGGTTTAGCGGTCCAGCTCGGCGGCGATGATATTCAAGCTGCCCAGCACGGCGACAATGTCGCTCAGCGTATGGCCGCGGATCAGTTTGGGAAACAGGGCGAAGTGAATGAACGACGGCGGCCGGCACCGAGCCCGCCAAGCGACGTCTGAACTGTCGCCAACCAAGTAAAAACCCAACTCGCCGTTGGGCGCCTCGGTGGCGAAGTAGGACTCGTCGTGCGGAACGTCGAATCCGCGATTACTCATCGTCAATTCGAAATGCGAGATGGTGCCCTCGATCGTCGAATAGACCATCTTCTTGTTCGGCAGGGCCGTCCGGTCGCCGATCGATACGTTGATCGGACCCCCCGGAAGATTCTCAAGAGCCTGGGTCACGATCCGCAGGCTCTCGCGCATTTCAGCCATTCGCACGAGATAGCGGGCATAGCAATCGCCGGCCGTCGCGCAGCAGACTTTGAAATCGAAATCCGCATAGGCCAAATAAGGCTCGTCCTTGCGCAGATCGCGAGTCACGCCGCTGGCCCGGGCGATAGGCCCGGTGGCGCTGCGATGGGTGGCCTCTTCGCGGCTCAATAGGCCGACGCCCTTGGTGCGATCGATGAAGATCCGATTGCGATTGAGCAGCCGTTCCATGTCGTCGAGCGTCTTGGGAAACGTGTTGACGAACTTGCGGATTTTCTCGATGACCAGCGGCGTCATGTCGGCCATCAGCCCGCCGACGCGGGTGTAGCTGTTGGTAAACCGGGCGCCGCACAGTGTCTCGAAGATATCGTAAATCACTTCCCGCTGATAAAAGCCATACAGGAAGAACGTGAACGCTCCGGTATCGAGTCCCGCGGCGCCGTTGCAAAGCAAATGGTCGCTAATTCGGGCCAATTCGGCGATGATGACGCGGATGTACTGCGTTCGCCTAGGCAACTCCAAGCCGAGCAGCTTTTCCACCGCGCCGTGCCAAGCCACGTTGTTGGCCATCGGCGAGATGTAGTTCATCCGATCGGTGACGGTGACGTACTGGTTGTAATCCAGGCTTTCGCCCAGCTTCTCGAAGCCCGAGTGCAGATAACCGATATCGGGAATTGCATCGATCACTCGCTCGCCATCCAGCTTCAGCACGATCCGCAGCGTGGTATGCGTGGCCGGGTGCTGCGGGCCGAAGTTGAGCGTCCAGACATAGTCTTGCGACTCGATCTGGTCCGCGTCGGCATGTTGGGTGGCGATTGACATCAAGCTAAATCCGCAAATTTCTCGAACGTCCTCTTAGCCACGTCGCTCGCGACGCGCTTGTTTTCGGCCAATTGCGCGTCGCGAGCGACGCGGATCATGGGGGCGCCTAAGCATCGTCGCGCCTAAGCACGGGGAAATTGTGCCGCTCGCCGCGGCCCTGGAGTGGGTAATCCTTCCGCAATGGAAACGCCGTAAACTCGTCGGGACATAAAATGCGCCTGAGGTCGGGATGCCCCGCGAACGTGACGCCAAACATATCAAACACTTCGCGCTCCAGCCAGTTGGCCCCTTCCCAAAGCGGCACGGCCGACGGCACGATCAAATCGGGCTCGTTCAAATAGGCTCGAATCGTGATCCGTTCGTTCGTCGCCGTGCTCGCCAGCAGGTAGACCAATCCAAATCGATCCGCCGCGCCGCGGTAATGCAAATAATCCACGCAGGTAATGTCGACAAGCAGATCGAATTGCCGATTGTTCTTCAGGACTTCGAGCCCCGTGAACAACGAATCCGGCGGGACGACGACGCGCGTTTGGCCGCGGAATTCACTGACCTTGAGGTCGGTGATCTTCGCGGCGAGAGCGGCGATCGTGGCGGGATCGGTCATGCGTGAACGACGGGTCTCGAAGGTTGGACTGCTATGGGTCTCGTAGGTTCAAATTCACTATCGGCCAAGCGGCCGGGGCTCGCGCAAGCCCCGGATGCGCGCTCTAATGCTCTGGGCTACGCGCGCGGTCGACCTGCGGAAGACCGGCAATTTCCACCAGCGCTCGTTTCGGCTGCTGCCGAAGCGCGGTGTCAAACTCGCGCCCCCGAAGCGTCCCCTCGGCTTGAATCTTGTCTTGTAAATCGATGATCGCTTGAATCAACTGCTCCGGCCGCGGAGGGCAACCGGGAACGTACATGTCGACGGGAATAAACCTGTCGATCCCTTGTACCACCGAATACGTGTCGAACACGCCGCCGGTCGATGCACAGGCGCCCATTGAGATGCACCATTTGGGTTCGTGCATCTGCTGCCAAATCCGCTGGAGCACCGGAAGCATCTTCATGACCACTCGGCCGGCGACGATCATCAGATCGCACTGCCGCGGACTGAAGCGAAACACTTCGGCGCCGAATCGCGAAATATCGTGCTTGCTGGCGCCCGTGGCCATCAATTCGATGCCGCAGCAAGCGGTCGCAAACGGCATCGGCCAGAGACTGTTCTTGCGGCACCAGTTGGCCAACGCATCGACGCGGCCGATCAGCACATTTTCGGGAAGCGCGGAGGCGGTGTTTATCGCCATCGGAAGATCCCCTTTCGCCATGCATAGGCAAATCCCAGCGCAAGCAAGGCGATGAACGTCATGGCCTCGCCGAATACCAGGCCGCGACTCTGAACGGTTGGGACTTTGCCATATACGGCTTTATTGATGCCCAGCAAGGGCGCCGCTTCGGTTCGGGGACCAACCAACTCCGCGTCCGATAGGGCGCTTTCGCCAGATGGACTGACTCGTTTCATCGCCGACACCGAAACGACGCCTGGTCTCGGCGCTAACGGCTGACTTGCGACAGCCCAAGGGTAGAGAAACAGCAATTCGACATCGAACACCAAAAACGCGATCGCGACCAAATGGAATCGCACGTCGAACCGCCGCCGGGTGTCGTGGATCGGGTCCATCCCGCTCTCGTACGGCATCCGCTTGACCGCCGATGCTCGCCGTGGGCCGAGCAGCTTGGCGGGCAGCAGCAGCGCCACCGCCAATCCGGTGGCGGCAAGGAAGTAGAGCAAGACCGGAACGATTGTTGTCATACTTGACGCATGCAAACTAAAAACGGAGTTATCCGACTCCGCCGGCCGGCCGAACTTTGTGAATCTTGTCACAAAGTACCGCCTTAAAAAATCCCGACGCCAGTCGTCGAGAACGTAAGTCCTTAGTACAGAAGAATCCTAGTGCTGTCGCGCGCGACCGTCAAGCACAAGCCAGTTCGGCCTTTGGGAGCCTCCGATTAAACTCGTCGAGAGCGATGAGTTGATCAAGCGGATGCATCGAAATCGCGTTCCGAGCGATTCAAAAAAAAGAGCCCTTCGCAGGTGGGGCAGGAACCTACGAAGGGCCGGAAGCAAAGGTTTGACCCTTTGATCCAAGAATAGTATTGTGTGCTCCAATGGCCCGGCCAATCACTCTACCTAGGGGGAGTTGACGCTTAGAACCCCGAACAAATCTTGCGAAGCAGAGGGGGGTCAGCAAAACAACGAATCGGGTCAAACCTCGGTTCGCCGTTTGAAATACTGGCTCAGGGCCCGAATGCGTTCGATCGGATATGCGACCACAATCCCCGTGATGGTTAGTCCGGCCGCGAAGATCAGCCGGTAATGCAGCGGCTGCGACGGGTCGGCGATCAGCAAATTAAGCAACCCATAGCCGACCAACGAGAGGGCCGTCGTCAGGTACACCAGCCGAACGCGGAACCACAAGCCGGACGCCGCGATGAGCAGAGGATAGCCGATCACTAGCGGCCCCAGCGGCGGCCCGGACAAATAGAGCAGCACCGTCAATAGTGTGGTGTCGACGATCGCCCATCCAAGACGGGCCATCGCGGCCCGACGAGGCTGGTCGAGCAAGATTTGAAAGCCCATCGATGCGGCCAACCAGATGGCCATTACGGACATGATCTCACTAAACAGCGCCCAGCCTGGACGCTGCACTAAATAATTGACGCCGACGATCGCGGCCATCGCCAAAATCCCCGCGCTATGACTCGAGAGCGCCGGCTGCCGCCGCATCCACCGCTGGAGTTGCTGCCGCATGCCAACTGCGGGAATCGCCAGCGGCTCCTCGCGCAGAAATCGGTCCAGATCGTCAGCCAGCGCCACGGCCGTCGGATATCGGTCGTCCGGCGATTTTTCCAGCGCTCGCAGGCAAATCCGTTCCAGCTCGCGCGGCAGACGTTTATCGATGAGGGTCGGCGGCGTGGGCTCGCCTTCGAGTACCTGCAAAATCGTGCTGAGCTGACTGTCCTCGCGGAACGGCGGCTGGCCGGTCAGCAGTTCGTAGAGCACGGCGCCCAGTCCGTACACGTCGGTCCGAGGCGATACGAGCGAAGATTGTCCGCGGGCCTGCTCGGGCGCCATATAGCTAGGCGTGCCCAGGATCAAGCCCGTCTGCGTGGCCCCCGCGTCGTCCTGGAAAAATTTCGCCAAGCCGAAATCAGTCACCAGCGGTTGATCGCGCTCATCGATCAAGATGTTCGACGGCTTGAGATCGCGATGCACGATTCCCTGGCCATGCAGAAACTCAACGGCCCGGGCGACAGCGCCGATATATCGCGTTGCTCGCTCGGCGGGCAACGGCCCGCGCTGGAGAATCTTTGCCAAGCTTTCGCCGACGACGAAGTCCATCGTGAAAAAGTGCTGGCCATTGACTTGGCCGACCTCGTGAATGGCAACGATATGTGGATGGCGAATTCCCGCCGCGGCCCGCGCTTCTTGTTGAAATCGGCGCACGTCTTCTCCGGAAGCCAGACGGCTGGCGAGGATCATCTTGAGGGCGACAGTGCGGTTGAGATCGGTCTGCCGGGCTCGATATACGACCCCCATGCCTCCCCGCCCAGCTTCCTCGAGCAACTCGTACTTGCCGAATTGATTTGACGACCCGCCAGTCGGCGACCCGACTTCGACTGCCTGAGCCTGCGACGATCCCTGCGGTTCGGCGAGCATCGACGAACTGGACGACGGCGTCGGAAATGAAACCGTGGGAAGTAGACGCGACATGGCCGGACGCCGATCGACCGCCAATTCGTCGAGCCAGTCGAGGCTATCAGCCCAAGAAGAAACCTCGGGATGCGTAAGCCGCAGGGCCCGGCGGGCGGTTTCGTCCCCCGATTGCACGGCGACCACATATTGGTCGAGCAGTTCGCACAGTTGCTGGACGCTGTTGGACGACTGCTCGGTCATGGAGGAGGTAGATGGGATGTGGGCGATGGGGGTTTGGGGGCAGGGATAGGGATCAGAGTGATGCTTGACTTTTCCTTAACGCTGCACGCTTCACGTTCCATGCTTCACGCTTTTCACGTCGCCAAGCCGCGATTGCCGATCGCGGACTGAAACGTAGCCGATTCTCGTAGTGCGCCGATCGCCCGCATCCAGAGCATCTGTGCTGCCGGGCGCGATCGACCTAACCGCTGCGCGACTTGATCGAACGGCAGACACTCGACGTTGCGCAGCACGATCACCTCTTGATAGTCGTCGGGCAGTTGGGCGATCGCGTCCGCCATTTGAAGTTGCAACTCGTGGCGCGAAAGGAGTTGACTGGGAGTTTCGCTAGCGGCGACGGGTTCGGTGAGTTCAAGCGAGGCGTCGAATGCGTCCGTTTGATCGAGGCGAACTTCTTTCTGAATTCGTCGCTTCGAGGCGCCATGCCGGCGGATAAAGTCGGCCGCATTGTTCGACAGAATGTTCCGCAGCCAAGCGAGCCATTCCGCTTCCGTGCCGCCGCGGAAGTCGGATAACCCACGATGGGCGTCCAGCAGCGTCTGCTGCACCAGATCGGACGCGTCGACCCGGGCTTGCAGCCAACTGCCGACTTGAGCCCGGGCGATGATCGCCAAATAGCTGCGACAGGCGGTGAAAAGCTGATCGCGGGCCTGATCGTCGCCGCGCCGCGCCGCGGCAAGCAACTGGCTCATCGACGCGGACGAACGGGGAGCGGAAAGGCCGTTTGGGGCCAAGCTGCTCGCGGACGTCGCGCTGACTGCTGCCATTGTTATGTCGAAAAAAAGTTTGTCGCGCGTTATATCGCGTCCAGGGCGCCGCCTGAATAGGTAGCGACACGAAGTGCTATCAGTCTAACTCGCGGCAAGCGGCAGGCGAAAGCCCCGTCCCCTAGTTTCCGACCGGAAAGACCATCTCGCAGGTCAGGCGAATAAACCGTCCCATCCTCAGTATCGAAAGATCCCTACCATGTCGCTGTTCACCGAATGCGTTTGTGGCCGACGATTTTTGGCGCCGCTGGAATACGCCGGCGTGCGGATGCCGTGTCCGCATTGCGGACGGACCGTGGAAGTGGCGGCCGCCAAGACGGCCGTCGAACAAGATGTCGCAGCGCAGGCGGAGTCGTTGGAACTCGACCCGGAGATTCGATTAGAGCCGGAGGTGGTTTTGGAGCGTCCAACGGTGGCGGCTGAAGCTCTCAGGAATGCCGGGTCGGGGACAGCGGGCTTACGCCCACTGCTCGCCAAGGGGTCGCCTTGGACGAGGATGGCCGAGGCTCTGCTCGACCCCCGGGCGATTCACGCGATCCTGGCGGTAGGGGGCGGCCTCAGTGTTTTGGGCTCGATCATTTGGCTCGCAAGCTTGGGTGTGTTCGATAACAAATTTGTGCTAGCCGTGGCGCTGGGAACTGGAACTCTCTCGCTGCTTGTGGCCGGCTGTTACGTTTCGCTACGAACGAAATACACTTTGGCCGGTCGCGCGCTGACTTTTCTCGCGACCGTCATCACGCCCCTGAATCTCTGGTTTTATCATGCCCAAGGGTTGGTCACGGTCGACCACGGCCTGTGGGTCTGCGGAGTCGTATGCTGCCTGTTGTTCGCGGCCACCGTGTATGCCCTGCGCGAACCGCTGTTTCTGTATGCGGTCGAAATCGGCGTCACGCTGACCATCGTCTTGTTTCTTGGGCAACTTCACTTGGCCGGCGACGTGTCGTGCCTGATCTTTTCGCTGATCTCCCTGGGCGTCGCGTCGATTCTCGCGGAGCGGGCGTTCCCGCCAAGCGAACCGATCTTCTCGCAGCAGCGATTCGGCAAGCCGCTGTTTCACTCGGGTCACGCGCAGTTGGCGATTGCCCTGGCCGCGATGCTTGTCGTGCAAATGCTGTCCTGGAACCAATGGCCAGCAGCGAACCTGGAGGGGGTGCGATGGATCGCCGCTCATGTAACGCATGGCGCCGCCCTTAGACTGGGAATGCTTTCGACTTCGTTGGGCCTGGGAGGAGGTCTCTGGCTAATCGGCGCGGCGCTATACTACTATTCGGCTCGGCGATCGCCGCGAATGGCGCCGCTGGCTTATGTGGCGGCCGGATGCGTCTGCGGGGCCTTGTGGCAATTTCTACTCTTGGCTGGGACGCTGGATATCTATCAGGCGCCTGTGTTCGCCGGCGTCGGTGTCGCCGGTTTGCTCATCGGACGGCTGCTGAGAGCGGGTGGCGAGAGAATGATGGAAGGCGGTCGCGCCGTGTTGTTGGTCGCCCTGTTGAGCGCCGCGATGCAAGGCTTGACTCGCTTTTTATCGCTCGGCGCGACGCCTACCGACTGGCTCGATATGTGGTCGCTGGCGCCGTCGATCGTCGCCGGTTGCGTGGGAGCGTGCATCGCCGGCAGCGCCGGCTGGCGACGGACATACGTTGTCCTTTCCACCGTCGTGGGAACTGTGTTCTTGGTCACGCTCGGCAACTTGTCGCAGATCAGTCCGATGCAAAAGCTGGAAGTCGCCACGACGGGAGTCGGTCTGGCTACGCTCATCGCCGGCTACTTCGGACGATTCGGCGAAGAAGACTCGAAGCCCGACGATTTGGTGACTTTAGGGTTATGGCTGGGCAGTGTTTTGGCGACGGCGCCGCTCGCGATCGCCGTCCTGCATTTTCGTGTGTATGGTGGGGGGCTATCGCTGGTCGACGAACTGGCCCTGGTCACGGTGGCTTCGCTGATGCTGTTGTCGGGCCTTGCGTGGCAAGTGAAGTCGACCACTTTTCACGGCGGAGCGGCTTTAGTGTTCTACTTGGGATTGGTCGCCGTCTCGCTCGGATGGCGGCAGCAATGGGCGATCGGCGTCTATTTGGCGATTGGCGGAGCCGCCGTGTTCGCGATCGGCCTAGGGCTCAGCGTTTATCGCGAACAACTCCTGCGAATTCCCGGTCGCATGGCCAGTCGCGAGGGAGTATTTCAAGTTCTCAAATGGCGCTAAGCGCCAATCCGAGAAACAGTGGGGACTGTCCCCATAGTGCGCCGTCCGCTGTGCAAAACAGGAGACCGTTCCCTTCTTTCAGGCCGATCGGGCCGGCAAGGCTAGACATATGTTAGGGAAAACTTCTAGAATGTTTAAAATAATTCAGTGGACCGCTCACCTGCGGCTGAACCTTTGGCGTGGCAAGCGGCACGGGCGAAAGTTTCAAGGCGGGTTGACGTTTATTTTCGTGCTGCCGCCAGTCCAATCAATCAATTTTCAATATGCCAGATACTTCATCTCGTTCCGTGTTTATCGTGGACGACGACCCGGCGGCTCGAACTTCGATCGCGGCGCTCGTCGGCGCCCATGCCGTGCCTTCGGAAACCTTCGATTCGGCCGAGCAGTTTCTCGCCAACTACGATCCGCGCCGCCGCGGTTGCCTGGTCGTCGACGCGCGGATGACTGGCATGAGTGGCATCGATCTAATGGTTCGGCTACGCGAGCGGCATTCGAATCTGCCGGTGATCGCGATCGCGGGCTTCGCCGATGTTCCCACGGCAGTTCGCGCGATGCATGCCGGAGCGTACACATTCTTGGAAAAATCGTGCGGCGAACAGAAATTGTGGGATGCGATCGAAGCGGCGCTGCACGCGGAGCAGAGGGCTGATCGCGATCGAGCCGAGCAAAGCGACATGGCCGCCCGACGGGCGACGCTCAATCCGGCCGAGAGGGAAGTTCTCGAGCGACTACTCGCCGGCAAGGCCAATAAATCGATCGCCTCGGAACTCAATTTGGGGCTTCGCACCGTCGAACTCCGGCGGGCGACGATCATGAAGAAAATGAAAGCCAATTCGCTGGCCGAACTAATCCGCTTCATTCTCATCGCGGACGGCCATCGAAAGGCGAGCTAACTTTCGCGGGCGAAGCGCAAAAAAGCCGGCTCTCCTCGCTCGGGGATTGGGGCAATAATCCCGGTGAGCAGAGGAGAGCCGTGCGTAGATTAGCGTGCGAGCATCGAGCGGGTTCTTTCCCGCCGCGCATTTAACGGTAGATCGGCTAACCGGCAACTCTCGTTGAGCATTAACCGGCGGCGAACCGACGTTGGAGTTGGGCCCGCCGTTCGGCGTAATTCCTCGCCGTTCGCCGCACTTCGCCGAGTCGGTCTTCTCGCTTCGGGTCCCCAACTCTCCCGGCGGCGCCTATCCCGTTGCTAATAGCGGCCGTTAGAATCGCAACTCGAATATTATCATTGCCGCGCCACGAGCAATAGGGGTGGACGATCAGAATGGGCGACACAGTCTCCAGTTTGCAATCCGATCCGGATTTGATCGCGGCCGTCCGGTTGTCGATGGTGTCGGGCGTTGGTCCAAAACTATCACAGGCGCTACTCAAACGGTTCGGCAGTCCGGCCGCCGTATTGGCCGCGCCGCCCAGTGAACTCCGCGATGTGCCGGGCATTGGCACGAAATTGAGCAAGGAGATCGCGGCGGCCGCGGAGCATCTCGACGCGGAAGCCGAGGTCGAATTGTGCCGCCGCAGCGGAGTAACGATCGTCGTGCGAGGCGCCGAAAACTATCCTCGGCCGCTACAGGAGATAATCGATCCACCCACGGTCATCTATGTCCATGGGACGCTCCAGCCTACCGACGCGCTCTCGATCGCGATCGTCGGTTCTCGTCATGCCACGCGCTATGGCGTCGCGCAAGCCGAGCGATTGGCCGGCAGCTTGGCTCGCGCCGGACTGACGATCGTGAGCGGATTGGCCCGAGGTGTCGACGCGGCCGCTCATCGCGGCGCGATGGCGGCCGGCGGGCGGACGCTGGCCGTGCTGGGAAGCGGTGTGCTGAATATCTACCCGCCCGAGCACCAAGAACTCGCCATGCAGGTCCGCTCGGCCGGCGCGGTGATGAGCGAGGCCCCGCCGCGCGGCCAGCCGCTCAGCGGCGCCTTTCCCCAGCGAAACCGGATCATCAGCGGGCTGTCGCTCGGCGTGTTGGTCGTCGAGGCCTCGTCGCGCTCCGGCGCCCTCATCACCGCACGGCACGCAGGTGAGCAGGGGCGCGATGTGTTCGCCGTGCCTGGCCCGGTCGATAGCCGGATGTCTCAAGGCTGCCATCGCCTTATTCGCGATGGCGCGAAGCTCGTCGAATCGGCCGACGATATCCTCGAGGAACTCGGGCCATTGGTTGCCGCCACTCCGACGCCATCCGGCCAAACCATCCATCACCCGGCCGAACTGCTGCTTAACGATCTCGAGCAAAAAGTGCTCGCCGCCGTCGACTCCAGCGCCACGCTGATCGACCAAGTCATCTCGACCAGCCAACTGCCCGCCTCGCAGGTTCTCTCGACGATCAGCGTTCTAGAAATGCGCCGCCTCATCCGGCGACTCAGCGGAAATACGGTGATTCGGCTTTGAGAGGCAACAGCGCAACGAGGAGAATCACGAAAGCCCGAAATGACGAAAACCAGAAAGAAGAAGGCAACGGATTTGGCTCCTCAATGCGATTGGTTTCCTTTCCTTCCCTTTCTTTTTCGGGATTTCGATTTTTCGGGCTTTCGTGATTGCATTTAAAGCGGTCGACTTAACCCCGCATTTTGACGACACCTGCCGATAACCTTTTCCCGCTTCGAAGCGTAGTGGTCGCCAGCACAACCGACAAGCCGTACGCGGTAAAGATCAAGGCCGTGAAAGCGAGGTCGCCGCTGAGCATCCAGCGGAAGAAGGGAATGCCGGCGGTGAAGCAGAGGCCCACGCCGTTCCAGCTCCGACTGTACATCGAGTGCTGGTGCTGGCCGTCGACTAGCCATTGAGCGGCATTTGTCGTCAGGTAGAAAAAGCAGGAGGGCGCCAGGACGCAGATTGCAGTCTTGGCAACGGCCGCCAAGCGACTGGCGGGAAGATTTTTTAGCGCCCGGCCGAACGTCGGCGCGAGGAGGAAAGAACTGTAGACGGTCAACACCAGCAGCCAACTGCCGTACGGGTCCAGGAAAAGGTTGCTGATGACCATCGCCGCGAGCGGCGCCGCCAGCGCGACCAACCGCCGCGGGAAGTAGAATCCGGCGAACAAACCGATTGCCGCCAGGGGAGTCGCGTTCGGCCAGCCGCCATGCGCGGCTAGCCATCTGCCGGCCACTCCGAGCGCAACCAGCGCGATAAACACGATAGCATCCGATTGCGGCTTGCGATTCACGATCTTTTGACTCCAAGGTTATCGACGATTCGTTTCGTTCGTTGCAACCGAGCATTCTACTTATAGAGGTCGAACTTCCACAAGATAACGTCCCCGGGCTTTACGGCGAACACGCCGCAGCTTTTGTCGGCCAAATGGTCGTTGACCAGGAACGTCCAATTCTTGTCATTGCCTCCGCCTCCTTGGTTGCTCACGTCGTCGATCTTGGTGATCAGCAGCGTCTCGCCGTCGCCATGAGATTCGAAGGAGACGCCGTGCGAATGAATTTTGGCGGATTGAAGCGAGTCGAAAGCCGTCATCTTTTCGCGCCAAGCCAAATCGGCATAGCGCTTTTGAACGCCGTCTCCATAATCGACGACGAGCTGCACGGTTTTTTCAACGAGCCCGTCGACGCCATTATGCTTTGCTTGCGATTCCGTAGTTTGGGATTTTTCGGCAGAGCTGCTTTGCGTCGAGTTGGATTTGGGCGCCGACTTAAGTTCGCAGCCCATGCTTGCCATTAGACTCAGCAGAGCCACGGCGATCGCCAGATTTTTCGGTTGCATGATTTGAATTTCCTACTCAGCTTTCCTCCCCGCCGGACATCGGCAGGACGTCCACGGCCACATTCATACCATGCCGGCCGCCGCCGATGAACACCCCCTTGATCGGCGCTACGTCGCTGTAATCGCGGCCCCAGGCGAGCGTGATGTGTTTGTTCGAGGGAATAAGACTGTTCGTCGGATCGACGTCGATCCAGCCTTGCTCGGGCGAATAGGCCGAGAACCAAGCATGCGAGGCGTCGGCCCCAATCAATCGCGGCTTTCCCGGCGGCGGCTCGGTCACGAGATAACCGCTCACATAACGGGCTGGCAGCCCCAACGCTCTGAGACAGCCGATCGCCAAATGCGCGAAATCCTGACACACGCCGCGGCGCAACTCCAGCACCTTCTCGAGCGGCGTGTGGATTGTCGTCGCCGTCGGATCGTATTTAAACTCAGAATAAATGCGGCTCGTCAGATCCAGCACGGCTTCTAGCCAAGGCCGGCCGCGCGTGAACGACTTTGCCGTGAACGCGGCCAATTCAGTCGAAGCGCCGATGTGCGGCGAATCGAACGAGAACTGCCGGGCGTCGAGCCCCGGCGGACTGCGGTCGCCGCTCAACCGATCGCGCACTTCTTCCCAGGAAGTCGACCGCTGCTCGGCCGCCGGTGGCTCGGTCACGCGTACGCGACTGTGAGCGATCACCGTCAGCTTTTCGTGCCCTTCTTCGATCGTGAAATAGTTCACGTGGTTGCCATAATAATCGAGCACGCTATCGAGCGCCGTCGGCTGCGGGCGAACACCGAGCCGGTGCGCCAGCCGAACCTGCTGTGGCCCTTCGCGCGGCGTCAGATGCACCTCATTATGGCAAATCGGCACCGTCGCGGTGTACGTGTAAACGGTCGTGTGCGTGATCTTGTAATCCACGTGGCGAGCCGGGGTCGGGGAAAGTCGGGAGACGGAAGACGGGAGTTAGGAAACCGGAGGCATCGTTACATCCGCGAGCTCGGGCGAATCTCCGCCATTTGACGCGAGGGACCGGCGTGAACCAAATATTTGTGCGTGATGCCATCCGACAACGTGCGCAGCCGCTGTGCTAATCTCGCTAACAACCGATCCAGTGCTCGGCGCACGCCGTCTCGATCGAAGCCGCTTAGACTGTCGATATCCGCCAGCCGCAACCCCGCCAGGGCGGCGAGCATCGTCCGCTCCTCGGGATTTTTCAACGGCTCGTTTTGCTCGCGGGGCAAGTTGGCAACGTGATCGGCCAGCGCTACGAGCTGAAAGCCCACGGATCGTGGATTCGATTCATCGGTCAACAATAGATCCAAAAGCGGCTCGATCCGGAGCGTCGTCAAATAACGATTCCGATACGTCATCGAGCTATCGGCGATTTCGAGCAAAGCCTCAAGCACGGGAACTTCATCCGAATGGGCTTCGGTCAAGACGCTGCGCAGCAAGCTGATCGTATGGAGCGCCCGCTCGAGCCGACGGCCCATATCCAAAAATCGCCAACCCGGCCCGCGCGTCATGCTCTCCATTCCTAACCCGCTGAACGCCGAAAGATCGACGATCATTTCATTGAGCATCGAGAGCACATCGCTGAATTGAATCGATTGGGGAACCGGCGCCGAGACGAAATCCTGCTCGACTCGGTTGAGGATCCGCCAACTGTCGAGCGAAATCCGATCGCGGACGATCGAGGCCACATGGCGCACCGAGCTTAGTGTGTTGCGCAGGCTGCCGGCTCGTTTGGGATCGAAGATAAACGCCAGAATCTCGCGATCGACGACGGCCGTTTTCTCGCCTGCGGCATGAAGAATAAACTCCGGCCGCACTTGGCCATGCTCGGCCAGCGCGGCGAGCAGCGATCCGAGCTCGGGCATGTTGCTTTGCTCAGCTTCGCTGGTAAGCCGGGCGACGATGGCCCGCAGCAGCCGGACGGCGCCCTCGGCGCGTTCGACATCGCGGCCGAGCCAATAAAGGTTATCGGCCACGCGGCTCGGTAGGTCGTTCCCACTGCGGCGAAGCGGAATCGGCGTGTCGGCCGGCTGCAACAAGCTAATCGCCGCCACGGGGCCCTCCGAGAGCACCCATACATCCTTGCTTCCCTCGCCCGCGAGCATGCTGTCGCCCAACCGATCGCCCACCGGCGAGACCCGCGTCAAACCGCCGGGCATCACTTGATAGGAATCGTCGGCGGAAACGAGAAACGTTCGCAGCGCGACATGCCAAGGCCGCAGGCCGCTGCTTGTGAGAACGGGCGCGGTCGACCGATTGATCCAGGGCTGGCCGACGAAATCACGAGGCTGCGCGATAATTTTCTCGATCGTTTCGCGGCGCTCGAGCGCCGTCAACTTGCCGCCGTCGATCGGTCGCGTCTTACGGCGGTCAAACGCCGGTTTGATCACCAAATGGTCTAAGTTTTCGAGCACGTAGCTCAGTCCCTCCGGCTGGCCGCACCACCAAGTCGATACCGAGGGAACTTGCAAATCCTGCTGCATCAGTCGCCGGGAAAGTTCCGGCAAGAAGGCCATCAAGGCCGGCGCCTCCAGCAGCCCGCTCCCCAACGCATTGGCGACCACCGCGTTGCCCCGCCGCACCGCTTGCAATAACCCGGGCACTCCCGAGAGCGATTCCGATCGCAATTCCAGCGGATCGCAGTCGTCGTCGTATACGCGGCGGAAAATAACGTCGGCCTGAATCAGCCCCCCCAGTGTCTTCAAATAAACGCGATTCTGCCGAACCGTCAGATCGCCCCCTTCCACGAGCGTGTAACCGAGATAGCGGGCCAAATAAGCATCTTCGAAATACGTGGGACTAGCCGGACCCGGACTCAATAGCACGATCCGCGGATTATCTTTGTGCTGCGCCGCCAGGCCGCGGAGCATTTCGCGCTCCGCCATGAAGAACGACGCCAGTCGCTGAACTTGGCAGTCGCGGAACTCGTTCGGCAGCATTCGCGAAATGACGATTCGATTTTCGAGGGCGTAACCCGCGCCAGAGGGAGTCTGCGTGCGATCGGCCAGCACCAGCCAATTGCCGTCGTCGGCCGAGCGGGCCATGTGCGCCGCATACAGATGCAAATACGTTTGCCGCGGGACTTCCATCCGATGGCAAGGCCGCAAAAATCCTTCGTGCGCGAAAACCAATTCCGGCGGCAGTAGACCCTCGGCTAACAGTTTTTGCGGGCCATACACGTCCGCCAGAATCGTATTCAATAATTTCGCCCGCTGCGTAAGCCCCCCCGCGAGCGTCGCCCAATCGCCCGCCGGCAAAAGCAGCGGCATGGCGTCCAATTCCCAAGGCCGATCTTTGCCCTGAGAATCGCCGTGGACGTTATAGGTCACGCCGTTTTCGCGGATCAGCCGCTGAGCTTGCTCCCAGCGGCGGCCAAGCTCGTGGGGTCCGGTGGCGTCGAATGCCTGGACGAATTGCCGCCAGTGCGGCCGTAATTGACCCGGCGCGGCGAACATTTCGTCGTACGAGCCGGGCAGCGGCTGATATCCATGAAACAAGCTAGCCGGACGAGGTTCGGCTTGCGAGGAGAAGGCCAGGCTCATGGAATGAGACGCCCCAAAGACAATCGTGAATCGGCCGGCGCACAAAGCGACACGGTTGCCAGCGACCGCCCATCGGTCCCAGCGATCCGCCTTCGCTGGCAGGGTTATTGCAGGTTAACTTCGTCTCAGGTCGAGCGTCAACGGGAATGCACAGTTGCACTCCTGGGGCGGCAGGCTCATCGGACCGGGGGTATGCCCGATCTTGAAGAATCGGCCAGCGCGGCGACTCTCCGCTTCGTTCGCGTTGACGGGAAAATGCTCGTAGCTCCGCCCGCCCGGATGAGCCACGTGCCAGGCGCAACCCCCCAGCGATCGGCCGGTCCATGTGTCGTACAAGTCGAACACCAAGGGGGCATGAACGGGAATCGTCGGATGAAGACAATTCGGCGGTTGCCACGCTCGATAACGCACCCCCGCGACGAACTCGCCCGCCGCGCCGGTCGGATGCAGCGGCATGCGTCGACCGTTGCATAGCACCAAGTGCCGCGGATCGGTCATGCCCTGCGCCTTGACTTGCAATCGCTCGACCGACGAATCGACATACCGCACGGCGCCGCCGCCCCCCGGCTCTTCGCCCAACACATTCCAAGGCTCGATCGCGGCTCGCAGTTCGATTTTCACCGCCGAGTAAACCACCTCGCCATAGATGGGAAAGCGGAACTCAAGATGCGGCGCAAACCAAGCTGGATCGAGCGCATAACCGGCTTGGCGCAACTCCGAAATCACGTCGCTAAAATCCTGCGCGACGAAATGCGGCAAGAGGTAACGGTCGTGCAGGAGCGTGCCCCAGGGAACCAGCCGCTGCTCGTAGGGAGTTTTCCAAAATCGAGCGATCAGCGCGCGGATGAGCAATTGCTGCGTGAGACTCATTCGGGCGTGCGGTGGCATCTCAAACGCCCGCAGCTCGACCAGGCCCAATCGTCCCGTGGACGAGTCGGGCGAAAATAGTTTGTCGATGCAGAATTCGGCCCGATGCGTGTTGCCCGTTAGATCGGTTAACAAATGGCGGAACACGCGATCGACGAGCCACGGGGGACATGGGCCTTTCGCGGGGATTTGTTGAAACGCGATCTCCAGCTCATAGAGGCTGTCGTGGCGAGCCTCGTCAATGCGCGGCGCCTGACTCGTGGGACCGATGAACGTGCCCGAGAACAAATAAGACAGCGATGGGTGATTGTTCCAATACGCCAGCAGCGAACGCAGCAAATCGGGGCGCCGCAGAAAGGGGCTCTCGCCGGGGGTCGGTCCGCCGAGCACAACGTGATTGCCACCACCCGTGCCGGTATGTCGACCGTCGAGCATGAATTTTTCCGTGCCCAATCGCGATTGTCGCGCGTCGTGATAAAGACCCGTCGTATTTTGCACCAGCTCGTCCCAATTGTGGGCCGGCTGCACATTGACCTCGATCACGCCCGGGTCGGGAGTGACCTTAATAGAATTGATGCGGTGATCGTGCGGCGGGGCGTATCCCTCGATCACCACCGGCAACGACAATTCGTCAGCCGTCTCCTCGATTGCCGTAATCAACTCCAAGTAATCATCCAAATGAATCATCGGCGGCATGAAGACATGTAGCCGGCCTTGGCGCGACTCGACGCATAGCGCCGTGCGAACGATGTGCCGAGCGGACTTTCCTTCGCTCGGGACCGGCGTTTCGTCCAGCGCGGCATCGATCGCGACTTCGCGGTCGAAGTCGACACGATGGTGGCCATTTTTTTCCACAACTCCGTAACCGCTTCCTAGATGCCACTGACCATCCGCGAGCGCTCCAGTGGGCGCCGCGATGGCAATTGCCGATACTCCGTCGCTCGACAATGCCGACTCTTCGCGTAGCTTCGAGCTCAGTGTCGCGGTGGCGCCATGCGCGCCTGGTTGGCCGCCGACGAGCGGGCCACCGTATGGCTCGACCGGCGCGGTTTCTCGCTGCGACGCGAGCATTGGCGGATTTGCGCGACTTTGTCGCGCGAGAGGAGACGATTGCGGATCGCGCGGAGCGTGGGGATCCAGCGGCTCACTGTATTGCATGTCCGCCGCCGCCGACCACGGCAGAGAATCAAGCGGCAGCCGAAGCCCCATTGGCGAATCGCCGGGGACCAAGAACATATGCTCGTCGCGCAAGAACCATCGGCCGCTAACCCAGCGGGCGTCTTGCGCGGTCCGCTCCCGCTTCACGGGCAGTGCGTAGCCCACGATGTGATCCAGACCATGCTGAAACACGTGAGCCAACCGCGCCCGCTCTTCCTTGTCGCTGAGCTTGGAATTCAAGGGATCGACGTTGACCGGCAGACGACGCTCTTTCCACAGATAGTGCCAAACGTCCTCATGGGCAGGAATCGCATTGTCGGTGGGAACTCCCAGGCGCTCGGCGAGCGCCGACACGAACGCCTTGGCCTCGATGGGGCCGTACGAGTAGTCCGTCCGTTCGTCGGCCAGCAGTTCGGGATTGGACCAAATCGACTGCCCATCGCGGCGCCAAAAGCAGCTCAATGACCAGCGAGGCAGCGACTCGCCGGGATACCACTTACCTTGCCCGAAATGCAACAGTCCGCCGGTCGCGAATCGCCGGCTCAGTCGGCGCAGCAGATCGCCGGCGAGCTTGCGCTTCGTCGGCCCGCCGGCGGCCGTATTCCATTCCTCGCCGTCCATGTCGTCGATCGAGACGAACGTCGGTTCGCCCCCCATCGTCAGCCGCACCGCGCCCGATTCGAGCTCGGAGTCGATTCGATGGCCGAGCGCCTCGATCTGCTGCCATTGCAGTTCGGTGTACGGTTTCGTGACGCGAGGATCTTCATGAACTCGCGTGACCGACATTTCCGTGTGAAATTTCGATTCGCACGGCTCGATTCCTCCGGTGACCGGCGCGGCGCTCGAAGGCGCGGGCGTCGCCGCCAGCGGAATATGCCCTTCGCCGGCGAACAGGCCCGAGGTGGGATCCAGCCCGACCCAGCCGGCGCCCGGCAAATACACTTCGGTCCAAGCATGCAGGTCGGTGAAATCCTGCGCCGCGCCCGAGGGGCCGTCGAGCGACTTCACGTCCGCTTTAAGCTGAATCAGGTAGCCAGATACGAATCGCGCGGCGAGCCCCAAATTTCTGAGCACCTGAACCATGAGCCACGCCGAGTCGCGGCACGAGCCGCTTTCGAGCGTCAACGATTGTTCGCAGGTCTGCACGCCCGGCTCCATTCGGATCACATAGCGAATTTGGTCGTGTAGCAATTGATTGATGGCGACGAGAAAATCGACCGTTCGGGTCGGCGTGAGACTAACCGCGTGAAGCAAATCCTTCATCCGCGGTCCGACCGGTAATGTCGCCAAAAACGGCTTGAGTTCCTCCGCCATTTCGGCGTCATACTGAAACGGAAAGAAGTCGGCCGACGGTTCCAGAAAAAAATCAAAAGGATTGATGACCGTCATCTCGGCCACCAGGTCGACCTCGATCGAATAGGCGCTCGTTATCTCTGGAAAGACATACCGGGCTAGAAAATTGCCGTGCGGGTCCTGCTGCCAGTTCACGAAGTGCTGGTTCGGCGCCACCTTGATCGAATAGCTTTGGATCGGCGTGCGACAATGGGCGGCCGGCCGCAACCGCACCGTTTGCGGATAGAGGATCACCGGTCTGTCGTATTGATAGACCGTCTTATGGTTCAAAGCCACGCGAATCGCCATCAAAAGCTCCCGTCATTGCCCGCCAGGGCCAAGATTGTCAGTAGGTCAGGCACCCCGTGCCTGACGATCGAGTACGTTCGTATGCCTATAAACGTCAGCCAAGGGATGCCTGATTTACACTTTCCG
Source organism: Pirellulales bacterium (assembly GCA_038210495.1). Taxonomy (GTDB): domain Bacteria; phylum Planctomycetota; class Planctomycetia; order Pirellulales; family DATAWG01; genus JBBQWR01. Next base: position 97,217 of record JBBQWR010000001.1, read on the forward strand.
CACGGTTGCCCAATGTAATTTCGGTCGGATGCTTCACAGGTCCGCAGCCTGGAACCGATTAACCGCAAAGGCGCGAAGAACGCGAAGAATCCTAGAATTCACTGGACTCGCTTGGCGCCTCATTGCGCCTTTGCGGCAAATCCTTGTCATGCTGAATCTGCCATTAATTCTGACCGTTCACTTGAATCTGGTTGTCCTGCGACTGGGTCTGAGTTTGCGATTGTTTCGGCCCCGCGAGCGGTTGCTGGGCAAAAAATGTCTCGCTGATCGCCTCGCCCACGCTGTTGAGTTTGGACTGAAAGCTGTCGATGAACTCGTGCAATCCCGAGTTGATGATTTCCTCGATATGGGCGTAATCCAGTTCGGCCCTTAGGCGGCCGACCTGCTGCTCGGCCGGAGTGCGGAAAGTGCCGTGCCGGCTTCCGGTGATTGCCAGCAGCGATTCTTCCGCCTTGAGCAAACAGAAATACATCGCCCGGGGAAACTCCCGGTCGAGCATCAAAAATTCGGCGACATGTTTGGGCGCGATCCGCCCGAATCGCTTGCGATACATCTCCAGCGCGCTGGCCGACTCCAGCAGCGCCGACCACTGGATCGTATCGAGCGGCGTGCCGACCTCGGCCACGCTCGGCAGCAGAACAAAATACTTGACATCAAGGATCCGCGAAGTCTTGTCGGCCCGCTCCAACAGGCAACCCATCCGGGCGAAATGCCACGGCTCGCCGTGCGACATCGTGCCGTCGGTCACGCCTTGCAGCAGATGGCTGGCCAATTTAATCTGGTTGAAAAAGTCGTACGGCGAGTCGAGCGCCTGTTGACCGGCCCGCTCGGATCGCACCATCAAATAAAATTTATTGAGCTCTTCCCACATCGCGGAGGAGATCATGTCGCGAACGGTTCGGGCGTTTTCGCGAGCCGTTCGCAAACAAGACAAAATCGAATTGGGGTTCTCCTCGTCGAACGTCAGAAATTGAATCACGCTCTGCTGCGTGGGCTGGCCAAACCGCTCCTCAAAATGCTCGTGATCGCCGGTCGTGAAAATGAGTGGCGCCCACTGATTGCCCGAATCGTTGCCCACGTCGAGATTCAGATGCAAATTCACATCGACGAACCGCGCCACGTTCTCGGCGCGCTCGATGTAGCGGCTCATCCAAAAAATCGAATCCGCTACGCGACTAAGCATGGGACGGCGAGCGGGGGGCGTAAGCCCCCTGTCCATGAGTTGAAAACACCGGAAGCCAAAAGTACAGAATGACGAATGTCGAAAGCCTGAAGTCGTGTAAACCGGGTTTCATTCAGCCCTCTTAGTCATTAGAACTTCGTCATTCGTCATTGATTAAACATTCGTCATTAGACATTTGTCATGCCCCACCAGACGTTCGTCATCAGACATTAGTCATTCGCTATAAGGCACTCGCCATTCGCGACCTCGACCGCCGCGGCGTGCCCATTGCCATTCTTCAACACCCAAGTATCCTTGCTGCCGCCTCCCTGCGACGAGTTTACCACGAGCGAGCCCTTCTTCAGCGCCACGCGAGTCAAACCGCCCGGGAGCACGTAAATGTCCTCGCCATACAGGATGTACGGCCGTAGGTCGACGTGCCGACCCTCCAAGTGGTCGCCGATGATCGTCGGCACGCGCGACAGCGAGAGCATCGGCTGGGCGATATAGTTTCGCGGATTCGCCTGGATCAGGTCCCGATAGTGGCTCAGTTCCTCTTTCGACGCTCGGGGTCCGAGCAGAATGCCGTAGCCGCCCGATTCGTTGGCCGGCTTGATGACCAGTTTGTCGATATTGCGAAGCACGTGATCGCATTGGCTGGGCTCGCCGCAGACGAAGGACGGCACGTTCGCCAAAATCGCGTCTTCGCCCAGATAATATTTGATGATCTGCGGGACATAAGCATAGACCGCCTTGTCGTCGGCGATGCCCGTGCCCGGCGCGTTCGCCAGCGCCACGCGGCCGGCGCGATACACGTCGATCAACCCCGGCACGCCCAGCACCGAGTCGGGCCGAAAAGCTTGCGGATCGATGAACTCGTCGTTCACGCGGCGGTAGATGACGTCCACCCGCTCAAGCCCCTCGGTCGTCCGCATGCAGACATAGCCCTCGGACACGGTCAGGTCGACGCTTTGCACGAGTTCGATGCCCATCTGCTGGGCCAGAAAGCAGTGCTCGAAATAGGCGGAGTTGTAAATTCCCGGCGTGAGCAGCACGACATTCGCCTCGCGCGACTGATTTGGCGCGATGTACTGGAGCATCGCTAGCAGCCGCTCCGGATAATCCTCCACCGGCAAGATCGTCTGCCCGTCGAAGAGTTGCGGGAACGAACGCTTCATCACATCGCGATTCTCAAGCACGTACGACACGCCCGACGGGCAGCGCAGATTGTCTTCGAGCACGTACATCTGGCCATCGCTATTGCGGACCAGATCGGTGCCCGTGATGTGACACCAGATGCCGCGCGGCGGCTTGAGCGAGGCGCAGGGCTTGAGGAAGGCCTTGCCCGTGTCGATCAACCAATCGGGAATCACCTTGTCGCGAAGAATATTTTGGTCGTTGTACAGGTCGTCGATAAACAGGTTGAGAGCGCGGATACGCTGCTTCAGACCTCGCTCAACCTGGATCCATTCATCGTATTCGATGATCCGCGGGACGATGTCGAAGGGCCAGACCTTTTCTTCGCCGGCTTCGTGACCGTAGACGTTGAACGTGATTCCCATATTGAGCAGGGCGAGATCGGCCGCCTTCTGCCGGCGCTGGAGTTCGCCAGCCGACAAGGACCGCAGGCGCCGGGCAAGATGCTCGCCTCGGGGGCGGGGCAGCCCGTGCGGGTCGTACATCTCATCGTAGAAGCCTTCTGTTTCGTAATGATCGAAGTTCATCGTCCGCCTCTGCGTCGAAGTTTCAACCGCCACCAGCGCCCTGAACCGAAAAATCCAGCGGTGCGCGGCCAAAAATGCGTTGCCCATGCGCCAATATTGCTCGACTGCCTACCGAGCAAGCAGCGCGCGGCGACATTCTAGGCAAGTTGTCGGGAATATTCGCGAGTTACTGGGTGTTGCCGCAGAAAAGCAAACATCATGCCTACGCATCGCCACAACTCCAGCGCGATCATTGTGCGCCGGAGCGGGGCGGCAGACTAGTCGAGTCCGATCATCGATTATTCGATTGCGGGCGTTTCGCGGGCGGCGTCCACTCGTCAGGTACGCTCAAGCGGGTTATGATTTAAGGACGTGCGTCGCCCAAGGGTGCTGATCGCAAGCTGATAGTCCGCCTGCCGACGTTTTTCTGAAATTCACGCAAATTGCCTAGCTAGTCGCCACCCTATCCATGATGACACCGCGAAGATTCTTGATTACCTGGACGCGGAGCCGTTTCGTCCGTTCCGGGTCAGGATGGCGAGCGGTCAAATTTTCGAGATTCGGCATCCGGAAATGATTATGGTCGGACGCAGCTCGGGTCGGATTTACGGTCCCAGTGGAAACGATGAGCAAGATAAATGGCACGACGCCTCGCTCATGCTCATGGAATCTTTGGAGCCTGTCGATTTGCCGAAGGCGCATTCGACGTAGTAATTCTGTACAAGTCGCCCGCCGATCAATGGAGCGGCCCCGGAGATTCAAGGTGGTCCCACCAAAAGAACTGTTGCAACATCTGAAGGCTCGGCCGTTTCGTCCCATTCGCGTTCATATGGCGAGCGGCGAGACGTTTGAAATTCGGCATCCTGAAATGGTTCGCGTGGGGCGGAACTCCCTGATTTTGTTTACTTTTGTCAGTGACGACCCTGACCTTTATGATTGTTGGGAGACGATTTCCCTCATGCTGATCGAGCGGATCACGCAGTTGGACGTTCCAGTGACGCCGAGCGGGAATTGAAGGATGGCTCTAGTTGGCTCTCACGATCTCTCAAAGTTTGATTTGAATGAACAATCTGCCCATCATTGACGCGCCCCCCAAAAACTCTCGCCGGCAGTCATCCTCCGGCGGCGGCGCGACCGTCAAGGGAAAATACGCCTTCGTCAGCCTTGGCTGTCCGAAGAATCTGATCGACAGCGAGCGGATGCTCGGGCTGCTGCAATTGGACGGCTATAAGCTCGTTTGCGAGCCGGCCGGAGCGGATTTCGTCATCGTCAACACGTGCGGGTTCATCGAGCGGGCGCGCGAAGAATCGTTCGCCACGATCGAAGAGATGCTCAAGCTCAAGCGGGCGGGCAGCATCCGCGGCGTAATCGTCTCCGGCTGCCTCGCGGAGCGCGAGAAGGCGAATCTGCTAGAAAAGTGTCCCGAGATCGATCATCTCGTCGGAGTGTTCGGCCGAGAAGAAGTGACTAAGGTCGCCGATCGGCTGCTGGGGGGCCTCGAAGAGCAGCGTACCGTCTTTCATCCGGCGCCCTCGCGGCCGCTCGACGATCGTTCGCGGCTGCGGATCACGCCGCGGCATTTCGCCTTTCTGAAAATCTCGGAAGGCTGCGATCGGCTCTGCACGTTCTGCGCGATTCCCAAAATGCGCGGCAAACACGCCACCAAGCCGATGGAAATCGTGCTCGACGAAGCTCGCGAATTGGCCGCCGACGGAGTCCGCGAACTCAACATCGTCGCCCAGGACACGACCTATTATGGCATGGATCTTTACGGCCGGCCGCGATTGGCGGAGTTGTTGCGCGAGCTCGACAAGGTCGAAGGCTTGGACTGGATTCGATTGCTCTATCTCTATCCGATGTATTTCGGCGACGACGTGATCGACGCGATCGCGCAAAGCGACAAAATTGTCCCCTACCTCGACATCCCTCTGCAACACATCAACGACACGATGCTGCGGCGGATGCAGCGCCGAGTGAACCGGGCCGATACGGAAATCCTGCTTGGCAAATTACGCGAGCGGATTCCGAATCTCGTGCTCCGAACGACGTTCATCACTGGTTTTCCTGGAGAGACGGACGAACAATTCAGCGAACTCGTGGACTTTGTCCGGCAGCAGAAATTCGAGCGGCTGGGCGTGTTCACTTATTCGTTCGAACCGGACACGCCGGCCGCGCGATTGCCAGGTCATTTGCCGGAGGATGTGAAGGAAGCGCGTCGCGCGGAGTTGATGCGTGTCCAGCAAGAAATTGCGTTCGACTGGAACGACCGGCAGATCGGCAAGCAGTGGGACGTCATTTTGGACACCCGCGTGCCCGATCGGAAGGACGCTTGGATCGGTCGAGCGTTCGCCGACGCGCCCGATATCGACGGCGCCGTATACGTCACGGGCCGCAAACTGAAGGCGGGTCAGATCGTCCCCTGTGAAATCGTCGCCCGCAGCGAGTATGATCTGGTTGCGGTGGCCGTGGGGGGGGCTCGCTAGAATTTTTGCCCCCCAAGCCGCGTTCGCTTGCGAAGCGCGGAGCAAATCGCGTCGCAAGCGATCGCGGCTAAGTTAGACTTTCGATATTCGACATTTAAAAAACCCGGTAACTCCCGTGTCCACCCGCACCCACGAGCCGCGCCGAGCGAACATCGATAGCCGGGCTGTCTTCAATATCCCCAATCAGCTCACCAGCATTCGCCTGGGACTGTCTATCGTGCTGTTCGTGCTGATCGCTTACGGCCATTATCTAACCGGCATGTGGGTGTTCATAGTCGCCGCGGGCACCGATTGGATCGACGGCTATTGGGCCCGCAAGTACAACCAAGTCACGACGCTCGGGCGGATTCTCGACCCGTTCGTCGACAAGATCATCATCTGCGGGACGTTCATCTTCTTGGCCGCGATCCCGAAATCGGGGCTGACGCCGGCGCTGGCTGTGGTCGTAGTCGGCCGAGAGCTTTTGGTCACCGCGCTGCGCAGCTTTCTCGAGCAGCAGGGGGCTGACTTTAGCGCCACGCTGTCCGGCAAGCTGAAGATGGTGCTCCAGTGCGCGGCGGCGGCGATCAGCCTATTTCGATTGTCGTACGCCGGCGCGGCGACTCCGGAATGGCTCGAAACGGCACTGTTTATTTCTGTCTGGTCGGCCGTCGTTCTAACGGTGGTCTCCGGCGTGGCTTATGTGTTCGCAGCCATCCGGCTGCTGCGGCAATAGCGAGCCCCCGACGCATCATGCTCGCCGCTATCCAGTCCCCGAATTCGACGTCGCTGCCGGAGGCAGTATTCCTCGTATTTCTTGCTTTCGCTCATCTTTCGGTGCTCCGCTATGTCGTGCAAAGACTATGGCAGCGGCAACCGGTCATTGAATATGAGCCGCGACGCCAGTTCCCGCGAATGCTTGCCGTCGATGTGACGATGACGTTATTGCTCGTGCTGCTACTGCTAGGCATCGGCGGCGCGATTGCGGCAAGTATTCGTCCGGAGATTCTTTCTCCGGACCCAAAGTCTGCGACCGGCCCGACCAGTCTCGACGTTTCGACCATGATTCAGGGGGTTGCCTTAACTTTTTTAATTATCGGCGCCGTCGGAGCTGCGCTGGCCACCAGCGCCAAGTTGACGGCGGACGATTTTGGCTTCAACCTCGGGCAGATTCGTCGAGATCTCAGGTTGGGATTGGTCGCCTATTTTGGCATTATGTTGCCCGTCTTGATTATTCAGGTGACTACTGAGCGGGTGGTCGAATACAAGCATCCCTTGATCGAGAGTTATGAGAAAAATCCAACTCTGGGAATGATGGCGCTCCTGGCCTTAGTCGCGGCAATCGCAGCGCCACTAAGTGAGGAGCTATTATTTCGAGTGCTGCTTCAAGGGTGGTTCGAGTCGCTCGAGTCCGCTCGCAAAGCGAAGAAATCGTTAGCGGTAAGCGTTGACGAACAGCCGCCATCGAACCCCGATTCAGCTGGCCGCTTGGTCGACCTCTCGCCGCCGAACTGGCTGGGCTGGTGGCCCATGCTGGCGAGTTCGACGATTTTCGCGCTGATGCACTGGGGCCAAGGAGCGGCGCCAATTCCGCTGTTTTTCTTCGCCCTGGTCTTAGGATATGTATATCAGCGCACGCACCGAATTTGGCCGTCACTCGTGGTTCACATGCTGCTAAATGGCGTTACGGTCGCGACGCTGTGGTTGGGACATAGCGGCTCGTGACGGAAGAGTTTGCGGATTTTTTTATCTTGTTGACTAATTGCGGCGCCGCACGCAGGACAGGGGGCTGACGCCCCCCGCTCGCCTTATGGTTGGGTTTGGAATTATCGGCTGCGGGATGATTGCCCGATTTCATGCCGCGGCGATCGCCGATGTTCGCGGCGCGAAACTGATTGGCTGCCACGATCATAAGCCGGCCAATTCCGATCGGCTCGCGGCCGAAGTCGGTTGCCACGCTTACCATAAGTTGGCCGATTTGCTTGCCGATCCTCAAATAAGCATCGTCACGATCGGCACGCCCAGCGGTGCCCACATGGCGCCCGCGATCGAGTCGGCCAAAGCTGGCAAGCATGTGATCATCGAAAAGCCGCTCGAAATCACGCTCAAGCGGTGCGACGCGATCATCGAGGCCTGCGAGCAAAACGGCGTCACGCTGTCCACGATTTTCCCCTCGCGATTTCACTATGCCAGCGGCGAGCTCAAGCGGGCGGTCGACGCCGGCCGATTCGGTCGATTGACGCTCGGCGACGCCTATGTGAAATGGTTCCGCACGCAGGCCTATTACGACAGCGGCGCCTGGCGCGGCACTTGGGAGCTCGACGGCGGCGGAGCGCTAATGAATCAAGCCATCCACAGCGTCGATCTGCTCGCTTGGCTGATGGGGCCCGTGACCGAAGTCCGCGCACAAACGGCGACACTGGCCCACGAGCGAATCGCGGTCGAAGACACGGCAGTCGCGACGCTCCGCTTCGCCAACGGCGCGCTCGGCGTGATTGAAGCCAGCACGGCCGCTTATCCCGGCTACCTCAAACGAATCGAGATCCACGGCGACCAAGGCACGGCCGTGATGGAGGAGGAAGACATCAAGGTTTGGGATTTCGCCAAGAAGCAACGCCGAGACGACGCGATCCGCGAGCGAATGCAAACCAAGCGGAGCGCAGGCGGCGGCGCCAGCGACCCGAAAGCGATCGGCCATCAGGGCCACACCCGCCAATTCGCCGACGTAATCGAAGCCATTCGCCACCGGCGCCCACCGCTGATTGACGCCCAGGAAGGCCGCCGTTCGGTGGAGATCATTCTCGCGATTTATAAGTCGGCCAAATCGGGCCGACCTGTCAAGATCGAGGTTGCCGCGGCCGCGCCGTCTGCATCTACTCCTTGACCATCCAAAACCGCGCCCCTATTCTGGCGACTTGCGCCAGCGCAAGAGAATCGAACAGTGGAGCCCGCGCTGCGGCGGCTCGCCCGCGCGTTAACTCCCGTCTCCCGACTCCCGACTCCCGACTTCCCCATGCCCCGCGTAGTTGTTCTCGACGAATTAAGCCCCGATGGCTTGGCCCTGCTCGACGCCGCCAAGGACAAGGGGATCCAATACGAGATCCGCACGAAGCTCAAAGGCGACGCCCTGCGCGACACGCTCAAGGAGTTCGACGGCGCCATTTGCCGCAGCGGTGTAAAGATCACGCCCGAAGCGCTGGCCGACAACCATCGGCTGAAGGCGATCGTCCGCGCCGGCGTCGGCACCGATAATATCGACAAAAATGCCGCCACGCGGCTGGGCATCGTCGTGATGAATACTCCGGCCGGCAACACGCTTAGCACGGCCGAGCACACGTTCGCAATGATGCTAGCCCTGTCGCGCAACATCGCCCCGGCCTATCAGAGCTTGATCGAGCACCGCTGGGACCGCGGCAAGTTCATGGGCGCGCAACTCGCCGACAAGACGCTTGGGATCGTCGGCCTAGGGCGGATCGGCTTGGCGCTCGCGAAACGGGCGCAGGCGTTTGAGATGAAGGTGCTCGGCTACGATCCGTTCCTCTCCAAAGACCGGGCCAAGGAGCTGGGCATCGAGACGTTCGACAACGTCCGCGAGATGTTTCCGCTCGTGGATTATCTGAGCGTCCACACGCCGCTGACCGAAGAGACCAAAAATCTGATCAGTCATGCCGAGATTCAGACGATGCGGCCCACGGTTCGACTGATCAACTGCGCCCGGGGCGGGATTTACGACGAAGCGGCGCTGGTCGAGGGGCTGAAGGCCGGCAAGATCGCGGGCGTGGCGCTGGATGTGTACGTCACAGAGCCATGCACCGACAGCGCGCTGTTCGGAATGCCGGGCGTGTTGGCGACTCCGCACTTGGGCGCGAGCACCGAGGAGGCGCAGACGCAAGTTGCCGTCGAAGGAGTCAACCTGCTGGTCGATTTTCTCACGACCGGCGCCATTCGCCATGCGGTCAATATGAGTCCGCTCGATCGGACGGCGTTGGAGAGCGTGCGCGGTTATTTGGATGTCGCGTATCGGCTGGGGCTGCTGATGGCTCAGCTCGATAAGGCGGCGCCCGCCCGGTGCGATGTGCTCTATCGCGGCGAAGTCGCCAGCAAGAACACCAAGCTGCTATCCGCTGCATTCGCCGTCGGGCTATTGGAAAGCGCGCTGGAGGCCGATGTCAATATCGTCAATGCCGAGTTGCTGCTCCGCGAACGGGGGATCGAAATGCATGAGCACTCCCGCGGCGATATGGGCGCGTTCAGTTCGGTCATCACCGTCGAGTTGGTTTCGAGCAGCGGCACGAACCGGGCCGCCGGCACGATCCTCGGCCACAACATGCCGCGACTCGTGCAATTGGGCGATCACCGGCTGGAAGCGTTTTTGGACGGCAATTTGCTCGTCTTTACGCATCGCGACGTGCCGGGCATCATCGGTCGAGTCGGCACGATCTTCGGCCAGCACGATATCAACATCGCCCAAATGGCCGTGGGCCGATCGGAACCGGGCGGTTCGGCGACCGGTGTCTTGAATTTGGATCACGAACCGACCGCCGCCGTGCTCGCCGACGTCGCGGCCGTTCAAGACATAACGAGCGTCAAGGTGATTCGTCTTCCGCCGGCGGGGAAAATGCCGAGTTGGATGGGGGGATAGCAAATAGCGGCGAGTTCGCCCTACGTTCTGAGCACCCGTTATCTTTCACTCCAAGCCGCGAGTGTAACATCGCGGCTCTCTCTGCGCTTAGCTGCGTAGCACGCCGGGCGATTCGCTCGGCCACTGCCAACGCACTCCGGCTTTCGCCGTAACGCAAGGGAGACTCGCCATGAAATCCGTCACGATCCTGAAAACCGCCTTTCGGACTTTAGTTCACTGCCAACTGGCCGCCGTCGCCGTGGTCGCCTTGGCGCAAACCCCGGCCGAAGCGGGCGGTCATGGTGGGGGCGGCGGCGGACATAGCGGCGGGATGGGAGGCGGATCGTCGCAACACAACTTCGGCGATAGCGGCTTCAATGGCTCAAGTAGCGGCCTGGGTTCCAATCACACGAGCGGGCCGGGCCAAAATCAAATCAACTCCGGCGCTGGTTCCTTCAAGAAACTCGATAACTTCAACAAGCCGGGCAACGACAAGCTCGGCAAATCGATCAACCCATCGAACGCGGTCAAATCGAACACAGTCAAGCTGCACAACATGCAGCCGATTCCAAAAATCACCAGCAACAAGAACCTGTTCGACAACGTGAAAAATGGCAAGCTCGATCCGTTAACCGGAGGTAAAGCCGCCCGGCGAATCAATTTGGCCGATCAATATAAGCTGGCGGAAAAAGGAGACGTCGGCCGGCGGTTGAACCTGGCCGACAAACTGCAAAAGGATGGCGGTTGGTACAAACGGATGTGCGGTCCGCTTGACCCTAACTATCTCAAACATTGCAAGGGGCAGTTTTATTGCGGACCTTGGTGGTGCCCCGGCAACTGCTGGAGTCCCGAGTGGTGTGGCTGGGTCGATTGGTCGTTTCACGCCGAGCCGCGGTACGATCCGCGGCCGGATTTCTGCCAGCCAATCTCTTTCACGACGGCCGTCGATGATATGCCGCCGCCCGTTGATCGACAGGGCAACACCGAATCGTGGGTCGATGATCCGAAGCCCGTGGCCGGAGCCCTGGGTGGCTCGGCTTCGGGCGGATCGGACCCGACAAATCTCACACTGGCGACCTCCGTATTGCCGCCGCAGTCCGCCGATTCGACGTCGGACAATAGAAACAACGACTCGGCCGCCATAGGCAGCGTTGCGGCCGCGGCCGACTACGACCTTCAACTAGTCGCCGTCCGGTTCGTCGACAACGGCTATGCCGAAAAGCAAATCGGTCCTCGCTATCGCGTCTGGGTCCGCAACAACGGCCAGAAGGCGATCGAGCATCCGTTCAACGTCGTTGGGGCCGCCGCCGGCACGCAAGACGAAAACGCCAAGTTGCCCCACGCGGGAGTGCGGATGCAGAAGGTAGACGCCGGCCAAATCGTCGCCGTCGACATCCGCCTCCCGATCGAGGCCAACGAAACCACAACCACCGACGATGGTCGCGTGAAGCCGAAATTCCCGACGATCCAAGTCGTCGTCGACGTCCGGAACGAAATCAACGAATCGACCAAAGAAAACAACGCCGCCTCATTCGCCCGCAGCAAAGTGCCGATGATCGACCCGGTTGTATACGCAGCCGACGCGAAGGAAGCCGTCGCCGGTCAGACGATCAATCTGGCGGGCGAAGGCCTTGGGCCCGAGGCCGGCCAGGTGTTGATTCGCGTGGGCGGCCTGGAACTGCAAGCCGAGATCGAGGGCTGGTACGACCTTGGCGCCCGGGTGAAGCTGCCGAACCTGCCCTTGGCCAGCCAAACCGATGTTCAGATCGTGCTGGTGCGTGGCGACGGCGCGGCGACCAACCCGCTGGATATACAACTGGCCGCCGCACAATCGGTCGCGCCGCCGGTGGTTGAGTGAAAGTGATTGCCAAGGACATGGCACGATAGCCGGGTTCATGGGAGCGGGAACGTCGAATTTTGTCGACGTTCTCGCTCCCCTTAATCAGTTTGATGGGGCTGGCAAACTGCCGAGCCTCCGCGAGTGGTCAAATTTCGACCATCTCGACAGCCGGTACGTCCGAGTGAGGGCTTATTAATGCCCCCCGCCTCTTTTGCCGGTCGACATAACTAGGTTGAGGCGGTAATTTTGCCGCAATTTGCCCCTCTTTATGCTTCCCGGCATTAAAACTGCTTTGTCGCGACGAGCAATGACCACAGGCGGGTCTGTGGCGAACAGTAATTCTTGCTTAGGGAGAGATGTGATGAAACGTATGGTCATGGCATTAGTTACGGCCGCTTTTTTGGCGATTGGAACGACTCCGGCGATGGCATTTCACCATCACCATCGCCACGGTTGCTGTGAAAGCAGCTGCGGCTGTCAATCGAATTGTGGTTGTCAATCGGGCTGCGCCAGCACCGGTTGCTCCGCCTGCACGGCGGCCGCCCCGGCCCCAAGTGGTTGCACAACCGCGGTCGGCGGTGGATATCCGGCTCCGGTTGTCGCCGCTCCCATGGTAGCTCCTTCGTCGCCTTTGGTGACGGTGGTTGCGACACGCTAGTTAGGAGCGATTCAATTCACGGGGGTCGGGAGTGTCGGCAGTCGCTTTGAGGTGACCAACAATCTTGGTTCTAAGGCGATTCCGAGACTTCCGGCCCTTCTTTCGTTGCGGGCCGACGCGCCTCCTCTTCAAATACCGCTTTGCCGGAGCGGTTCGCGAATCTCGCGCGGCTCAAACGCGACTGGTTGCGAGCGGCCCATCGCCGCTGCTATGCTTCCCTCGCGGCCGTGAGTCTTGCGGACTTGCTGCTCACCGCTTGGCCGTCGCCCCTTTTTTATTTCTAGGTGCTCGATTATGAATACCGTCGCACGGCTGCCGCTAACGATTTGGATGCTTTTGGGCGGAATGCCGCCGCCGCTGTCGTTGCCGCCGCTCCCCGAGGATCCGGTGATGGCGCAAGTTGCGCCGGCTGAATGCCTATGGTACATGAGTTGGGCCGGATCGGCGGAGGCGAGCGGAACGAGCAAGAATCAAACCGAGCAACTTCTGGCCGAAGAAGAAATTCAACACTTCGCGGGCGAGCTGGAACGAACGATTTTGCTGACTATCCGCCAGCAAACGCGTGGCCGGGAAGACACCGTCGCCGCCGCTGAAATTCCGACGCTGATCAAGGCGGCGCTCGTGCGTCCCGCAGCCTTGTTCGTTCGAGATTTTGCAGTGGGGGAGCATGGCCCCGATTTGCACGGCGGGATGATCGTCAGCGCCGGCGAGCGAGCGGCCGAGATCAAGCAGTCGATCGCTCGGCTCGAAGAATTGGCGCCCCCCAATGCCATCAAAACGGCGGGACCGTGGCATCGGCTTCAACCGCCTGGCCCGGGCGCCCCCGTGTTCGAATGGGGCTGGAAAGGCACGTACTTAATCTTCGGAATCGGCGCCGGCTCGGCCGACGGCATAGTCGAGCGGTTTTCGGACAAGCCGCCACAATGGCTCACCGGTCTGCGAAAGCAACTCGTCGTCGAGCGGCCCGCGATGGTGCAGTACCTCAATGCCAAGGCCATCATCGCGATCGCCGCGTCCGCGAACAAAGGTGGACGCGGTTTCGACCAAATCTTAAGTGCGCTCGGAATCGGCAATCTCAACTATTTCGCGAGCGTCAGCGGGCTGGAAGGCACGGGCTGCGTGACGAAGTCGCAATTGAGTTTTGACGGGCCAATGACCGGTATTTTCGATCTCGCGGGCGGACTTCCACTCGCCGCGAAAGACCTCGCGTCGGTTCCGCAAGATGCAACCATCGCTTTTGTCGCGCGAATCGATTTGGACAAAGTTTACCGCGGCGCGCTCGCCATCGCCGATCGTATTCAGCCCGGCGCCCGCGCGCCGGTCGAACAAATCGTCGGCCAAATGGAGCAATCGCTTGGCGTAAAATTGTCCGACGATCTGCTGCAGTCGCTCGGCGATAGTTGGGCCGTGTATAGCTCACCCAGTGAGGGTGGACTTCTGGTTACCGGTCTCACCGCCATCGCGCCGGTTCGCGACGCCGAAAAACTTCGCAAGGCCGAGGAGAAGCTGCTAACCGTCGCCCATCATGCATTAGACCAACCTCATGCCGAGGTGAGCGGCGGCGCCCCGTTCGCGGGTCAGCGCGGCGGCGTGTCGATAAGCGAGACGAAATTCCGCAGTCACACGATCCACTATCTGACGTTCATAGGCGGCGGAGCCCCTATCGCGCCGGCCTGGTGCATCACCGACAAGGAACTGATCGTCTCGCTTAGTCCCCAGACGATCAAAGCCCATTTGTCGCGGCCTGCGGGCTCTAAATCGCTTGCCGATGTGCCGAAGGTGAAAAGTCATTTAATGGCCGACGAGAACGTGAAGATGCTGAGCTACGTCGATACGGCGCCCGTGGCGCGGATGGTCTATCCGATGGCGCAAATGCTCTACACGGCGGCAGCGTCGGAAGCTCAGCGGCACGGCATGAATATCGACGCAGCGATCTTTCCCTCGGCGGCGGCCATTTTGCCCCACTTGCGCCCGGCGGTGACGACTGTACGAGCAGCGAAGAGTGGCGTGCTCATGGTGAGCGAGAGCACACTGCCAACCGGACTGAGTCCGCTGCTGTTGACCGCTGTCTCACTCTATGCCGTAAGGGCCCCACGGATGGCGAGCCCTCCGGCTGCCCCCGCCGCGATTTTTTTCCCGGGGGCGGCTCGCCAAGCGCAATCGATACACAATTTGAAGCAAATCGGACTGGCGATGCATGGTTTCCACGACACGACAAATAAATTGCCAGCGGCGGACGGCGCCGACAAAAATGGCAAACCGACGTTGAGTTGGCGGGTGCAAATTCTGCCGTGGGTCGAAGAGAACGCCCTCTACAATGAATTCCATCGCGATGAGCCGTGGGACAGCGAACACAACAAGAAATTGATCCCGCGGATGCCAAGGACATTCACCGCGCCTGGCAGCGACGTCGCGAAGCAATTCAAGACGGTCTACCTGACGCCCCGCGCGGCCGACACGATGTTTCCCGCCGGTAAGCAGATCAGTCTCACCGACGTCACAGACGGTACATCGAATACGATCATGGTCGTCGAGGCCAGCGACGATCGAGCCGTCATCTGGACGAAGCCCGATGACTACGATGTCGACTACCTGAAGCCGATGGCCGGTTTGATCGGTCTGCGGGACAACTGCTTCTTGGCCGCGATGGGGGACGGATCGGTTCGGCCGATCAGGGACAAAATGAGTAAAGAGACCCTCAAGGCGCTGTTCACCCGCGCCGGTGGCGAAGTCATCAGCGATCCGAACTTCTGACGGCAGACCGAACGAATCTTCTCTTAGGTCCAGGTGCTGCCGTTAGAGCCGCGCACGAAGTAAGCGCCGAGTGGTCGCCTGCGCGGCCAAGGCGCTTACTTCGTGCGCGGCTCTACTTCGCGCTTTGGGTAACTTCGGCGCCTTTTGTCGCTTAAGTCTTAGGTTGCGAAAGCTTGTCAACTTTGCCGCCGATAGGGACTAATGGCGGTCAGGGCACACCCTACGTCATATCCGGCGCAACCCATCGAAGTCGCATTTCAGACGGCTTTGCGGCGCCAGCACAAGGACCACGACATGGCATGCAGGTTTGTACGGCGCCGCGCTTCGGCGTGGCTTGTCGCGAGCTTGATCCTCTCCGGTTCCACGGCCGGATTGGCACACGCCCAAGATGTCTCGTCTGGCTCGCCAATCGCCATGAGTTATGCGGCCGACGCGCCTCCCGCCGCCGATGCCGCTCCGCCAGCACAGCCGGCGGCGCCCGCGCCGGCCACTGCCCAGAGCGGCGCTGCCGCGAGCGCCGCTGCCGAGAGCGGCGCCGGTTGCGCGACGTGCGGCTCGGGCGGTGACGGTTGCGATTGCTGTAAGCTGGACTGCCCGGCGCAGGATGTCAAACGTCTGTTCGCCGACAACTGCTGGCTAAAGTGCCACGACGTCACCGTGCAGGGCTTTGCCGAAGCCGGAATCTCGGCCCGCGACGGCCGGCGTAGCCCGGATGGTTTTAATGGCCCCGACGGCTTCAACGATCGCGATGGCGAAATTCAATTGAATCAGTTCTACACCACGATCCAAAAGGCTTTAAAAGATAACGAGTGCTGCTGGGACTGGGGTTATACGGTTGACGTGCTTTACGGCACGGACTACCGGTTCCCACTATCGCGAGGCTTGGACGCTCGCGATAGCGGCACGCCGAAATGGCACAGCGACGTTCGCCGCTTTTATGGTCTGGCCTTGCCGCAAGCCTATGTAGAATTCGGCACGAGCAAGTTGTCGTACAAGGTCGGTCACTTCTATACCCTGCTCGGTAACGAAGTCGTGCCGGCGATCGGCAACACGTTTTACAGCCACACCTACACCTTCCTATACGCCATTCCGTTCACCCACACCGGCGCCAACGCCACCTGGAAACCGAACGATCAGCTCACGTTGGTCGGCGGCGTCAACGACGGCTGGGATAATTTCAACGACGTCAACGAAAACGTGAGCTTCACGAGCGAGGCCATTTTCTCGGCCAAGGACAAGCACACGACGTTGACCTTCGCGAACCAGATCGGCAACGAACCGACCGGGTTCGGCGACTTCAAGAATCGCTATACGCAAAGTATTGTGCTGGCTCACGACTGGAACGACCGAATGAGCTACGTCATCGAGAACGCCGACGGCTGGCAGAGCGACGGCGCCAATCGCGGCACGGACACCGCCACTTGGTACGGTATCGACAGCTATGTGACGTATAAGCTGAATTGCTGCTGGACGAGCGCCTTGCGGTTCGAATGGTTTCGTGACAACAATGGCACTCGCGTGGCGCCTCCGGGCGACTTTCAGGGCGGCAACGTCGATTCGCCCCCGGGTTTTGTTGGCAACTTCTACGATGTGACGGCCGGCTTGCAATACAAGCCGACCGCCAATATTCAGATTCGCCCGGAAATTCGCTACGATTGGTTCCAAGGGCGCGATCTGCTGGGCGGCGCTCCGTATCACAACGCAACGAACAGCCACCAGTGGATCAGCTCCTGCGACGTGATCTGGCAATATTAGGATCGCCTCGCGTCTGCATACCATAGCGACGGCATCCTGCCGCGCCGTCAGAAGGGACCGTTGCTCCTCAGACGGATTTGGGAGATAGGGTGTGGGGGGTCGCATCCCGCGAATTGCGTCCCCACCCCCCAAACTCCCATTTCCCAACTCCTTCTCCTCCGTGGCAATGCGCTGCCCCACGTCGGCCTTCCGAGCATCTCCTCGCGCCGCCTCCCCCGCCCCCCTTTGCAAACGGGTTTCCGTTCGTTAGGGTTTGACTAGCGGCGCCTCCTAGCCCGCCAAGTCCATCGCGACCTTATCTCGCGCCCACCGCAAAGTTTCATCCCGAGGAATCAGTCGCTTATGCGTCGAGCCAAAATCACCATTATCGGCGCCGGCAATGTCGGCGCCACGACGGCCCATTGGTGCGCGGCCGCCGAGTTGGGCGATGTCGTGCTGCTGGATATCCCGCAAACCGAGGGCATGCCCGCCGGCAAGGCGCTCGATCTGATGCAGGCCTCGCCGATCGTTGGCTTCGATTCGAAGATCATCGGCACGACCAATTACGCGGACACAAAAGACAGCGATGTGGTGGTCGTCACGGCCGGTATCCCGCGCAAGCCGGGCATGAGCCGCGACGATCTGCTGGCGACCAATGCCAAGATCGTCGGCGCCGTCGCGAGCGAAATTAAAGCGACCAGTCCCAATGCCGTGCTGATCGTCGTCAGCAATCCCCTGGACGCGATGGTACAGCGGGCCTGGCAAGTCAGCGGCTTTCCTCCGGCGCGGGTGTTAGGACAGGCCGGCGTGTTGGATACGGCTCGATACCGCGCGTTTTTGGCGATGGAGTTGGGCGTGAGCGTGGAAGATGTTTCGGCTCTGCTCATGGGCGGCCACGGCGATACGATGGTGCCGCTGGCAAGTTGCACGTCGGTCGGCGGCATTCCGGTGACCCAGCTTATTTCGCAGGCTCGGCTCGATGAAATCATCGCTCGGACGCGCAGCGGCGGCGCGGAGATCGTCGGTTTGTTGAAGACGGGAAGCGCCTACTATGCCCCGGCGGCGGCTACGACCCAGATGGTCGAGGCGATCGTCCGCGACAAGAAGCGGCTCATTCCGTGTGCCGCCTACTGCGATCGCGAATACGGCGTCGGCGGCTATTTTGTCGGCGTCCCCGTGGTGCTCGGCTCGGGCGGGGTCGAGCGGGTCGTCGAACTCAAGCTGACCCCCAGCGAACAAGCCGCATTTCAAAAGAGCATCGATGCGGTGAAAGAGCTCGTTTCCGCAATGGCTAAGGTTACAGGCTAGCGATACCAGCAGCAGTAGCATCGTCGCCCTGCCGATCGCGCGGCGACGCTTGCTTTCCGCGACTGTTAATTCCCACCGTGCGACTGTCATAAATCCTCTCGTGCTAGCAGCATTTACCTGACGTTGACACCCTGATTCCCGTTGCGGTACAGTCCAGCGGCCAATAACTTCGGCGTGGAAATCGTCGCCGAGTCTTGTCGGTCGCGGGCGTATTTCAACCCTCCTTGAAATTGGAGTTTCCCAGGTGAATATGAACCGCTTCCGATCGACGTGCGTTACCGAGCAACCTTTTCCATCGGATGCGAATACATCGCTGGACACGGATTTCTTCAGCGATTTCTCGGTGGCGGGTGGGATGGCCATGACGGCCGAGTCCGATTCGACTCGATCGAATTTTAGCGGTTCCCACTACGCGCTGTTTGCTCCCTTGCATTACGAGCCTAACTATGCCTATCCACTGATCGTATGGTTGCACGGGGGCGATCAGGATGAAAACCAGCTGAAGCGCGTCATGCCGCAGATCAGCTTGCGCAACTATGTGGCCATCGCGCCCCGAGCGACGTCGGCAAGTTCGGCTACGCAGCAAAGCGCTTTCGCTTGGCGGCAAACTGAGCCGCACATCGTGGCGGCGGAGCAGCGAGTGCTCGAATGCGTGGCGGTGGCCGCGGAGAAGTTCAACGTCGCCCCGGCTCGAATCTTCTTGGCCGGTCACGATGGCGGGGGCACGATGGCGTTTCGGATCGCGATGCGCAATCCGCGGATCTTCGCGGGAGTGCTATCCTGCGGCGGTCCTTTTCCGTCCGGCAACGCGCCGCTGGCGCAGTTGCACGCGATTCGCCGGCTCAGCGTGCTTGTCGGTTGCAGTCGGGAGTCCGAGCGCTATCCGACGCAGATGGTGTGCGACGATCTGCGGCTGCTGCATTCGGCCGGCATGTCGATCATGCTCCGGGAATATCCGGGCGCCGACGATCTGGCGCCGCACATGCTTGCCGATATGGACCGGTGGCTGATGGAGCAGATCAACTCCAGCGGAGTCGGCGCCGCCGAGTCGCGCGCCACATCTTCACCGTCCGGCGCCTAGGAGTCGGCCCAACATCCGAACTGGTTCGCCTAGCCGCATCGCGCTTTCGTGGCGCGAAAGAGCGCGTCGCGAGCGACGCGGCTAAAGGGGGAACCGACCATTAGTAAAGGCTCGGATCGATCGACAAGCCGTCCTTGCGATTGGCCAGACGGCGGTGGGTCTCCGGATCGATCGAGTAGCTGATCGCGTGGACCGAGCCATCGCAGAAGAGGAAAAAGCACGCATTGGGATGCACCGAGCCGAAATGCAGCGTGTCGGTCACGCCCGCCACGTCTTGTTGAGGCGTGATGTTGAAAGTGGCGTCGCGATAATCGTCGTTGTCCCAGCCCTGGTACATCGACTCGTTGTCCGCCGGATCGCTCCCGGTCGCGTAGTTGTCGGGATTCAGATATTTTTCGCCGGCGTAGTAAGTGTTGCTGATTCCGTCCGGGATTGAGGCGGCCCGAATTTGGCTGCGGATGAAGGAAATTCCCGTGATGTCCGACGAGTCGGTCCAAGCGAAGCTGGAATCTCCCTCGCTGAACGACCCGGGGCCAGCATTGACTTCGTCGCGGCTCGTGTCTCCTTGATTAGCGGCGTAATCCGTGCGGGCGACCGCCGGAGGGTTGTTGGCGTTGATGTATCCGCCGACCGTGTTGGGATATGGGATCGGACGCCTGCGGCCGGGACAGTTAAAGACGCTGATGCCCGTTTGTACCATCGCGCAAAGCGCGACCCTTTTATCCGCATCCGTCTTCCCGGCGCCCATATCGTGAAGTCCCTTTTGATCCATATAGGGCAAAATGTTGTACAACCAACCACCGGGCTGCCTTCGCCCGGCGCCACGGTCGGGATCGCCGACCCAGCCCCAGCCCCAGCCACCGGTCGGGAACCAGCCGACTTCTTCTTCATGCGTTAAACTCCCCCGGCCGATTTGGTAGAGATTGTTCGAGCATTGGGTCCGCAACGCCGATTGCCGGGCCGATTGAACCGCCGGCAACAGCAGCGAGACCAGAATGCCGATGATCGTCATCACGACCAAGAGTTCGACGAGCGTAAAGCCCGCCCGGGGTATGTTTTGCGTGGGCGACAAAGTTAATTGGGGCGCCATAAATCAAGGCCTCAAGTGCGCCAAGCGATGTGTGGCGGCCAACGCAGAAATTTGCCTGCGGGAAGCCAAACTAAGCGCTGACGATTGAAAACGAAGGGTCCGCTGAAGTGACTGTCAACAACCGGTCGATGGCCGAAGGAGTTCTAGCGCCATCAACAGCCGGCTATCCGCAATCTTAAGGAAATCGCGAGCGACTTGCAAATAAATCGTGGCAGGCGATGGCGGTCGATCGTTCGCTAGTTTGCAGCGGAACGGCAATACGCGGTCCAGGACAGGGAGCTTACGCTCCCCGCTCGCCAAAGTCACTCCGACGGTGGGGGCTCGTACTCGAAGTCTTTCCACTTCATGGGCCGACGGAAAGGCTCGATCCGCAAAATCACTTCGCCGTTTTGAAAGATGCGGACCGTGCCGTTCGATTCGCTGACGGCGACCGCCACGGATTTGGTCGCCTTGGTGATCGAAGCGGCGGCCCAGTGACGGGCGCCCAAACCTTTGGAAAGCGTGATATTGTTCGCCGGCGCGTCGATGTAGCGGCAAGCCGCCTCAACCGTGCCATCCGGCGCGACGATGAACGCCCCATCCATTTGGGCGACTTCCTTGATCCCCTCGCGGACGCGCGGGTCTCCCAAATTGCGCTCTTTGCGGCCGTAGCCCTTCACGGGGTCGAATCCAGTCGGATGGCTGCAGGTGACCACGCGCCGCGTATCGCCGATGACGAACAGCGTGCCGACGGGCTTGCCCTCCCGGCCTTCGCGGCCGATTTCAACGGCTAGGTCGACCACTGTCTTCAGCGTGTCCAGCGGCACGTGGGTTTCAAGCTGACGCAGGTCGCGTCCGGTAAGTCGCTCGAGCCGCTCGGACAGATTGATGACGCTGATCGAATCGATCGTCCCCGCCTCGAACCCGCTGTACATGGCCACGACGCGGGCGCCCGGATGCAGCATGTCGTCCGCGACGGCCTCCAGCAGGGCTTGTGTCAGCTTCTCATAGACCGGGCTGTCGGCCATGTTCAGCGTGACGGTCGAGAGGCCGGCCTCGGCGGCGCCGTCCATCTGCTCGGCCAGGTCGGCGGCGATCAGCACTTTGCCCTCACCGACTAAGAGCTTAAGCTCCTCCCAGTTCGTCGGTCCTTCCAGCAGCACCAGCAGCGCGTCGGCCGCGACCAATCCGGCCAACCGGCCGGCCAGATCGATGATTTTCTGAAATTGATCGGTGAGACGCTGCTGTTTCATCGTGTTTCGGTTCCCGCTAGCGATGATCGGGACGGTGGCCGGCGCGCCCGTGATGAAGTTGGTGGCTGCTAACATTCGAGTGGCCCGAGAGGTACTGACGGTCTCGACAAAATGTCCCTCAGTTTCTTGATCGACTCGCCGACAGGGTCGGCTGCGAAAAAAGTCCACTGGTGGGCAAATTCGCCGAGAAATCTCGCGCTCCGGCGAGTGGCCGTGGGCATCGTAAGGGGTTTTGCGCCCCTCGGCAAGCGCAAGCCCGGGGACTCGGGGAAATGCCTAATGATGTATGACTAAGGTCGAATCAATGTCGAATGACAAAGAAGCTCGAATGACGAAAGTTCGAGGAAAAGTTGGCCGTCCGCATCGGCGCAAAATTAAACCCCATCATTAGTCATTTGAGCATTCGTCATTGAGTACACATTGGGTATTTCGGCAATAGTCATTATTTTCATTTTCCCGGCTGCGTCTGCTGGGCGCTGCCGAGCGCCAGTAGCTTGGCCAGCGTCGCGGCCAAATTATCCAAAGCCGCTTGATCCGGCAGCGTGAAGGTCAGCCGCGGTTTCCCTGCTCCGTCTCGATCGACGCAGGACCCCAGCCCGGCCCTTACGCTGGCGACCATCGGCTCGGGCGCGGCGGCGGAATCGGCCGGCGAAATAAGTTCGCCTAGGAGCTTAAACGCCGCGCCCAGCAGTTCGCCGCCCGCCGCGGCCACCCGATCCCGCCGCGACGGGTCATCCGTTTGCAGCCCCTGCTCGGTTTCCTCCCGCGCAGTCTCGTCGAGCGGCGCTTGGGCCGGCGCCCCTAGGAGCACTTCCAGTCGGCCCTTTAGCTCATCCATCCCGCTCGATAGATCGACCTCATCGACGTTGGATTCGGAGTCGAGAGCGGCCAGGGCCAAATCTTTCTTGGCGGCGAGCGTGCGGAGTAAATTTTCCTCGAGCGTCCCTTCGGTCACGAGTACGAACACCTGCACCGGTTGCTTTTGACCCATGCGATGAGCTCGGGCGATCCGCTGCTCGAGCACGGCCGGGTTCCAAGGCAGATCGACATTGATGACCGTATTGGCCGCCTGAAGGTTCAGTCCCGTCGAGCCGGCGTTGGTGGTCAGAAACAGCCGGCAATCGTCGGACGTTTGAAACGCATGCACCAATTCGGCCCGCTGTTTCTGCGGCACGCTGCCGTCGAGTCGCACGAAGCCGAGCTTGCGCTTTTTCAGGAGCGGCTCGATCAGGTCGAGCATCGTCGTCCACTCGGAGAATACGATGACTTTGCGCCCTTGCTCCTCGAACAGTCGGCCGATCAGCTCGTCGAGATACTCCAGCTTCGTCGAGTGTCCGGGCGGGTCCTTGGTGACGAGAAACGTGCTGTCGGCGGCCATCCGGCACATCAGCAGGGCACATTGCAACCGCAGTAGATCCATTTCGGAGATAAACTTTTTGCGGACGATCGTCGCGACGGTTTGCATGTGCGTGTCGTGCAGGGCCAGTTGCTCGTCGGTGGGCGTGATTCGCACGATCTCGGTTGTTCGCGGCGGCAGTTCCAGGGCGACGCTGTCGCGGGTCCGGCGCAGCAAGATCGGTTTGAGCATCTCGCGAAGCTGGCTCAGATTTTTGTAGCCGAGCACTTTGCCCTTTTCGTCGACCACACGATGCTGGTTGAAAAAGCGGAAGCCGGGTCCCAGGCGGCGATCGTCGACGAACTGTACGACGCTGTACAATTCGTCCAGTCGGTTTTCCAGCGGCGTGCCCGAGAGCACTAGCGCGAACCGAGACCGCAAGCTCTTGATCGTCGCCGAGGTTTTCGATTGCCAGTTCTTGATCCGCTGGCCCTCGTCGAGAACGATCAGGTCCCAGGCGATGCGCTCGATCGCCAAAATATCGCGGAGCACCTGTTCGTAGTTGCAGACGGTGTAGAAACAGGCGTTGTCGTATTGGCCGAGTCGCTCAGCCGTCCGGCCGCCGATCAATTGCACGTCGCGATCGCAGAACCGCTGGATCTCGCTCCGCCACTGCGATTTGAGCGAAGCGGGACAGACGACGAGCACTTTGCCGACTTCCGCCTCGCGGGCGAGAAACTCGGCCGTGCCGACGGCCTGAATTGTTTTGCCAAGACCCATATCGTCGGCCAGCACCGCCCGTCCCGCTCCGGCCGCGAATGCGACGCCGTCCATTTGATAGGGCAGCAGCGGAATTTTGAGCAGTGTCTTACGGAGCGGATGATTGAACGGGTCGCGACGAATCGCGGCGGCCGTCTCGCGCATATGGGCCTGATAGAGCCGTTGCTGAATGAATTCCTCAGCGTCGGGAAAAACCGCCACGTCGTGGCCAAGTTGTTGCAGCTTGCCCAGGCACTTCACCAAGGCGTGCACGTCGTCAATCGCCCGATCGCGAAAGGGTGAGACAAGTTTGGCCACGGCGTCGTCGAGTTTGCGCGGGCACTGCAAGCGGAGCGAAACTTGAGTGTCGTAGCGCAGATGAACCGCCAGTCGCTTTGGCTGGTACGGCTGCTTCAAAATGGCCGGCGTAAAACGCCGCCGCACTTTGCCGAGCACCTTGAGTATGTGCTTACAGGCGCCGAGCGTATTGGTGCGAAAATCCGGGCACGAGCAAAACGACTCGCCCCGCTCCAAGCCTCGCAGCGCGACTCGATAGGTTTTGCCGCTCGTGCGACTAGTGACCATGTAATCGGTCCAAGGTCGATCTGCGTCGGTGGCGTCGATTTTCATGGGCTCCGATTTGGCCCGTTCGGCGCGGTCGCCTAGCGCTTGGCGAATGAGTTGATCCTCGCCGAGGCTCTCGGCCGGCGTTCGCGGCTTGGGTGGGGCGGCCAATCCCAATCGCAGCTTGTCCTCCAAAATCAGGGAGAACGCCGCTCCGACATGCTCGCAGGCCCCGGAGCAGTGCGTGCAGTTCCAGTGCAACCGCTGTTGGGCTTCGGCCATCAACGTAATCGTGACGACTGGAGTTCCCGACGCATCGGACGAACCCGGGAAACGCAACCGGAACAAATCGTCGCCGAGATAGACGTGGTCGGCGACCTTGAAATCCCAGCGGTTGGCGCTGCGCTGGATGAGAGGCTTGCCATTGGCGCCCAGCACTTTGACCGCGTCGAGAAACGTCAACCGCGACAACTTGTCCTTGAGCGTCAGCTTCGCACTGGGCCGGGCCTTCCTGACCTTCGCTTCCATGTCGTTATCGCTCCTGCAATAAAACCAGCGAACAGAAACCGGAGTTCGATCGCATCAAAGTACACCTTGCGATCGAAATTGCCAATCGTGTTTGAACGGATCGGCGAAACAACGGATAAGAGCTGCGAAATCCGTCATCGTCGCTCATTGGCTTTCCGCCCTGCGCGCTGCAATTCTTCGGCAAGATCTGCCAATTGCTGAAGCTTGTCGAGGCGTTGTTCGACGGTCAATTTCAGATTCTCTCGCATCAGCGTCAGGTCGACGTCGCGCTGATACGCCTCGATTACGGGATCGGGCGCGAAGTCGACCGGTTTTGATCGCGGCGGATGCATTCGATAGGTCTCAATGTTGCCAGCGGTCTTAATCGCCTGGGAGACGGGGACAGTCCCCGGCGGTTTTGTGAGCAGTTCTTAATGTGAGTATACCATCGCTGCCAAACACGCCATCGAGCCCGCGGTTTGACATTCGTCGAGCCAGCCACTATACATCGCTCTCATGAAGCCCATCGTGCAAATTTCGCTCGACCTGATTTCGATTCCCGAGGCGCTCGCGACCGCCGAGATGGCGATTCGCGCCGGGGTCGATTGGCTCGAGGCGGGCACTCCATTGATCATTGCCGAGGGGATGAACGGCGTGCGAGCGCTGCGCGAGCGTTTTCCCGATGTGCCCATCGTCGCCGACCTGAAGACGATGGACGGCGGTTATCTCGAGGCCGAGATGATGGCCCGGGCGGGGGCCACGCATGTGGTCGTCATGGCTCGGGCTCACGAAGAGACGCTGCGATGCGTGGTCAAAGCAGGTCGCGATCTGGGCATCGCCGTGATGGGCGATAATCTTGCTTGTCCGAAGATGGTCGACGCCGCGCTGTGGTTGGAAGAGCTTGGCTGCGACTTTGTGATTCATCACATCGGCTACGATGAGCGGCGTGGCATCGCGGCGCGCGGCCAGCGAATGCCCAGTCCCCTGGATCAATTGCGAGAGATCGTCGCCGCGGTGAACGTGCCCGTGCAGGCCGTTGGTGGGCTGACGCTGGAGCAAGCGATTCGAACGCCGGCGTACGGGGCGCCGCTGGTGGTTCTTGGAGCCCCGCTCACGATCGACGCCGAGGTTTTCAAAACGGCCGACGGCAATTTGGAAGCGTCGCTACGAATGATTTGCGAGCAGGTCCATGCGTTCGGCGACGTGCCGATTGGGCGGAAAGTCGGGAGACGGAAGTCGGGAGTCGGGAGTACGGAAGAAACATGAATCAAGCCGCCGTCGTCAATTTCGCGCCGCAAAAGCACTCGGTCGAGCTGCGCGAAGTGCCGCGTCCGGAGATCGGTCCGGCCGATGTGCTGTTGGAAGTCGCGGCGGTCGGCGTTTGCGGCAGCGATCTGCACCAATGGACGGCCGATCACAGTTGGCCCGTCAATTATCCGGTGGTGCTCGGGCACGAATTCGCCGGCGTGATCCAGCGAGTCGGCGGCGCCGTCCAGGGCTGGCGCGAAGGTGACCGCGCGGTAAGCGAGACGGCGGCCGTCGTCGATGAGAATAGCCCGATGACGCGGCAAGGCTTATATAATCTGGACCCGAATCGTCGGGGATTCGGCTACGGTGTCGACGGGGCCATGACCCGGTTTGTCCGCGTGCCGGCTCGTTGTTTGCATCGGCTGCCCGAAAACCTTTCGTTCGATAAGGCGGGGCTGACCGAGCCGTGTTGCGTGGCCTACAACGCGGTCGTGATGAATTCGTCCGTCCGGCCCGGCGATCGCGTGGCGGTGCTTGGGCCCGGCCCTATCGGTTTACTCTGCGGCGCGCTGGCCCGGATCCAGGGGGCCGAAGTGGCCGTCGTCGGTCTCGAGCGAGACGGCGCCCGGTTGGCGATCGCGGAAAAGTATGGTTGTATCCCCATAGCGATCGGATCGAGCGACGAAGCTTTGCTCCAGTGGACCCAATTCGGCGACGGTTTGGGGGTCGACGGAGTGATCGACGCGGCCGGCATCTCCGCGACTTTAAAAACGGCGATCGACATCGTTCGGCCAGCTGGATGGATCACCAAAGTCGGCTGGGGCAAGCAGCCGTATGGTCACTCGCTCGACCCGCTGGTGCAAAAGAACATCACGCTTCGGGGCAGTTTCAGCCACAATTGGCCGATCTGGGAGCGGGTCATCCGGCTGCTCGCGAGCGGTCAACTGGCCGTCGAGCACATCGTTGGCGGTGTTTGGCCGCTGGAGCAGTGGCACGAGGCCTTCGAGGCCATGCACAGCGGCCAAATTGCCAAAGCAATCTTAAGGCCATAGATTTGGCCCCCTCACATAGCCACGGCTGTGGTATCGGACGAATCGGAGAATCGGCCAGAAATCTGGGATTTTGCTTGGATTGCCCCGCCGGCTCAATTATTCTATGAGTTGCTGGCACGGACCACACGGCTGATCTAATCATCTGTTTCGGAGACTACGAGTATGGCTTCGGCATGTCGCAACCAATTGACGTGGGGACTGGTCCTGGCGATCGCGACGCCGCTATCGCTGATCTGCGTGGCCTGGGGCGCCGATTCAACCGAGGCGCCGCAGGCCAAACAGGCCGCCGCCAAATCGGTCGATCTCTTCGAAGCCATCAACAGCGGCGATGTCGAAGTGAAGTACATTCCTCGCAACTCGCGCGAGGCTCAGTTGCTGATTAAGAACAACACGGATCAGCCGCTGTCGGTCAAGCTACCCGACGCATTCGCCGCGGTGCCCGTCTTGGCTCAGGCGGCGGGCGGGGCACAGCGGACTCCGCGAAACAACAACAATAACAACAATAATCAAAATCAAGCGACCGGTGGCGGCGGATTGGGCGGCGTCGGCGGTGGAGGCGGTGGCAACCAACGGGGCGGCGGTCAGTTCAGCATCCCCGCCGAAAAAACCGTCACCCTCAAAGCGGAGACCGTCTGCCTTGAGCATGGCAAAAAAGAACCCAATGCGAACGTGCCCTATGAAATCAAGCCGATCGATTCGTACACCGACGACGCCAAGATCCAAGAGCTTTGCAAAATGCTCGGCCACGGCGAAGCCAGCCAACGAACTATTCAAGCAGCTGCTTGGCACTTCGCCAGCCATATGACTTGGGAAGAATTGGCGAACAAAAAGATACATCATCTGGCCGGCGGTGATGAGGCGTATTTCTCCAAAGACGAAATTCGCTCGGCCATCAAGGTCGCCGATCTGGCCATGAAAGCGGCGGACGCCCGCGGCGAGACGACCGTCGCCAGCAACAAGCCCTCATCGACGGCAGCTGCGTCCAACGGCAATTAGCGCCGTTTACATTGCCGCGACATTCTGCTGCGGAGTGCAGAACGATTTCGCGAGCCGCCGGCGAGTATTCTATAAGACGGCGCGGCAGGATTCCGCGGCTTTTTTTACGCCCCACAACCCGCGCCTCGCCCAGTTCTGACGGGCATGGCCTTAGGAGCTAACGACGGTCTCGCAATCCGTAGCCCGTAATTGCCCGAGCAATCGGCGTATTTCTCGTTCGTACGCCTGTCGGTCTTCCTGCAACCTTTGAACGAGCTCGTCCAGTTGCATTTGGCGGAGATCGAGCGAGTGTTCACGCTGCGCCAATCGTTCCGCTTGGGCGGAAAATTCATCGCGGCACGTCGCGGTCCAGGATTCCATCTCATCCGCCTGTCGCTGCAGATGTTGCCGGTCCTCGGCCAGTCGTCCGACGGAGGTTTCGACCTCTTGACGCGCGGCGGCATTCTCGCGCCGCTGCTCGCGAGCCGTTGCGGCGATTTGACCCCGGATTCGAGCCAGCGACTTCGCTAATTCCGCCGGAGGGTTCTCGCCGCAAAGTTCCGCCCACAATTCGTCGGTCGCGAGCCGCAAATCCAAAGTCTCGCGATGGGCCGTGGCAACTTCCTCGCGAAGCTGCTCGAAGGCGGCGGCGCGGCGATCCAGCAGTTCCGTTCTCGTGGTAAGCAAGCGAGCTTTTTGTTCGAGTTCGTAAGCATTCTTGGCCTGCTCGGCTTGGATTTGGCGCCGCTCGTACTGGCTGCGCTCGTGCCAAGCCTGACGGTCGGCCGCCAACTGCCGCTGCTGCTGTTCGAGACCGGTTTGGCTGTCGACCAGCAACGCCTCGGCCTCGTCAAGATTTTGTTGACGCTGAAGAAGTTTTGAGAGCTCGACTTCCAGCTCCAGTTTTTGCTCGGCTGTCGCTTCGGCCAAGGCGGCCGTCGCGGCGGCGAGACTGGCTTCGCGAGCGGCGATCGCTTGCTCGCGGGTTTCGAATTCTCGTTGACGACTGGCGGTCGCTTCGGCGAGCCGTCGCTGATCGGACTTCGTTCGTTCCCGACCTTCGGCATGTTGCTGATCGTCGCGGGCCAACTCGGCCTGCTTCAGGCGAATCGCTTCTTCGCGATGGTTGAGATCGGCATCGCGCTGATTGAGTTCGTGCTGCCGCTCGCGAAGCCAATGGCGAGCGCTTCGGGTGGCATTTTCCTGCTCGGCCAACTGGGCGTGCAGGCCTGCTTCGCGCCGATCGACGTCGCGCAGCTGAGCGCTCAGTCGCTCGGCCAACTGCTCGATTTGCAGATTCACCGATTCCCCGGGGGCGCCATCAGCCATGGCATTGTCCGGCGATCTCGCCGAGACGGCCGGCCGGGTGGGCACGGTCGCTGCCACCTCGTCGCCGATGCTGGCATGTTCGAGAATGGCGACGTCTTGCAGCCGAGTGGACACGTCGTTCAGACGAATCGACTTGACTTTAGCGGCCGTGGCGACGTTTTCAACGCCGCCAGTGACCTCGTGCGGCGGATCGACGCGCAACTGCGGCTCGAGCGGCGTCGAGTTGGCGTACATCTTCTCGGATTTGCTAGCGTTTTTCGCTGGCATCGCGTGGCCCAGAACAAAAATTGCCGTTAAGGTTTATCCAACCTCTATAATCGGCAATCCGGCCACGCAGCTTTACCGCATAAGCAATTGAGTATAAATAGGCGAATTAAGGATTTAGGAGAATCGACAGCACTGCCGTCCGCTTACTCCGGCCTCTAGGCTCCCGACTTTATCCCGTCACGCTTTGGCCGAATCGATCGCTTGTTGCAATTTCGTCTTCGGCTGCACGCCTACAAATTGACTGACGGGCTTGCCGTCCTTGAAGATCATCAGCGTGGGAATGCTGCTGACGCCGTAATTCTGCGCCGCGCCCGGGCTGTCGTCGATATTAAGCTTGCCGACCTTGACCGTCCCGCGATTTTCTCCCGCCAATTCGGCCACCAGCGGAGCAATCATCCGGCAAGGGCCGCACCAGGGAGCCCAAAAATCGACGAGAACCGGCGATTTCGATTGCAACACTTCCAAGTCGAAATTGGTGTCGGTAAATTCAACGACGTTCTCCGTGGCGGCCATGGTTTTTCTCGCTGTTTCTCCCTCTCGCTTCGAGAGGGTCGGGGATGAGGGCTCTCTGTATCCGATCGACTGATGTGTCTATTTCAATTTCGTCCTGACGACCGACTGTCCTATAGCGAACGAATTATAGGACCCCGGCGCCTCGTGTCAACGATGCTCCGCGGCCACGACGACGCCGCGCGGGGGCCAAGTTTTTCCGTCGTTTTCCGGCTTGCCGAGCCAACTGCCCGACCGGCATATTAAGGTGGCCTTAACC
Source organism: Pirellulales bacterium (assembly GCA_038210495.1). GTDB lineage: Bacteria > Planctomycetota > Planctomycetia > Pirellulales > DATAWG01 > JBBQWR01. The sequence continues at coordinate 127,668 of JBBQWR010000001.1, forward strand.
GTGGGACGATTGTGATGCCTACCCCATTCAAATGCCTATTGGTACAGAAGGACTCGTCGGGGATCGCGCGCCGGTCCGTCACGCCGTTGACGACCGACCAGCTTCCGCCGGGCGATGTGCTAATTCGGGTGGAGCATTCGTCGCTCAACTATAAGGATGCGCTGGCGGCGACAGGCAGGCCCGGGGTCAGCAAGCTTAACCCGCTCGTGCCTGGAATCGACGCCGCCGGAATCGTGGTCGAAAGTGCATCGCCCAATTTTCAATCGGGGCAATCGGTCGCAATCACCGGCTTCGGTTTCGGCGTCGAGCAATTTGGCGGCTACGCCGAGTACGCCCGGGCGCCGGCCGACTGGGTCGTGCCGCTTCCCGCGGGCCTGTCGCCGCGCGAGAGCATGATAATGGGCACCGCCGGCTTCACGGCCGCGATGAGCGTCTTCGCGCTGGAGCGGCATAGTGTACTGCCCGGCGGCGGGCCGATCCTCGTCACGGGCGCCAGCGGTGGAGTCGGCACGATCGCCGTGGCGCTGTTGGCAAAGGCCGGGTATGAGGTCCACGCGGCAAGCGGCAAAACGGCGGCAGCTGATCTGCTCAAACAACTTGGCGCCGCGCGACTGCTTAACCGCGAGGCCGTGCTCGACTCCTCGACGCGGCCCATGCTGACGGCGCACTGGGCCGGCGCCATCGACACCGTCGGCGGGCCGATTCTGGCGACCGTCGTCCGCTCGATTCAACCGCGCGGCTGCGTGGCCTGCTGCGGTTTGACGGCCGGGGCCGACTTGCCGCTCACCGTGTATCCATTTATCCTCCGCGGCGTGACTCTGGCGGGCATCGATTCGGTCTTCTGTCCAATGCCCGAGCGTCTTGCGCTTTGGGCCAGATTGGCCAGCGATTGGAAGATTTTAGACCTCGAACGACTCGTCTCAAAAACGGTCGCGCTCGATCAACTCGACGAGCCAATCAATGCGATCCTCGCCGGCCAAATCACAGGCCGGGTGGTCGTGAAGCCATGAACCTCGCCCGCTTCAACGTGAGGTCGGCGGATGTTTGAAGTCTTCGAACACACGGCCGATCTGGGCCTGCGAATTCGAGCAGCGGACCTGAACACGCTATTCGCTGAAGCCGGTCGCGGATTGTTCTCGCTGATCGTCAGCGATCTAGAGTCGATCCAACCGATCGATAGCGTCTCGTTGAGCGTCACCGGAAATGAAATCGACTATCTGCTATTCGACTGGCTGAATGAACTCTTGTACTCCTTCGAGACGACGCAGATGCTGCTTATTCAATTCGACGTTCAGGTTACCGAGACGGGGCTTACGGCGACTGCTCGCGGCGAAAAATTCGATCGCAGCCGGCATCGCTCAGAACACGAAGTGAAAGCGATCACTTACCATGAACTAAAGGTCATGCAAGATAACCACGAATGGCTAGTCGAAGTCATCGTCGATATTTAGCTTGCCTTCCCATTCGCCACTCGCCACTCGCCACTCGCCACTTCTTCATGACTTCCAATCGGTTTTCGCCGGATTCCACTCCGATTCGTCTGAACACGTCGGGCGTTTACGGCTTGCCGGGCGGTCCGAGCCGCGATGATCAGATCGCGCTCACTCCACGATTGGAGCAAGTTCGTCGGGCGATGGCGATCCGTATCGACTCGAATTCCGACGAGGACAAATCGGCAATCGCGAAGATCGACCACCAGAGCGCGGCGCTCGTCGATCTGCCAAATCGGCTGCTTTCCGCATATCGGGAGCGCCGGCGAGATAGCCCGCTGGGCCGCATGCTGACCGTGGCCAAACGACTTCGCGAGTCGGCGGATCGGCTAATCGTGATAACGTCCCGGCCTGGCCGACTGGCGATCGACGCCCTCTTGCAAGGCTGTTGCCATCCCTATCACAACGAGTTGGGCCGAGGGGACCGCGGAGGCCGGCCACGACTGTATTTTCACGAGCATCCGCTGGATAACGATTCCACGCAGGGCCTGCTCGATCTGGTGGCGCATGGCGGCGCGAAGGCAACTGTCGACGAGCGATTTGCCTTGATCGTGCTGTCCCCGGCCTCTGAGATCGAGCCCGGGATATTTTTTCCGCCGCTGCTGGAGCTTTTTGGGTTTGATCTCGAGCAGGCGGCGCGTTTGGTTGTCTATATCGTCAAACCGAATGAGGCGCGGGCGAATTCGTTAAATGGGAAACCGATTGAAACCGTCGAACGTTGCGATTCGATCGACGACCATTCGGCGATTTTTTCACTGGCGACGCTCTTACCGGCGGCAGTCGTGGGCATCGACGTGGTACGATTCTTGATGGGCGGCGTCGCGATGAACGAGCGATTTCTCGCGGCCCCGATCGGGGACAACCCGGTGCTGGATCTCGCCGCCGCCGGATTAGCGACCCGATCGCGCCATCAACAACCGATGCGAGTTTTCGCAGGGTGGCAAAAGTCGTTGGAAGGGATCGCGCGATGGCACGACGATATTCCGACTGACATCTCCATCGCGCCGGGCGATGTCCCGTGCCAGGATATCGCGCGGCGAAGCGTGATTTGCCCGCTCAACACCAAGTCGCTGCTGAATTGGCAACAGTCGGGCAATCGGTATGTCCAATTCATTATGCACGTTTCCAGCGAGTCGGCGCGCCGCGATCGAATTGTCTTGAACGACGAGACGGGGCAAACGCTCGTCGAGCTTAGTGAGCAAGCAAAACAGACGGTCGAATTGGCCTGCCGCGAAATTCAGCACCCGACGGTAGATATCACGCTGCCGGTCGTTGACGAGGGAAGTCTGGGGCAGTTGCTTCAGTTAATCCTGCTCGCGACGATGGTTGAGAGCGTCTGCGATCGGGAGGGTCGGCCGGGACAGTTGCCGATTGCAGAAATGCGGGATGATGTGCGGTAGACTTGGGGTTGCTTTAGAACTGCTCACAAAACCGCCGCGGATTGCCCCCATTTTGCGGAGTCCGCGGAGCAAACTGGGGACCGTCCCCTTCTCCGAGGCGGTTTTGTGAGGGGTTTTTAAGCGTGTTGATGGTTTTTGCTCGTCTACGGGGGCTGACGCCCCCGCTGGCCTAACCGGGGACAAATGCGATGCTCACTTTCACTTGGCTCGGTCATGCCTGTTGGCTGGTCGTCACGGATCAGCACACGCTCCTGATCGATCCATATCTGGACGACAACGACGCGGCGCCGATCAAATCCGACGGCGTGAATCCCGATTTTATTTTGCTCACGCATGGCCACGTGGATCATACGGCCGACGCAGTGAAGATCGGCAAGCGGACGGGCGCCACGCTCGTCGCCAATTACGAAATATGCGAATGGCTAAAGAAGCAGGGAATCGCCGAGAGTAAAACGCAAGCAATGAACACCGGCGGCGCCTGCGACATGCCGTTCGGCCGAGTCAAAATGACCATCGCCCACCATAGCTCGACGATGCCCGACGGGGCTCCCGGCGGCAGCCCGGGCGGATTTCTGCTCACGTTGGCCGGCAACCGCAAGGTCTATTTCGCCGGCGACACAGCCCTATTTTCCGACATGCGACTCATCGGCAGCGGCGGGATCGACCTGGCCATTTTGCCGATCGGCGACTTGTACACGATGGGCCCGGACGATTCGATCGAAGCGATCCGATTGCTCAGCGCGAAGCGCGTTGCGCCATCGCACTACAACACTTGGCCCCCCATTCAGCAAGACGCCCACCACTGGGCCGAACGAGTCCACCGCGAAACGCAAGCCTCGGCCTTCGTCCTTGAGCCGGGCGAAAAAATTTCGTTGTAAACGGAAAGTTAGACAGGATTAACAGGATTTTCAGGATTTGTTTTCTCGGCGCCACCGGCGCCGGAACTAGGCCGCGATTTGAATCCTTCAATCTTGTAAATCCTTTTAATCCTGTAATCCTGTCACTGTCTTTTCCTCGGCTTCGCGCACACCTGGATTTCGTCTCCCTCGACGCGCGTTTCGAAACTATCGATTTTGATCCGTGGATTGTCGCACCATGTGCCGTCGGCAACCCGAAAACGCCAGGCATGCCAGGGGCAAATCACGACGCCCTCAAACACTTCGCCCGCCCCCAGCGATGCGCCCATATGGGGGCAGAGATCGTCGATCGCGAAATACTCGCCGCCCGAATTGAACACGGCTACGAGCCGCTCGCCGATGATCGCGGTGATTCCTTGACCCTCGGGAATGGCCCCGACTTTGGCGACCGTCGTAAAGTCAGACATAGTTTTGACGTTGAGCAGGGCAGGGGAGGGGACCGAGAATTTTGCCGTCGCGACAGCTCGATTTTAGATTCGCCGCCCATGCCAGCACAGGGGCAGTTGAGGTGTCGCCTTCAACTCGGTAGACGTATTATGATGGCTAGGGGCGGGACGCCGGCGATTTTTCCGCGGCCCGCGTCGGTCGCATCGGTTCCTATCAGTCGCGGTCAAGGTCTCAGGCAATCGCCATGCTCAACACGGCTTTGAAGCAAACGATCATCAGTCGCATTTTGCCGCAGGTTCGCACTCCCGCGCAATACATCGGAGGCGAACTGAACATGGTACGCAAGGATCATCGCGACGTCCGCGGTAAGCTCTGCCTCGCCTTTCCCGACGCGTATTCGATCGGGATGAGTCATCACGGCCTCCAGGTGCTCTACACGCTGATGAACAATCGCGCGGACTGGGTCTGCGAGCGATCGTTCACGCCACTCGAGGATATGGAGGCTGCGCTCCGCAACGCAGGGCTGCCGCTGTATAGCCTGGAGACGTTCACGCCGCTTGTGGAGTTCGATATTTTCGGGTTTACGTTGCAATATGAAATTTGCACGAGTAATATTCTCACAATGCTCGACCTAGGGGGCATTCCACTTCGCGGCGCCGGACGCACGATGCACCATCCGCTGATCATTGCCGGCGGACCTTGCGCCCAAAACCCCGAACCGCTCGCGCCGTTCATCGATATCTTCGTCAGCGGCGACGGCGAGCCGGCGCTGCCCTTGCTATGCGACGCTTGGCTGAAGCTCAAGGAAGAGTGCGGACCGCTCTTGAGCGGCGAAGCGGGCCAGCGACAGCGAGACGAAATGATGGCTCGGTTGGCCGCCCAACTTCCGTTTGCCTACGCGCCGCGCTTTTACGAACCCGAGTATTACGCGGACGGCCGGCTGGCTGCGCTCAATCGCACTCGCTCCGACGTACCCGAGACGATCGAGCCCTCGATCATCGCCGATTTCGACGGCATGCCGCTCCCCACCGCGCCGATCGTGCCGGTGGCCGAATGCGTTCACGATCGGATTGCGATCGAGATCATGCGCGGCTGTCCCTGGCAGTGCCGCTTTTGCCAGAGCACCGTCATCAAGCGGCCGCTTCGCGTTCGAGAGGTCGAAACGATCGTCAGCGCGGCGCTCGAAACGCACCGCAACACGGGCTTCAACGAAATCTCGCTGCTGTCGCTGTCGACGAGCGACTATCCGTATTTCGAGCAGCTCATTCGCCGGATGCAAGAAACGTTTCGGCCGCTGGGCGTTAACATTTCGGTCCCGAGCCTCCGCGTGAACGAGATTCTTAAGAGTGTCGCCGGGATGATCGGCACCGATCGGCACTCAGGCCTGACGCTCGCCCCGGAGGTCGCCCGAGACGACATGCGCGAGCAGATTCGCAAGAAGATCAAGAACGAAGATCTGTTCGAGGGCTGCCGCGAAGCGTTTCGCAACGGCTTTACGAAAGTGAAGTTGTACTTCCTCTGCGGACTGCCCGGCGAACGGCCCGTCGATTTGGACGGGATCGTCGACATGGCCGAGACGATCGCCGACATCGGACGGCAAGTTCGCGGCCGCTATCCGCAGGTCACGGCCAGCGTGTCGAACTTCGTGCCCAAGGCTCACACGCCGTATCAATGGAATGGGATGCAAACCCGCGAGTATTTCACCTGGGCCCATCAGCACATGCGTCGACGGTTAAAGAACCGGAGCGTCAAGCTGAACTGCCATCAAGTGGATACGAGCCTGCTCGAAGGCCTATTGAGTCGTGGCGATCGTCGCATCGCCGACGTCATCGAATTGGCGTGGCGGCGCGGCGCCCGCATGGATAGCTGGGCCGAGAAACTCAACGCCGATCTGTGGTGGAAAGCTCTGGAAGACGTGGCCCAAGGCCGCCCGGGCATGGATTTTCACTCGCTTGTGCATCGGGCCTCAGAACTCGGCGACAAACTGCCGTGGGATCACATCAACGTCAAGAAAGGACGGACGTATCTGGAGAAGGAACAAATGCGATCGGTCGCGCAACTTGAGGCGATGGCGAATGCGGTGTAGGTCAGGCCAATGGCCTGACGCGCCGTGGTCCGTACTGCCTATTTTTCCGGGACCTTGTGCCGTTCCCTTCGTCATGCCGATGGCCTGACCTTCAAACTGCCAGCTCCCGACTGCTTTCCCAATGTTTCGCCTACTTGCTCTCGACATCGACGGCACGCTGATCAACAGTCGCGAAGAACTCACTTCGCCGACGCGCGAGGCGATTCGCCGCGCTCGACAGGCTGGCATCCAAGTGGTCTTGGCGACCGGTCGACGTTATTCGCGATCGCTTCCGTACATCGAGCATCTCGAAATCGACTCGCCGCTCGTCACGGCCAGCGGCGCCCTGATCAAGCATCCGCGCGGTCATCAGACGCGGTTCCGCGCCGAGTTTCGGCCGGCGGCGCTCCTCGGCGTGCTCGACGCCATTTCGTCCGCCGGGTTCGATGCGGTCCTGTACACCGATAGTTTCCACGACGGTTTCGATTTTTATTGCCCGCGGCTGGAGGTCGCGCAGCCACAACTGTGCGAATTCTACCGATTGAATCCGGCTTCCGCGAGAATCTGGCCGCAGCTCATGACGGCGCCGCCCGACCAAGTGTTCGCCGGCTTCGCGATGGGCACGCAGCGGCAGATGCTCGATCTGGCGGATGAGCTCGAGGCCCGCTGGCCAGACGACTTGACGATCCACGTCCTCCGCAGCCCTCGCTACACGGGTTATATGTGCGAGATCGCTCCCGCCGGCGTCAGCAAGTGGTCCGGCGTGTGCCAAATCGCCGCGGAGTTCGGTATCGCCGATCGTGAAATTTGCGCAGTCGGCGACGACGTGAACGACATTCCCATGATCCAAGGCGCCGGGCTGGGCGTCGCAATGGGCAACGCGCTGGAGCCGGTCAAAGTGGCGGCCGACCGTATCGCTCCAGGTCATGACAGTGATGGTTTGGTGGAGGTTGTGAACTGGCTCTTGGATTCGTGATGGCTGTCGAACCGGGTTGCGCTGCCGATTCGCTTCTCTCGGTTGCAAACGATCCCTCCACACGAAATAATGGCTTTCTCTCGTCCGTTTTCGCCAAACTGCCACGACGGTTGCCGCCATCAATGGCGGGCGACCGCCGCCGAGGAACGTCATGTCGGCCGATTTCGATCCGTATCAAAAATGGCTAGGCATTCCGCCAGCCGAGCAGCCTCCCACGCATTATCGCCTGCTCAACTTGCCGGCGGGTGAGGACGACTCCGGCAAAATCGCCTCCGTGCTCAAGCGTCTGACTGCGTATTGCCAAGCTCGAGCCAAGGGACAAAACGGCGCCCACGCGCTGCGGGTGCTGGAATCGGTCGCGGCGGCCGAGGCATGCCTTCTCGATCCGCAGGCCAAGGCCGCTTACGATGCGTCGCTCAATGGAAATGGTTGGGCCACGGTGAACGATTCTGCAGTGAGTGATTCCGCCGTGAGCGAAACTCCTTCGCCCAGCGAATCGGAGTCGACGCCGTCCGACAATTATCAAGTCTTCGCTCCGGTCGTCGAGGCGGCGAGCCTACCCGCGAAAGCCAAGCCGATCGAACAATCAACGCAGCCGCGGACCGAGCCTTCCGCTGAGCCCGCAGTGGAGGAGTCATTTTTCGACGGCATGGACTTTTCCGCGCCGCGCTCGACCGATGCCAAGAAACCTGCCGGCGCCAAACCTGCCTTCGGTAAGCCGGCAGCGAAGTCAACCGCGCCAAAGTTGACGGGCGCGATCGGCAAACCGAAATCCGCCGCCGCATCGAGCAATTCCGCTGGCGGTAAGTTCAAGCTCGAAACTTGGCAGATCTATGCGATGGCCGCCGGAGGGCTCGCAATTTTCATCTTGGCCGTCGTTGTCGTCGTGAATCTGAACTCGGGACCAGAGCCCAAAAAGCAGGCTGCTGTCGTCAAGAATGAGGCGCGCCCGCAATTTGTTCCAGCCCCATTCGATGCGGCTAAAGCCGCCGAAGAGACGGCGAAACGAAAGCGAGTGCCCCTGGGCAAGAAATTCGTCGAAGCCCCGATCACTCGCGTCGGTGATTTCTTCTTCACCGAAGTTACGATCAACGGCAAACCGGCCGGCACATTTCTGCTCGACACGGGATCCATTTTGACCGTAATGAAGGAGACCGTGGCCGCGAAACTAGGCCTCGTCGAAACCAGGAAAGCGCTGGTTAATGGCGTCGGTGGGGCGCAGTCTATCTCTTACCGCAACATCGCGTCGCTTAAAGTAAAAGATGCGCATTGGGAAGACTTAAACGCCGCCGTAATGGATATCGCTCCTTGGGAGAAAGAAATAGGCGCTAAATTTGACGGCGTTCTCGGTCGCGACATTTGGTATTCAACCATGTTTGCGATCGATCCCGGCAAGGGTAAGGTCATATTCTACGATCACGACGAAGCGCCAATTTCCGATAAAGCAACACTGCTTACAGTGATTGACAATCGCCCTTGCATTGAGGTCCAACTCGATGGTGGCAAAAAGGAACTCTATATGCTCGCCACGGGCTGCAATCATGAATTGGTGAAAATGGCTCGCGATGCTGACGGGGACCAGATCACTTCCAGCGACGGGCCGGAACAAATTGGCGTTCTGTCCATTTTTGGCCACGAACACAAGGGTCTCACGCAATCGACCGCCCCGCTGAATGATGTATATGCCGCTAAAAGCATTAACCAGGCCGGCGTCGTGGGGGCGCACATTCTCGCCCAGTACATGCTGGTGATGGATTTGAAGTACAACAAAATCATGGTCGTGCCGCAGAAGAAATGAGCGCCTCGCCCGTCATCGAGCCGCAGGTTTTGGCGCGAACCGCTCGTCGGGAGGCGTGGTGGGCCTGGTCGAACTTTTCGGCATTCATGCTATTCGTTGTCGTTGGTTGCAATAGCTCGTTCGCCGAATCGTTGGCGATTTCTTTAAGCGAAGCCCGGCGATTGTATTTGACCGGTAATTACGCTGAGGCCGGAGAAATGTATGCCGCGCTCGCCGATCGGCATCCGATTGGCGGCGCGATCGGACAAGCACGTTGCCTTTCCGCCGTCGGCAAATACGCTGAAACGGTCGAGCTGCTCGACGCTGCTGCGAAGAAGCATCCCGAATCCGGGGAAATTCATGCTGAGTTGGCCCGGCTTGCGCTCGAGCACGGAGACGATCGCGAGGCCGACGCCCAGGTTCATGCGGCCCTTGAGCTGATAACAGACAAGTCGGCCCGGGCGCCGTGTCGATGGATCGAAGCCCAGCTTGCCTGTCGGGCGGGGCATCTCGACACGGCCAAAGCCATCTACAAAAGCCTCGTCGATCTCTACAACGCCACTGATGACATCAAAGATCCGGACGTGCTCCATGCCGTGAGTCTGGCTGCCGCGCAGCACGCTCGATGGAATCGGCTGAGCGATCAGTTCCAGTTTTTGGTTAACGATTTCTATCCAGACATGTTAAAGCGGGAGCCAAACTTTTGGCAGGCTCACTACGAGTCGGGCCTGCTGTTTTCGGAAAAGTTCAATCAGGCCGACGCTAGCCGCGAGTTCAAAGCGGCTCTGGCGATCAATCCTCACGCTGGAGAGATTTACGCGGCCATCGCGGAGCTGTCGCTGCAAAATTATGAGCTCACCGAGGCCCGCAAGTCCATCGATCGGGCGTTAGAACTCAATCCAAAACTGTTACGCGCGCGGCAGCTTTCGGCCGATTTGGAGTTGGCTAATTTTGAGCCGGCCCGAGCGATCGAGATTCTTACGCGCGACGCGCTGCCGCTCGACCCGCACAATGAGCAGACTCTCGGTCGATTGGCGGCGGCTTATGTGGGACTCGACGGTAACCCCGAAAAACTAGCCGGCACGCGCCTCGGCCGCCTGATCGACGAAGTCAATTCGCGCAATCCCCATGCCGGCGAGTTCTATCTCGCGCTGGGCTCGTCTCTCGAACAACTTCGCCATTATCCCGACGCGGTACGCTTCTACCGAGAGGCGATCGACTGCATGCCCGAGCTCATCGCGCCTCGCGGCCAATTGGGGCTGGTGCAAATGCGGCTCGGCGAGGAGGTCGAGGCTGACAAGCAGCTTCGCAAGTCGTTCATCATGGACCCGTTTAACGTGCGGGTCGGCAATACGCTCAAAGTGCTTGACGTGCTCAAGAATTACTCGACGATCGAGACGGAGCATTTCGTCGTCAAATTCGACCGCGCGCACGACGAGTTGCTCGCCAAATACGCGGCCGATTTTCTCGAGGACGACGTCTATCCGCAACTCGTAAAGAAATTCGGCTTCCAACCGGCCGGTAAGTCGCTGTTCGAAATCTTCAGCCGCGCGAAGAACACCGACGGCCACGGTTGGTTCAGCGCCCGCATGGTGGGATTGCCTTATATCGGCACGGTCGGCGGCTGCGCAGGCCGAATGGTCGCTATGCAATCGCCCAATGATAGCCGACAGAAATTCAATTGGTCTCGCGTTCTGCGGCACGAGTTCGTGCATGTCGTCAATTTGCAACAAACCGATTTCAACATTCCGCATTGGTTTACCGAAGCCCTGGCCGTGCAGAACGAAGGCTATGGCCGACCGCGACAATGGAACGAATTGCTGGCTCGGCGACTGGAAAAAGAGAAGAAATCTCCCGGCGCGATTTATAACTTGAAGACGATCAATTCGGGCTTCATCCGCCCGCAGTCGAGCGACGATTGGGCTCTGGCCTATTGCCAAGCGGCGCTGTACGCCGACTATATGCTCGAGCGGTTCGGCGCCGATTCGCTGGCCAAGATGCTCGCGGCGTACGCCGGACATGCGAATACCGCTGGCGCGATCAAGCAGGCCCTAGGCTTCGATGAAACGGATTTCGAGTCCGGGTATCGACAATTTTTGCGGCAGACGGTCAATAGAGCGGGGCTGGCGAGCGAACTTCGTCAAGACAAGCAGAGTGTAGCTGACGACGTGGCACAGCAGGCTCTCGACGCGGTGAATGCCGGCAACAAACCTAACAAAGCTCGCGAACTCACCGAAGCGGTTCTCGCTCAGCATCCTCGTAGTCAGTTCGCCTCTTACTGCTTGGCTCGGATACTACTCAAATCGGGCGATCAGTCGCGCGCAATCGAAATTATCGAAGCCAGCCTCGATCGCGATTCACCGCATGAAAAGCTGCTTTTGCTCTTAACCGATTTGAAGCGCGTATCCGACAAGCCCGAACACGCCATTGAGTTCTGTGAACTGGGCGCCAAAAAGTTTCCCCACAATCCGGCTTGGAATCGTGCTTTAGCCCGGGCCTATCTCGGCGCCCAAAACGACGCCAAGCTCGAACCCGTGCTGATCGAATTGGCGGAGGCCGATCCCGACGACATTCCCATGCGAAAAAAGCTGACTCAAATCGCGCTCGACGCGAAAATATTCGGCGATGCCGTCCACTGGGCGAAACAATGCCTGTATATCGACGTAGAAGATAAGCAGGCCCATCGCATGCTGGCCGACGCTCTGCTGGGCGACAAGAAATTCGCCGCCGCGGTGGACGAATACGTCTTGGCCGTCAAACTTTCGCACGACGATTTGACCTTGCAAACCACGTTGGCCAATGCCCAAATCCAAGCTGGCGCCGCGGCAAAACCGAAGCCACACTGAAAGCCATACTGCTCCGCGATCCAACCACGCCGCAGCTGCGGAACTACGGGAGAAACTCAAACCTTGACCGCTTCTTCGCAACCGGAATCCACCGCGCCACGAATCGCCAGCGGCAGCCCGACGCCGGCCGTCACGCTAGCCAGCTTTCAGCAATTGATTCGCGACATGTACTTGAAAAAGGATATGGCTCGCGGCATCGACGGCACGTTTATGTGGCTGATGGAGGAGGTCGGCGAGCTCGCGGCCGCCTTGCGAAGCGGAACGCACGAGGAGCGGCTCGGCGAATTCGCCGACGTGCTGGCCTGGCTGGCGACAATCGCCAACGTGGCCGGCGTCGATCTCAGCGAAGCCGTGGCCAGAAAATATGGCGCGGGCTGCCCGGGGTGCGGCCAATTGGTCTGCGTCTGCGCGGATGCGGAGAAGCCATGAACGCGCGGTTAGTCGCTCGGCCCTTGTGCATCGCGCTTTGCTCGATCGTCGGCTTCACTGCGCCAAACGCGCGTGCTGCGACTGTTACAAACGACGCTTTGCCGCGGATCGCCGGTATTCATCTTGGCTTTCTGGATCACTACAAGCTCGGTTGCTGGACGCCCGTTGCCGTTGACCTAGTCGGCGGACCATCAGCGTTTCGGGGCGTCCTGCGGCTCGTGGCGCCGGATGGGGACGGCGTGCCGACGCAGTTCACGGAGGCCGCCGTGTCGCTTGCCGCAGGCGAGTCAAAGACGTTCCGCTTGTACGCGAAATTCGGCCGGCCGCAGGCGCCGATCAGGATTAGCTTGACCCCCGTCGATTCGCGGGCTCCGCTGACGGAGCGTGAGTTCGCGGGCGACGAAATTCCCGCCGCGATGTCGTCCGCTCAAACACTGACGCTCGAGCTCGGCTCGCCGCTGGACTTAGGTTCGGCGATCCAATTTGGCCCCGATGGCGAGCCGCAGGGCGCCGTCGTCGCGTTCATCGGCGACCCGGCCATGCTGCCAGATCGTTGGCAAGGGTATTGCGGCGTCGATTTGATCGTGATGACTACGGCCACGCGGAAAATTTACGATCGAGTATCGCCCGCTCAGCTCGATTCGATGTATCGCTGGCTGGAGCTTGGTGGCCGTGCAATTTTGTCGGTTGGTCGCGAGGCTCCTCAGACCATCGCCTTGGGCAAGCCGCTCGCTCGATTCGCGCCCGGAAAATTCGTGAGCGTGTTATCGTTGGATCGTTTCGGCGCCCTCGAAAACCTCTCCGGCGCCGCTGTCCCACTCGATCCGGCCACGGGAGGACCGCGGCGCACAATACCGGCGGCGCAGTTGGAGGATGTGCAAGGCCGAGTTGAAGCATTTGAGGGCAGCCGCTCGAGCGAACTGCCCCTTGTCGTGCGCAGGCCTGTCGGGTTTGGACAGCTAACTTTTATTGCCATCGATCTCGACGAGCCGCCGGTGAGCCAGTGGCCGGCGCGCAACGAGCTGATCGGCGCTCTGGCTGGCCACGGCCCGCGAGCCATCGCCACCGCCCCCGCGGCCGATCCTCGCTCGGCCGGTCTGCGACTCGGCTTCGACGACATGATCGGCCAACTCCGGTCGTCGCTCGATCAGTTTCCGGGCGTACGTTTGATTCCGTTTTCGATCGTGATTGGGTTGGCCGCCGCGTACATCTTGCTGCTTTTCCCGCTGGATTATTGGCTAAGTCGCAAGCGGCTTCGGTCGAATGCGGTTTCGTCTTTCCCGAGTCCCGACTCCCGTCCGCCGACTTCTCCCGCTTGGCCTTGGCTGCGATTCTCGTTAATTGCGATCGTCTTTGGCGCCGCCGCGTGCGCAATCGGCTGGAGCTGGACGTCGAGCGACATGATCGTAAACCGGGTGGAAGTCGTTGACGTCGATCGAGAATCCGGCCTCGTTCGCGGTCAATCGTGGTTCAGTATTTATAGTCCGGTCACGAAAGATTATTTGCTCGAGTTAACGCCTAATGGCGCCGCCGTTGCCGAGCGATCGGCGGCCCATGTCGAGACGGGAACGATTGAGCTTAGCTGGCTGGGCCTGCCGGGTAACGGCCTGGGCGCCATGAAGAACACCCCGGCCGAAGCGTTTCCGTTCACCGAGCCCTATTCGATGTCGCTCATGGGAGGCTCGCTGGGGCCCACGCCGATCGCCGCCCGATCGAGCCGATGTTTTTCGTCGTTTTGGACCCGAAACGGCGAGCAACTGATCGACGCCGACCTCCATGAGGCAGATCGCCAACTGATCGGCGCCGTTCGCATGTCTGACACGTCCTCCGGCCGGTCGCTCGAGCTCACCGACTGCGTGCTGTTCTACGATCACTGGGCTTACAAGCTTGGTCGCTTGTCGGTCGACAAAGTGGCCAAGCTCGACGATCCGCAAACCATCGACACGTTGCTCACCCAACGTCACATGGTCGGAGACAAAGTCCAAGCGGCCATGTACGATCCGGCCGGCCTCGATCGCCGCCGAATTCTTGAAATCATGCTGTCGTACAAAGCCGCCGGTGGCCGCGGTTATACGTCGCTTTGGAACCGAGCGGCGGCCGACCTCGATCTTAGCGACCATTTTTCCCGGCTGGGTCGAGCGGTGCTCATCGGCGTTGGTCCACCGGCGTCGTCGCTGTCGATCGACGGCCAGCCTGCCTCGAATTTCGACGCGGCGGAGGCGCTGACGTTTTATCGTTTTGTCTTGCCGGTTACGAGTAGCGATCGCGCAGCTTCGTATCGGTCAGAGTAGTTTGAACTTGAGGACAGGGGGCTGACGCCCCCCGCTCGCCAGCCATGATCGAAACCCGCGACCTCACGAAAAAATACGGCGATCTGTTCGCGCTCAAGTCGCTCGACATCAAGCTCGAACCGGGTGATGTATTTGGCTTCATCGGTCCCAACGGCGCGGGCAAGACGACGGCCATGAAGATTCTGGCCACGCTGCTCAATCCCACTTGGGGCGAGGCCTACATCTGCGGGTCATCGATCTACACCAATCCCAAGGAGATTCGTCGCCTTATCGGATTCATGCCCGACCAATTCGGCGTGTACGACGACATGAAAGTAATCGAGTACCTCGAGTTCTTCGCGGCGACTTATCGCATCAGCGGCCCGAAGCGACGCAAGGTCTGCAACGAAGTGCTCGATCTGGTGGGGCTCGACTACAAGCGAGACGCGCTGGCCACCAGCCTCTCGCGGGGGATGACGCAGCGGCTGGGGCTCGCGCGAGTGTTGCTGCACGATCCGCAAGTGCTGTTGCTCGACGAGCCGGCCAGCGGTCTGGACCCGCGAGTTCGCATCGAAATCCGCCGGGTGATCAAGCATCTTGGCGAGTCCGGCAAGACGGTGATGGTCTCCAGCCACATCCTTCCGGAATTGGCCGACATGTGCAACAAGATCGGCATCATCGAGAAGGGGGAGCTCATCGAGAACGGCGATGTCGATGCCGTGATTAAGAAAGTCCGCCGTCACTTACAGCTTCAGATCGCCGTGGCAGGTCCGCTCGAGGCTGCCGCCCGGCTGCTCGAGCAGCACCCCAGCGTACAGCAGATCGACATCCGCGAAGGTCATATCGCCGTCATGCTCCGCGAGGGAGTCATCGAATACAGCGATTTCGCAACACTGCTTATCGCCGCCGGCCACAAGCTGACGTTGCTTCGCGAAGACGAGCTCAATCTTGAGACGGCGTTTATGGCGCTCACCAAAGGGATTACAGCGTAGTCGTCGCGGGCGGCGGCGTTATGGCTTCGGCCACGGCCAACTGACGCCGAGCGCTTCGCGCTGGACTGCGGTTAGCCTCGCGATACCGGCCCGTCCGACCGTAAGCAACTGTGCAAGTTCCGCCTCCGAAAACGTCGCCTCCTCGCCGGTTCCCTGAATCTCAACGAACTGGCCGCCGCCGGTCATGACGAGGTTCATATCGACCGCCGCGCCGACGTCTTCCTTATAGTCGAGGTCCAACAGAGCGGCGCCGCCGACGATCCCGACGCTGATCGCCGCAATGCTCGAAGCGAGCACTTTCGCCGGATCGCACACGGTGGCGATCGCATCGACCAGCGCGATGAAGGCGCCCGTGATGCTAGCCGTGCGCGTGCCGCCGTCGGCCTCGAGCACTTCGCAATCGACGACGATCGACCGCTCGCCCAGTGCATCCAGATCGGCGACCGCTCGCAGACTGCGGCCAATGAGCCGCTGAATCTCGGTGGTCCGGCCGTCGACTTTGCCGTCGCGCTCGCGTTTCTTGCGCGGATTGGTGCTGCCGGGCAGCATGTTGTATTCGGCGGTGAGCCAGCCTCGGCCCTTGCCGGCCATCCAGTCGGGCACCTTCATATCGACCGAAGCGGTGCAGAGAACCGTGGTGCCGCCGGCGTGAATCAGCACGCTGCCCGGGGCGGTTCGGGTGAAGCCGCGAGTGATTTCGATCGGGCGAAGCTCGTCCGACCGGCGGTTGTCGTGTCGCATGGTTATATGTCCCTTGAGCCGCGCACGAAGTAAGCGCGGAGTGGATGAATGGAGCACCGCGGCGCTTACTTCGTGCGCGGCTCTATGGCGATGTTTGCCTGCCGAGTAGCCAGGCCAGAATTCCCTTTTGCACGTGCAGCCGATTCGCCGCCTGTTGGACGATCACGCTCTGCGGGCCGTCGATGACTTCGGCCGTGACTTCCTCGCCGCGGCGGGCCGGCAGACAGTGCATGAAATAGGCGTCGGGGGCGTGGGCCATCAATTTCTCGGTCACTTGATAACCGGCGAAATCCTGGCGCCGCTTGGCGTCTTCCGTCTCTTGCCCCATGCTGGTCCAGACATCGGTATACACGGCCGCGGCGCCGTCGATCGCCTCCGCGGGATCGTCGGTCACGTGATACTCGATGTCCGGAAGCTGCTTCTCGATATTGCCGAGATACTCCGCATCGAAGCGATATTTATTCGGCGACGCGATGACAAACCGCATTCCCATCAGTCCACAAACTTCGAGCAAACTGCGGCTCACATTGTTCGCATCGCCGATGAACGACAGCTTCAGGCCATCTAAGGGACCCACGAGTTCCTTAAGCGTGTAGAGATCGGCCAGGGCTTGGCAGGGATGGGCGAAGTCGGTCAGGCCATTGATCACCGCACAGTCGCAATATTGAGCCAGTTCGACCACCGTTTCATGCCGTTTGGCGCGGACGACGATCGTATCGACATATTGGCTGAGCACCGTTCCGAAATCGGCGATGCTCTCGCGCGAACCAAAGCCCGTGTCGGCGCCGAGCACTAGGCTCTGGCCGCCGAGATGGATCATCGCGGCCTCGAAACTCACGCGAGTCCGCAGCGACGGCTTTTCGAAGAGCAGGGCCATGACGCGGCCCGGCAGCAGCGGCTCCCGCAGCCCCTCGGTGTATTTGGTTTTCAGATCTTTGGTAATCGCGAAGATCTGCTCGATTTCGCCGGCCGACAGGTCGGTGACTGTGATGAGGTCGCGCATGATATTAATTTTAGCCGCGTCGCTTGCGACGAGAGATTCGCTGCAAATCGCGTCGCACGCGACGCGGCTAAATTGAGTGTTTTTCGATCACGCCTCGCCCGAGGCGACCTGCTCCAGCGCGTCGGCCAGAATGTCGCATCCTTCGTGGGCTTGTTCGATACTGAGATTCATGGCCGGCAGGAGCCGCAGGATTGTGCCTTGAGTGCAGTTGATTAGCAGCCGCCGATCGAGGCAGGCCTTCACGATCGGGGCGCCTTCGATCGAGAGCTCCACACCGATCATGACGCCCAGCACGCGAACGTCGCGAATAATTTCTCGCTGCGACCGCAACTCGTTAAGCCGCGCGCGAAACACGTCTCCCAGTTTGCGAGCGTGCTCGAGTAAATTCTCTTGCTCGATCATTTCCAGCGCCGCGACGCCGGCTCGGGCTGCGATCGGATTGCCGCCGAACGTCGCCGCGTGCATCCCCGGCCGCAGGCTCAGAGCTATTTCCTTCGTCGTCATCAGCGCGGCGCCGGCGATCCCGCCGCAGACGGCCTTGGCCAATGTCATGATGTCGGGCGTGACGCCGAAATGCTGATAGGCGAACCATTGTCCCGTGCGCCCGCAGCCCGTCTGCACTTCGTCGAAAATCAGCAGTAGATTGTGCTGGTCGGCCAGTTTCCGCAGGCCGGCCAAAAATCCCTCGGGCGGAATCTGCACGCCCCCTTCGCCTTGGATCGGCTCGACCATGATCGCGGCCGTTTCCTTGTCGATCAGCCGGGCAACCGCTTCCAAATCGCCGAAGGGGGCATATTGAAAACCGGCCAGCATCGGGCCGATTCCCTCGTGGTATTTCGGCTGAGCCGTGGCGGACACGGCGGCGTACGTCCGCCCGTGAAAGCCGCCCCGGAACGTGATAATCTTGTAGCGATCTTTAGGCGTGTGCAGTCGGGCGAGCTTGATCGCCGCTTCGTTCGCCTCCGCGCCGGAGTTGCAGAAAAACGCTTGGCCGCCAAAACTCCGCTCCGACAGCGCTTGAGCCCATTGGCCCTGGGACTCTGTATACCAGGTGTTGGGGACATGGATGAGCGTGGCGACTTGTTGCTGCACGGCCCGGACGATTGGCGCCGGACAATGGCCCAGCAGATTGCAACCCCAGCCTGGGAAAAAATCGAGATACCGATTGCCGTCGCTATCCCAAACGTGCGAGCCCTCGCCGCGCGTCAGGACGACCGGATAACGCGCGTAGTTGGGCACGACGTATTTCTGGAACTGCTCGATCGTCTCTTCGCGGGTCGTGGTCGTGGCGGTCATGGGAAATGCCCCCGGGGCGACTAATTGTTTCAAAATGCCTAATGTCTAATGACGAAGGCCTAATCAATGACGAATGCTTAAATGACGAATGACGAAGGTCATCGTCACTCCCGTCTCCCGACTCCCGTCTCCCGACTCTGTTCTTCCCGCACCATTTCCGTTCCCACGCCGTGGTTCGTATAGATCTCCAGGAGCAACGAATGCCGCAACCGGCCGTCGATGATGTGAATTTTGCGAACGCCCTTATCGAGCGTCTCCAGACAAGCCTCGACTTTGGGAATCATCCCGCTTTCGATCGCCCCGCTGCGCATGAGCTCCCGCGCTTGCAAAGCAGTCAGTGAGTTGATTAATGAATGAGGATCCTCTTTTTTGCGACGCACGCCGTTCACGTCGCTCAAAAAAATCAGCTTCTCGGCGCCGAGCGCCTGGGCGACGGCGGTCGCGGCCGTGTCGGCGTTGACGTTCAGCTTCTGGCCATCGGCGCCGATGCACATCGAGGGAATCACCGGCACCGTGCCCGCGTAGCAGAGATTGTCTATCGTCGTGCGATCGACTCGTGTGACACGGCCGACGTGCCCCAGGTTCACCGGCCGGCCGTCGCCGTCTTCGAGCGTGATTTGTTCGCCAAACAGGACGTTGGTCGAGCGGAAGTTGAGCGGCATCGCCCGGCCGCCGAACTCTTCGATTCGCTGAGCGATCGTTTCGTTGGTCTCGTAGGCCAGTACCTGCTCGACGATGTCCCGCGTGGCATCGTCGGTGAACCGGCGGCCTTGGATGAATTGTGGAGTTAGACCGGCGGCGTCCATCGCCCGATTGATCGCCGCGCCGCCGCCATGCACGACGACGACCCGCATCCCCACGGTCTCCATGAACACCAAGTCCAAGAGCAGATGCCGCAGGGCGTCTTCGTTCTCCATCACGCTGCCGCCGAGCTTGATCACCGTAATCTTGTCGCGGAACCGGCGGATCCAGCCCAGGGCCTCGATCAGCACATCGGCCTTTTCCATCGCCCTCATCTGCTCATCCGTCTGCTGGACGGGGTGTTTAGCAACTGCCGGCATCGCGGTCGCAACAGCAGCCTTGGCCTGAGCCGAATTGTTCTGGTTCGAGTCCGACAAAGCAGTGCGTCTCCAAGCCGGGGGCGTGGCGGTCAGTTCTGACCGAAAACGGGCGGTTCAACGAGCCTTCCGCAAAGTTCGCTCAGTGAAAACATGTCATTCTAAGTCACCTGGTCACCGTGTCAACGCACCCGCTCGTTGCTCGTTCGCGCTATGCGAACCGATTGCTATAATCCGCGTTTCCCCAATTCGGCCATCTCTAAGTGAATCTATGCTTTCAACCGTCGCGGTTGTGCTGGCCGCTGGCAAGGGGACTCGGATGAAGTCCGAGTTGCCCAAGGTGCTTGTGCCCGTGCTGGGCCGGCCGATGATTGAATTTGTGCTCGATGCGCTCGAAGCGGGTGGCGTGCGGGATACGATCGTCGTGATCGGCTACCGAGGCGACTTGGTGCGTCACTCGCTGGCCCATCGCAAGGCGGTCCTCTTCGCCGAGCAGACCGAGCAACTGGGAACCGGCCACGCCGTGATGAGCGCCCGGGCGCAACTTGCCGAGCGCACTGGCGCGGTGCTGATTGTGACCGGCGACTCGCCGCTGATGCAAAAGTCGTCGATCGCGGCGCTGCTCGATGAATTCGATCGACAGCGGCCGGCCTGTTTGTTGGGCACAGCCCATCGAGCCGACCCCACCGGTCTAGGCCGAATTGTGCGAGACAGTCACGGCGATTTTTTAGGCATCGTCGAAGAGCGCGACGCCACCGCCGAGCAGCGCCGGATTACCGAAGTCAACATGAGCTGCTATGTGTTCGATTGCCAGCAATTGCTCTGGGCGCTCGATCGCGTCGATCGCCGCAACGCCCAGGGGGAGTATTACATCACCGATTGCCCCGGCATTTTGCGCAGCGCCGGTCAGAAGGTGGAGGCTCTTAGCGTGCTCCAGCCGTGCGAGGCGCTCAGCATCAACACGGTCGATGATCTAGCGATCGTTGAAAGCGAGATGGAGCGGGGCAAGTCGGGAGACGGGAGGCGGGAAACCGGAGTCCTTTAGCCGCGTCGCTCGCGACGCGCTCGAACCGGCGGCGGTGGCGAATCGATAGGGAGGCGCGTGGTCGTTAGTTTTTCGTTAGAATACATCGGCCATCAGCGGCCAGCTTAGACTAGCGCTTGGCCAGCGTCAGCGTCACGCTCGTCAGGCACGGAGTGCCTGACCTACCCCGCCCCTAATCTCTCAGCTCCGATCTCCCTCCCCATGAACGACCTCAAGATCTTCAGCGGCCGGGCGAATCCTGAGCTGGCCCAGCGAATCTGCGAGTATCTCGGGCTGACAGTCGGCAAGATCTCGATGGGCAATTTTCCCGACGGCGAAATCTCCTGCAAGATCGACGAGGACGTTCGCGGCCGCGATGTTTATCTGGTGCAGCCGACTTGCCCCCCGGTGAACGAAAATCTGATGGAGCTGCTGGTCATGATCGACAGCTTCAAACGGGCGAGCGCCTTTCGCGTAACCGCCGTGATGCCGTATTTCGGTTATGCACGGCAGGATCGCAAAGACGCGGGCCGAGTGCCGATCACCGCCAAGCTTGTGGCGAACATCATCACCCGAGCGGGCGCCGATCGGGTATTGGCGATGGATCTCCACGCCGCTCAGATTCAGGGTTTCTTCGACGTGCCGGTGGATCACTTGTACGCGGCGCCCGTGCTGAACGATTATTTCGTGTCGCTCGGATTCAAACGCGACGAGATCGTGGTCGTCAGCGCGGATGAAGGAGGCATCAAACGGGCCCTGGGGCACGCGACGCGGATGGGCGCTCCGCTGGCGATCGTCGACAAGCGCCGCACCAGCGCCGACGCCACGCGGCAGGAAAACGTGATCGGCGCCCCAGTTCGCGGCAAAGTCGCATTGATGTTCGACGACATGATCTCGACCGCCAGTTCGATCTGCGGCGCGGCGAAAGCGATCCATCACGCCGGCGCCCGGGAAATCCACGTCGCCGCCACTCACGGCTTGCTGGTCGGCCCGGCCATGGAACGGCTCGAAGCGGCCCCCATCTCCAGCGTGGCCGTGACCGACACGATCCCGCTCCGCCACAAGCAGATTCTGCCGAAGATACGAGTCTTGTCCGTCTCTTCGCTACTCGGCCAAGCCATCAAACGCATCCACCGGAATGAATCGGTTAGTGGACTATTCACCTAACCGAGGGACAGTGACACGGATATATCACGAAGCTGCGAAGCACGAAGGCAGACGGCCCTAGAAACTATTGAGAGTTCTTAAGTCAATGCAAGATATTCCTCGCGAATTGAATCCGCCTATCCGCCGACTGATGGGGCCCGGACCGAGCGATGTGCATCCGCGCGTGCTGGCAGCGCTGGCTGCCGGCACAGTCGGCCATCTCGATCCCTATTATTTGGAATTGATGAATGGCATGCAGCAGATGCTGCGGGCCGTTCTTCGCACTCAAAATGAGATGACGCTCGCCGTAAGTGGTACGGGTTCGGCCGGGATGGAGGCCGCGGTCGTCAATCTAATCGAGCCGGGCGACCCGATGCTGATCTGCGTGAACGGTGTGTTCGGCGGCCGAATGGTCGATGTGGCCACCCGAGCCGGCGCGGCAGTCGCGCGGGTCGATCGGCCCTGGGGCGAAGTGTTTTCGCCGGACGAAATCCGAGCGGCGCTGGCTAAGACTAAAACTCGCGTCGTTGGCATTGTCATGGCGGAGACCTCGACGGGCGCCGCTCAGCCGATCGCCGAGGTCTCGAAGGTCGTGCATGACGCAGGCGCACTCCTGATCGTCGACGCCGTGACCGCATTGGGCGGCATGCCCGTCGAGACGGATGCCTGGCAGATCGACGCGATCTACTCGGGCACGCAAAAGTGCCTGAGTTGCCCACCCGGCTTGGCGCCACTGTCGTTCAGCGCCGCGGCGATGGAAAAGATTCGCGCACGTAAGACGAAAGTCCAAAGTTGGTATCTCGACGTCACGATGCTGGCCCAATATTGGGGCCAAGAGCGGGTCTATCATCACACGGCGCCGATCAATATGACCTACGGCCTGTACGAGGCGCTGCGGTTGGTGCTGGACGAAGGGCTCGACTCGTGTTTCGGGCGCCACGCCATCAATCATGCGGCTCTCAAAGCGGGGCTCGCGGCGATCGGCATTGCCTACGCCGCCGATCCGGAACATTTGCTGCCGATGCTCAACGCGGTGAAAATTCCCGATGGGGTCGACGACGCGACGATCCGCCGGGGTCTCTTGGAACGGTTCGGGATCGAAATCGGCGCGGGCCTCGGCGCCTTCAAAGGCAAGGTCTGGCGGATCGGTCTGATGGGCCACGCTTCGCGGCAGACAAACGTCCTGTCGTTCCTCGGGGCGCTCGAACAGCTTCTGGCTGAACAGCCACACCGGTTTGCGGCCGGCGCGAGCGTCGCGGCAGCCAATGCTGTTTATCTATCTGGCAGTCGGCATAGCCAATAGATTGCTGCGTCGGAAATATTTCGTCGGCCCGCCTGTCGACAAACAAACGACGCTCCAGGGCTTTGGCGAGGCGCCTCCAGCCGCGGGCCCCGAGGCGCTCAGCGAAGCGGCGCGACCTTCTCAATCGCCGGTTGACCTGCCAACAGTTGAGCGTCTGTAACAATAACTTGGCGCCTGCGCTTTAGTAGGAATCACGTCGCGGCAGTCCTTGGACCGGCCGTTGTTGTGACCACAAATTCCACCAATTTTCGATCTGGGAGCCAAGTCATGTCGTATCGCATCGATTCCGTTAATGCCGACCGCGCCACGATCGACGCCTACCTTGGCCCCAACGAATTTCAATACTGGACCGACCAAATGAATTCGGCCCGGCGGGAATTGGCCCGGTACGACAAACTGCGACAGCAAATTCCCGTGCATTGGATTCCCTACATGGCGGGCGAATCGGATTTTGACGCGACCTATCTCGAAGCCGCCGCGTTTCAGTATTCGGACGCCGTCAGTCTGATCCAGGCCGGCAAGAAAGTAAGCCGCGATCAACTCGATCCGATCGTACAAATTCAAAGCGGCTATCTCGAAGCACTGCGAGACGCCAACGACAATTTGGAAGCTATTTTCAATCTTGGCTTGTTCACCTGGTGGATGAGCTTTCAATTTCAAAATATCGAGTTCGCCGCGGCCCAAGCTCAACCGAGGATCGATGCCCTCCGGCGGGCTTTAGAAGTCGCCAAAACCAAGAGGCATGAAGCCGAAGCCCAAGGTGTCATTGACACGGGGCTGTTCGTGCTTGGCTTTTTCGTGCCCGAAATCGCCGTGCTGACAAAGGTGACTATTGCAGTCGGGCAATGGGCGATGGACGACTATTTGGGCGGTTCGAAGTCGAGCGACACGGTCGACAATCTCTCGAACGTGAATAGCGGTGGCGGCGTTGGCCACGCCGCGATCGACGATTGGAAGTTCCTGTCGCCCAAAGCCGGCAAAGCGGTCAAGGTCGGCGCGAAGGCAATTGCCGTCGCCGGATTGTACTTCGACGTCAACGAGATTCAGACCGCAATGGAGAAGGCCGGCGTCGCCGAAAGAACGCTGAATGAAGCGGTCGTCGCTTTGACAAAAGTAAAGGCCCTGGTCGACAAATGGCGGCCTGCGATGCTAACGCTCAAGATGACCTTGATCCGAGTCGCCAAGGTCCTGAAAGACTCGCAAGACACGATCGACAACGTGCATCGCGACGTGCGTCAGATCAGAGATTCGATCAACTGGTCGACGGCGAAGGTGAATTGGAAGTTCGAGGCGTATGGGGAGGGGGGAGAAAGTCGGGAGTCGGGAGTCGGCAGCGAGGCCAATCTGGCGGATCGGGCAGAAGCAGGCTGGATGGGTGAGTGTCTTACAAAATCCTCTTCGTTTTATGGCAGCGGGCGCGACGCGGTTCGCGGGCTGGCAGCCGGTTGCCGAAGGTCGAGCGCCGAGTCGTCGAGCGTGCCGCGCTGGGCGAGGATGTTCTTGAGCCGGGCGATTTTTTGCTCGGCGAGCATTTCTCCGGCCGGCTCGCTCCCCGGCGCGGCGCCCCACGCGATTGCCGCGCCGGTGGCCGCGACGAGTTCGAAGACGGCCGGTTGCGCGAGGTCGCCCGAGGAGGACGGTTTGATCCAGCGAATCGCGCGCAGCTCGAGGTCCGTCCACAGCGGCACGAGGAGTTCACCGATTCTTGCGCCACCGGCGACCACAGGATCACCCCAGCGCGTTCCCATCCCGCCCACGGGGCTGCTCTCGACGCCCAACAGGCGCGGATAGACGCGAATATCGGCGTTCAAAAAATCGTCGATCGGCAGCAGCACCGCGTCGTTATCGACTGGATACCAACCATCTTGCACTCTGACCAGCGCGACGGGCCGACGATAAACGAGCGTCACCTCGACATGCGCCGGCGTGCTTTTGCTGACCTGCTCAACCTTGGCGATCCAAGGATGTAGCGAGAAAGCTTGATGAATTCGCTCCACCAGTCCGTCGTCGAGGATGGATAAGCCGGTATTAAGGCCGGCGCCGCGAATGACCTCGCCACGCACGTCCGCGCGGATCCACGGCGGCGGGGGGGTGATTCCGATCTCGCGAGGGTCGAGTCGATACTCGCTCCGCGCCGCGACGTGCTCGCGGACGTGGTTCCACAGCAATCGCCCGCCGAACCAAATCGCGGCCAAGACCGAGCCCAGCACAATCAAGCGCTGGCGAGCCACGGCCGTTCGCCACAGCGATTTGCCCAAACGGATCCACGGCGAGTCGCTCGCGAGCGAAGTCTTTAAAGTCGTCATGACACGGTCTCGCGGGTGAGACAATCGCGAACCATCCACGAGCAGAGCTCGGGCATCGACATGCCCATTCGACGCGCCGATTCGGGCGCCAAACTGCGGCCGGTCATGCCGGGAATCGTGTTCACCTCCAGCACCCAAGGGCAGTTGGCGACGTCGACCATGAGATCGACGCGCACGAGGCTGCGAGTGTCGAGCGCCGCGGCCGCCGCGACGGCCATGTCGGCAAGCTCCGTTTGCAGATCGCTGGGTAGATGGTCGACAAGCGGAAAGTTCGCTCGGGGACTGCTGTATTTTCCGTCGAAGCTAAACACTCGTCCGCGAGTCACGATTTCCAGTGGCGGAAGCGCCCGGCGGTCGAGCACGGCCACGGTGAATTCTCGGCCCCGAATGCACGATTCGACGATCGCGAACGGATCGAGAGAGGCGCAAGCGGCGATCGCCCGGCGCAGTTCTCGCGAGTTATGGGCGACGCTCACGCCGAGACTCGAACCCTGGCTCTCTGGCTTGACGACGACCGGATAACCGATCGCACCGGCCCGGCGAGCCGTATGCCGGGGTGGATCGCTAGTTTCGACGAGCACATAGGGCGGCGTGGGCACGCCGGCCTGTAGAAACCGCTCCTTGCTGGCCGACTTGCTCATGGCCAGCCACGACGCCGCGGGACCGCTGCCCGTATAAGGCACGCCCAGCCGCTCGAGTTCTTGCTGAACACGGCCGTCCTCGCCCGCGCCACCGTGAAGGGCGATAAAGCAGGCGTCAAAATCATCCCATGGGACCGTCAGCAGATCGACTTGCGCGGGGTCGATCCAAGTGGCCTGATGACCTGATTTTTCCAGGGCGGAGACGACAGTCCAGCCGCTAATTGCGCTGATTTGTTTTTCCGACGAATCGCCCCCCGCGAGCACGACAATGCGAAGCGAGCGAAAATCTTCCATCGACGCCATGGCCATCCTCCTTGACGGCGTAGCGTGCGGCTCGGCGAGCGGGGCGTAAGCCCCCTGTCCTTCGGCGAACCAACACGATCGAGCTAAACTTCCCGTGGCCAACGACCCATCAGTCGCGCCAAACCGGCGATCCAATCCGCTGCCAATCCCCCGGCATTCACCAAATCTCAATCTCCGTCTCGAGCTCCACGCCTAGTCGCTCCGCCACCCGACTGCGAACCAATTCAATTAATCGCAGCACATCGGCCGAGTTCGCATCAGAGTCGGTAACGATAAAGTTCGCGTGTCGGTCGCTGACTTCGGCGCCGCCGATTCGCGTGCCTTTCAGGCCGGCTTGATCGACAAGCATCCCCGCGCTGATGCCGCGCGGATTTTTGAAGATGCAGCCCGCGCTCTGATGGCTCAGCGGCTGGCTCGCCTTCTTGACGATCCACAGTTTTTGCATCCGTTTGGTGACTTCCTGGGGATCTTCGGCGTCGAGCTGAAAATGACAGCCGAGGATCACCAGTTCGTCCAAGCTGCTTTGACGATACGAAAACACGAGGTCTTCGCGCTGCCGCGTCAGAATATCACCGGACCGAGTCATCACCGTGGCGCGGCAAGTCCATTGGCCGACGTCTCCGCTGCGACTGCCAGCGTTGCCGTGCAAGGCGCCGCCCACCGTGCCGGGAATGCCGACCAAAGTTTCCAATCCCGCGAGCCCCTCGCGAACGACGGTCGAGATGACGTGTCCGAGTCGAGCCCCCGCGCCTGCGGTCACCGTGCCGCCGCTAACGCTGATTTCGTTGAAGGGCGCCGCCGAAAGTCTGAGTACGACGCCGCTGACGCCGTCGTCTCGCACGAGCAGATTCGAGCCGCCACCCAGCACGCGGATAGGCGTGCCTTCGTCGTGGCAGCGGCGCACGACCGCCGCCAGTTCTTCGACCGTGTTGGGCTCGGCAAAAAACTCGGCGCGGCCACCCAGTTGAAACCAGGTGTGCGGCGCGAGAGGCTCAGCCTCGCGCACGATCTTTTCGAACCCACTTGTGAAAGGCCTGACCGATTTTGCCAATTTCGCCAGCTCCCATCGTGATCAAAACATCGCCGGACCGCAGTTCCGATTTAACGCGCCGCACGATCGCCGCCAGCTCATGTTCGTTCAAAACATCGCCGCCTGCAACGGCTATCGCGGCGGCCAGATCGGCGGCCGTCACCTCGCCCGGATTCCGGTCGGGTTCCCGGGCACGATCGATATCGGCCACGGCGATCTTGTCGGCATTTTGCAAACTGGCGGCGAATTCTTCCAACAGGGCCGCAGTCCGCGAAACCTGGTGCGGCTGGAACAAGCACCACAGACGCCGTCCAGGATACATCGCTCGCACCGCGGCCAGCGATGCCCGCACGGCAGTCGGATGATGGGCGTAGTCGTCGACGAACGCGACGCCGTCGCGCGAGCCGAGCACCTGCAGCCGGCGTTTGACTCCGCGAAAATCGGAGAGCGCCGCGGCGATCGAAGCGGTGTCCACCCCGGCGGCGCTCGCTAGCGCCGCTGCGGCCAGGGCATTGAGCACGTTGTGCTTTCCAGGCACGTGAAGCGTTACGCGAGCGACGGAGCGTCGTTGTTGCACGAGTTCAAATCGATAGCGGCCGCGGCGCGTTTGCAGCCGCCTCGCGCTCCAGTCCGCCCCCGCGTCGAAGCCGAAGCTCGCCGTGCGGCATCGCAAGCCGGCGATCAATCCGCGGGCGATCGGACAATCGCGATTCACCAGCAGCAGCCCTTCCTCTCGCACTCGGGCGGCGAATCGCCAAAAAGCATCGATCAACTGCCACCGCGATCGGTAGTAGTCAAAGTGATCCAGCTCGACACCCAACACGACGGCCAAATGCGGATTGAGCCGCAGAAAGTTCGCCCGATATTCGCAGGCTTCGACCAGCAGCGCGGGAACGTTGCCAGGCCGGCCCCCCGTGACGGCGCCGAGCGGGGTCGCCCCGCAAACGACGACGGGATCGAATTGACCGCGAAGCAGTGCCGCCGAGGCCATCGCGGTGGTGGTCGATTTGCCATGCGTTCCGGCGACGGCCATCGTGACGCAGCCTTGGGCCAAATCGGACAATGCCTCGGGATAACTGCGGGTTGTTAGCGATTGCCGTGCCGCGTGGCGGCGCTCGACATTATCGGGAGCGACCGCATCGCTATAAACGACCAACTCCGCGTCGGCAGGGACATGACGCGCGGCATGGCCGGGATAAATGCATGCGCCCAGTCGCGAGAGCTGACTGGCGGCTTGCGGATCGACTTCTGACCCGGTGACGCGCCAGCCATGGCCCAGCAGCACGGCGGCCAGCGAGCGCATGCCGCTACCGCCAATGCCAATGAGATGAGCAACCGGCGCGGGGGCGACATCGTCGCTGGCGCCGCGAAATAGCAAGGGAGTCGCGAGATCGTTCACAATCGTGGGCCATCCGTGCCGCAAAAATTAATCCAGCGCCAGCCGCTATCGTCGCGGCCGCGCCCCATTTCGTCGGCGGCATAATACGGCCGAATCGTCGCGGGCGTCAACATGAGTCGAAGCATTGCTATATGCAATTCGCCAACCAAAATCGCGCCTCGGCTTGAAGCACGTCGAGAAGGTTGTTCGCGTCGATGTAGGCCTCGTATTCCGCGAGTTCGGATTCAGACAACTCTCCTTCATTGGCTTTTTCCGCAAGTTCAGCCGATCGTCGTCGGACCGCAGCTTCTCCCCGTAACCCTGCAAGCTTTTGAGTCTGGTCCGACGATAGCAACGCAAAGAATGGCGCTATGCCTCGGTGAAAGGCTTCATGAGATTTGTCGGAAATGCTCATGTCGCTAGCGTAACAGGAATCGGAAGCCGACGCCAAAAGAACCGTTAATGTTTCACTCGGTCCAGCTAAGCCACGCGATTAGGCGATTGCCGCTTGCGGCGCCGTGCGCATGTCGGATAGTTGGGCGATCATCGTGGCGACGTGCCAAGCGGCGTCGGGACGCGCTAGCTCCCGCATGGAGCGCGACATCGATTGCCGAATATGCTCATTTTGCAGTAACGGCGTGAGCGCGCTCGCGAAAGCGTTGTCCAAGCGGCCGTCGAGTTCGCGCGTGTCTAGAATTTCGGCGGCGCCGGCGGCCGCGAAAATGTTGGCGTTCTTGCGCTGGTGATCTGACGCCGCGTGCGGATAGGGCACGAGCAGCGCCGGCGATCCGGTGGTCGCAAGCTCGGCCAAGGTCGTGCCGCCCGCGCGGCTGATGACCAAGTCGGCGCCCCGCAAC
Source organism: Pirellulales bacterium (assembly GCA_038210495.1). Classification (GTDB taxonomy): domain Bacteria; phylum Planctomycetota; class Planctomycetia; order Pirellulales; family DATAWG01; genus JBBQWR01. The sequence continues at coordinate 157,303 of JBBQWR010000001.1, forward strand.
AGCGGTTGCAGCCGTTCCACGAACGAGACGGTCAACGCCGGAACAGCCAACTTCCGGTAAAGCGCGGCGGTTGCTTCGCGGTCCCGGGAGCCAGTTTGATGAACGATTCGCCAGCCGCGAAGTTGATCGTGCAGCTTGTATAACGCTCGAGGAATTTGCTCGTTGAGGGTATGGGCTCCTCCGCTACCGCCAAGAATGAGCAACTGTCGTTGCGGCAGGCGAGCGGCGCGCGGCAAACCGCCATTCGCCGGGCCGTCCGACACGAGATCGCCGTTTAAGCTGGAGGCTTCGACCGAGGCAGCCTTTCTCGGCGGGCGGCGAATCAATCGCACGACGGAGTGGTCAGCCGACTCGAAGCCCGAGCGGATCGGATTGCCCGTCAGTCGAACGGGACCCGCCGCGCGGAGCAACTTGCCCGCTTCCTCAAAGGCTATGCAAACGAGCGAAGCGCGGGGAGCAAACCAGCGAGTGGCTCGGCCGGGAACGGTGTTTTGCTCCAGCAGCACCAAGGGTAAGCGACCGGCGGCCGCGGCCCAGGCCATCGGCGCGCTCGCGTAGCCTCCCAATCCGACGACGAGCGAAATATCTTCGGCCCGTGCGAATCTTGCGGCGGCGCGGTAGCCCGCCAGGTTTTCCTTCACGAAACGCCAAGCGCCGCGCGGACCGCGCGGCAACGGGCGCGACGGAAGTTGCAAGTGTTCGTATCCGGCGCGCAACACCAATTCGCGCTCCTGCGGTTTGGATCCGGTGGCAATCGTGATCCGCGCACGGGGCGCGATAATTAACAGTTGCTCGGCAACAGCCAAGCCAGGAAACAGATGCCCTGCCGTGCCGCCGCCAGCGAACACAATATGAGGATTGTTAATAGTCATGATATTGGCGGCGCCGAAAAAGCGCCCGGATTTCGTTGCCGTCCTGTAATGTTTACCCCGTGCCAGGCCTGGTGGTTTCCCGCTTTAAATACGACGCCCGTATGCAGCGAAAAGTTCGCCGAATTTCCGAGACGAGCCAGAACGTTAGGAGAACGTCGCGGCCATCCTAGCGACTTAGGCCGATCGGGCGAACCGCTATTCGCGCGGACTCGCCCAATTGGTCTTGCGGGCGACTGGTCTTTAACATAGCCAGCCCCACCACGGCGCAGAGAACCGATGCAATCCAGAACCGCACCACGATTTTGCTTTCAGGCCACCCGATCAATTGAAAGTGGTGATGCAGCGGCGCACAGCGAAAAATTCTCCGTCGTGTCCAGCGGTGCCAAAAAACTTGCGCGACGACACTGAGCGTTTCGATCACAAATACCCCGCCGACGATCGCCAACAGAAACTCTTGCCGCACGATCACGGCCAGCAGTCCGAGTAGACCTCCCAGCGGAAGCGAACCAGTGTCACCCATGAAGACCTGGGCGGGATGGCAATTGAACCAGAGAAATCCCAGCACGCCACCCACGAGTCCGCCGACAACGACAAGTAGTTCTCCGGCGCCAGCCACGTGAGGCACGTTCAAGTAAGCCGACCACTGAGCGTGCCCGCTGGCGTACGTCACGATTCCCATCGCACATGTCGCCGAGAGGAGGCAACCTCCCGCCAGACCGTCCAGCCCGTCGGTGAGATTAACTGCATTGGAAGAGCCGACGATCACGAGCACCGCCAGCGGCACGAACCACAGACCAAGCTGGCCGACGCGGCCCACCAAAGGCACGTTCAGATCCAAACCTCCGGCCTGTTGACGTGCGATCGCATACAGAAACAGAGCCGCGACCAGTGCCACGCCGATCTGCGCGGAGAGCTTCGCCCGGGGACTCAATCCATTGCCTCGGCCCGAGAGCTTGTTCAAATCGTCCGCGGCGCCGATCGCCGTCAGACCGATCAGCGTCACGAGCACGATCGGCAAATACTGATTTTCCAGATCCCCAAGCAAAAGCACGGCGATCATCAATCCGGCGACGAGAAAGAGTCCGCCCATGGTGGGCGTCCACTGCTTATGGCGATGCAGATCGCGAATTTCGTCCGACGGGCTGAGATTCGGTTCGCGGAAATGAAAATTGAGCCAGCGGATCAATCGCGAACCGACGACCAGGGCGGCCAGAAAGCTGACGCCCGCGGCCAGCAAGGCTCGAAGCGTGATCTTGTCCAGCGGTCCGCCCAGTAGCCAAAGTAGCATGCGGTCGATCCCTAGAGCCGGTAACCAAGAAGCGAGTGAATGGCCGGGCCATGCAAACCTAAGGAACGGCCGATGGTGAGTCGGCCGATCCCTCGAACGCTTGCTTCTTGCCCTCGCGTGCCCGCCCCTCTTGCCCCACGCGTACCGCGATCAACCGCGCCACTGTTCCCTGAGACGCCGGAGCGGCATTGCTGCCGCCCCGACGCTCAGTCATAGGCTCCATCGTGAAGCGCTCGCCGCTGCGATTGACCCAGAAACCGCACACGGCAAGGTAATGCTCCGACCCAGGAGGGAGGGTAGCGCCAAGGTTCCCGCAAACCCGACGCAGACGATGGAGCCTCAAATGTATTGGAAAAAATGTTTACTGTAGCTCTCGGAGTTGGCTTTTTGGTTTAGGCCGCAGCCGAATTCGAGCGATGTTTCAGTGATTCGACCAAATGTTCCATGCCCATGACGCGGGCGCCTTTGACCAGCACGACGTCGCCAGTTTCGATCGCCGCCGCTAGCACCGGAAACGCTTGCTCCCAGTGTTGGCAAGCGATGGTGCTGTGCTTAGGCATCCCGGCGGCTTCGGCGGCCGTCGTTATGTCAGTGGCGAACTCACCGCACGCCACGAGCAAATCGGCGCCACAGAGATTGACCACATCCTCGCCGAGCTTACGGTGCCAAGTCGGGGCTTTATCGCCGAGGTCGCCCATATCACCGGCCACGACGATGCGTTTACCGGGAGCATCGATCTCGCGAATCAATTCGAGCGCGGCCCGCATGGCCGTTGGACTGGAGTTATAGCAGTCGTTGACGATTGTGGCGCCGGCGACATCGGACACTTCGCAACGCATGGCGACCGGTTCAAAGTCGGCCAGCGCCGCGGCGATCTCCTTGGCGTCGATATCGAACATCCGCCCGACGGCGATGGCCGCCAACGCCGCGTGAAGATAATGTCTACCCCAGACCGGCGCTCCATATTGCTCGCCGTCGACGGTGAACCGCAACCAGCCGTCTCGATTCTCCACCCGAGTCGCCGCGATGTCGTTGTCCGCTCCGCGGCCGACCCAAACGATTTTCTTCCGCGACAATTCAGCCAGCTTTCGCAAACAGGGATCGTCGCCATTCAGAATCGCGCATCCGTCGTCCGGCAATTCTTCGAATAGTTCCCATTTAGCCGCGGCGATTGCTTCTTGACTGCCAAAGCCGCCCAGATGGGCCTCGCCGATCTGCGTGATGACGCCGATCTTCGGCGCCGCCAACTTTGCGATCCGGCGAATTTCGCCCGCAGCGCTCGCGCCCAGTTCGAGCACGGCGTACTGATGCCAACGCTCGAGTTGCAGCAAACTCAGCGGGACGCCGATTTGATTGTTGAAATTGCGAGGGCTGGTGACCCCCGAAAACCGCGAATTGAGAACGCAAGCGATCATTCTTCGCGTCGTCGTCTTGCCGACGCTGCCGGTGACGGCAATCACCGGCGCGGTAAACTGTCGCCGGCTCCAAAGAGCCAATTCCCAAAGAGCTTGGTTCGAGTCGGACACTTCGAGCGACCAGCGGCCGGCCCAGGGTTCGACCCACCGGCCGGAGGTCACGACCCCTTGGGCGCCGCGGACGAACGCCTCTTCGGCGAAATGCGCGCCGTTGTATCGCTGGCCAACAAGTCCCCAAAACACTTCATCCGGCTCGACCTCGCGACTATCGCTCACGATGCGGCCCACGACCGTGGCATCGCCATCGCAGGGAGGCATGAGGCCTAGTCGCAAGGAGCCGCCGAGAAGTTCGTGAAGATCGTCGAGGGTGAATTGCATGGAGGAAAAGCAGCGGGCGCGGTTGCTGGTGAGAGATCGATCGAGCGGTAGTGGTTACGAGAATCGGAGACACGACGGTCAGGCGGCGCGGAGCCGCTGGCGGGACCGGAGCAGCATTTCGGTCGAGAGCGAATTGTCGTACAGCCACTGTCGAGCAACTTGACGGTCGTCGAACCAAAATCGCCGATCTCCGATAATTTGATGCTGCTCGTGGCCCTTGCCGGCGATGAGCACGCAATCGCCGGGCTCGGCCTGGGATAGCGCCCAAGCAATCGCTTCGCCACGGTCGGAATAAACATGAGCATCGCGAGGACACTCGAAGCCGCGAAGAATTTCTCGCCGGATTCGCTCCGGTTGTTCATTGCGCGGGTTATCGTCGGTGACAATCGCGACGTCGGCGGCGGCCTCTACGACGCGACCCATGAGCGGACGCTTCTCGCGATCGCGATCGCCCCCCGCGCCGAACACGCATAGAAGTCGCCCCTCGGTAACGTCACGCAGCGTCTTGAGCGTTACGGCTAGCGCGTCGGACGTGTGGGCGTAGTCGACGAAAACCCCAAACGACTGACCGCACTCGACTCGCTCCATTCGGCCGGGGATCTGATCGACCTGCTCCAAACCACGGGCGATGTCCGCCAGGTCGATGCCATAAACGAGCCCGACCGCCGCGGCCATCAGGCAGTTCGCCACATGATGATCGCCGATCATCCGCGTTCGTACCGGCACGGTATCGCTTCCCGCCGATAGCAGGAATGTTTGCTCGCTACGACAACGCTCGATGACTTCGGCCGACACTTCGGCTGGCGACCGCATGCCGACCGTGAGCGTCGGAGCGTTTGCCAGTTCGACCATCCCGGCCGAAATCGCATCGTCCGCGTTCAACACGGCAAAGCCATCATCCGCTAGATACTTGAAAATTTGTCCCTTGACTGCCCGGTAGTTCGCCAACGAATTATGAAAATCGAGATGGTCCCGGCGGACGTTCGTCACGCATGCCGCGTCGAGTTCGATGCCTTCGATGCGGGCTTGCGCCAGAGCGTGGCTCGAGACTTCCATCACGGCGTGCGAGCAACCGTTGGCTTCCATTCGCGTTAACCAATCGGCCAACACGCTCGCCGGCGGCGTCGTCCAAGACGCGACTTCGGCGTCCTCGCTGTCGTTGTATTCGAGCGTTCCGAGCAGGCCCGTTCGATAACCAGCGGCCTCGAGAATCCCGCGAATCAACCAACTCGTCGTCGTCTTGCCGCTCGTGCCCGTAACGCCGATGACTTTAAGTCTTCGGCTCGGATTGTTGGCAAGCGCCTGACAAATTCGGGCCAGCGCCACGCGGGCGTCGGGCACGATACACAAGGGCTTGCCACCGGTCATGACGAATCGCTCGGCCAGCACGGCCGATGCTCCGTTGGCGACAGCTTCGGAGATGTGTTCATGGCCATCGGTGCGATTTCCGATAACGGCAGCGAATAGATCCCCTTCGATCGCGGCGCGCGAATCCGAAGTGATCGCGTGAACGATGATGTCTTGGGCGCCGAAGAATTTAGCGCCGGGGCAAAGTTTACGCAGACTGACGCTGCGCGAGCGCGAAGTTGATGCTGGCATATCGCAAGGCCTCCTTGCCCTGCGGCGCTGGGTTATTGGCCCGCGTCGCTTGCCGCGTTTGGCTTCTCGGCCGGTTACGACTTCATGTCGTCCGACTGGGAAGCTCGATCTGTTACCCGTCCGACCACAACAACCGCCGGTTCAAGCTTTGCGGGACGCCCGAGCCAGCGAGCGAATTCGGGCGAAGAATCCATCGCCGCCCGGTTCGCTACCGATGTCGGTCCGGATTCTGGCGATTTCCGGTTCTGTGTCAAGGCGGGTTCTTACGAAGAAACGACTAAATGGACCAACCGCACGACGCCCCCAACGACTGACGGCCGTGCCCGATGGGCCAACATGAGCTGCATGAAGCCGTCGTTGAAATTATGGAGGGCGCATAAAATCGCTAATTTAAGACAATATGGTCAGGGGATTCTCCCATCGCAGCCTGGAAAACCGAGCGAAGTCGTTGTCACAGGAGACGAGCGTTGCTCCATGTGTGATCGAGATCGCAGCTAGATGAGCATCGGTCGTCCGATTTCCTGCCGAACCGCTTTGCTCCAACAATGTGTGGATAGTTCGCCAGTGTTCGTTGGTTTCGATGACGATGCGGACATTGGAATGCTTCAGCCAAGCGTCGACCACTTCAATAGCATCGCCGTGGCTTAACGGATTGGAAAACACATGCGGATTCACAGCTAACCGCAAGAATCCCAATATGACTACCCACGCCAACCCGATCGGCTCTCGAGCGTTTAGCGCCAGTTCCCACCAACGTCGCACACGAGAATGGTGAGTCATATCGCGATTCACCGTGTAGACCAGGACGTTGACGTCGACAATCTTCACTTTCCAACCATCAATTTGCGGATTATTTCCGCGTCCTCCTGCGCCGCTACAAGCGATAACGCTTTGTCGATATTCACGCGCGGCTCGCCCATCGAAAACACTTTCTGTCGGAAGGTCGACTGCCGAATGGGCTTCGTAACAAGCCCCCGACGAATCACCCGATTAACGAGACAGGTGAGAGATACGTTCTCGGTCGTTGCCCGCGACCGCAACTCCCGCATCAGGTCATCGTCGATTCTAACGGTCGTTCTCATAATGGCATCATAGCATCACCCGATATGATGTCAAAGCATCAACTAACTGGGTGGCCCAACCGTTTGATCGCCCCCTTAAGGCGGCAGCACCATCTATTTGCTCCGGATTTCACCCATCAAGCTAGAGTTACGGCACATCCGGCGTAGGCGCGGCTGGGGGCGCCGCCGCGGGCGCCCGTGGCGGAGCGGTGTCCGCTGGTGGAGCGACTTTGCCAGGCGTGGCTGCCGCGCCCTTGGGCACGATCAGGCCTTCCTTGAGTTGTTCCTTCCAACGCCGTGAGGGGGTTTGGCGATTGGTGGCGTTGGCTTCTGGCGCGTAATTAAACGTGACGCCCGTGATCGCGCGCAGATTGTGGAACGCCATCACCCGGTAGATCAGATCGTCGTGGTCTTCGCGGTCCAGATATTCGACCAGCCGGGCTGCTTCGCCACCTTGAAGCTGCTCCTTCGAGTAACCCCAGAGCATGCGATACAGGTCCTGCCCCTCTTTGCCGTGGCGCTTCTCGAACGCCGCACGGACTTTCGCGGCGACTTCCGGACCTCGCGCGATTGCCGTCTGTAGACACTTGATCTGAATCGGCCAGACGGCTCGTTGGTCGGTATCATTTAGCACGAGCACCAGCGGTTCGAACTCGTCGACCAGCGCGAGCGATCTGGCGGCCAGTGATTTATTCTCGGCGCGGCGATTTTGCGGATCGGCCATTTCGCGGAGAATCTGCGTCAAGGGTCGCTTGTCGTCTAGCGATTGGCTGAGCGCCTGTCCGGCCCGTTGATCGATCGGGCCAATCGTCTCGCCGTTGATCCACTTGGGTAGTTCGGTCCCCGTGAACGCGGCCGGGTCCCCGGCTAGCACGAGACCGCCGGGCGATTTAATTTCGATCGGCGCGGCGCCGATCGGAATCCACTGCGACGCCCCCTTCACGCCAAACAACAAGACGCTAGTCCGCGGTTGGCTGACCTCGGGATTGGCGCCGGGCAACTGGTAGGGGTGCGCCTCGATGGCGGCCATCGCTTCGGCGTCTTCGAACACCAGCAGGCCGCCCGCGTCACCCATATCGAGCGCGAGCTTGACGCCCGCGTTGCCGGTGGTAAGCATCACCATTCGGCCGTAGTGCAGACGTATGGCCGGGGCTCCCTGTAGGGGCGCCTCAAATTCGATCAGCGTCTCCGGAGCGAGCTGGAGCGTGACACCGGAGGACAGCGTGATGATCGGCCGATAAGTGGGCAGCACCAGTAATTTGTCGCCGGCCATAAAGGTTGAACCGGCGGCCGCGCGATGCCAATCCCCCTGAGCTGGATCGAATCTCAACAGCACTTCTTGATCGGACAGCAGCCGACCGAATCGTTGCGCCGCCGGTTCAATCGGCACAGCCGGCGGATTCGCCGGACCGAGGTTCCCAGCGGCCGGATTCGCGATCGGCGGCGCGGGCTTGTCCGTCGGTAGACTTTGCTGAACCACGCCGGGATGCGGTATGTCTTTCGGGACATCGCTGGGACCGGGCGCCACAGGGCCCTTGAGCGGATCCACTGGCAAATTGGCGCCGATTTTCGAGTCCCCGGGGACCGCGGGCGGCGTAAATATCGACTTATCGGTCACGGATTCCTTTGCATCGCCGTTGACAACGTTGGTTCCCTGTCCAGCTTTGTTCGTGATCTTGTGATTCGGGACGACCCGATCAGTCGCCCCTTTCTCCGGCTTGTCGATCGGGGCCTTATCCGGCTGACCATCGCCCGGTTCGACAACATCGGAATTCGGCTGATTGCCGTTGTGCTGTGCACGATTGCCGTTGTGCTGCGCAACTTCCTGCAGCGGCTTATCGCCGCCACCGAAGAACGCCAGCACGGGTCCGAGGATGGGGTTCGTTTTGTCCCAATTACCCACGGCGCTGATAATCGCGACGAGGAGCGAGACGGCTAGGGCCACTGCGATCGCGATTGGCCAAACCTTGGAGCGGCGGCCCGCGATTCCAGCCCGCAGGTAGTCGGGTACCTCGGGTCGTTGCCGCGCCTCGGAGTCGGCGGCGCTAAAGGCGGCCGCTGCGCCAGCCGGTTGCAATGGCGGCGGTCGGGCGGCAGTGCGTCCGGCGGCCTCGGCGGTCGCAACGTCAGCGGCCCGTTCGTCGGCACGCGAACCGATCGCGTACATTTGAGCCCGCAAATTTGGATCGATATCCGCGGCGGTTCCCAGCACCAGCGCGAGAATCTGATGGCACGAGGCGACCTCCGCCAGATGCACATCGGACTCGAGGCAAACCTTTTCGAAATCCGGGACGCGTTCGCCCGGCAGTTCGTTGTCGAGATATTCGGCGACCGTGTTCGGGTCGAGCCCCATGCCGCGGCCGGAAACTTTCGGCGCCCCCAGGCGGATGCGGCGAGAGACATCCCGAATTCGATGCATCAGATTGGATGCGAATTCGCTGTCCTCGACTTTTTGGCCTATATCCTGCCGATCGGCCGGCTCGAGGATTTCGTCCATGTACGCCAGCATGCTTCGCAGCGTCAAACGCATAAACCAGTCTCCCACAATGAATTGCAAGGCCAAGAGGGCAAAGATCAACCAGAGTCGGACGTGCGCCGACGCAATTGACCGTCAATCTTAATAGTGGGGCAGGGCGTCCGATTCCGTACAAAGGGGCGGCAAATTTTCAAAAATGGCGCCAGCCCCTCGCTGTAGCTAGGTCACCCGAGCATTTCCGCCGGGTGCCGCCACGGCTCCCGATAGGGGCGGCGCAGCAGTCGCGTCGCATCGGCATCGCCGACGACCTCGTGCTTGACCGGATCGTAAACAAGCTGCCGGCCCAGTTGCATCGACAGGTTGGCCAAAATGCAGGACGCAGTCGAAATGTGTCCCTGCAAAATATCCGCCACCGGCGTGCCGCGGCTGTCGATCGCCGCCAAAAAATCCTTCATATTGGCCCGGGTCGCCGGCGCCCCGCTGAGATCGATGTCTGGCTCGGTCACGTCCTCGGGAAACTTATCGCGCTCCAGCACGCAATCCTTGTGAATCGTCGGCTCCGATTTGCCTTCGGGAATTAGATCGTAGCCGTCGACGCCCAGTTTGAGTGTCGCCTTATCGCCATAGAAAATCATCGACCAGGGATATTTTTCGTCGGCCGCCTTGCCCCAGGTTCGATGTTGCCAAGTCATGTTGAGCCCATCGTATTCGAAGGTCGCAGTTTGCGTGTCGGTGATATTCGACTTGCCCGCCTTGTCGACGAAGATGCCGCCGGCTGATGAGACACGCTTCGGCCAGCCGAGCCCTAGCAAAAATCGCGACGTGTCGAACATGTGAACGCACATGTCGCCGACGATCCCGTTGCCGTATTCCATGAACGTTCGCCACCACCGCTTGTGCGGCAGACCGTCATAGCGACGAAGCGGCGCCGGACCAGTCCACATCTCGTAGTCGAGATAATCCGGCACGGGACTTAACCGCGGATTGCCATTAGCCCGCATGTGATAATAACAGCACAAATCCACCTGGCCGATTTTGCCAAGCAGGCCGGCCTCGATCACGTTCTTTTTTGCTTCGAGAATGTGCGGCATGCTTTTCCGTTGCGTGCCGACCTGGACGACCCGTTTGTGCTTGCGGGCAGCGGCGACCATCGCTTCGCCTTCCAGCACGTCGCAACTGATCGGCTTCTGGACATACACGTCGGCTCCCGCTTCGATCGCCGCGATCGCCGTCAAGGCGTGCCAATGATCGGGCGTTCCGATGAGCACAATGTCGAGGTCCTTGTCTTTGAGCAGTTGGCGATAGTCTCCGAAGAGTCTCGGTTTGGCGCGGGACTTCTGCCGCTGCGAAACGAGTTCGGCGGCGCCGCTGGCCATGTGCTGGTCGACATCGCAGATCGATACGACCTCGACGTCGGCGACTTGAATGAGCCGCAGCAAGTCGTTCTTGCCGTACCAGCCGGCGCCGATGAGTCCCACTCGGCGTGGCTTTTCAGCAGCCTGAGCCACATGGGCGCCGAGCATGGAAACGGCGACGCCCGCAGCGCCCGTTTTAAGCAAATCGCGACGATTCACGGAAGCCCTCCTTACATGCGATGTGAATGATTCAGGCGTTCAAATTGAAGGCGATTATGATCGACTCTTCCGCGCAAAGCCAGCGCCGCCCGGGGCAGCGGCCAGTCGGCGATCGAGCCAATCGCTGGAGACAAATCGCCCGAGCAGCGGCCGAAGCGCCGATTCCAACTTCGCGCGTTGCGATGGCGAAATCGTGTCGGGTTCAATGCCCCGCCAAGTCAACCTGGCGCCGGCGGCCGCGACCGTTGCGTTGACACGGTCCATCACGCGCAATCCCCAAACCGCGCCGTATCCGTCGCGGAATGCCCGCCAAGCAACGCTAAGTGGCTCCTCGCCATCTCGTATCGTAGACCGCGTCAAGCAAGCGACAACGAAGGCCATAGTTAAGCAGGACAAACCCGCGAGTGAGGAATGTTTTGCGAACCCGATTTCCGGCGCGGGAAGAAATTGCCCTAGCAATAACAGTTGTCCGGCGCCCACGAGCAAACTACTTGGCCAAAACCGGGTCGGCAAGTGATTCCCAACGCCGACCAAAATCAAGACGAGCAAGAACCACGACCAAATGGGATGCGCTACAAGCTGAATGTCCGGCCAGAGCAGCCAAGCTTGCGCCGCGGGCAGCACCACGATCACCCAACCCGAAAGCACGATCAACTGCCAAGCCCGATCCTGAGGTCGCTTCGCTCCCAACAACGCCATCGCCGGGCAAAGCGTCAGGGCCGCCGCCGCAAATCGCCACCGCGCCATCGCCATCAGACCGACCGCATTCAGCGGCATGACCGCCTCGCAGATTGTCACAGCCACGATCGCGACGACTGCCCAGCACCACGGGGCGCGAAGCGTCGTGCCCCCCAGTGGCCAGTAAGCCTTGGCCAAAACGGCTAGCGCCACGGCGCCCAGCCCGATCGCGATGGCTGACTCCATCATTTGAGTAACAGATTCATTTTCAAGCCCATCACGACGTAAATGCTACATGACGGCACCGACTATAGGAGTTGTAACGATCCTGCCGCTCGCCGATCCTGGCGATTGTAGAAAAAACGCAACCGTCGCTTCGGCGCCACATCGAATTAGGCACCAGAGTATCTCAGTGGGGTTTCGACGGACAGAGCCCCGCCGCGCGCCGGCGCCAACTGGCCCCGGCCGAATTCTAGCTGCCCGACAAGCAAAGAGGATGGATCGATGGCGACACGATGGATGTTCGGCATGGTCACGATCGTGGCCGTTTCGGCGATTCCGGCCGGTGCGATCGAGATGTTCACCAATTTCAACAACGGGACTGAACTAGGCACGCAGCCTCTGGGAATCGATCCGATGGGGCCCGTGCGATACCACGGCTATCCGCGTCGTTGGCGATTCAGCGGCCAACAACGAAGCCTCGCGGAGAGCCGAGAGATGACCGGTCCTCGAACGGCCGCCGCGCACGCCTTTTCAGCGGGAACGCTGACGGCGCCGACCAGCTTATTGCGATCGTCGAGCGAACCGTCTTCGGCCAAGTCGACCGCCGACGGCGAGGATCGCTGGATCCGCTCCAGCAGTTTCCTGCCGGCCGGCGGCGAGGAATAAGCGTCGAAGTTTTTGGAAACGGCGAGTCGCGGCCGGCCGACTGGGGAGTACGGCAAGTCGCGACCAGCCAAGCGCGCGTGGGGCGGGCTTCCTATGGAAGCTCGCCTCTCTGCGGCGCGCGAATACCCGCATTCTCACGACCGCTATTCGGTCGAACCGATATTCCACCGCTGTGCCTGATCGGCAAGTGCAGCGGCATAGATCGGCCAATTGTGCAGCGTCTCGGGGTCAAAATCAGCGCCGTTCGGCCAAACCAGTGTGTGGACCTCGAGGTCGATCTTGACCCGATTGAAAACTCCTAAATCACGGAGTGGTAAATAAAGGTCTCCGGACAGCATCGGCTCGAAATTGATGACCTATTCTGAGTGGTCGTCGAACCGGAATCGCAACGTATATGCCGCTTCTATTTGAAAATCGACGACACAATAAAGCGAATGAGGCGACATAGTCGGCGAACGGCCTCAGGCTTTTACGCGCTCACGGGCCAACTCGCGCAGCACTTCCAGCCCGCGGTGAATCGTCTCATCCGAGGCTGCGTAGGAGATGCGGAAGTGCGTGTCTCGGCGGCTGAAGATGTTGCCCGGGATTATGAGCAACTCGCGCTCGATCGCGCGGGCGACGAACTCGGTGGCCGTGCCCCAGGGGGCCTTCGGGAACGCATAAAAGGCGCCGGCGGGGGTGGCTAGTTCGTAGAGATCGCCCAGGCCGCTGACGATCAGGCCGCGCTTGCGGCGATAGTCGGCGACGTGGCTTTGCATGTCGATGTCGAGCGCGGCGGCGGCGGCCCATTGAAAAGGCTGCGGGGCGCAGACGAACGAGTATTGCTGTAGCTTGGTCATCTCCTCGATCACCGCGGCCGGACCGTGAGCATAGCCCACGCGCCAGCCGGTCATGGCATACGACTTGGAAAACCCGTCGATCACCAGTGTCTCCGGATTGAAGCGGGCAGGGGAGACCAGCGGCCGATCGTAGCAAAACATCCGGTAGATTTCGTCGCTCAATAGGGCCACGTCGCGCTCGGCGGCCAGTTCGGCCAGGCCGCGCACCTCGGCTTCATCGGCCACGACGCCCGTCGGGTTGGCCGGGCTGTTGAACAAGATCAATTTCGTGCGCGGCGTGATCGCGTCGCGCACGCGATCGAGGTTCAGGCGAAAGTCGGGATACGTGTCGATCAGCACGGGCACGGCGCCAACTAGCTTGACCAGTGGCTCGTACATGACGAAGTACGGATCGAATACGATCACTTCGTCGCCCGGGTTGACTATCGCGAGCATGGCCAGGACCAGGGCGCCGCTCGTGCCGCTGGTGACGAACAGCTTGCGATCTGCGTGGTCGTATTCGGCGGCGACTTGGGCGGCCAGCTTTTCGCGCAGCACGGGCATCCCTTGTGTCAAGGCGTAGCCGTTGCGGCGATGGCCGATCGCGTCGACGGCCGCTTGCCGGGCCTCGTCCGGCACGTCGAAATCCGGCTGCCCGATCGACAGATTGATCGGGTTGGTCATCTTGGCCGCTAGGTCGAACACTTTGCGAATGCCCGAGCTGTCGAACAATTTCGTGCGATCGGCGATCCAGCGGGAGGACATGGGGGCGGGGGCAAGTCGGGAGTAAGTAGGCAAGCGTCGAAGACGCGAGGCGAGCGGGGAGCGTCAGTTCCCTGTCCTCGACCTAATTTCAGAGTATCGCCGACCGCGACAGTTCGGACAATGGTCGATCGCTGCGGCTGAGCAGTGTGAGCAGCAAGGTCAATGTTCGCAGAGCATCGGCAGCGGCGCCGGCCTGGGTGTACCAGAGCCGACCCTCCGCATCGCCAGCCAACGCGGGCCGACGCTCTTGGACGGCGGCGTGCATTTGCGATCGCTTCGAGCCCGCCGTGAGTACTTGAGCTTGGGCGCGTCGCAGTCGTTCGATCAATGAACCCGCCAACTCGGAAACGACGAACGTTGCTCCGGCCTGTTGAGCGAGGACCTCGTGCGCTAGAATCATAAACAATTGGTCGCTGCTGACTGTCGCGCCGAGCTCGTCCACTAGGCGGCAGCATTCGCCATCACCGTCGATCCAGGCGCCAAAATGGGCGTTTAACGAGCGGACTTGATCGCCGAGCCGCTCCTGGTCGTTTCCTTTGGCCACAAAAAGAAGTTCGATGGCCACCGTCGCTGTTAGATATTCGAGATATTGAACGAGAGCCAGCGAGGTCGTGTCGACCACGACTCTGAGCGGCCGCATTGCATGGTAGTGCTTCGCGAGGGGCTGAAGATATTCTGACGACACGGACGTTCGCTCCAGCGGACCGTAGGCGAGCGAGGGCCGCGGGGCAGGGGAGTGGTATCGCTGTTGAACGGCGTCCAATTCGCCCGGCGAAGACAGCGGCTCGGCGTTGAATCCGAACAAGTTCATTCCCAGGCGGCGTGGTTGGCCAGTCGAATTGCCGACAAGCACGGCGCCATCGGCCGACAATCGCTCGGTGGCCAATGCGACGCAAGGCGAAGTGGCGGCGCCGATATCGATCACGCGGCACCCTGCCCAGCGCAATCCCGCGCCAACCGCCGCCGATAGTTCGACCGTCCAAGGGCGACCGTCGCAAGCCAACAATATTGTTGGTTGAGGTTCCTCTTCGGTAGGCGCCCGGGACTGGTGGCGCCTCGCCGAAGCCCCGGAATCTGATGCAAAGTGTATCGGCGGCGCCCCGGGGCTTCCCTGCGGTCCAGCCCTGGCCACCCGATCTCTGTTTGTTTCGCTAACCAAGTGCCCGCCGAACGCTTGTCCGACGCGGCGAGCTTCTTCAGGCCCGATGTCGTTCAGATAAACGCCCGACAGACCTTCGGCATGGAACAGCGACTTCGTCTTATCGCTGGACGCAATCTGCGATTCGCGAAGCAGTTTAACCCGCCGAGGCGAAACCAACTGCGTCTCGTCGCGCCGAGGACATCCGCTACAAGCCGGATAGAAACTCGCCATCCGGCCCAAGTGCAGCGCCCGGCCGATCGATTGCGACTCGCCGGGACACAAGTAGATGTCGTCGGGAGTTTGAACGTCAGCGCTCGAAGTTTCAGCGATCATGCATCGCCGGTTCAACGTGGGGCAGGGCAGGGGACTCGCGCGGGATGGCGACTTTAGAAGATACCCGCCGTAGCGTCAAGAGAAGCCCGATTCACTTGTCCGGCCGGCGGGTTTGCATGTTTGTTTGGGGAGCCGGCCCGCGCTTCACGCGTTCGTTTTGCGCCGCTCGGTTTGACCCGAGCCCGGCTAGGCTTGTATGTTTATTTTATGACCAGCGCGTGCATGCGACTTATGAGAACGGGGTCTTAAGGCCAATCGAACCATTGGACCTGCCGGAGAACGCGCGCGTCTAAGTAACCACGCGCGGTGAGTGATGTCAACCGTCAACCCGTTGAGGTAGATCTCGACAAGGTCGAAAGGCAACGACGTGCCTTGGCTGAATTGTTCGATAAGATTTCAAAGCTGCCGCATGATCCGAATAACGTTGATTTCTCAGGCCGAGACCACGATCAAATTCTTTACGGCGACGGATCTTGTTCTTTGCTGATACGAACTAGGTTTGACTTCGGCGAACACTTCCGACAATTCGGGACAATTACGGTCTTGCCGTGGACTACCACGGGGTGCGATTCAACCTACCGCACGCGGCACTGAAACCGAATCACGCCGCCCTGACCGGCTTCGATCGGTTTGGCGATTTCCCAGCGAAGCACGAGCGAGCCGACTTCGTTCGGCTGGGTCGAGAAACTGGCGTTCATGCTCGATTGAGCCGTGCCGGGGACGAATTCCAGCCGCGTGGTCAGATTGTCGACGATCGTGACGTTGCCCATCTTCTGATCGCCAACGTTGTCGAATCGGATCGTGAAATCGACGAGTTCGCCTGGCTTGGCGTTGTCGGTCGAGGCGATTTTGCAGATCTGCAGCTTCGGATGATTGGGCACGTCGACTTCGAACACGGCTTGCGCTCGCTCGTCGCCGATCGCGGCCGTCGCCCGCTTGCCGTCGATCGTGACTTGCAAGGCTTGGTTGTTTGTCCAGGTGATGGCGGCTTGCACGCGCTGAGCTAGCAGCGGCTTGTCTTCTTCTTGGAGAAAGCCGGTGCGGATAAACGTGAAATCCTCGTAGCCCTTCAGCCGGTCTTGCACGCTGGCGACGATTTGCTCGTTGGTCAGCGTGATGCCTGGCTGGCGTTCGGTTAGGCCGATGGGACCGCGATCGGAAATGGCGCCGATCGGCTCGACCGGCTGCATGGCGGTTGTCGCGATGTCGAGCTCGTTGGCTTGATGAGCGCCGACCGGCAGCGCGACGCCGCTGGCGCCTTCGAACTTATCGCCGTCGTAGGGCGTGTCCAGTTTGCGAACGGCTGCGAATCGCGGCGCGTAGATGCACACCTTGTTGGTCGGTTCGACGATCGTTCGGCCATCAATTGTGTCGAAATGGCCGATCGTTTCCTCGGGATTCAAGCCTTCGATCCGGAAATCGGAATCGACTCTGATCTGAGGAGAACCGCCGCCATCGCAGATGTATTCATCGGGCGGCCACGAGCCACCGATTCCCGGCGGACGCCACTGGCCAAATGTCGCCGTGGGAAGCGGCGGACCGCAGGTGGCGCATTGCTGAGCACTTCCCGGCGCGCCGTTTGGTCCGGTGGAACCATCTCCGGGATAACCACTATACGCTTCGGCCGGCAAACTCGTGTTTTGCGCCATGGGTGGCGAGCAAGTCGCGCCGCCCGAGCAGATCCGATGCGGACCGCCCACCGAATGCATCTGACAGCCGGACAATGCAGCCGCGATCGCAAAACTCAGCGCCGCGGCTGCCGATCTCGAGATGGTTTGAGCCTTCGTCATGGCTTCGGCTGCTCCGGCGATTGAGCGGGTGGTTCGATTGGCTGCGGATCGAGTGGCTGCGATGCGTTAGGCTGGTTCTTGGCCGGCGGAGTGGGGGCCGCAGGCGGTTCGACGGTCGGCGGAACATTCTGAATGATCGGTCGGCGCGCGGGTATTGGCTGCGCCCGATCTCGGAGCGTTATCGGTCGCGGAGGCCCCTGTTGGACGACGACCGGCTTATCGGCCACCACTTGCTGATCGCTCAGCGGCAGCAGGGCAGGGGAGTGGTACATGAATTCGCCGCCCGGCTCGTCACTGTTGCCGGGCACCCGCGCTCCGATTCGCAAAA
Organism: Pirellulales bacterium; assembly: GCA_038210495.1. Taxonomy (GTDB): domain Bacteria; phylum Planctomycetota; class Planctomycetia; order Pirellulales; family DATAWG01; genus JBBQWR01. The sequence goes on from JBBQWR010000001.1 coordinate 174,707, forward strand.
TGGCCATCGGCCGACCCAATTGGTCGGCGACCGCCAGCGGGTCGTCGTGCGGATGAACTTCGAACCAACTTTGATGCCGCAGATCGGACGCCGTCGGCGCCGCCCGCTTCGGATCTTCCAGATATACAACCCGAGTGACAAAGTGGCCTTCGATCGCGACGTACAAATCTTCCAGAGTGATCTCAACGGGAATCGGAAATCGGACTTCTTGTCCGGCTGGTGGATATAGCCGATCAATCACCTCGATCGTCGGAAAAACTTCGACGCCCTCGCGCCGCATGATGCCGGTGACCTTGAGTCGATACACCGAGCCGATCAGCATGCCAGCCTTAACCGGCGCTTTGAGCGGCTGGGTGAACTGATCGGCGACCGCCAGCGAGACCGACGCCCCTTCGGGCGCCTGGATCTCGACGGGCTGAAAATATCCCGGCAATGGTCCGCCCCGCAGCAGTTGCTGGCCGCCAATCGCTCCCGGCACGAGCACGCCTGCGTGCTCGTAGTGGATCACGGGTTGCTGAGCCGATAGCCGTGTGGCCATCAGGCACATCGCAAGTCCGGTCCACAGCCATCGGCCAGCAACTCGTGGTCGGTTGACCACCCGGCGCTGGGCCGGGCCGCAGTGCATGTCGACCATTGTCGTGAATCGCGTGGTGAGAAGGGTATTCAGACGCATCCCGGCAGGGATGCTAGACGGTAGCCGGTGGTTGAGGCCGAATGGCCGATACCACCGGTTAGCATTCAAATCAACCCGCTCGACCCCGGCAGGGGTCGCAGACGTTCGATTGCATGTTTCCGCGACCCCTGCCGGGGTCGTTTTCTTACTTTAAGAATCTTTCCGGCGGTGGCGGCCGCAACGCGGCCTGACCGCCGGCTACTGTCTTGCATCCCTACCGGGATGCAACAACTAATTCCCGCAATCGTCTTCAATCCCCGGCGCCGTTTGATGCCGGTCGACCAGCGGCTGGTGATACTGCACCGGCGGCGTGGGAGTGGATTCGACGATCACGACTCGATGGACGGGCTTCGGATACGACAGGCCCGGCTCTTGTTTCACGTCCACATCGACCCGGTGAACAACGTCGGGAATCGACATGTGCGTGTGGTTCGTAATCACGTGAGCCTCAAGTCCAGCCGGCACTCCAAGCGGAATGTGCGGAGGTCCCGGCAGTCCGATCGGCGTGCCGCACATCGGCATGCCATACATGGGCGCCGTAACGCCGGCGACATAATTCGGTGGCATCGACATCGGGCCGCCATAAATCCCATTGCCACCGCCGCAACCTTGTGGGCCGCAGCCACCGCCCATCGGTCCCGAACCGCCGCTGACGGCGCCGTGGAAGCCGGTCTGTATCACGTCGCTACCGCCGCCGTCGGCGCCGGGAGCTTGCAGGTCCTTGTTGCCGATCCGGATGATCGCCATGATCGAGCCGCGTTTTTCGGCTTCGATGATCGGATCCTTGCCCGGCTCCAGACGAGTGCTGACCAGCGTTTCGGCGCCAGCGAGCACGGCGTCTTGATGCTCGGCGTCGGGCAGGTAAATCACTTTGGTGACGAAGTTTCCGGACAATACCTGCGCGAAGTCTTCCGGTGTCAACTCGAACGGTATGAAGTTGTGCGCAAGGAAGGCTTCGGTCCGCGGCGTGGCGAGCGCGACTTCGATCGTCGGATATAGCTCGACGCCCGGCGAGCCGGGGATGTTCGTCAATTTCAGGCGGTAGATGGCGCCTTGCGGAAAATTGTAGCGGGCCGGCACGATAAGCGGTTCGGAATCGAATAGCCCGTGGCCGCCCACATCCCAATAGACCTTCATCCCATCGTTGCCCCGGAACCCGATCTGCGAAGCGTCGGGAATGCCGGCGCAAACCAAGTTCGGCAAGCACGGGCCGAGGACACCAGGACCGGGGCCATCAACGCCCGGGCCAGGGTGTTGCAACATGGCCGCCGGCGGCAGCACTTTGGTGGCCGGCTGAATGGCGGTCTGCAGCGGCGCAAGGTGATGATGTTGAGATTCATACGGCAGCGTGCAACCGGTCGCCATTACGACCGACGCCGAAAACAACGTTGCTAATTGCCACAAGTGTTTCATGGTCTTCCCCCCTGAGCGTCTCTCGCTTGGCGCCGAGATCAATTCCGGGCGCCAGGGCGAGATTGGTTGATGTGCGATGGACAAGCCGAACGGCCATTCCGTCGCGATTGCGGTTTATTGGTCGATGTGCGGAACGATTTCGCCGGGACAACTGCTGTTGGTCCTCGTGGCAGTCGAGGCCTACAATACCCGGCCGCGCGGCCCGACGAGTCGATTCGCGCACTCGCGGGCGTCAATTGCCTCTGACGAGTATGGTCGGCCTGTTACAACGGGATTCTTTGGCAAATCCGGCAAAACCCCAAAATGAAGATAACTCGTCCTATCTTCTCCATGATCTGGTTAGGTGGCTCGTTTTCGCCCATTTTCGCCCAAAGCCCGCCTGCAAGAACACCCTCGCTTGCCACGGCGCAGAGCTTTTCGAATACCGGGACCCCGGCCGCTAGGCTCGTCCCGGTCGCTTCGCCCGCCGCTATCGCTCCGGGACCGACCCCCGCGACGACGCTCCAGCCGACATCGGGGCCTGCAGTTACTGCTAGCATTCAACAACAGGCCGAGACCTTGCTCGGGCGCTCGGAGCAAATGCTCGATCAAATCGGCTCCCTGTCCGCCAAGATTCGGCATCAGGTCGATCTGTTTGACAATCAGATCAGTGGCGCGGGCTTGTACCTGCAGCAGGGCAGGGGGGCGCAGCGGTTGTCGCGATTCGAGCTTAAGAGCCAGGCGGGGGAAACCTCATCGCTGTTATTGCAAATTTGCGATGGACGGTACTTTTGGACATATCGCGAATCTCCCGTCGGCCGCGTGCTGACACAAGTCAATCTCGAGCGAGTCCAGATGGCGCTGGAGCATCCACCAACCGTCGCGAGCGCGACGGCGCCGGTCATCGCTGCCACGCCGGTCATCGCGGCCGCGCCGGCCGGCGCAGCGCCGCAGTCGGCCCTTGCACTTTCGATCGGCGGGCTGCCTCGTCTTGTGGCTGGGGTTCGACAGAACTTTCAGTTCACTCGGCTTGGCGAAACGCAGCTCGGCCAGCAGCGAGTTTGGGTGCTCGATGGTCAGTTGGCGCCGGCGCTGTTGATCGCGGCCGCTCCGGACCAAAAAGGGAACATCGAAGCGGGCAAAACGATCGATCTGAAAAAATTGCCCCCGCAATTGCCCGAGCGGCTGAATCTCTATATCAGTCAAGCGGACCTCATGCCGTGTCGCATCGATTATTTGCGTCGGGCCGGTAAGAACGAGACGGCAGGGCAGGGGGGCGCGCCTGAAGGCTATCGCGCGATCGTGACACTCGAAATCTTCGACGTGCAATTCAATTCGCCGATCGACCCGCGGCAGTTCGCCTATCAACCCAAAGGCATCAACGTCAGCGACGCGACCGAGGCGTATCTCAAGAGCATTGGCGTTCAGGCCGCGCCGAAATGAAGCGGCGAAGTCCTCGCCGACCGCCCCAACATAGCCGCGGCATTCTGCTGCGTAGTGCTCACGTGCCCAGTCGACCGACGATCCTCTGCCGATCGCGCCGCCCTTGATGCACGAAATCCCGAAATGCCGAAAACCAGAAAACGAAGACAGCCGGGATGATATTGGATACCCTTTTTCCGGCTTTCGGATTTTCGGGCTTTCGTGATTAAATCTTCGCCGGCGCCGACTCCGATCGCCGATTCGCCGCCAATCCGGCCGCGACTCGCACCGCCTCGATGAGGCTGCTCGTCTCGGCCCGACCTTGCCACGCCAAGTCGAACGCAGTGCCATGCGCGACGCTCGTTCGCACGATCGGCAGCCCTAGCGTGATGTTGACGGCCCGGTGCATTCCGAGCAATTTGAGCGCGATGTGCCCCTGATCGTGATACATGGCCACCACCGCGTCGAACTCGCCGTCGCGGGCCCGAGAAAATAGCGTGTCCACGGAGATCGGTCCGCGAACGTTGAGACCCGCTTCGCGCGCGCGCTCGACGGACGGCCGGATCGTCGTCTTCTCTTCATCGCCAAAGAGTCCATCCTCGCCGGCATGGGGATTCAGGGCGCAGACGCCGATCCGGGGCCGGTCGTCCGATAGACCGTACAGCGGCCGCATGGCGCGCATCACTCGATCGGCCAGCTGCGTTTTGGCGATGATCCCCTCGCTCGTGAGATTCGCGAACACGTCCCGCAGGGCCATGTGCAGCGTGACATGGGCGACGCCCAACCCGGCCGAGCTGCGGATCGTTTCATCCGGCGCCAGATAGAGCATCATGGCGAAATCTTGCACGCCGCATAGCTCGGCCAGGAGTTCCGTGTGGCCCGGGTAATGGTGTCCGGCCCGCCAGAGCGCGGCCTTGTGCAACGGGGCGGTGACGATGCCGTCGACGCGGCCGGCGAGAGCGAGTTCTGTCGCCAGCACAACGGCATCGTAGGCCGCTTGGCCGCTGCGCGGATCGACCGCGCCGGGCGGCGCCTCGAGCGAATCGTCGCTGCCGCGCCACAAGCACGGGATTTGGTCAGGGCTCGACTCGGCCGATTCTACGTCGGCCACCGGTACGATCCGACATGCGCTGTGGAGCAGCGCTACCGCCCGCTGGAGAAATTTTGGATGGCCGATGACCGCGGCGTCGCACCATTGATGCAGCCTTGAATCAGACCAGGCGCCGACGATCGTCTCGGGGCCGACTCCGGCGGGATCGCCCATCGTAATCGCAAGTAACGGTCGCTGGTTGGTCATGGAGATATTGTATGCTGCTTGCGACGAGGCATAAAGCGATTGCCTTGGGGTCGAGTCGTTCACGCTGAAGGAGCTTGGCTTGATTTGAATTCGCGCACAGGGAGCTTACGCTCCCCGCTCGCCTACGCGCGGCGTCTGTCGCCGACTAAACTGAGGCCATGATTCGAATTTTCACCACGCTTTCTTTGCTGGCCGGGTCCCTTGTCGTCGTGACGTTACTGCTGGGCCTGTATATCGGCGACCTCCATGACCCGAGTTTGCTGGCGAATCGCGACGCCCTGTCGAGTTTGGTGCGACTGGCGATCATTCACAAGATGCTCGGCCTGGCGTCCGCCCTGGTCGTCGTGTTCGTCAACAGCATCGTGGTGACGTATTTCATCGGGACCGGCCGGTGGTGCAAAGAAGTCGTCGAGACATATTCGCTAGATCGCACGTTGCTCAGGCGCAGCACAATTCTGAAGCGGCGGACATTTCCGTGGGCCGTCGTTTGCATGCTGGTGATCGTCGGGGTGATTGCCCTGGGCGCCGCCGCCGATCCGGGACGGCCGAATCCGGGGACAGAGCTATGGGTCACCCCGCATCTGATCGGCGCATTTCTCGGGCTGGCATTCGTAGTCGCGACGTTCTTCGTCGAGGCCCAACGCATTCGCGAACATCATGTCGTGATCGGCGACATCTTGGCCGAAGTCAAACGGATCCGTCTTGAACGCGGACTCGAAGTTTAGCCATGCGAGCCTGCGTCCAACGTGTCAGCGAAGCCCAAGTCACCGTCGCTGGCGAAATCCTGGGACGAATCGGCGCCGGCTTGGTCGTGCTGTTAGGCGTCGCCAACGACGATGGGCCCGATGACGCCGAGCAGCTGGCAACCAAAATTGTCGAGCTGCGGATTTTTTCCGACGACGACGGCAAGATGAATCGATCGCTCGTGGACACTGCGGGCGAGATGCTCGTCGTAAGCCAGTTCACGCTGCTAGGCGATTGCCGCAAAGGTCGGCGGCCCAGCTTCGTCGCGGCTGCTGGTCCCGATTTAGGCGAACAGCTTTATCTGGCGTTCGTCGAGATCGTAAAATCTCTTGGCATGCAAGTCGCCACCGGTCGATTCCGCCAGCACATGTCCGTCGCCCTAGTGAACGACGGCCCAGTCACGCTGATATTGGATAGCAAAAAGTTGTTTTAGCTGACCGTGTCCGATTCATGGTAGGTCAGGCACACTGTGCCTGACGACGCGCGATAATTCTTGCAACAAGGCGATCAGAAGTCGCTCCTTGTCAGGCTCGGAGTGCCTGACCTACGTCTGCGCCACCCGCCACGATCTCTGCTACAGCCGCACTCGCGCTACTGGCCGATTAGCAATCTGTTGAGGCGCCACGAGGCCACTGGAGTTCGACCAAATCGGATCTTGGGAGACGAGGTAAGAAAGAATCGCCAATTTGGCGTATGCGGAAAAATTTCCCCACAGGCTGTCGCTCCAGAGTTTGATCGCCGTGCCGAACGAACTTTTGAGTCTGGGGATGCCGCCCCGCCATTCGATGCTCCAGATTTCGTCGAGCACCAGATGCGACATGAACCCGAGCAACACGGCGCCGGCGTTGAAATATCGCAGCCACAGCCCTTCGCCTTCGTGCGAGCAAATCAGAAATGTGAGCTCGGCGAAGATCGCGGCGGCCGGCAAACTGTGAAACATCCCCCGATGAACCGTGTAGTGCCGCAGCAGCCAACCAATGCCAAAGCGGATAGCGAGATAAACCCCGGCGCCGGCGAGTACCATTGTTTCCGGCGCCCAGCCCAAGTGACGCACTCGGTCCATCAGCATCATCGGCACCACGGCCGCCGCGAATGCCAAGCTCTCGCGAAGCGGCCGACCCGGTCCGCTGTCTAGGTCAGGCAGCATGCCGGAAGCGCCGCAAAGGCCGGCGGCCAAGATGCAAGTCGGCGCCGGCACGTTGTAAACGGCGAACGCTGTCGCTCCCGCGCCGATGCCCAGCGCCGTGCTTACCGTGATGTGTGTTTTGAAACCGGCCATCGCGTCACCGTCCGTGGTTGTCGAGCCGAATAAAATGGGAATAGACAGGATTTACAAGATTCGCGGGAGTTGCTTCCGCGAAGGGCGAGAAATGTAGCGGAATGTTAGCGCACGACCAATACCAGCCCGGGCGCCCGGTCTGTCGATTCCGCAAATGATCTTCGTGGCCCACTCGGTGGCCGGTATACTTCCGGCGATTTGCTACCCGAGATCCGAGACCGAAAGAAAGATGGAAACCTACGACTTGCTGATGCTTGCCGTGCTGGCGCTCACGACGGTGCATGGCCTTTTCAAGGGCTTGGCGTATCAGATCGCGTCGTTGGGCGCGATCGCGCTGGGATACTTTGCGTCGCTCAAGTTCAGCGAACCGCTGGCGCCGATGTTTGGCCAGCCGCCGCTTAACCGATTCGTCGCCATGTTCGTGCTCTACATGGTCGCGTCGCTGGCCGTCTGGATCGGATTCCGATTCGTGTCGGACTTCCTCAACAACTTGCAGCTTCGTGGATACGATCGCCAGGTCGGCGGCCTATTCGGCGCGGCCAAAGGAGTCGTCTACTGTTTGGTGGTGACGTTCTTCGCACTAACTTTGGCGCCGTCGTTCCAGGAGCAAATTCTGCAATCTCGCTCCGGCCACTATATGGCTCAATTGCTCAATCGGGCCGACCCGATCTTGCCCGCCGAATGGCGCCAAGTCGTGGAGCCCTACTTGAACCAATTGGAAAACGATCTCGCGCCGGACGGCGCAAAACCGCGCGCGACGGCGGTTCCGGCGCGTGTGAATGCGCCGCCTCCGGCAGCGCCCGCGCCGAAGCGGCGAAGTGTCTACACGACATAACGGCGGCTTCCTGCAGCGCCGTCTCGCCGCGCGGCGGGTCGTTGAATCGGAGCCGTAGGCCGGAGGAGTTGGGGCAATGGCCAGCGCAGCAGATGCCGCGGCAAAGCACGAATTTCCGGCCGAAAATCGACTCCTAAACGAACATAAGAGACATTATCGGACGTTGCGGCGCGGTTTCTGGCAGGCTTTAGGCGGGCCCCGTTGTACTCGACGAGATGGTGTGATCTCAATCTCGCAGAGTCAGATTTCGAAGCGATCGCGAAGAAATTGGAATCGTCATGGCGATACCGTGGACCAACTCCATCCGCTCGAGCGCGGATGCCGCTGGCCGCGGAAAAAATCCGCCGCCGGGCGAGTTCAAAAAAAATCTCGCCATCAATTTGGGCGATGTCCGATTGTCGAGTGCAACTCACCGGCCTCGAAGAACATTCCCATTTGGCGAAACTTGTTGTACCGGCTCGCCAGCAGGGCGTCTTTGGGTTTTGACACCAATTCGCGAAGCGCCTTGATCAGATACATCTTCAGCCTGGCGGCCATCCGCGGATAGTCGCGGTGGGCGCCGCCGAGCGGTTCCTCGATGACGTCGTCAATCACGCCAAGCTTTAACAGGTCGCGGGACGTCAATCGCATCGCTTTGGCCGCCTCGGCCTTGTGGACGTGGCTTTTCCACAAGATACCCGCGCACCCCTCGGGGCTGATCACCGAATAATAAGCATGCTCGAGAACGGCGATCTTGTCCCCCACGCCGATTCCCAGCGCCCCGCCTGAGCCCCCCTCCCCGATCACGACGCAAATAATCGGCGTCGGCAGCCGGGACATATAAAACATGCTTTCGGCGATCACTTGCGATTGACCCCGCTCCTCCGCCTCGACGCCCGGGTAGGCGCCCGGCGTATCGATGAAGCAGATCACCGGCCGGCCGAACTTCGCCGCCAGCTTCATCTTGGCCATCGCCTTGCGATAGCCCTCGGGATGAGCGCAGCCGAAATGACAAAGGCTCCTCTCCTTGACTGTTCGCCCTTTTTGGTGGCCGACGATCATCACCTTGAACTGATCGAGCTTGGCAAAGCCCGTTCGCAAGGCTCGATCGTCGCCGAACGCCTTGTCGCCATGCAGCTCGACGAATTCGTCGAAGACCATCCCGATGTAGTCGGTCGTCATCGGCCGATCCGGATGGCGGGCGACCTCGACGGTTTCCCACGGCGTCAGATTGGCGAAGATGCCACGAGTTAGTTCGACTAATTCACGGCGCAGTCGGCGGAGCTCGTCGCGCGCGGCGACGTCCTCACGGGCTGCCGGTTCCAAATCGGCGATCCGCGATTCGAGATCGTAAATCGGTCGTTCGAATGCGAGTCGGTGGTTGCCTGTCGCCATCGTCGCGGATTGGTCTCCGGTTAATGATTGCCGTCGTGGTCGGAAAATCGGCTTAGGGCAGGGGTCCAATGCGTTTGATAGGCTAATCCAACATGCCGGACAGGGCAAGAACGGTTCCGATAGAGCCGCGCACGAAGTAAGCGATTGGAAGACAAAATTGACCAGCGGTTGAAATGATCGGCGAGTGTACTTGAGCGGCGCGCACCGCTTACTTCGTGCGCGGCTCCTTGCATTTCGGCAACGTCCGTCATCGCTTCGGGGCCGGGCGGCCCGGCTGGAGAGCCTTTGCCGCGCGAAGTTCGACCAACACCTCGCCCATCGTCGCCGGACGATCGGCGGGATTCTTTGCTAGCATCCGCTTCACCAGCTGAATGCACTGGGAAGTGACGTTTTTGTTGGACGCCTCGATCGGTGGCGGCGGCGAGTTCAAATGCTTCTTGAGCAACTCGTTTTCCGAATTGCCCGTGAACGGCGGCCGACCGCACAGCACTTCGAACGTCACGCAGCCGAAGCTGTAGATATCGCTACGGGCATCGAGCACTTGATGGCGAATCTGCTCCGGCGACATGTAGCTGCGGGTTCCCTGGACCTTGGGCTTCGAACCCAACAGCCGACCGAAGAAGCCGGGCTGCCGCACGGCGATCGCGAAATCGATCAGCTTCGCGGCGCCGTCCGGGTTGACTAGGAAATTGTCCGGTTTGATGTCGCGGTGAATCCAGCCTTGCTGATGAAAGTACGACAAGCCTTCGGCCGTCTGCTCGAGAATCTTTTGCGTTTGACTCGCCAAGCGATCGCCGCCCTGAATTACGACTTGCTTGAGATTCATCGCCGAGCCGAAAAACTCGAGCGCCAAGAAAGGCGATTGCCGCGACGCGTCGAATTCGAAGACACGGATCACGGCCGGGTGCTTGAGGTCCTTGCCCACCTCGAGCTCGTGCTTCATGAGTTTTAGAAGCTGCGAGTCTTGTCGATAGTTGTCGTTGACGATCTTCAGCGCGTACCGGTCTTGCCGAGCATCGTGCATCGCTTCCCAGACTTGGCATTGCCGTCCATTGCCTGCCCGGCCGAGGAGCCGATAGGAACCGAAGTAGTCTCCTTGCTGCGCCATGCGATCGCCATTTTCAATTGCCAACAAACTGTCGAATCGAGGAGATTTAGCTTAATCGGCGTTGGCGATTGTCACAACAAGAGGAATCGTGGCGAGTGGCGAGTCATGGGTCAGGCACTCTATGCCTGACGTGGAGCAACGTCATGGATATCTGCCGAGCAGCGAAACGTATAGCAACCTGAGGTCGTCGACCATCCGATCGTGGCGGAATTCGTCGGCGAACAATTGTCGACCTCTGGCGCCGAGGCGCGTTCTCAAGGCGGGATCGAGCGCCAATCGAATAATCGCTGTCGCAAGCTCGTCGACCGATCTAGGTGGCAATAAGAAACCGGTTTCGCCGTTAATTACGACTTCCCGAGCGCCGTCGATGTCGTAGCTTACCACCGGTCGGCCGACGATTAGCGATTGGACCAGTGCCCTGGCCAACCCCTCCCGAAGACTCACATGCGCGACTATATCCATCGCCGCGATGAGCGCCGGAATTCGCTCCGGGGGTTGGAGACCCATGAAGCGAAAATAACTGGTAAGTCCGGCTGTCGCGATTTGCGATTCCAATTTCGATCGCAACGCGCCGTCACCGACAAGGAGAAATTGGGCCGCTGGACACCCCGCGACAATGGCCGGCGCGGCGCGAATTAGATACTCGTGCCCTTTGAGATCGAACAGCCGTGCGATCTTGCCAATAACGACTTGATCCGGTCGATAGCCAAGCTCGTTGCGAACTGCGTCGCGTTGCGACGCGGCTACCAACAGCGGCTTGACCTCCAGACCACTGCGGATCGCGATAAATTTTTCGCGAGGCGCGACGCCATTGACGACGAGCAATTCCGTCATCGCGCGCGAAACACTGACCAACGCATGACAACGCCGAGCGGCCCAGCGTTCGCAGCGCCGCGCGAATTCGCACGCCATGAGGCTTTGGTACGGATGAAATGGCGCGCCATGGACCGTATGAACGATCGCCGGCACGCCCAAGGCCGATGCGGCGGCTCGGCCCAGAATTCCGCCCTTGGCGCTGTGCGTATGAACGACATCCGGCCGAAACTTGCGCAAAGCTGCCTTGATTGCCCGGTAGCTTTGCCAATCTCGCCAAGGATGGATGGACCGCAGCAACTGGGGCACGATCTGGATCGGGGTCCCCCCTGCCCTGCCCCGCTCGAGCAGGCTTCCCTCGGGGCCGATCGCCGGCCCCGTGATGAGCAAGACGTCCTCGTTATATTGCGCGCGCAGCCCCTCGCACGACAAAAGCGTGTTCTCTTGCGCGCCTCCGAGGATCATGCGGGTAATGACGTGTGCGATACGCATGGGAGGGGCGGGGCAAAGTCGGGAGACGGGAGTCGGGAGTAACGAAGCCGCGGTATTCTGCAGCGGGGTTACAGAGCGGCAATAACAGAGAGACAATACTCCGCAGCAGGATGCCGCGGCTATGTGAACTGGCCTCCCCTGCCCTGCTCCCGACTTCCGACTCCCGTTTCCCGACTCCCCGCGTACTGGACGCGAACCAAGAACAAGCCTTGCGGCGGCGCGGCGCAACCGGCGGCTTTGCGGTCGAGACCCGCGAGGACCGTGCCGGGCCAACTCTCGTCGTGAATGCCGCGGCCGACCGAGACGAGCGTGCCCACGATGTTCCGCACCATGTGGTACAAAAAACCGTTCGCTTCAATTTCGATTTGGATTTCGCCGGGCATTGCCGCGATTGCCGAACCGGAGCCAACTGGATTGCCCCCAAGCGCCGGCTGCCGCCGCTCGATGGTCAGTTCGCATACGGTGCGAATCGTCGTCGCGCGGATCGAACCGCTGGTTGCAAAGCTTTTGAAGTCGTGAGTTCCGACGAGAGCTTGTGCCGAGCGGCGCATCGCGTCGGCGTCGAGCCGGCGATAGACGTGCCACGAATATCGCCGCGCGAACACGTTAGTAATCGGCCCGTCTTGAATCACATATCGATAACGTTTTCGCTCGACATGTCGGATGGCGTCGAAGTCCGTCGCAACTTCTTCGATATTTAAGATTGCCACGTCCTTAGGCAATTCGGCGTTGACCGCTCGGACAATGATTTCGAGCGGCAGTTGGCAATCGGTCGTAAAGCCGACCGCTTGGCCGAGCGCATGCACCCCGGCGTCAGTGCGGCCACTGGCAGTCACGGTCACGCTCGCTTTAGTAACGCGGCCGATCGTTTCTTGCAGCGTTTGCTGGACTGTCCGCCGGCCGGGCTGAAATTGCCAGCCAAAAAAATCCGTGCCGTCGTAAGCCACCGTGAGCTTGAACGTGCGCATGCAGTATCGCGTTTTTTCTTCAGACGGCGGATCCGAGTTGATTTAAACCTTGGCCCCGGCATGGCTACGAACCAATAGCTCGGCGATCTGCACGGCGTTGGTGGCCGCCCCTTTGCGAAGATTGTCGCTCACGCACCAAAACGCCAAGCCCGTCGGGCTGGAAAGGTCTTCGCGAATTCGACCGATGAACACCTCATCGCGCCCAGAGCATGTCTTGGGCATCGGGTACTGCTTCGCGGCCAAGTCGTCGACGACGCAAATTCCCGGCGCTTGGGAAAAAATCTCGCGGGCCTCGGCGGCCGTGATCTTCCGCTCGGTCTCGACCAAGATACTCTCGCTGTGGCAATTCGAGACGGGCACGCGAACGCACGTCGGACAAATCTGAATCGAATCGTCCCCCATGATCTTCCGGGTCTCCAATACCATCTTCATTTCTTCCGAGGTGTAACCGGCATAATTCTCCGACCCGATCTGCGGGATGAGATTGAAAGCAATATCGTGGGCGAACACTTGCCGTTCGTAGCCGGCGCCGCCGAGAAGGGCGCGACTGCCCGCCTCCAGTTCCGCGCTACCGCCCAGCCCAGCGCCGCTAGTGGCCTGATAGGTGCTGACAATCATTCGGCGAATCCGGCTCACATCGTGCAGCGGCTTCATGGCCACGACCATCTGGGTCGTCGAGCAATTGGGGCTGGCGATGATTCCCTTGTGCTCAAGCGCCGCCTCGGGATTCACCTCGGGAATGACCAGCGGCACATCGTCGTTCATCCGCCAATAGCCGCTCTCGTCGACGACGACGCACCCGCGCTCGACGGCCCAGGGGACGAATTCCTTGGCGATCTCGTCGGGCGTGCTGCCGATCGCCAGACCGACGCCGTTGAACGAATCGGGCCTGAGCTCCTCAATCCGGTGCTGCCGTCCCGCGAACGTAACCGTTGAACCTGCCGATCGCCCCGACGCGAGCAGCTTGATGTGCTCGACCGGAAAATTCCGTTCCTGCAAGAGCTGCAAAATGATCCGTCCCACCGCTCCCGTGGCGCCGACAACCGCAATCGACTCAAACACCGTAAATTTCCTTCTGGCGAGATTCTTCCAACAAACGAACGAAGCTCTCCAGTATAAACACGCCCTCCGCGCGGGTCGAGTCGATGAGCCGGCCACGAAGACGCGAAGGCACGACGATTTAGACAGGATTCACAGGATTTTCAGGATTGTTTAACGCGGCGGCTTCGCCACCTACCATCGGCAATCTTGTAAATCCTGTTAATCCTGTCGAGTCTTTTCTACTTCGTGTTTTCGTGCCTTCGTGGTGAGAGAATTGTCGCCACTCCCCTGCCCTGCCCCGGTCGCGGTTATTTGCTTTCGCTCGATCATGTTGCGGAGGAAGTCGGGCCGCACGAAGGCGAGATTGCCGATTAGCATTGCCAGGCCGAAGGTTTGCATGCCGAGAAAAATGGCGATGCCGCCGTGGACCAGCACGGCCATTGCGAGCATCAGCGGCCGCGTCAATCGTGGCCAGATGAGAACGGGATAAAACAGCTCCCAGAGCACGGCCGAGATCGTTAGAGCATTGATCAGCCGTGGCCAGCCGGCAAGCCAAGTGAGATCCACCGATTGATATTCGAGATTCGCGGCGGCGAGCCAGAGGGCCTGACCACCTAGCCACGTGCCGCCGGCCAACTTGCCCAGAGCCGAGAAAAAATAGATGACGCACATGTGAACTTGGATCAATCGGATGGCGAAATTCGCGGAGACCGTCGGCGAAAGCGGCCCCCCCTCCCCTGCCCTACGACGACGAAGCCAGGCGTCGATCGAATACTTCGCTCCGCAGGGACCGAGCATCAGATACATCGAGAGCATGGCGTTGATGTCATCCAGGCCGAACAGCGCCTGCGGAATCAGTCGGTTGGCGTACGACACGGTGATCAGATACGCCAGCACGGCCATCACCCGGGTCATGAAACCCAGGATAAATAGTAGCAGCACCGCGAGCGCCGCGATGTGCGATATCCACAACACCGTCGGCGAGTGAATCCAGAACAAATGGCTCCAGACGCCGACTCGACTGCCCGGCATGGCGGCCAGTGCTTCGGGAGAAACCCAACCCTTGGGGCCAAAGAAGGATTGCAAATCGAGCGACCAAACCAGATGCGTATAGAGCAGTAGGCTGCCGGCCAAAACGCGAATCAGGCACAGCGTCGTCGGATCGCTGGGCGTGAACCAAAATCGGCTCCAGCCGGTGAAACTGCTCCGGTACAGTTTACGGAAATAGTCGACAATAATTCTCACGGCTTTGCCTCGGACGAAAGCGCTAGCGGCGTCGCCGTGAACGTGCCGAGGTCTCCGATCGCGCGGTACGACGACTTATCGTCAAGCCGGCGACCGTGCAACACGTCGTTTGGCGTGGGAATCGCGTGTACGATTAGCTTTAAGCTGACTCGCTTAGCGCCCGTGCGCCGCAAAAGCTCATCGGCGTAACTTTGAGCCATCGCTCGATACATCGATTCATCGCGCGTTGTCGCATTCGCTTCGACGGTTTGCTCGGCGGGCGAAAGTTCCAGTTCAGAATGTCCCTCTTGGATTTCCTTTTGCAGTTCGGCCTCTTCATGCCAAATCCGATATTGATCGAACAAATGCTCGCTGAGCATGAAGTAACGATGATAGAGCAGTCGCGGCCAATGGACGTTGAGATTGGGCAGCGTCCCTTCTTCCGCCGGTTTATTTTCATATTCGAGTCGGTAGCGAACCAAGTGGCTCGGCCCCGGATCGGGCGCGAAAAACCGGTAGCCGTGGCTCAGATCGGCGGCGTTGATGTAGGGCCGAAACGCCATGGAGACGTCTTGAGCCAAATCGCTGGGGGGAGTGGCCGCAATAATCACCGCCGATAGATGCAAAAGGACGAGAACGCTGACGACAAATCTCTTTCGGCCCGACCAGGCTTGAGCCCCCGTCGGCAGCGGAGAATCTTCGGCATTTGACGCCGCTGGCGGGCGCCGACTCGAGTCTGGCTTTCGAGCTGTCGTCATTTTTTTCATGGTATCCGCTCGCTAGCTCCCCTGCCCTGCCCCACAATCATAGCCCGCAAAACGAAAAAACGCCCTTGCGCGGTGGATCCCACGCAAGGGCGCCCAAAAAATCAACTGGTTAATCGCTCATTCGCAAACTAGCGGGACGAAGCGACTTCGTTGCTTGCGAAGTCGAAGGTCAGCTCGCGACTATCGCCCGCTTCGAGCGAAATCGTCTGCTGCTTGGTTTCGCCACGGCTCTTGACGACGATCGTGTAGTTGTTCCAATGGCCGCCAGCCGGCAGGTTGGTGGTGGTGAACTCACGGACGGCGCCGGTCGAAGTGGTTTCGCGGCCGGCCAAGGTGACCTTGGCGTCGGTCGGCACATTCAGCTTCAGCACTGTCTTTTTCGAAACGGGCGCCGAAGCGGTCGCATCGATGAACGACAGGCTGCTCATCGCGCCGCCGGTTAGTTGCACGTTGCGAGTTTCGGTGACGGGCTTGCCATCGCGAACGAATTCAGCCCGGACTTCATAAGCATACTGTTGGCCCAATTGCAAACCGCGCGAGATGTACTGGCGATCGACGCCAGTGCTCGTCGTCTGCTTGCCGTTGACGAACACGCGGGCATCAGCCGGCACGGAGACCAGCAGCATGCCGCTATCCGAATCGACCGGGCGATAGAAAGCGCCAGGACCGGCCGGAGTCGGAGGAGTCGGCGGCGCGGATCGCGGCGCCATAGTCGGGCTGGAGCTACCGGGCATGGCCGGACTCATTGGCATCGACGGAGTGGAATATTCCACGCCGCCCCAACTACCGCCACTCGAACCGCCCCAAGAGCCGCCGCTGGAACCATAAGACATTTCGTATCCGCAGGAGCCGCAACAAGAGTCCCAATGGCGATGATGGCGCCAACCGCCGCCCGAGCTTCCACCGGAGGAGCCCCAGCCACCGGATGAGCCGCCCGAAGAACCCCAGCCGCCGGATGAACCACCCGAGCTTCCCCAAGATCCACCCGACGAGCCGCAGCTATCGCCGCCGCCGCCGTGGTGGAACAAGTGAGCACTCGCTTGGTTGGCATTCCAACCAATGGCGCCCACCATCACCGCTAAACCGATTGACCACTTTGTCAGCGTTGCCTTCAACATCGTTGTACCTCCCCTGTGCGGAATTAAATCAGTAGCCGATTCGCCTATACAGCCAAGATACAAACAGCGGTTAGCAATTCAAGTAGTTTGGGTAGTTTTTTCCGCCTGGAAAACAAAACGAGAATATGGAAAATATTTTGACGTCGCCGCTAAGCCGTTTGATAGATGCGGGTTGCAGACGTGACCCGAAGTCCGCAACGCCCCATCGACGTACTCAATAATACCCAAAAGAAAGTGGTTCGCGATTGCGGTAGGTTGCTCTTATTGAGCCGCTTATACTAACCGTGCAGCACAGACCTTTCGGACTTGGCCCGACCACGGCCAAAAATGGCTGCTCGACGGATGGGGATCGCGGATGGCTTGGCGCCAAATTCCTGGAACGATTCCGCTGTTGGCGCTCGCCCTGATGGCCTGCGGATGGGTCGCGATCGCGCGTAGCGAAGAGATCGCCGACATCCCGTCGGGCACGGCCTGGCGGCAAGCCATCTGGTCGGCCGCGGCGATGGCTGTGATGTTCTCGGTGGCGGCGCCGAGTTACCGCCTGACGATCCGCATCGCCTATTTAGGGTTTGGTGTCACTGTGGTGGCCTTGGTGTCTGTCTATCTGTTCGGACCGATCAACGGCGCTCACCGCTGGATTCGCTTAGGCCCAGTCGGTTTTCAGCCGTCCGAATTCGCCAAGATCGCGGTGGTCCTGGCGCTGGCCAGATATCTGATGTATCGCGATAGCGCGTCGAGTTGGCTAGGCGTTCTGGCGCCGCTAGCGATTACGCTCGTGCCGATTTGGCTCGTGCTGAAGGAGCCCGATCTAGGAACTTCATTGGTATTCTTGCCGGTTCTGTTCGCCATGCTTTACGCCAGCGGAGTCGGACCGCGCCGGCTGGCGGCGATAGCGGTCGTCGGGCTTCTCGCGATGCCGATGCTGTGGGGCCAGATGAGCCGGGATCAGCGCTCGCGAGTGACGGCGCTGTGGGAGCAAAGCACGCCCGGCCAATCGCCGACACCGGCCGGCTACCACCTGCATCAAGCGAAACGGATGTTCGCGCTAGGCGGGTATTTCGGCAGCGTCTTTGCCGATGACGCGACTGCGGCTGCGGAATCGCAAGCCGATCGGCGCGTGCCCGAACCGCACACCGATTCGATTTTCAGCGTGTTTGGAGAACGATTTGGCATTGTCGGCTGCGGCGGCGTTCTGCTGCTTTACGCGTTGCTTTTATGGCGAGGTTTGACGATTGCTCAAAAGACGGGCGAGCCATTTGGGCGGCTCGTCGTCGTCGGCGTCATGGCCATGATCGGATTTCAAGTCATTATCAACACGGGCATGTTAGTGGGCCTGCTGCCGATCACCGGCTTGCCGTTGCCGCTGATGAGTTATGGAGGATCGGGACTGCTGGCCACCGCCATCGGCTTGGGACTGGTGATGAACATCGCCGCGCGGCCGGGATACGAGATGGCGGCGCATCGGAATCGGCCGAGCCGAGCTCGCGCGGCGTAGTATTCGACATGTGGACGTTTCCACTCGCCGTAGCGACTTCTCAGTTCTCAGGCGACTTTTCCGTTGCCTCTTCGCGTTCTCCAAGATTCAGCAACGATTCGAGCTTCGACCAACCGTTGTCCAGCGCGCCATCTGGCGAGAAGTGCAATCTATCCTGCTTCTTGGCGATCGCTTTGTTGAGCTTTTCGACGAGCTTCGGCTGTTCGTCGCGGAGCTTCTTGGAGATGACGCCGGTCAGATTCTCGCCCAGCTCACGGGCGGCCCAGCCTTCGAGTTTGCCCGCCTTCTTCAATTCAAATTGCGTCAACTTCAGATCGACGCCGGTGACCTTCGGCTCGACCGTGAACTGACCCAGATATTTGCCCGGCGTCCAATGCCAGGCCATTTCGCAATCGATTCGCGCTTCGACGCTACTCTCTGCTTCGCAAGTGGCGTTGAGCAACTTGACGCCGTCTTTCCATTGCTCGACACGGGCGTCGCCATGCAACCGGGCCGAGAAGAAAATTTGCATGGCCGCACGGCCGGGCGATGTTTCGTGCAAATTGGCAATCCGCAATTTCAGTTGATGCTGCGGGTCGATGACCTCGGCTTGGTACTTTTTCCAAATCCCGTTTTTGACCTCGGTTGTATGCTTGCGGAGCTTAAGCCCGTCCCCTTGGTCGCGAAGCCGCAGGCCATCGACGACCTTCGTGGTACGGCCCCAATCCTTTTGACCTTCGAACTCATGCGGCAAGCTGTCGGCGACGATCCGCTGCGCTAGGCCGGAAAGGGTTTCTTCCAGCGCCGGCGCGGGCGAAATCGGCACCGAGTCGGCCGCGACAACCCGATGCACGCACAGAATGAGGACGGCGCCACCCAGCGCCCAGAGGCTCGATTTCGCCATCGCATAACCCTTCGCAGTGCCGAGGGACAAATCGTCACCCGGGGTTTGTCCGATTTCGCCGTCCGCATGTCAATATCATTGAAGGACTCGCGCCGATGGCTAAAATACACGCTGTCGCGGCAGTCAACGAAAGCATCAATCGCTTTCCCCTCGCGCCGGTTAGGCGTCGAGATCCCCATTTCGCGGAGAATTTCCATGAGCTCGTCGGCCCCTCGAAGGACATTTTTGGCTCAGGCGATTGCGACCGGCGCGGCGGGCTCCGTCGGACTTTCGGCCATGGCGCGGTTCGCCGAGGCAGCCCCGTCGGCCGACGCCAAGCGACAAGTTTTCGAGCTGCGGCTATATCACCTGACGGCCGGCGGCATGGTTCAAAAGGCCGATGAATATTTCGAGCATGCGCTAATCCCGGCCGTTCGCCGCGCGAAAGTCGGACCCGTGGGGGTCTTTGTCGAGTCGAGCAAAGCCGATGCTCCCGTCGTCTATGTACTGATTCCGCACGCCGGCATGGAAACGCTTCCGATGCATTCCACGGTGCTCGAAAAGCACTCGGCCGTCGACTCGGTCCTGGCCCTTTCGACGGCACTGCAGAACGACGCCGAGTATCAGAAAGCCGGCGCGGCGTTTTTGTCCGCGCCGCCGAAAGATCCGGCCTATGTGAATCTAGAATCTCGGCTGATGCTCGCGGCGGCGTTTATGCCCGCGCTCGCGGCGCCGCAGAAGCAGGAGTCGCGAGTGTTCGAGCTGCGTCGTTATCGCAGCCCGAGCGAGGCGGCGTTTCGGAAAAAGCTCGAGATGTTCGCCACGAGCGAGTTGGCCATCTTCCGCCGCGTGGGCCTCAATCCCGTCTTCTTCGCCGAAATGCTCTTCGGCCCGGACATGTTCAACATCACCTACATGCTCGGCTACCCCGACGCCGACGCCCGGGGCAAAGCCTGGGGCGCATTCGGCAAAGACGCCGACTGGCAAAAGCTCCGCGTCAGGCAGGGGTACACCGACGCCGAAATCATCGCGAACATCAGCAGTTTGACGCTCAAGCCGACGGCCTATTCGCAGATTTAAGGGGCTAATCATGCCGACGACTTGTCCACGTTGCGGCGGAAAAGTGCGTTTCGTCCCAATCTGGCCGGGACTGAGACGGCATGTCCAATTTGCGGCGTCAAATTCGTCATGCCTGACTCTCCCGAAATCCCACCAATCGTCAACGAAGTGGTTCGCTATCCGCCAGATGACGATCGACTGAGACCGTTCGAATGGCTATTCGACTTCGGGTTTTCGCGATTCTTTGGCGGAAGAATCGTGCGGTTATTGTACGTCTTGGTCCTGCTGAAAGTCTTGATTTTGGATGTAATCCACAGCAGGATGCCGCGGCTATGTAAAGCTCGGGCCCGATGCCGATTCAATCATCGTCGTCTGGCGGCTTCGGGCTACTGCGGACGAAGGCGGCATGGACCGGCGGGGGCATGGTTTCATTGGGCCGCACGGTTTGCCAGATGACGCGGTTGAGGGCGATGTCGTCGGCCGCGTCTTCGCGGCTGAAATCCATCTTTGACGACTCGACGGCGCCAACGGAGTTCCGCTTGTTAATCGCCCCGATGTCGGATTCCGGCGGCAGATGAGTGAACGGCGCGAGGTCGGGCTTCGCTTGGAAGCTTGCATTCATGGCCGTTGCCGCGGCGTCGAACTGCGACAATGGTTTGAGGCCGAGGATGAGCTCCATCGTCCGCAGCATGCTGGTCGTTGAATAGAGCGTCGAGTCAACGGCGTGCCGCTTGCAATACGGGCTGATCGCCAGGGCCGTCGTTCGATGGGCGTCGACGTGGTCGGAGCCGTTTTGGGCGTCGTCTTCGATGATGAAGATCGCCGTCTCTGGCCAGAATTTGCTGTGGCTCACCGCTTCAATCAGTCGGCCCACCGCCAGATCGTTCTCGGCGACCATCGCGACCGGCGTGTGCTTGCCGGCCGCGGCGCCGGACGTGTGATCGTTGGGCAGGCGGAGGACGATGAACTGCGGCATCGCGCCGGCCTTTTCGAAGCCTTGGAGTTCTTCGACGAAGCGATCGGTCCGTTTGTTGTCCGGATAGCTCAGGTCCCAGCCGTGAAAATCGGGGTCGAAGTGTCCTTCGAGCGACTTGACCGCCGCGTGACGCTTGTCGCCCGGCAGGATCGGCTGGTCGATGAATTCGCCATAGCTGCGATAGGTGATGCCAGCCTGTTGACAGCGATCCCAGATATAGCCGGCGGCAGGCAGCGCGATGAGATGGCCCCCTTCGCTGGGATAATTGAGCTTAGGGTGACTGCTGCCCCGATAGACGAGCGGCCAAGTTTTCTCGACGAAATCCGTGGCGTACGCGGCCGTGCTCCACTCGTGGCCGTCGGCGCTGACTTCCGCCTCGGCGTAAAAATTGTCGAGCAGCACGAATTCGTTGACGAGCGCGTGCAGGTTGGGGGTCACCTTCTGGCCGAAGATGCACAGCTTCGGATCGCCGTTGCCCGTTTTGATGTCGCCGAAGACTTGGTCGTACGTGCGATTCTCTTTGATGATGTAGATGCAATGCTTGATGGGAGACGAATCGCCAAGCTGGTCCGGAATCGGGTTGCCGTCGGCGGGCGATTTGTTCGCCGACGATAGGTCGCCGCGCAGCGGACTGGCTCGCCGGGCTTGCTGCGAATAGTTCGCCATCTCCGCGGGCGATGGAGCATCGATCACACTGACGGTTCCATCGAGCAATCCACCAATGTACTCGAACGTTTTTTTGCGGTGCTGGCTCGGATCTGGCCCATTGGGATTTGCCTTCGGGCGGGCGCCTTTGCCGTTGGCGACGAAAATCTTCCGCCCATCGGCCGAGAACCGAACCGAAGTCGGATACCAGCCGACGGGAATGAATCCGAGCGAACGGCTTTGCCCCGGTTTGCCGACGTCGATCACCGCGATGTTGTTGTTGTCGGCGTTGGCGATCAGCAGAACTTTGCCGTCGGCGGATAGCGCCAGACTGTTGGGCGTGCTGCCGGACGGAACGCCCGGGTAGAGAGCGCTGCAAATCTGTTCGAGCGCTCGGCCGGTCGCCGTATCGACCACGACGACCGAGTTGCTGTTGGAGCAGGCGACGTATAGCGTTTTTTCGTCGGGCGAGAGGGCCATCTCGGTCGGGTGCGATGTCGCTCCGTTGACGCCGGGTTCACCGACCGCCCAAGTGTCAGCCACTTTTTTGCTTTCCACGTCGACTACGGCCACGGCCCCCCTGCCCCACAGGCTGACATACAATCGCTTGTCGTCGGCGGTCGGGCAAACGGCGTAAGGATAGCTCCTCCGGTCGAACGACACTCGCTCGATCTTCGCTTTCGGATCGTCGAGCGCCGCGATTGCAACTCTATCTCCCCAGCCGTCGGCGACGAAAATTCGTTCGCCGCCGTGACTGCACGCGATACCGGTCGGCACGCCGGTCGAGTCGTCGGCCGTAATCTTTCGCTCGCGATGGTTATTGAGTTGCCCATCCGCAAACGTATATTCATGCACCTGCTCGGTCTGGCCACCACTGACGAAGAGCCTGTCGCCACGAGCGTCGAAGGCTAGCCCGTAAAAGGCCTCCGGCAGTTTTGTCCGCGCGACGATGGCATTTTTTTTCAGGTCGAGGACGACAATCTCATGCGGGCCGTAGCCACATTGCAGCACGGCGGCATACGGCCGACTCGGATGCAGGGCGATGTTCACCGGAAAATCGCCGACGTTGATCTGCTTGCCGGCGGGCTGAAGCGACCATTGGTTGGGCAACAGCGTGCGGCCATCGGACTGAATGCCGGGCCGATGCGGACCGGATGGCTTTGCTACATCGTCGATCGGCGGCGTGGCCCGCGCGGCCAAACCCATCGTAAACGCGAGGATGCCGAAACAGTTGACCGCGACGATGAGAGTTAGCGATCGAGCGAGCATTGGGTCATATCCGATTTCAAGGAATAAAAAACCGCGCCTCCCCCCTGCCCTCTCCCAATCGGAGGTCGAGCAAGTACGAAGGCGACGGCGTCAGGTCCAGCGGAACAGTTTGAGCGCAAGCACGAACGTCACGATCATCCACGCGGCCAACGCGAGCAACTGACGGCTTATGGCGGCCAGCGAGGCGCCTTCTTGCATCACGGCTCGCAGGGCGTCGATTAGCGGAGTCAGCGGCAGCAGTTGAATCAACGGCTGCGCGGCGGCCGGGAATCGATCGGACGTAAAAAATATCCCCGACAAGAGCCACATCGGCAACATCACCAGATTCATGAGCCCCGACACGGTCTCCAGCGTCCGAGCTCGGCTGGCCACGAGCAAGCCGACTCCCGCAAACGTTCCGGCGCCCAACAGAATGAGCACGATCACGGCGACCGCGCTGCCCCGGATCACGACGCCGAACGAGAGCCAAGCGAAGATCAGCATCACGAGCACCTCGGGCACGATGAACAGCAAGCGGCTGATCATGATGCTGGCGAGAAAGTCCCGTTTCTTCATTGGCGTGGCCAAGAACCGCTTGAGTAACTTGCGGATTCGCATATCGACCGTCACGAAGCCGACGCCCCACAGTCCGCCGCCCATCAAGCTCATGCCCAACAGACCTGGAACCAAGAAGTCGATATATCGGCTGCCGGGTTCGTCCATCGGCTCTTCGGTAATTTTTACGATATCGACCCGGCCGGCGGCCCGCTGGAGCAGATCGGCGACCGACTTGCGGGCGACCACGCTCTCGGGACGTCCGGGGTGAAACAGCAATTGATACGCGGGCGCCCCGTCTGCGTTGTCGGTGCCCGGCATCACAACCAAATCGGTCTTGCCGGTGCGCAGCCGCAGCCGAGCCTGATCTTCGTCGCGAATCGTCGCTTCGTATTTCGTTTCCTTGCCACCGGTTTCCAGCAAAGTCTTGACGCGCTCGCCCGCGGGGTCGCTCACCACGTCAACTCGCACTTGCTCGATGGGCCGATTGCGAAACGCGATCCCGAGTACGATCATCATCAGGATCGGAAAGCCATAGACCCAAAACACTGCCTCGGGTTCGCGCGCGAATTCGATCAACCGCGCCCGCACGAGCTGCCACAAGGGCGAATAGCGGGGCTGCTCCTGGACATCGTGTTTCATCGAAGCGCGGGCGACTAGCGGTTGGGCTGAGAGAGAACGCATGTGCCTCGACAGCCTACCGCCCGGCCATGGGCAACGGCAAGTCACGACGCCGAGCGTCCGGGCGAACGACCGGCCGGGCTTCAACGGCGCCTGAGCCAAGCCGATCGGCGATGTCTTTGCCGATTAGCTGGAGTTTGCGGCCCTCGTTGGCCGAAACATGGATGCGGCGTCACACCGTCGCACGCCACCGTTGCTAGCAATCCTTGTCCGCGATACTCGTTTCACAGGGTCGCCATGAACGCCGAAGAACAAAAGCTGCTCAACACCATGCGGGCAGACAATTTTCAGGCCGGGTTTCCCTTTGCGCCACGCGGCGTGTGGATCGAGTTGTGCCACGACTTCCATGAAAAATTCCAAACCACCGGTGTGCCCAAGGAAGACATCGCCTATTTCAACCAGAGCTTCTCGCAATCGTTTCCCGGCAATCCTCGCTATCATCGCTACGCGGTGTACATGCTCTACCGGTTGATCAAACAGCGTGATACGACCGACTTGCTGGGCCGTTTCGACTTCGGATCCGACACGGGCTTCGAAATCGCGATCGACGGCCGCCGGTACGCTTGGGATACCTTGATCTCGCTCGACACGATCCTGTCGATCGCCGAAATCGATCCCGGCGTTTTGTCCCACCCACGGGTCGTCGCCGACCTGGGCTCCGGCTGGGGTCGCATCGGATATTTCTTGAAGCGAATCAATCCGAACGTCAGCTATCTGTCGCTCGATCTGCCGGAAATCTCGATGATCGCCATGGCTGTATTGCCGCGGATGTTGCCGCAAGAACGAGTGAGTCTGTACGGCGAGACTCGGGCTCGCGGCATGCTTTCTCGCAACGCTCTGCTCGAGCGAGGACTGTGGTTCGCCGGCAGTCAAGATTTATTGAATATCGAAGACGGGGCCATCGACGTTTTCATCAACATCGCCAGTTTTCAGGAAATGAAACTGTCGCAGGTCCGCAGCTATTTCGACTTAATCAACCGCAAGGTCTCGGGCCTGTTCTACACGCAGCAGTATGTCGTCATTTCCGATGCGCAGCGACAATACAACGCGATCGCCGGGATCGAGCAATATCCGTTCAAGACGCAGTGGACCGAAAATTTCAAAAGATTCGCGACGTTCTCCGAGCGATTCTTCGAAGCTTGCTACGGCATCGGCGCCAAGCAGGGAGCGACCGATCGTCGAGGCGGGGCGCCAGCGGCCGCTCCTATTTCGTCGCCGGCGGCATCGCAGAACGCGGCGGGAATCCTGGCGTCGAACTAGGAATCTATCCCGGTCCAACACGCCCAACGGCGTTGGTCTTTTTGATCGAACGCGTAGTAGACAGGGCGCCGACCACTGGCGACGATGAGAGCGACTCGCGCAAGCGAATCCGCGCGACTTACTCGATCCACTCCTCGCCATGTCGGTAGAGCCGCATTCTTCTGATCCCGCATCGATTGCACGACTCGATCCAATGCGCCTGCTTCAGCCGCGGCGATCGATCGTCGGCATGTCGGCGATTCTGTTGCCGTTTGCCGAGGCAAGTCGCAATGGCTTTGAGGTCGATTGGCCCGGATTCGTGGCCCATCTGGCTCGCACGGCCGATGCGGGACTGGTTCCCGCGGTGAACATGGACACGGGCTACGTCCAATTGTTGGACGACGACACGCGGTTGGCCGTGCTGCGGCGCACTCGAGAGGTATTGAGCGGCAAGCCGTTCGTCGCCGGGGCGTGCGTGATCGATGAGCCGGGGAGCCCGTTTGATATTGATGCTTACTTGCGGCAGATCGAGATGATCGCCGCGCAGGGGGGCAGGCCGGTCATTTTTCCATCCTACGGATTGACTCAGCTGGGCGACGATGAGTTGCTCGACGCTTATGCCGAATTGGGCCGGCGCGGCGGCGAGTTTTATACATTCGAGTTGGGGACGATGTTCGTCCCCTGCGGCCGAATCTATTCGCTCGACGTCTATCGGCAATTCATGGCCATCCCTCAATGCCTGGGCGTCAAGCATTCGTCGCTGTGCCGCGAGTTCGAGTGGCAGCGGCTGAGATTGCGAGATGCGGTTCGTCCCGATTTTCTTGTGCTGAGCGGCAACGATCTGGCGATCGACATGGTGATGTACGGCAGTGATTATCTGCTGGGACTGAGCACGATGGCGCCGGATTTGTTCGCCCGGCGCGACGCCTATTGGGCCGCCGGCGACGCGGCTTTTTACGAGCTGAACGATGCCCTACAGTATCTGGGCGCATTTACTTTTCGAGCGCCGACGCCGGCCTACAAGCATTCGGCCGCGATGTTTTTGCGCCTGCGCGGTTGGATTTCGAATTCGGCGACGCATCCGCTGAGCCCGACGCGACCCGACAGCGACCTGGCCGTGCTCCGCGAGATTGCTCGGCGACTCGACATTCCGACCCGCGATTGAACCACCATGAGATTTCCCCGCATTGCTACGCTGAAATCGGCCGACGAGTTTCGCGCACATCTGGCCGCCGCCGGAATCGAATTGCCGTTTGACGATGCGATGGCCACCGGGCCCGGGGCGCCGCTTGCGAGTCCGATCAACCGAGCGGCCGGCGCGATCGGCAATCGATTTTGCATCTTGCCGATGGAAGGCTGGGACGCGACCGCGGATGGCCGACCGACCGATCTGACGCGCCGCCGCTGGCGCAATTTTGGGCTCAGTGGCGCCAAGCTCATCTGGGGCGGTGAAGCGGTCGCCGTCCGGCGCGACGGCCGGGCAAATCCCAATCAGCTACTGATCGACGAAGATACGGTCGCCGATATCGCCGAGATGCGCAAGCAACTCGTGCAAGCACACCGCGATGCATTTGGCCGCGACGACGATCTACTCGTGGGGCTGCAGCTCACGCATTCCGGTCGATTCGCGCGTCCCAACGACCACCATCGGCTGGAGCCGCGGGTGGCCTATCGCCATCCGATTCTCGATGCCCGATTCGGCTTGTCGGACGACAGTGCGGTGCTGACCGACGACGAGATTGCGCGGCTGGTTGAAGATTTTGTCGCCGCCGCGCGACTTGCCGAGCAGGCCGGCTTTGCGTTTGTCGATATCAAGCATTGCCACAGTTATCTGGGGCATGAATTTCTTTCGGCGATCGATCGGCCGGGCCCGTACGGCGGCAGCCTGGAGAATCGGACGCGATTCTTGCGCGAGATCGTGGCTGGCATTCTCGCAGCGGGACTGGCCATTGAAATCGCCGTGCGAGTAAACGTGTTCGACTTTCGGCCATTTATCAAAGGCCCGGGTGGCGTCGGCGTGCCGATCGAAATTGCGGGACCCTACCGATATGCATTCGGCGCCGATGCGGCCACCGGGCTCGAAGTCGATTTGGACGAGCCGTCGAAGTTTCTGACGATCCTCGAATCGCTGGGGGTCGAACTGGTTTGCACGACCGGTGGAAGTCCGTATTACAATCCGCATTTTTTGCGTCCGGCCGCGTTCCCCCCGTCCGACGGTTATTTGCCGCCCGAGGATCCGCTCGTGGGTGTTGCGCGCCAACTTGCGGCGACTGCGTGGCTCAAGGCTCGGCATCCGAAGCTGATCTTGGTCGGCTCCGGCTATTCGTACCTGCAAGAATGGCTCCCGCATGTGGCCCAGCCCGTGATCCGCGATCGAGGCGCCGACATGATTGGTCTCGGTCGGATGGTGCTGTCCTATCCCGAGTTTCCCGCCGACGTGCTGGCTGGCCGCCCGCTACGGCGGAAGCGCCTGTGCCGCACATTCAGCGACTGCACGACCGCACCGCGCGCGGGGCTCGTTTCCGGCTGCTATCCGCTCGATCCGTTCTATAAAGACCGGCCCGAGCGCGATGCGATCAGCGCCATCAAATCGAAGGCCAATTTGCCGCAGGCGTGATACATCGGCCGTTGGCAAACGACGCCGTTTTCGCCGTGGTGGACCAAGCCGTACGAGGGGATATACTGGTTGCCGTGACGGATGTTGCGGGCAATGGGGACGGCGATCCGACCGAAAGCGACCAGGCCTATCAGCGCTGTCTAACCCGGATGCTGAAGGTGGCGACTCATGAGACCGCCCACATGTTCGGCATCGAGCATTGCACGGCTTACGAATGCGGCATGAACGGCTCGAATAATTTGGAGGAAGCCGATCGCGGCCGGCTGCCGTTCTGTCCCGAGTGTTCGGCCAAAATCTGGTGGTCCTGCGGCGCGGACCCGGCGAAATGCTATGAGCGATTGGCGGAATTCGGCGAGAAAAACTGGCTCAACGAAGAGGCGAAATTGTGGAAAAAATGCGCAGTGGCAGTGGGGCCTTAGATTTCGCAACCGAGGCGCCAGCGATCCACGAATAGCCCCTTGGCCGCTCGGGTTCGATCGTCGTCTCTTTAAGCCCGCAAGCCGCACGGGCATTTGTTGTCCGAGGCCAGCCGCGGCCCCGTTCAAGCCATCGCCGCCGCGCGCAAATTGGACGAGGATCGACCCGCATGAAATGGGCGCACGACGCATTTGTAGTCATTTGCGGGCAGGTTTCGGCACGGAAGTCGGGGAGTCGGCAAAACGGACGCCGGCAAGCGGCTGGTGATTGGCGTCGGTCAATTCCAGAAACAGGGCCCAGCCGCCGTCCATTTGCGTTATTTTCAGAAGGATCGAATTCCATCCCTGGTGGAGCTTGACCGGGGCGACTTCTTGACGCGCCGCGACGCCGCGATGGATATCGTGGCTGAGAATCAACTCTCGGTTGAGCCAGGCCTTGATCCCATCGTCGCTGCCGCAGCTCAACAACGCAGGCCGATCGTCCGGCGAATAGACGAACGATACGGCGTACGCGACCACGTTGTCGCGAGTCTTGAATTGCTCGCGGAGATTGAAAAAGCCGCCGTCGCTGGTCGCCCCCTGCTTCCACGTCGCGCGGCCATCGACGGTCGGGTAGGTCTTGCTCAGTTCGAGCTCGGTTTCCGGCGGATACACGGCGTCGAATCCCTGATGCCCTCCTTCGTTGTCGAACGGGCCAAGAAAGCGAATCGGAATCTCCGAAAGCAGCCGCGTTTCACTGGAATCGAACCCGCCGTCGATATGGGCCGTGAACGTGGCGACGATCGTTTTGCCGGCGACGTCGGTCGCGTCGGGAAGGAATGCGAACTCGTTTTCCGCCTTTCCGACCGGCAACTCAATCGGTTTGACGTCGTCAACGGTTTGCTCGCCGATCGCGATTTTCGCCGTTAACATTCCAGTCATCTTCCGCTTAACCAGCGGATATGTCTTAACGCGCAATTGCAGCCGCCCTTGCTGGTCGCGCCCCAACGGCTGCGGATCGATTCGCACCGATGGCGAGAGCGTGAACCGCGCAAAAGCGCAATCGACGGTCGCGCCATGGTCGTCCACTGCGTCGATGCGCTCTTGCTTGGTCCCAGCCAGTGTCTGCTCAGCCGGAATTAATTTGAACACCACGTGAGCCGACTTCGACTCTGTTGACACGTCGATCCGAATGGACGCGGGATCGGCAGTCCAACCCTCGGGCAACATGGGTCGCAGGCTGCCCGAGAAGGCGCCTTTCAATCCGGTCGCGTCGACGGCGATCTCGATCGGCGCCCGCTTGACGATTGGCTCGGATGGCGCCGTCGCGGCCAGCTTGAGCGGCGACTCGCCATAAATTTCGATCTCGCGCAGGCAGAGAGTTTGATCGTTGGCCTTCCAGCCGGTCGCCGCGACGGCCAGTTCGTCCGGCTGGAAACCGAAGGTGGTCCGAAGCGCGACGAGGCGAATTTTTCGCGTGCGAACGGCGGGAAACGTCACGGCAGTCCAGTTTTGCCCTAGATACCATGTATCGGCCCGGCTATCGGCCGACTTGATGTACTGGCTAGGCGGAATGGTCGTCCGCACCTGCTTGACCGTGTTCCATTTGGCGCCGTCGAGGGCCTGCACATCGAAATCCAACAGCGCGCAATGTGGATTGTCGGCCTCTAGCGAATAGACGAACATGCGATTCACGCTTCGCTCGATCGGAAATTCGATCTCCAACGTTTGCGGGCCGCCCTTCAACGAGCCTTTCCAATATGGCCCCCAGGGATTCCCCGCTTGCGTTGCCTCGAGCCGGCCGTTGGTCAGGATGTCGAACGATCCCTCGTAGGACGATGAATACGAAAACGCGGCGCCGCGGGCGAAATTCACGCCAAAGTCATACTTCGGCGGCGTAATGGTTTGCCCTGGTTTGAGCCGTAGATAAAGGGGCAACGGTGGCACGGTGAGCGCGACTTTACCGGCGGCGACCGGATAGGCCCGGGAGTTGCCGAAGCTGTCAACCACGTCGAGCGATCCGCCCGTGACTCCGAGCGTAATAGTCGGGGGCGACGCCGCGCCGAGTTGGTGCAGTGCGATCGTATCTCCGTCTTTGCCGGCGAAGCGCAAGCCGAAGAACAAATCATTGCCGTGAGGCCCAAAATCGAGCGTTTCCTTATAGACGCAATTGGCTAGCATGGCGTGTCGCGCCCGCAAGGCGAGCAAAGCCGGATACGGGCCGTTGGCGGAAAAAAGATAGCTCGGCACCTGCGAGTAGCCGACTTGATTCATGTAGTAATGGTGATTGTGCTCGCTGGGAATCCCCAGGCTTTCCAACAGATCGCGATGCAGCGCCATCCGCACGGCCTGCACGCCGACCGTGAGCTCGTTGCCGCGCACGGCCTCGATGGCTCGCTCGGTCTGCCAAATCGGTTTTTCAGCCAATCCATACTTCGCCATCAACTCGCGCAGCTTGCCGATCTTCCACCGCCAATGCTGAGGGGAAATTGCTTCGTCTCCCTCGTAATCGTGGATCGAGATGATATCGAACAGCGCGGCCGCGCCCGATTGAAACACCGCTTCGTTCCAATTGAGATTCACGCCGACGGTGTCGGGCCCCATGACTTGGGCGCTCGGGTCGACCTGTTTGATGATCGGAACCACCCGCTTCACGAGGGCGATGTAGTCCTCGGAACTCATCGACGTATTCGGCTCGTTGATGATTTCCCAATACTTCACGCGCCCCTTGAAATGGGTCACGAAAGACCGCACGACGTCGTCCGCACAGTGCTCTCGGCGCTCGAATTGAACGAGCAAATTCAAATCGTATTTCGCGGCGCCTTGGAGAAATTTTTCGACGCCATCGATGCCCTCTTGCGTATTCGCCCGGATCAATTTCAGGCCAGAGAAAGCAAATTTCGCCGGATCGCACCACCCTCCCGGCGAATCGCCGTCGGCCAAAGTCGGCATTCCGGGAAACTTGGGCGTGACGCCAACATGCTCGGCCACGCCGGATAGATATTCGCCGTGCGAGTCGCGAAGTTGACACTCGATCGTGTACCAGCCGAACGCCGGTGGCGTGAAGTCGATCGGCTGGTGAGATTCCTCGCCGTCTTTCAATTCCATCGCCGCGCGACTGTGCGCAATCTCATTCTTATACATGTCGTACACGAACGTATCGAGCGTGACCTGCGCGACGCGCCGGCTTGCCGGTTTTAACAACCATTGGGCATGGATCGGTTTCAACTCATACGCCAAGTTGTAAGGAAGGTCCTTCACCTCGATCCGGGCATCGACTCCCAAGTTCCGCGTGCTCGCGGCTTTCGCCTTGGAGAAAAAGTCTTTCCGCACGCGGAGCACGCAGGGACGAGGATGGTAGATAGTTCCCGGCTGCCTGATGCCGGTCGACGCGACCCACAGCCGATCGCGGCCGTCGATCGCCAGCGGCATATATTGGCTTTGCGGGCCCCAGGGATCGGCCCATTTGAATTCGCCCGGGACCAGCGCCACGGAGTCGCCGCGCGAATCGAATCGCGAGACCGAACCGGGGTTGCCGGGCGTCATGCAATAGAAGTTGTCTCGCGAATCAATGGCCACGCTGTGTTGAAGTTCGCTGCCATCCTCCCTATTCATGCGAGTGCCCGCCCCCATCGTGAAGATCCATTTGCCTTCGGCGTCGTACTTGACGAGCTGATTTTGACTGGCGACGGCGTAGATTGCGCCCTGGGAGTCAATCGCCAAATCGTCGGTGTCGCCCAGCGGCTTGGTCAGAGAAATGGGGGATAGCACTGCCATCGCTTGGGGATCGATCACCGCAATCGAGTCAAACAGAACTGGCCGATCGTTTTGACGGCGATGGGGAACGACCAGCACGCGATCTTTTTTCCCTGAACGCCCAACGGCTACGGCAAACGCATCGGGAATCGGATATGTATGGACCAACTTCCAATCGCCCGCTGGCATTGCGTCGCTAAAACCGGCGGGCGGCGCATACTGCAGGACGGCGCCGATCTCCGGCTCGGTGACGAAGACATTGTCCCGGCTATCGACGGCGATGCGGGTGGGACGATGCTCCTTCGACCCGCCGGCGTGCTGCGATGGAATAGACGGTTTTGGCGCGAGCGAAACCCGAGTCAGGTAACGACCGTCGTTGGTGAACACATGGACGCAGTCGTTGCCCATCCGCTCGCGGTTCGTGCTCGGATCCCAGTATCGCCCATCGAGCACATAAAGTCGGTTTTGCCCATCGAAAGTGAAATCGTTGAGGCCCAGAAACTCACCGGCGCCGGCGCCGGGTCCACCGACTTCCAAGTCGCTACTCTCACCCAAGCCACCGGCCCGCGTAAATTCGTTGGCCGTAACGACCAGCACTGTCGCCAGTGCGAGCCGATATGTAATTCTCAAGAACATTACGTTCGCCATATCCAGGCTCCAAATAATTTTCCGTCACGCGATCGATTGGCAAATTATCCGGGGCGCATCGGCGCCTCGGGGAAACAGGCCGACAGGTTGGACTACTGTAACTCGCCGCGGATGAAGACTGCAAACAGGTTCCTTGGGGAAGATACGACATTCCGCTCCCACCCGGCTACAACTATTAGGGTGGATTAGTCCTCACGCAATGCGGTCGGTGGCGGTCGCGTGCCTGCGGCTTGGCAATGCCAAGCCGACTATGGGCGCAAAAAAAACCCGCCGCAGCTGAAACAAGTTCAGCCGCGGCGGGCGTGTGAAAAATCCGGCGATACCTACTCTCGCACTTTTGGTACTACCATCGGCTCTGAAAGCTTAACTACCGTGTTCGGAATGGGAACGGGTGTGGCCTTTCAGATATGGTCACCGGAAAGGACGGCAGCGGCTTGTAACGGCGCGCTGCCGCTTGAATTCGACAATGGTTTGTGGTAACTGGCTGCTCTTAGCGGCCGGAATGCTTGAGGCATTTCCGAACCAGAGCGTTAGATCAAGGTGGTCAAGCATTCGTCCGTTAGTACCGGTTAGCTGAGCACATTACTGTGCGTACACATCCGGCCTATCAACCTGGTCGTCTTCCAGGGGACTTTCGACTTGCGTCTACGAAACCTAATCTTGGAGCGGGCTTCACGCTTATATGCTTTCAGCGTTTATCCTTTCCGTTCATAGCTATCCAGCCGTGCCGCTAGCGCGACAACTGGGACACCAGAGGAACGTCCTTCCAAATCCTCTCGTACTAAGGAAGAACCTCCGCAAGTTTCGTGCGCCCACAGCAGATAGGGACCGACCTGTCTCACGACGGTCTGAACCCAGCTCACGTACCACTTTCATTGGCGAACAGCCAAACCCTTGGGAGCTTCTCCACCCCCAGGATGTGATGAGCCGACATCGAGGTGCCAAACCGCTTCGCCGCTATGGACGCTCGGAAGCGATAAGCCTGTTATCCCCAGAGTACCTTTT
>JBBQWR010000002.1:0-184792 GCA_038210495.1 Pirellulales bacterium
CGAAGGGATGTGTTGGGGAGCCGTCGGTCCGGGATGCCCCCGGAGAAAAGAACGCCGGCCAGCGAACCCGAATGCCAAGATCGCCTGTCAGACCATCGCGCCGCTTAGTCCTAAACGACAACGAATATCATCGACCTCCAAACAGTTCCAACGCGACCACCGGCATTGTGATCGCCGCTTCGCGAAAAAACGGAAACAAATCCCGCCTCGCTAAAAATCCGCGCCCAACCTGTTGACAACCCAGACTCTTTCAGGGACGGCTACTCACATGACGCCGCTACCGCGGCTTTGCACATCACGCGGCGCTGCCAATGCAGCTGTGAAGGGTTGCCCCGATCTGCCGCCCTCACCAACCATGAATATAACGCGACTGCCCATCGCTTGATTGGATGCTCTCCACCGCCGGCGCCGCATCGAGCGGAATCTTCATCATCACGGTTCGCGGCACGCGGTAGGTGTAGGTGATCGGCACTCGCTTCTCCACGCATGTCGCCACTTGCACGGTCTGTTGCACGGCCACCATCCGGCAGGTTTGCACCGGAATTTGCTCGACCTTCTCTTCGGTGATCGTCTTGTAGCTCACGACCGGGACTCTGCGCACCATCTCCTGCGGAACCATTTTGCAAACTTGAATCGGGACCTTGCGATCGATGTGTTCGACAACGTCGCGCGCGACCGTCACCGGGACTTGCCGCACCTGCTGCTCCTCGACCATCCGGCAAACCTGTACTGGGACCTTCTGCACGACCTCTTGATCCACGTACCGGCAGACCTGCACCGGAACCTTTTCGGCGACGACTCGCTGCACCATGCTCGTCTGCGGAATTTGCTGGGCGATGACATTGGGCTGCCAGACCTTGCAGACCTGCACGCGGTCCGGCAATTTCACGGGCGCCACGACCGACGTGGCCGGCTGAAAGACCGG
Source organism: Pirellulales bacterium (assembly GCA_038210495.1). GTDB lineage: Bacteria > Planctomycetota > Planctomycetia > Pirellulales > DATAWG01 > JBBQWR01. The sequence continues at coordinate 926 of JBBQWR010000002.1, forward strand.
GCAACCGGTCTGGGGATCGGTGACGCATCCGCCGGGATTGGTGAACACTTGATTGACCACGCCGCCCGGCTGAGTCGTCGAGCGATCGATGAACTGCCCTTGGTCGACGTATTGCGTGCGATAGGTCGTCACCGGCTGCAATACAGTTCGCATGACCTCTTGCTCGGCGGTCTCCATCACCGGCCGCCGAACCATATACCGCTGCTCGCGCTCCTGAGTTTCCATCACCGGCTTGGCCACGACATACCGCTGCTCGGTCATCGCCGTTTCGCTCACCGTGCGGACCCGATCGTAGCTGGCGTCTTGCATGAACGTTTCGGTGACGGGTCGCATCACGGTGTAATGCTCTTCGCGCTCGCTCGTCTCCTGCACTGGCCGAGCGACGGTGTATCGACGCTCGCGCATCTCGGTTTCATAGACCGGCCGATAGCTGGTCGTCTGCCGCGGCTGCCAGACCGTCTCGTGCTCGATCTTGTAAGCGGTCACTTGCCGCTCTTCCCACACGGTCTGGCAAGAAACGCGGTACGGCGCCGAACAACCGCAGTCGGCCTGGACCGGCGCCGCGACAGAACCAACGAGACAGGTCGTAACGATTGCAATAGTCAGGGGGCGGAATAATACGAGAGAATTCATAAACGGACCGATTCGAATAGATTAGTGGCGACGTTTTTCAACACCACTAAGCTGCCCCCCAGAATGCCCTCGGGCAAATCAGAATCGGCGTCCGCGCGCAAAGTCGCCGCCGAACCCTTAGCAGGCGAACGAGTTACAGCTTGGAAAAATCTTTGAAGTTCCGACCGGATTTGGCCGAACGGCCTACTAAGTCGGGAGTCGGGAGACGGGAGTGACGAAATCCTCGGCGACGAAGCCGCCAGGTTTTACTCCCGTCTCCCGACTTTATTGCCACGCAGCTTATCCGCCACGCGCATGGCCGCGTCGCGAATCTCCAGCGGAAATTCGCTTCCCTTGAGCCGCTCGACGGACTTTTCGACCCGGCTCAAGTCAGGCATAGGACTGGCCTCGGCTTTGGCGTCCAGCAGCGCCTCGATTCCGCGCAGTCCGTTCAGCATCACATACAGCCGCTTATCCGCTTGCAGGTTCTCCGGATCGTTTTCGACGAACTGCTTTTCGTCGGGCGAGAGCATTTCCAAGAGCTTGCCCAGCCCGGCGGCGTCCCCTTGCCGGGCCAGTCCGGTCGCCGCGTTCATGGCGACGTCGGGCGCCGGATCGTCGAGCAAGTCCTTCAGCCGAGCCATGGCCTCGGGGCCGCCGAGTATTCCTAGCACGCTCGCAGCGCGCAAGCGAAGCTCCGGCTTGGGGTCGCGCGAGGTTTTCAATAATGCTTCAAGCACCTCCGATTGGGCGAGAGGTCCGTTCTTCGTGGATTCGGGATGAGCGGCTCGCACGTTGAGAATCAACTTGCCGAGGCTCTCGATCGCCGCCTCGCGCACGGGCAAATCTTTTTCGTCGTTGTTCGTGGCGATTGCCTTGAGCAACATCGGCAGTCCCTCGGGCGTGTTAAACTCGCCCAGCGCTTTGCTAAGATAAAATCGGAGCTGGATCGACGATTCATCGAGCTTTCCGGCGGCCAGCCGTTCGTCGAGAATCGAGGCCAGTTGATTGGCCAGGTCGGCATTGTTTTTGAGCTCGCCCGCCCGATCGCTGCGGAGCATGTCGGCCAGATTGTACGCCTTCTGCCAAGAATCCTTCGAGTCGCGCCGCAGGCCGTCGACGTATTGCTTCGGGTCGGCGTCCATATGGGCAAGCCAATCGACCAGCACCCACACCACGACGATAATGGCCACGATCAGTCCAGGCACAAGAAAAAGCTGCACCAAGAATCCGGCGCTAGGCGGCTCGACTGGCGGCAGGGAATCGCGCGGCGCCGCAGTCGGGCGGTTAGGATCGGGAAGACTGGACTGCTTTGGATCGGCGTAAGCCATGCGGCTGTGGCCTCGACGTTCAGCCGCGACCCCCGGAGAATGCGTGTGTGGATGCCTGGAGTCAGTTTATGTCGTTGCGTTTGGGCGTCAAGCGAGGCGAAGTGGGAAGACGGACGAAGACGGGAGACGTCGGGTGGCCGGGGCCGGAGGCGCTTCGCCGAAGCCCCGGAGTGTGCCGAATGACGAATGTCTAATGACGAACTGGGACCTGGATGCAGCTACTTGACCTGACGCTCGACACGCCGGCCGAGAACTTGGCGCTCGATGAGGCACTATTGCTGTCGGCGGAAGCGGCCGGCGAGCCGCAAGAAGTTCTCCGCCTGTGGGAATCTCGCGACACGTTTGTCGTCGTTGGCTCTTCTTCGCGAATCGCCGCGGAGGTCCGTCTCGATCGCTGCCGGGCCGCTGGCGTGCCCGTGCTGCGTCGTTCCAGCGGTGGCGCCGCGATCGTGACGGGTCCCGGCTGCCTGATGTATTCGGTCGTGCTGAGTTATGAGCATCGCCCCGAGCTCAAGGCCATCGACCGCGCCCACCGCTTCGTGCTCGATTCGCTGATCACCGCCCTCCAGCCACTCACCCCCGACGTTTCCTGCCGGGGCACCAGCGACTTGACGTTGTACGACCGAAAATTCTCCGGCAACAGCCTCCGCTGCAAGCGCACGCATCTGCTTTACCATGGCACGCTGCTCTACAACTTCCCGCTCGATCGGCTCGAATCCTACTTGGCCACGCCCCCCCGGCAACCCGCGTATCGCGCCGCGCGGCCGCACACCGATTTCGTCTCTAATCTTCCGCTAACGGCCAACCAACTTCGCACAGCCATTTCAACAGCCTTCGCCGCGACTGCTCCCGCGGCCGCTTGGCCACATCGATTAACGGCCGAACTTGCCAGCGAGAAATTCAATTCCGCGGAATGGACCAATCGGTTGTAGCGCTATGTGAAGCGGCGATCTGCAATTGGTGAGCTTTGAAATAAGTAGTGAGTCGCGCCGGGGACAGGGGGCTTACGCCCCCCGCTCGCCTTCTGCAGGGCAATTGGCGGCCGCATACATAGCTTCGATCGCATCGGCGAAGTGCTTTTGAATTACCGCTCGGCGGAGTTTGAGCGTCGGCGTTAGCTCGCCGAGTTCGATCGTTAGTGGGCGGCCGAGTAGCGTGAACCGGCGGACTTGTTCTTGAGGCGAGACGTTTTTCAGGCAGGCGTCGAGTTGATCGCGATAAATCGCCAGGACGCCCGGATGACTGAGTTCATCGGCTGCCGAGTCGATCGGAATACGGCGCTCGCTGATCCGTGCCCGGAGATTTTCGCGGTGCGGGACGAGCAAGGCGCTGAGATAACTTTTTCCCTCGCCGACGATCATGGCCTGCGAGATCAGCGGCGACTGGAGGAGAAGATTTTCCAAATAGACCGGGGCGATGTTCTTGCCGGCCGACGTGACGATCAGCTCTTTTTTGCGGCCCGTGATTCGCAAGAATCCTTCTTCATCCAGATACCCCAGGTCGCCCGTCATCAGCCATTCCTCGCGGATCGCGTCGGCCGTGTCGTCCGGCCGGTTCCAATAGCCGAGCATCACATGCGGCCCGCGGGTGACGATTTCTCCTTCGTCGGTGATTCCCACTTCGACGCCGGGAATTGGCCGGCCGACGGTTCCGAGTTTGAACGCCGACGGAGTCGAGGCTGTGATGACCGGCGACGATTCGGTGAGGCCGTAGCCTTGAATCAACTGGACGCCGCGTTGCCAAAAGAACTCGGCCGTTTCGTCGGCCAGTGCGGCGCCCCCCGAGTTGCACAGTCGCATGCGGCCACCAAGCATTTCGAGCAGCCGACCGGGTTTGTCCGCCTCGCCGCTGGAAACCAGCAATTGCCGCACTTTGTCGTAAAAATATGGCACGCCGTTCATCGTCGTCGGCCGTAGCGTTTGGCAATTGTCGATGATTTTCTCGCGGCTCTCGGCCAGCGCCAGCTCGCAGCCCGCGGCGATCCAAACATAGAGGTCGCACGTGCGAGCAAAAATATGCGACAGCGGCAGCCAACTGAGCCGCAAATCGTCCGCCCCGTAGTCGAACGCCTTGAGCGTCGCCCGGGTGTTCGATACCAGATTAGCATGAGTGAGCATGACGCCTTTGGGTTCGCCGGTCGTGCCGGACGTATAGAGGATCGTGGCCAAATCGCCGGGCCGTATTTTTTCGGCCGTGTCCCATAATGGCTGCGGGTCAACCGGTTCGGTTTCCCAAATCGCCGGCAGGTCGGGCAGGACGCCGAGCGAGTGTCGAGTGACGCTCGGAGTCGGCGGATCGAACACGACCCAGCGGAGATCGCGCGGCAGATCGGCCTCATATCCCGCGAATTTCGCAGCCTGCTCGGCGGTCGAAACGAAGGCCAATCGAGCGCCGCAGTCGACGATTTGCTCGACGATCTGTGGGCCAGCGAGCGACGAATGAATCGCCACATGCACTCCGCCGACGACATGCACGGCCAAGTCGAGCAGAATCCATTCGTAGCGGTTCTCGCTGACTTGAACGACCCGATCGCTGGGGGCGACGTCGTGACGCGCGAGGATGGCCGCCATACGGAGCACGTCCTGCTCGATGGCTTTCCAAGTGAGCTTGCGGAACCCGCCGGCGCCATGGGGCACATGCAGCGCGGTGGCCGTCGAACTCGCGCGGACGCGATCGCGGAACAGGGAGATCAGAGTTTCGCCCGCGTCGTGCATGACTTGATTGTATTGCGGATTAGATTGAGTCGAATGGCGGCACTCTCCCGGGCTTCGGCGGAGCGTCTCCAGCCCCGGGCACGCGCGCCTTCAGCCCTGGACACCCGACTGATTCCTCCGAAGCGATTCCTGTTCCTCACTCCCGTCTCCCGACTCCCGACTCTTAATCGACTCGTTCGAAAATCGTGGCGATACCTTGGCCCACGCCGATGCACATCGTCGCTAGCCCCAGCCGGACGCCGCGGTCGAGCATGTTGTGAATCAGCGTCGTGGCGATTCGGGCGCCGCTGGCGCCCAGCGGATGGCCGATCGCGATCGCGCCGCCGCGGACGTTGACCTTCACTTCGTCGATCTCGAGCATTTGTATGCACGCGATAGCCTGGGCCGCGAACGCTTCGTTGAGCTCGATAAGATCGATGTCGCTCAGCTTTAGCCCGGCTCGCTGGAGCGCCTTGAGCGTCGCCGGGACCGGCCCCGTGCCCATCAACGCCGGCTCGACGCCAGCGACAGCGGTGGCGAGCACTCGCACGAGCGGCCTGAGCCCCAGTTCAGCAGCCCGCGCTTCCGACATGATTAATAGCGCCGCCGCTCCGTCGTTGAGCGGCGAGCTATTGCCGGCCGTTACCGTGCCGACCTCGGGCATAAACGCCGGCTTGAGCGCTGCCAGCGCTTCGGCCGTCGTATCGTCGCGGACGGTTTGATCGCGAGTCACCAGCACGCGCTCGCCAGATTCATCTCGTCCCCAAATCGGCACGATCTCGCGGACGAACTCGCCCGCCGCATGAGCGGCCGACGCCCGGCGATGGCTTCGCAGGGCAAATGCATCTTGCACTTCACGGGAGATGCCCCGCGACTGGGCCAGAAATTCGGCCGTGACCCCCATCATCAATGCGGCTTTGCTCGTGCGGTGGAACAGCTTGGGATTCAGGTCGATTCCGGCGTCCATCGGAATGTGCTGCATGTGCTCAAGTCCGCCGACAATTTGGACATCTTCGGCGCCTGCCACGATCGCGTGCGACGCCTGGTTGAGCGCCTGCAGGCTCGAACCGCACAGCCGATTGACTGTCGTGCCGCCGGACTGCATCGACAGACCGGCCATGAGCCCGACAGTCCGGGCGACGTTCATGCCCTGTTCGCCCTGCTGTTGCGTGTTGCCCAGGAGGACGTCTTCGATGGCGCTTGGGGGCACGCCCGAGCGGCGGACGAGTGCCTCGACAACGGCGACGGCCAAGTCGTCGGATCGCACGTCGCGGAAGACCCCTTTTTCTTTGTGGGCCCGCCCGATCGGCGTTCGCAGGCAATCGATGATGACGGCGCGGTTCATGGATTATTCGCAAATGAGTTTAAGATTTCAGGCGCGCCACCGAGGCTTCGGCGAAGCGCCTCCAGCCTCGGCCACCCGGCATGCTCCGTCGCCAACCCCACAACTGCCATCTCCCGCCTAATAAAATCGCCGCCCCGACTTGGCCATTTCCACCAACAGCGGCGTGGGTTCCATTCGCTTGCCCAGCGGCCGGAACTTTTCGAGCAACTTTAAGATATTCTCGAACCCCATTGTATCGGCCCAGAAAAGGATGCCGCCGCGGAATGCGGGAAAACCGATCCCGTAAATGATTCCCAGATCGATGTCCCGCGGATCGCGAACGATCTGCTCCTCTAGCAGTCGCGTCGCTTCGGTCAGCATCGGCAGGACCAGCCGCATGCCAATGTCGCCCGCAGACAACTTTTGTTTTTGCTCGCGAATGTAAGGGCTGAGAATTTGAAGCAGCTTCGGATCGAATTCGCCCCGTTCTTTGTTCTTGGCATAGGAGAAAAACCCGGCGCCTGTCTTCTGGCCCAGCCGGCCGGCGCGATTGAGGGCGCCCACGATCGGCGACAGCGGCACCCGATCGGGAAACGCCTCGTACATCACGCGGCCGGCATGAAAGGCCGTATCGAGCCCGACCAGGTCGTAGACGGCCAGCGGCCCCAGCGGCATCCCGAATTGTTTCCCCGCCCGATCGATGTCCCGCGGATCGACTCCTTCGACCAGTAGTTCTACCGCCTCGGCCAGATAAAACAGCAAGAGTCGGTTGACCAAGAAACCGGGCCCGTCTTTGACGACGATCGGCGATTTGCCCAGGCTCTTGGCGTGGGCCACCGCGGTGGCCACCGTCTGATCGCTCGTGGCGGCGCCGCGGATGACTTCGACCAGCGGCATCGTTCGCACGGGATTGAAAAAGTGAATCCCGCAGAATCGCTCGGGATGCGACATCCCCTGAGCCATCTGGGTGATCGGAATCGTGGAGGTGTTCGAGGCCAAGATCGCATCGGCCGGCAGGCGGTGTTCGAGTCGAGCGAAGATGGTTTTCTTTACGCCCGGGTCCTCGACCACGGCCTCGAGCACCAGGTCGCTGCCAATCGTGTCGGCCTCGGTCGCCGTGGAGTGCAAGAGGGACGCGAAGTGGACGGCCCGCCGCGAATCGGGGCCCTTGAGATGCTTGTCGTATGACGCTTCGCCGAGAATCAATTCGACGGCTGCCTTGAGAGCGCCCGGCGCCGCGTCGGTGATTGTCACCTTGTTGTCGCGGCGGAGGTTGGTGGCGGCGATGCCTCGGCCCATGATGCCCGCGCCGATGATGGCGACGGATTTGATCGGCCGCGGCGCGACGTCGGCGCCGACCACGCCGGTGTCCTTCTTATTGCGGTCGCTGAGAAAGAAGACATTGATCAGGGCGCGATTGACGGGAGACCCAAAAAGCTCGGCCATCCCTTCGGCTTCTCGCTCGCAGGCGGCGTCGATGTCGAGGCTCGCCGCCTCGAGCATGAGCTCAAGCGCCGCAACGGGCGCCGGATAGTGCCCCTTGGTCTGCTGCTGGATGTACGCGGAGGCCGTGGCGCCGAGAAACGCGAGTTCCGTTTCGGTCATCGCCACGGGCTGGCGCAGCCGGCCGCGCTCCTCACGATATTTACCGGATTGCTGCTCGGATCGAATCAGCCGAATCGCCGCGGCTTGCAACTGTGCCGGTTCAATCACATCGGTCGCTAAGCCCATCGATTGAGCGGCCTTCGCGCCGATCGTTTCACCGCCCGCGACCAGTTCGATCGCATTGCTCAGGCCGACGATTCGCGAGGCTCGCGCCGTGCCTCCCCAGCCCGGATACAGCCCCAGCTTGATCTCCGGAAAGCCGAACTGGGTCTTCGGCTCGTCGGTCATGACGCGATGATCGCACCAGATGGCCAGTTCGGCGCCGCCGCCCAGGCATACGCCATCGATCGCCGCGACGGTAACGAGTGGGAGTGTCGAGAGTCGCTCGAACAATCGCCGGCCACGTTGGCACATCCGCGCGATCTCGCTCTTCGGAGCATCGAGCGAAACGGCGAACTCGCGCAGATCGGCGCCGGCGATGAACGAGCCCGGTTTGCCGGAGCGAATGACCAGCCCCTTAACATCGGGCCGTTTCTCCAGCTCATCCAAACAGCAGCCCAACTGATCGAGCACGCCGCTCGAAAGCACATTGGCGCCCTTCTTTGGATCGTCGAACGTCAGCAGCGCAACGTCGGCTTCGGGAAAGGACAGTTGTGGAGTCGCCGAAGGCGGTGTCGAAGATGTCGATGCCGTGGACATGATGAAAGCCGTATATTTCTCAAGACCAGGGAAATCCCAAGCACAGCATAAAGCTCTGTCCGCGGACGGTAAACCCGGAGCATTCTATGCCAGCCAATATCCACGACGATACTCCGCGGCAGGATGCCGCGGCTATGTACCCACCACTCGCCACCCACCACCGCTTCCGCCCCCTGACATGCAGCCCAAAAATCCGTACACTCGGAATTCGTCGCCGATCTCAATTTAACACCTGCTCAAATAATCATAAGCGAGTGCCCGGCCATGGACATGCACGACCTGACCCGCGAATTGCACCAGAAAAGCAAATCCAAGATCGTGATGATCGTGGCCGATGGCCTCGGCGGCTTGCCGATGCAGCCGGGCGGATTGACCGAGCTGGAAACCGCCACCACTCCAAACCTCGACGAGCTCGCGACGCGCGGCGTCCTCGGTCTCAGTATTCCGGTCAAGCCGGGCATCGCGCCGGGCAGTGGACCGGGACACTTGGGCCTATTCGGCTACGATCCGCTGGAATATGTCATTGGCCGCGGCGCGCTCGAAGCGACCGGAATCGGTTTCGAGCTAGGGCCGAAGGACGTCGCCATCCGCGGCAATTTTTGCACGCTCGATGCTCAAGGGAAGATCGGGGATCGCCGCGCGGGGCGCATCGCCAGCGACGAGAGCAAGCCGCTGGCGATTCGGCTCCGAGACGTCAAGATTCCCGGCGTTGAGGTGTTTGTCGAACCGGTCAAGGAGCATCGGTTCGTCGTGGTGCTGCGGGGCGAAGGACTCGGCGGCCATGTATACGATACCGATCCCCAGGTTACCGGAGTGCCGCCGCTCGATCCCGTGGCGGCGAAGCCGGGCAGCGAGAGGACGGCCGAAGTGGCCAAGCAATTCATCGCCCAGGCTCAGAAGCTGCTGGCGGGCGAAAAAAAAGCCAACGGCTGCACGCTGCGTGGTTTTTCCGGCAAACCGGCGCTTCTGAGCTTCGCCGACGTTTACGGTCTGCGGGCGGCGGCGATCGCCGTGTATCCGATGTACAAGGGGCTTGCCCGGCTGGTCGGCATGCAGATCGTCGGTCAGGCTCAGACGCTCGTCGAGCAGATCGGGGTGATGAAAGAAAAGTGGAACGATTTCGACTTCTTCTTTTTGCATTATAAGTATACCGATTCGACCGGCGAGGATGGCGCGTTCGAGAACAAAGTCAAACGGATCGAAGAGCTCGACGCAGCGATGCCCGGCGTCACGGCGCTCAAGCCCGACGTGCTCATCGTCACCGGCGATCACAGCACGCCGAGCTTTCTGAAGAGTCACAGTTGGCACGGCGTGCCGACGCTGCTGGCGTCCGATTGCTGCCGAACCGACGAGTGCACGAAGTTCGGCGAGCGCGACGCGCTCCGCGGCGGGCTGGGCCAGTTTGAGGCCAAATATCTCATGCTGCTAGCGCTGGCCAACGCCGGCCGCCTCGGCAAATACGGCGCGTAAGGAGCCGCGCACAAAGTAAGCGGTTTTCGTCAATCTTTAAACGTGATTTTCGACGGATATGAATTGACGTTCCCCGCGCTTACTTCGTGCGGGGCTCTATCCATGACACCGCTATCGCAGCTTAGCAGGGCACAACTATTTCATCGCCACGACCGCCGGCTGCTCCGGCGCGGTGAGCGATTTTAGGAACGCGATGACTTGCTGCCGCTCCTCGGGCTTGAGCGCGAAGAATTTGAGCGTTGACGAGGAGGCTTGACCGCCGTGGAAGGCGATGGCCTGCTCGAGTGTGTCGGCGCGGCCGTCGTGCAGATAGGGGCCGCTATCGCGAACACCCCACAGCGGTGGCGTCCGCCATTCTTGCCGCATCGCGCCGACGACCTTGTCGAGCTGCGCCGGCGTGAGCTTGGCTTGAGCCTCGGGCGCGAAGGGATTGGCCGTCGGGTCGAGCGGCTGCTGATTCTGGTCCTCGTCCGGTTGATCGGGCGTAAATACGCCGTACGAGCCCGTGTCGCCAAGCTCCGGCCCCATGTCGTGCAGCAATAGATCGCTGTACAGTCCTTCAACGGTGGCTAGCTTTTGCGAGTGGCAATTTGCACAGCCGGTTGAGGCAAACAGCTTGTGGCCGGCTGCCATCGTGGTCGTTTCTTGCTCGGTAGCCGGCTTCCGCTCAGACGGAGTCGGCAGCGATTTCAAGAATCCAACCAGGGCATTGCACTCGGCCCGATCCATGTCGAGCCCTGGCGCCTTGTATTTCGGATCGAGCGCGAGGCCCGACTGCTCGTGGTCGGGCACGTTCAATCCCAACTCGATCGCGCAGGCGGTGAGAGCAAAGTCCTCGAGCGTGGGCTTTTGGGCCTTCCAACCAAATCGGCCAATGCGACCGTCCTTTTGCTTCGACGGCCGGCCTGCGGCGTCGGGATATTTTTCCCGCTCGAGCTTGGCCATTTCCACGATCGCCGTCTCAGGGATCGCGTCGAGCTTGCCAATGCCGAACAGGGCCGTGGCGTTCCGTTGCGAGTGGCTGACTTGGATCGTGCCGGATTGAAACGTCATGTTTCCGGCGGCGTTTCGCCGCGAGGCATTTTGCAATTGAGCGATCTCCGGATTGGCCGCTGAAATCTGGGGCATGGCCTGCGCGACGGTCATCGCGGGTCCCGCGAAGCCAATTACGGCATTTGGCGGCGTGCTGACCTGAGCAGCCGGGACCTCGCCGATCGGAGTGGACGGTGTCGGCGCCCCAGGGGAGACTTCCAGTGCCGTGACGTCGGTCGGTTTTGGCGTGGCGGGCGTATCGTTAATTTTATCGGCCACGGTACCCGGAGTGGCGTCAGCGTGGACAACTCTGATTTCCTCGGCGGTCACAACATTAGATACAGGGCCACTAGAGCCCATGAAAACGGCCTGCTGTTGCATCTGCCCGTCCAACATCTGCTGGCGCCAAATTGCATACTTCGGATCTAAACCAAAATGGTGCAGCACGACGCTTCTAGCCGACAAAAATCCCGGATGCAGCTTGGCCATTTGCTCCTTTTGTTGAGCCTTGAACTTTTTCAAATCGGTCACCGCCGGCTGAGCCGGGCCAGGCGTCGGCTGCGAGGCCACCGGCGGGGCGAGACCACCGAACAGCGCGTTGAATAAGTTGGCCGACATATCGTTGCCGCCCGGCCCAGCGGCCAGCGGCGCCGGCAGCGGAAAGGCCGTGATGATGTCGACGTTCTTGTTCGCGGGTCCGGCGCCGCCCGTCCCGCCTTGGTTGTGGCAGGCGATGCACGAACTATCGTTGAACACCGGGCCTAAGCCATCGCCGCCGTGAGCGCGCGAGTCCTTGGGTAGCCATTCGCGGGTGAACAGCTCATGGCCGTCGACGGCCACGGTCTTCGCGGCTAGTTTTTTCGGCGCCGGGGCCGGTTTATCGACTGACTTCGCCTGCGCGACGGGCGTCTTGTCCGCCACGAGTTCTTTGGCATGAGCCGTCAGAACGAGCATTCCGACGATAATTCCCGCCGCCGCCAACGGGCGCCATCGCGATGTCCAAACTTTCGCGTGCATCTCACACCTCGATTTGTAAGAGAAGAGTTCAGCCGGCCGACGACGCATCCAAATCCATCCGGTCCCCGACTGCGGCCGCATTATAGAGCGGCGGCGGGAGCAAACGCAATCAAATCTGCGCGGCGATGAGCTATCGCGGACCTGCGAACGAAGTAAGCGCGTCGCGTGATGCCTTGGCGCGCCGGGCGCTTACTTCGTGCGCGGCGCCTGACGCCAATCCAGGCCGATGTCGAGCCAGGGCGCCGAATGCGTGAGCGCGCCGGCGCTGATCCGATCGACACCGGTTCGGGCAATAGCGGCGACTGTCTCCAACCGCACGCCGCCGGACGCTTCCAACTCGACGTCGGGCGCAAGTTCATCCCGGATTACAACCGCGCATCGCAGATCGTTCACCGACATATTGTCGAGTAGCACGATGCCTGGGCCGGCCGGCAGCACTTGGCGAAGTTGATCTAGCGTGTCGACTTCAACCTCGACGATCGTTTCGCTCGACACGAACTCGCGGGCTCGCGCGACAGCCCCGGCCGGCGTAAATCGTCGGCCGCCCGACGCCTCGGCGCCAACGACCAAGTGGTTGTCTTTGATCAGCACGGCGTCGAAGAGGCCGAGCCGATGATTGTGGCCGCGACCACAGCGGACCGCGTATTTTTCCAGATGGCGCCAGCCGGGCGTGGTCTTTCGGGTGTCATAAATGCGGGCCTTCGTTCCCACGGCGGCGGCCACATAGAGGGCGGTCAGCGTGGCGATACCCGACAGTCGGCCGAGCAGATTCAGCGCGAGCCGCTCGCCGCTGAGCAGGCTCCGGGCCGGACCGCTTATTGTCGCGATCGTTTGCCCCGCGACGATGGCCGAACCGTCGGTCACTCCGGCCGTAAACTCCCATTTGATTTCGTTGTCGAACGTGGCCAGAGCCAGTTGGGCGGCCGGAATACCAGCGACGACTCCCGGTTGGCGGGCGACGATGTCGGCTTGTCCGGTGGCGTCAGCCGGGACCAGCGCGAGTGTCGTAAGATCGCCCGAATCAGCCAAGTCTTCTTGAATCGCTTGGTCGATGATCCGCCGGCATTCGGCTTCGATGGCGGCGTTCCAGGTGATTTGAGAGAAATCTTTCGGCACGGTGGCGACGATGGTGGCGAGATGATTGGCTGGTTTGCTTTGGCGGTCACACTGGTGTGGGCGCCGTGACAGGGGTTTACGCCGCCCCGCTCGCCACAGCGTAGCGTTCTGCTGGTGAAGTGGCGAGGGGAACCGCATAATGCGGCGATGGCCAGCGAACCCGGACAACCGCCTCCGCCCAATACGCTTTTGCGCCGGGCCGATCAGGCCCTGCTGGCCGCGATCGTATTGGCGGCTTTGGTCGCGATGACCGGATATTGGCTGACGCAGATCGTGGTGGCTCGTCGGGTCGTCGACATCGATCGCGCGAAGTCGGCGCCGGTTGTGTTTCAAGTCGACGTGAACACGGCGCCCTGGACGGAGTTTTTGCAACTGCCGGAGATCGGCGAATCGCTGGCCCGCGAGATTGTCGCGTATCGCAAATCTCATGGCCCGTTCGCCAATGTGTCCGATCTTCGGCAGGTCAAAGGGATTGGCAAAAAAAAGTTCGAAGGGATCAAGCCGTTTTTGCGGCCGATTGGCGTTTCGGCCAAGTGACGCTATGGCGGATGAGATGGCTGGGTTGGCAGTGACTAGGGGTTGGAATAACGGGTAATGGTCGGGGGTTGCCTGGGGCACTATGCTTGATGAAGGCCCGGTAGGTCAGGCCAGTGGCCTGACGTAGTTCGACGTGGCGCCAAGTTTCCGCCAGACCGACCATGACGTTTTCATCTGCATGATGTCAGCCGCTTCGCGCGTCAGGCCACTGGCCTGACCTACGATCGGGCATTGAGGAATCGAACGTGGATTTTCAACTCGTTAGTCCGTTTCAGCCGGCCGGCGATCAGCCGCAGGCGATCGAGGCCCTCGCGCGAGGAATCAGGGACCGTCAGAAGTCGCAAGTGCTGATGGGCGTGACCGGTTCAGGCAAGACGTTCACGATGGCCAACGTAATTCAGCAGTTTCAGCGGCCGACGCTGGTTCTCTCGCACAACAAGACGCTGGCCGCCCAATTGTATGGCGAATTCAAGGAATTCTTTCCGCACAATGCGGTCCATTATTTCGTCAGCTACTACGACTACTATCAGCCCGAAGCGTACATTCCGCAGCGGGACATCTACATCGAAAAAGACGCCTCGATCAATCAGGAAATCGACCGACTGCGACTCGCCGCGACCAGCGCCTTGGTTAGTCGCCGCGATGTGATCATCGTCGCGAGCGTGTCCTGTATCTACGGCTTGGGCTCGCCCGACGATTATCGCGCGATGGTCGTCGGCTTGAAAAAGGGTCAACAGATCGACCGCGACGAGATGCTCCGCAAGCTGGTCGATATCCATTATGACCGCAACGACGTCGAATTTCAGCGAGGCAAGTTCCGAGTGCGGGGCGATTGCGTCGAGCTTTGGCCAGCCTATGAAGAATACGCGATTCGCATCGAGTTTTGGGGGGACGAACTCGAGCAACTGTCGCTCATCAATCCCACTAGCGGTGAGACGATCGATCGCCAGGACGAATTGTATATCTACCCGGCCAAGCACTTCGTCATGCCTGAGGATCGGATTGCCGCCGCAATTCAATCGATCAAGCAGGAACTCGACGATCGGCTGACCGAGATGCGGAATCTGGGCAAGCTGCTTGAGGCCCAGCGGCTTAGCGCCCGGACCCGATTCGATATCGAGATGATGCAAGAGGTCGGCTTTTGTCCTGGTATCGAGAACTACAGCCGCCCGCTCAGCGGCCGTCCGCCCGACTCGACACCGGATACGCTTTTCAGCTTTTTCCCGAACGATTATCTGCTGTTTGTCGACGAATCGCACGCGACGGTGCCGCAGGTTCGGGCGATGTTCAACGGGGATCGCAGCCGCAAGATCACGCTCGTCGAGCATGGCTTCCGCTTGCCGAGCGCGCTGGACAATCGGCCGCTGAAATTCGACGAATGGGAGAAGAAGATCAACCAAGTGGTGTACGTTTCCGCCACGCCATCGACCTACGAGCTGGAGCAAACGGGTGGCGAATATGTCGAGCAGGTCATCCGACCGACGGGCCTGCTGGATCCGGTGATCGAAGTGCAGCCCGCCCGGGGTCAAGTGCCCCATCTACTGACCCAAATCAACGAACGAGCGGCTATTGGCGAGCGCGTGCTCGTGACGACGCTGACCAAACGGCTGGCCGAGGATCTTTCGTTCTATCTGTCTGAGCACGGGGTGAAATGCAAATGGCTCCACAGCGAGCTCGACGCCTTCGAGCGGGTGGAGTTGTTGCAGGATCTGCGCTCGGGGCGGTTCGATGCCCTGGTCGGGGTGAATCTGCTCCGCGAGGGCTTGGACCTGCCCGAGGTGTCGATGGTGGCGATCCTCGACGCCGATAAGGAGGGCTTTCTGCGCAGCGAGACCTCGCTAATGCAAACAATCGGCCGCGCCGCCCGGCACATCAATGCCAGGGTGATTCTATACGCCGATAAAGTGACGAACTCAATGCAGCGGGCGATCGAAGAGACCGCCCGACGGCGATCGATGCAGGAAGAATACAATCGTCAGCACAACATCACGCCGGTTTCGATCCAAAAGAGCATTCGAGCGGGGATCCAAGCCGAGGCGGCCGCTCACGCTCGGGCCAACGCAGCGGTGGGTCGGACCGACGAGGCCCAGTACATCACCGAAGAGTACATCTCGGAACTCGAAGCCGAGATGTACAAAGCGGCCGAGGGACTGGAGTTCGAACGGGCGGCGGCCATCCGCGACCGGATCGAAAAGATGCGGGACTCGGTCGGCCAAAAGGTCGAGGAAATCGACGCCCGCGGCGAAAGCGGCGGCAAGGGGCGGCGTCGAAAAGGGGGAAAAGGGGGCAGCCGGTTGCCCCGTCCGAAGCGAGCTTAAAACGCTGCCTTCCGAGACTTCTGACTGTAAACCGCAATCCCTGACGTATCGAATTTACGCCGACAGGATCATCAGCCTCCCCCCAAAAAGCGATAGTTTTCCTAACATTCGGGCTAAAAACTCCAGTATGATCTTTATTATCTAAGAATTGCCGGCGCCAGCAGAAGCCTAAAACACTTCCCAAAATTCCAGTCATTCTCGGAATAATTTACCTCTGGCGGGTCTCTAGTTTTGTGGCCCAGGTTCGATCATGGCGGACGATACGCAGTTAAAGTCGCAGGCCGGAGTTGAGACGGAAGCGCCCTTGGGAAGCACCGGTCTGCCCGAGTTCGTTCCTCCGCCGCAAGATCCGAGCCAGACAGATGCGAACGATGCGACGATCGATCTGGACCTGCCGCGGCTGGTGAGCGATTATAGCGGCCTCCTGTACCGGTATGCGTTTCGGCTAACCGGACGGCAAGCCGACGCGGAGGATTTGACGCAGCAGACGTTTTTGATCGCCCATCAGAAATTGCATCAGGTTAGAGACGGGGCCGCGGCCCGGGGCTGGTTGTTCGCCGTTCTGCGACATGTGTATTTGCGGGCGCGGCAGAAGAGCCAAGTTGAGCGACTTGCCACAACATCGCTCAATGTCGAGTTGCTGCCGGAGGATGTCGACGACCATCCAGCCATCGATCGAGAACATATTCAAGGCGCCATCGACGCGCTGCCCGATGCGTACAAATTGGTGCTGCTGAGTTATTATTTTGAGGACCTGTCCTATCGCGAGATTGCCGAGCGATTCGAGTTGCCGGTTGGCACGGTGATGAGCCGGCTATCGCGGGCGAAGGACCATTTGAGAGTCAAACTGCTGGGAAGCTTGGGAGACAACCGACCCTGCGTGCTGGGCGCCACCGGCAATTCGCGGTCGGCAATTTCCAGGACGGAAAAGACGCCCACGTTGGAAGGCGGACGGGAATTTTAAATGATCGACGATCGCCAACTTGTTGAAGCGCTCGATTGCTGCCGCCCCGGTAGCGACGATCTGCGCCTGTCGGAATTGGCGGACGCCGGTCGATGCGTGGATGCCGACCCGGCCGCTGCGCGACTTTCCCGACGACTGCAAAACGTCGACAGGCTGATGAAGGTGGCCGTGTGCGATGGAGCCGAGCCGGCCGGTCTTGCGGAGCGGATTCTGGCTCGTCTGGGAGAAGCTCAGCGATCGATGGGCGACGTGCAATCTGTTGCAGCCGCCGAGGACCGTAGCCTCGACGTCAACAGTGAAACTAGGCAAATTATCAATCGAACTCGGCGATCCTGGGCTTGGCAATTGCTGGCGGTGGCTGCGAGTCTGATCATCGCGGTCGGCGCTGCGGTGCATTTTTGGCCCAGCCATCATCCACTTTCGGCAGACGCTCTTCTCACCCATGCCGGCGATTGGGTTTCGCAGCTAAGGCATGCGGGCAATTGGAAATCGCTGCCTAGCCATCAACCGCTGGATGAATATCCGATGGCCAATGCCGTTGGAGCGATACCGCGGCAATGGGCCGATGCATCCGCGATGGTTGGCGCCGGAGCGATCGCCTATGACCTGACTGACGCGGCCGGCCACCGGGCGGCGCTTTTGGTCATTCCTAGTTCATCCCCTGTCGCGGGAACTCGGCCCCCCATGACGCCCGACTCAAGCACCGGCGGACTGATGATTGGCTGCTGGCAGGCCGGAGGCATGGTTTATGTGCTCGTCGTCGAAGGCGATCAGCGAGCATATCGCAATCTCATCGACGTGGCCGATGGCCCGCTGGCATAAGTGCGGCTGACAATCGTCCGGGTCGCCGGGTCTGGACGCGTCCTCGCCGAATCGGTGTAGGTTAGGCACTCTGGGCCTGACACTCGCGTCGCGCTCACACGCGACCTGTAAGACACAGGGCGCATGACCTACCGGCTGACAGCCCGCTAGCGCAGGGCGTTCCCCCGCTCTTATTGACCGATAATTCCGCCAACAGCCCGCAAAGTTTCTCTCTCTTATCGGGCCTCGCGCCGGATTCCATCAGCCGGCAAATTCGGCAAATTCGTTTAATCTTGCCCTGCTGGAATGTCCGAATCGGTCAGTAGTGGCCCGAATTGGTCGGGCGCTTATCGAACACCGCCTGGGGGGGCGGCTCGCTCGTGGCTCGGCGAAGATTGGTCGCCGCAATCCATCTCCAAGCGAGTCGGTCTGCCGGCTGGCAAGATTGCCATGCCGGTCGTTTCCTCCGGCGTTTCGTTGCACTCAAACCGCTCCCGGGGGAAACGCGATATGAAGAAAATCTTGTTTGCGGTCTCGTTGAATTTGCTCATAGCCTCGGCCGGCAGCGCCCAACAGCCGATCGTCGACAAACCGATTCCCCTAGCGCACGACTCGAGCCGCGTGACCTCGACCGGCGAACTGACCCCGACGCCCGAGATGTGGTTCTACGAGCAAGAGCGCCACCGGTGGCAAGAGCCGGTCAACATTGTCCGGTCCAATGCCGAGCGCAAAGCCAACGAGCGCCGCGACCGGATCGCCACGATGAACTGGTACGGTGTCTCGAACTCCCGGCCGCACGTCAGCCCCGATCCGACGTTCGGCAACTTCGGCCCGTACGGCGCGGCCAACGGCTATCCCGGGGCCCCAAGCTGGTCCGGCGGCAACAACACCGTCATCCTGCAAGCCGATCGGGGAACGATGCGATATTAATTGTCGCCGCGTCTGTTGGGATTAAGAAATGCGAAAAGCTCGGGACTAATTCAGCCTCGAGCTTTTCGTTTGGCGGTTGGGGATTCTGTATAATGGGAAACCCTTGTTGCCGAGCCGCTATGCAATTCCGATTACCGCCCGACATCGAAGCTCAGATCAAGGACCGTTTGGCGACTGGCCACTACGCAAACGAGGAAGAAGTCCTGCGTGAAGCGTTAAGAGCGCTCAAATGCCAGGACAATGATGTTACGGCGATCCGAGTGGCAATCGCGGACAAGTAAACTGGCGATCGAGGAATCCCATTCGACGAATTCGTTGAGGAATTCGCCATCGCGAGCAGATTCCGCTAGCCGTCACTCAAACCGAATCTGTTTGATCTCGAACTTCATCGTGCCGGCGGGAACGGGAATCTCCACGCGGTCGCCGATCTTCTTGCCCATCAGCCCTTGGGCGAGCGGGCTGGTGACGAGAATCTTGCCCGAGTCGTAATCTTCTTCGCCGGCCCCGACGAGCGTAAAGATTTCCTCGTCGCCGAAATCCAGGTCCTTGACGACCACCGTGGAGCTGAATGTCACTTCGTCCTTGGGCAATCGCGACGTGTCGACGATCGAAGCCCGGGCTAGTTTGTCGCGGAGCAGATTGATCTTGGCTTGGAGCATGCCTTGCGATTCGCGAGCGCCGTGGTACTCGGCGTTTTCGCTAAGGTCGCCTTCACTGCGCGCGGCGGCGATCCGCTGGGCGATCTTGGGCATCTCGACGGTGTCCATATGTTCCAACTCGGCCTTGAGTTTGTCATAGCCCGTGCGGGTCATTGGGACTAAGTCGGACATGGGTTCCTCGCAATCGCCAAGCGCAAAAAAACACGGCCCCCAGAGCCAACTGAGGACCGACGTGCTTATTTTGATCGAGTGCCACCGATCTGTAAAGGGTAGACACCTTGCCGAATGATAAGTGCCGAAGCACATTAAAAACGGCTAACGATACTCGGGGCGCCCCGGGGCTGGAGTCGTCCTCGCCGAAGCCTCGGAGTGTGGTTTCGACTTCGAGAGAAGACTACCGGGGCTTCCCTTCGATCCCGCCTCGGCCACCCCAGGGTCGTTAAATTAGCGTTTCTAAACGAGTCAACATCGAAAGCGACCGCCGGCGGCTTCTCAAACCCGCCACTCGCCACCCTTCTCATTTTCTTCCCGGGGTGCGATCCTCCGGCAAATACAGCAGCCGACCGCACGTTTTGCAAAACACGGCCCTGGCCGCGATCAGCTGCGCCATGATATTGGGCGTCAACTGTTGGTTGCACCCGCCGCAACTTTCGCCATCGACCTGGGCCATCGCGTCCTGCCCCCGAGCCTTGACCACACGAATATAGGCCTCGCGAAATTCATCCGGCAGCGCTTGCTCAGCGACCTTGAGCTCCTCTTCCAATCGCGCGATATCGCTACGGAGCGACTCTTCTTGCGAGCGGACGGATTCTTGAGCCTTGGCAAGCTCTTCCTTGCTTCGGGCGATGAGTTGATTGCACTCAGCGACCTGCGGCTTGAATAGATCGATGCTTTCCATGCCCTCGAGGATCTCGTCCGACATGACGCTGTTGGCCATCTCGTCGGCGGCGATTTGCTCGCGCAGGAGCTGATACTCGCGGTTCGTCCCGCAGGCGTTGAGCTTCGCCTTGAGGTCGAGAATCTTCGACTCGCCCGATTTGAGGAGCAACTGCTTTTGGTCGAGCGTCACCTTGGCCGACTTCGCGTCCGCCTGCACTTGAGCCAAGCGCTGCTCGGCGGCGGCCACGGCGGCCTGCCGAGCCTTGATCTGCTTCGGCCCTCGCTCCAGCCGATCGCGCAGATCGGACAACTGCCGATGGATGCGGTGCAACTCGCGAAGGGCCGTCGCGCCAAACGTCATGGGGTAATCTCCGGGAAGTGCTGGGTGCTATAAGCATACGCACCACCGCGGGACGCGCCCAGCGTCAATCGAAAATCCGGCCGGTCGCTGGCCGATCGGCGCGCGCTTCGCGTCGCGGAGTTTTTACCGGCGGCCCGCATTACTCGAAAAGTTTACGCAACGGCACGGAAAATCCTGGCAGAAAGTCGAACCCGGTCAATTCTTGATCGCTCGTCACCGTCACCGCCGCGCGATCTTGACGATAGACAGTGATCGTCTGGTCAGCCGGATCGACTACGCAAACAGCTATCACACCGGCGGTGAGATACTCGGCAACCTTTTCGAGAATTTCACTTCGTCGGTCGGTGGGGGATCGGACTTCAAAGACGAGTTCCGGGATTGCGCCCGGATATCCTAGCGGGTTTGTGCCTCTGGGCACTTTCTCATAGCTGTAATAGGCAACGTCGGCGCCGCGAACAGTATCCGGATTGCGCTCGGTGAGGATCCCTGAATCATTTGAGGCGCCTTCGCAGATAGAATGGCTCTCGAGATACATCTGTAGATGGAATGAAAGTTTGACGCAAATCTTGCCGGGATAATAACCCGGCATGTTCATCATTATTGTTCGTCCCCGAACCAATTCAGTTGGTTGGCCGTTGTCCGGCGCGAGAAGATATTCTTCGGCCGTCATGAGCGATTCAGTAGTGGCCATCGATCTGTCGCCTCAAGAGGTTGGCAAGTTCCTCGCAATGATACTCCGAACGCAACTGAGATTTAGCCGCATTAAACACAAAAAGAGCCGCTGGTTTCAAAAACCAGCGGCTCTCAGATTCAATTGCCACGCGATCGTCGGCCGACTACGAAGCCACGGCCGCCGCGCCCAAAAATCCTTCGAGCTGCTGACTTCGCACCGGGTGCTGTAGTTTGCGCACCGCCTTCGCTTCGATCTGCCGCACGCGCTCGCGGGTGATCTTGAAAATCCGGCCCACCTCTTCCAGCGTGTAGGTGTAGCCGTCGCCCAGCCCGTACCGCAGCCGAATGATTTCACGCTCGCGATACGTCAGGGTTTTAAGCAGCCCCACGACCTTCTCGCGGAGCATCTCTTGCGACGCCGAGATGATCGGGCTCTCCGTGCTGCCGTCTTCGATGAATTCGCCAAAGCTGCTGTCCTCGCTCTCCCCGACCGGCCGGTCGAGGCTCACCGGATGCCGCCCGATGTTGAGCACGCGGCGGACTTCGTCGACTTGCATGTCGGCCGCTTCCGCCGTTTCCTCGGTTGTCGGCTCGCGGCCCATTTCCTGAAGCAGCCGCTTCGACACGTTCCGCAATCGCGAGAGCACGTCGATCATGTGGACCGGAATCCGGATCGTCCGGGCTTGATCGGCGATCGCCCGCGTGATCGCCTGCCGAATCCACCACGTGGCATAAGTCGAGAACTTGTAACCGCGTCGATATTCATACTTGTCGACCGCGCGCATCAGGCCCGTGTTGCCTTCTTGGATCAGATCCAAAAAGCTCAGGCCCCGGTTGCGATACTTTTTGGCGATCGACACGACGAGCCGCAGATTGCCGCTGGAAAGCTGACGCTTGACCTGCTCGAAATCCAGAAACTGCCGCGACATGATCTCGCGACGGTTCCGCAGGCTTTTGGGGCTCTCGAGCGTCGTGACCATCAGATCGCGGAGTTCGCGGCGCAGCACGCTCACCGTGCCCTTGGCCGACGGACTCGTGCGCAGTTCTTGAATCCGCGCTCTCAAGAATTCCATCCGACGCGCCATGTCTTGCAGCGGTTTGACCATCGCCTGCACGCGGCGGGTTCGCAAGCTGAGCTCTTCGACCAGCGTCATCCCCTTGCGGCGGCGGCGCAAGAATCGGCGGCGAGCTTCCAACCATTCGCCGCGCGGCGTCTTCCGGCTGATCAGCTTGCGGAAGTCGGCTCGATTCTCCTTGAGCAAATGCCGCAGCGTCCGCAGATTGTGCGGCATCCGGGCCATGATTTGCTCTTTGGTCAAACGCTCGGTCAACGAGACCTTGATCGTTCGATCGAATGGCAGAATCCCGCGATGCACCTTGTCCAAAATGTCGATCGTCGCGGCCATCGCGAAATTGCAGCCCAGCACCGAGCGGCGGAAGCGTTTGCGGGTGACTTCGATTTTTTTTGCCAGCGAAATTTCTTCTTCGCGCGTCAAAAGCGGAATTTCCGCCATCTGCGAGAGATAC
Source organism: Pirellulales bacterium (assembly GCA_038210495.1). Taxonomy (GTDB): domain Bacteria; phylum Planctomycetota; class Planctomycetia; order Pirellulales; family DATAWG01; genus JBBQWR01. The sequence continues at coordinate 23,473 of JBBQWR010000002.1, forward strand.
ATCCGCACCGGATCGTCGCTCAGCTTCGGCAATTGCTCGGCCGGCAACCGACGATCAGCGCTGCGCGATCCACGCGATGGAGTGCTGGGGAGTTCCTCTTCGGCGTCCACCGCCGGCGAATCGCCGCTGGGCGCGTCGGTGACTAGCTCGATTCCCAGCTCGTCGCACGCGGCCAGTAGATTGTCGAGCTTTTCGGGCGTGACGGCTTCGTCCGGCAGATAGAGGTTGACTTCGTCGTACGTCAGAAAGCCTTGGCTCTTGCCCTTGGCGATCAACTCATTCAACTCGAGGTCACAGTTGTCCACAGAGTCCTCCTTGCACGCGGCGGTCGCGTGTTCTGGGCACTACAATCGTCCCGGCCAAGAAACCGATAATGGCCAATGCGAATCGCAAAAGCCTTCGTCAGAATCGTGGCGCGGCGCGAGGCATCCTACCCATCCGTGGGCGCGGAAATACCTTGCCGATTACGTTCTCGATCCACCAACTGCTCCAGCAGGGCCAATTCTTCGGCGTCGTTGAGCTGACCCGACTGCAAAGCCCGCGTTTGGGCTCGTGTCTGCCGCTCTTCTTCCTGCCGACGGAATCCTTCCAGCAACTCGCGCAGCCGCAAAGCTACGTCGTGAGTTCCCTTGGCCCGGCCTAGTTCTTCCTTCAACCGTCCTTGCTCGTCGAGCTGGACGAGCAATGTTTTGTACTGTGGGTCGTCAAACTCCAATAGCAATCTTTCGAAAGTTGGCGTGACGCCGGCCGCGCTCAGCGCGGTGCAAGCTTGAAAAATCCGCCGCGCCGTCGGCGAGCCCAACACTTCCGGGCGCACGATCTCGGCCACCGCCGCGATCGATTCCGGCTCGATCAGCAGCACTTCGAGCAATTCGCGATCCCAGGCCGTGAGTGGCGCCAGCGGCGCAGCCGGTTCCTTCTCGCCGCTTGCCGCTCGACTCGGCGTCTGTCGCTGCTTGGTCCGCAAATCGCCGACCCGCTGCCGCAGCACCGATTCGTCGACGTCGAACATCCGAGCCAGTCGCGAGAGCATGGCCCATTCGCGGACGCGAATCTCGCTCGTCGAATTTTGCCGCAGCGACGGCGCCTTGGCGATCGTCTGCAACAGCCCTTCGAGCGCTTTGGAAGCCTCGTGAGGTTGGCGCTGGATGTCCAAGTTTCGCGTCGCCATCCGAAAGGCATGATCCAGCGCGTCGACCGCGTTGCCCAATTGCTCGCGGAAATTGTCGGCGCCGCGCTCTTGCAAAAAATCGCACGGGTCGAGTTCATCGGGCAGCGTGACGATGCGCAGGTCCACCTGCTGAGCGATGAACAGCGAAAGGATTTCGTTCGTTCGTTTCTGGCCCGCCTCGTCGCCGTCCAGCACGAGATAAATCGTTTCGGCGAACCGCCGCAAGAGCCGAATGTGGCGTTCGCCCAAGGCCGTGCCCAGCACGGCAAGCACATTGTCAAAACCCGCCTGACGCGCGGCAATGCAATCGGTATAGCCCTCCATCACGATCGCCGACTTGGTCTTGGAGATCGCGTCGCGCGCCAAATCCAGCCCATACAGCATGCTGCTCTTGGAAAACAGCGGCGACTCGGGCGAGTTGATATATTTCGCCGGGTTCGACGCGGCGGCCTTCGGCAAAATGCGTCCCCCGACCGCGACCGGTCGCCCCTGCACGTCGCGGATCGAAAACAGCACGCGGCCTTTGAATCGGTCGTAGTGCCCGCCGCTGTCGCGCTGGATCAACAGCCCGACACGCTCGAGCACTTTCGCGGAAAAATTCGTCTTAAGCGAGCGCTGGATCAGCCAGTCCCAGCGATCCGGCGCGAAGCCCAGGTGATATTGCCGAATACTTTCCGCAGTGACGCCGCGCTGGGCGAGATATTTGCGTGCCCCGTCGGCTTCGGGTGATTTCAGCAGGCATTCGTGAAATTGCTGCTCGGCCCAAGCCGCCGCTTGATAGAGCGTCCGCTTGTCGTCCGGGCTGCCGGCGATCGGCGCCGCATTGTCGGGCTCACCATATTGTCCGCCACTGTGTGATCCGCCACTGTATGTTCCGCCGGCATGCGATTTGAGCGGCGTAAGCGTGACGCCCGCTTTGTCGGCGAGCAGCGACATGGCTTCGCGAAACTCGACGTTCTCCATCTTCATAATGAAACTGAAGATATCGCCGCCGATGTCGCAGACCCAGCACTTGAACGATTGCCGATCGGGATTGACTTGCAGGCTCGGACGAGAGTCGTCGTGCCAAGGGCAGAGCGCCTTATACCCGCGCCCTTCGCGGCGGAGTTGCAGATATCCGCCGACCAGGTCGACAATATCGACCGCCTGCCTGATGCGTTCTTTGTCGTCGAAGGACGAGTGAGAATTCATCAGGTACCCCTTCCCCTGCCCACATCAGTCTGCCGCCACAACTCCCTTCTCCGTCTCCCAACGGGAGACAACCGGCTCCCTCTCCCTCTGGGAGAGGACCGGGTGAGGGCTGTCAGCCTAAGCTGGAACCCACCACTCGTCGCGGCGCAAACCACCTGTGCGGGCGTATCCTTCGTTCCTGAGGCGGAATCGGCCGCGTCGGCCGGTGGGTGCGCCTCGACCCAAATTACCAGTTTAAGTGATTAAAACTGGCCTTGCCATCCATGACAGGCGGGCGATTATAAAACCCGCCCCTACCCGGGTCAACGCCGAAACAACTGCGGCGAAAAGCACCCTCGATAGACGGTTGTTTCAGCGCGGGCCAGAGGATCCAGCAATAACTGATATGCGTCCGTTTCACGAGTTTCCCTTAGCCGGACGATTGCCAGATCGGCGAATTTCCCGACCGTGATGCTGCCGGCCGATTCCGCTTGACCAAGCGCCTCGGCGCCGTGAAGCGTCGCCATCGCCAGTGCCGTTGCTGGCGACACGGGATGATGATTGGCCACATGCCGCATTTCAGCGAGCAAATCGAGATCGGGATTCGACGCACGGCTGTCGGTCCCCAGCGCGACTCGGGCGCCAGCCGAGAGTATTTTGGCCAGCGGATAGGGCGAGTGGCCGAAGTAGGCGTGCGTCCGTGGGCAGTAGACGATCGACATTCGCTCGCGGCGTTCGGCGACAAAGGCGATTTCCTCATCGTCCAGATGGTTGCCGTGGATCACCAGCGCGCGGTCGGCCTCGGCGAGCTGACGCAGGTAATCGAGCGGTCGAGTCCCGGGCGCGATTGCTCCCGAATCCCACGCCGATAGTTCTTCGAGAAGTTCGCGCAGAGGTCCCCCGCCGGTCCGCAAAAGCTCCATTTCGTCCGGCGACTCGGCCAGATGTATGGCCAACGGAATCTTTCTCAGCCGCGAGATTTCGATGGCGGCCGTCAGTAAACGAGGATGAACCGTGTAAGGAGCATGCGGGCTGAGGCCGGGGGAGATGGGAGATGGGCGATGGGGGTTGGGGACGGGCAGTGAAGCGATATGTTTTTCGGCCGATTCGCAGTTGGCCTCGACACTAGCTGCGGAAAGACCGAGCAATTCGAGAAACACGGTCGCGTTGAGCTGGCTTGCTGCTGCGTGGAACACGGCCTGGGGCCAGTCGCCGCTGGCAATCTCGCCTAGTAACGTAGTCCCGGCGCGGCTGCACTCGGCGATTCCCGATGATGCGGCGCTCCGTCGCTGGTCTGCGGTTCGCGTTCGCCGATAAGCGATAACCGCCCGGATCCAATCCGTGAAAGATGTTCCGGGCGAGCCCAGGGGTTCTCGCAAATCGCTGAATTCCAAATGCGTGTGGGCATTGACCAACCCCGGGATGATCGCCGCATTACCCAAGTCAACCGGTGTGGCGACGGCGGATTCATGACCGACGGCGACGATCCGGCCGTCGTGAATGGTTATCACGCCATCGGGGATCGGAGGGCCGGCGACAGGGAAGACGTAGCGAGCTCGAAGTGCGATGGGGGCCGTCACAGTGTCTCACCAACCCCGCTGAACTTGCTGTCGAAGTCGAAAACACGCTCCGGGGCTTCGGCGAGGACGCCTCCAGCCCGGCCACGCAGAGTTTCTCCAAGGCCCTCTTAGGCTAATTCCGGCGTCGGGTTGCCCTGGTCGATCGCCTCTTGGAGCCGCTCTTCGCTGGTGCGATCGTACGCGAATCTGCTGAAGCCCCACAGAAGCGCCGCCGCCACGATTAAGCATATCATGAGCGCAATGCCGGTCCCGGCCGGATGATCCTCGACCACATGATCCAATCGCTCGCCGTAGCTGTTGTACAACCAGCCGAGCGAATTGTACGTCGCATGAAAGATCATGCCGGGCAGCAGGCTGCCGGTCTGCACGGCCAAGTAGGCGATCAGGATGCCGAGCACGAACGCCGCCAACGACTGCTGCAACACCTGGTGCGTGATCGCGAAGAATAGACTACTGATCAGAATGGCGCGCCACTTCTTTCCGCCGTGCCGCAAGCCCGACAGAATGAATCCGCGGAATGCAAGCTCTTCGCAGATTGCCGGCAGGATGGCGATGAACAGGAAGGGAATCCACCAGTTGGGCGCCTGATGGAGCGTGTCGACGTATTTCTTCATCGCCTCGGCCGCCTGACCGGCCGGATAAAGCTTTTGCAGCCCCAAGTGCATGACCAGCGAGAGCGGAAATACGACCAGCGAAAGTAGCCCCGCCCCGGGCATCGTCAACATGGCGGGCGCTTTGAGCAGCAGCGTCTGCCGCGGACTGCGGCACAAAAAAATGGTCAGCGCGAACACGGGCAAGAGGATCGGCACGATTTGACTGAGCAAGATCAATCGCACCGTCTCGGCGAAATTCGGCGTCGGATCGGGCACGATCAATAAACCCACAAAAAATTGCACCATTAAGATCATCAGGCCGCAGAAAATCGCGGCGGCGAACGTTGGCGTGTTTTTGCGATCGTGCCATAAATGCAGCAGCCACAGCCGCAGATTGAACCGCTCGCTTTCGCGAAATAGCACGCTCTCACGGTTGAATTGATCGACGGCCCAACCCATGGCAATCCGGCAGCAAAAGACCGTGACGCCGGCCACGATCGGGAAATACGGCAGCGCCTCCCACACATTTCCCTCCAGCAGCATCCGCATCAGCAGCATCAGTCCGGTGAGCGGGATCAAGGCGTTGCCGAACGTCATCTCGACGCCCGGCAACATCGGCAGAATCATCAGCGGCATGGTGATGAGCACCAGCGGCATCAGATAATACTGCCCTTCCTTGGTGCTCCTCGCGAAGGAGGCTAGCGCAAGGCAGAGCGCGCTGAACAGGGCGGAGGTCGGCACGAGCCCCACGAGCAGCCAAGCCACCGCGGCGAGCGGCGGACCACCGATCGGGAGCGTGCCGCCGAGTGACTCGCTCATCGAGCCCATCTGACGAATGACTAATAGCCCGGTGCCCCCAAAACTGACCATATTCAAGATCGAGGTGGCCATGCTGAACAACATGATCGCCAGGAGCTTGCCGGCGACGATTTCGGATCGCTCGGCCGGGCTGCACAGCAACGTTTCGAGCGTGCCGCGTTCCTTCTCGCCGGCGCACAGATCGATGGCCGGATAGAAGGCCCCCGTCAGCGCCCAGATCAGCAGCACGAAAGGCAAGATTTTGGACCAGAGCGCGGCGTTCTTTTGAGTTGGCTCGGCGACATCCTGCGCGTTGAGCGAGAAAGGAGCGGCCGTGGTCGGCGGCACATGGATATCGCGAAGATTTTGCGCGCCGATCTCGTCGCGCCACCGCTGAATCGCTTGCGAGACTTTATAAATCGCCTGCTGAGCTTCCTCGCGGACCGAGCTGGCAAACAACTTGGGGGAGGGCACGACCGACGCCGTTTTGGGCGCCACGATATCCTGTTCGAGCTTGGCGTCGGCCGGCTTCGGATCGGCTACTTTGCTGGGATCCGCGCGGCGGCGCAGTAATTCCTCGCGAAATTCCTTGAGCCGAGTCCAAAACTCCGGCGGGAAATCGATCACGATTTGATAACCTTTTTCACGCATGAAATCGCGCAAATGATCGGCCATCGCGTCTTTGTCCAAATCGGGGCTCAGCCCGGATTTGGTGATTTGCTCGACCGTCATCTGTTCGATGTCGAAAAGCCGGGCGTCGGCTTCGCCGCCGGGCAAATACCGCGCGACGAACTTATACGACGCGACTTTGTCGACGGTCCCGCGCTCGATCAGCGGCGGGAATTCCGGTGGATTCTGTAGCCCGATCACCAGCACTTTCGCACGATGGTGGCTGGAGAGCTGGGCGATCTGCACGGCCATCATTCCCAACAGCGGGTAGAGCAGCAGCGGCAGCACGGCGACCATGAACAGCGTCCGCCGGTCGCGCAATTGGTCACGCACTTCGCGCAGCCAGATCAGCTTGACGTTGGACCAGTTCATGGAGAGGTTGGCGAGTGGCGAGTAGGTCAGGCACTCTGTGCCTGACGGGGCGCGATAGTCTCTAATTTAAGGGCTTTCACACGGCCGTCCCCACACCTCGTCAGGCAGGATGCCTGACCTACTTGGGCGACTTGGGCAGCGCGGCGTCGTGCTCCGAGATCAAACGGAAAAACAGCTCTTCCAAATCTTGTTCGTGATACGTTTCCATCAATTGTCGCAGCGTACCCTCGGCCAACATGTGCCCGCGGTGGACGATTGCAATCCGATCGCACAGCTTCTCCGCCTCGCGCATGATGTGCGTGGAAAAGATGATGCACTTCAAATGATCGCGCAGCTCGGCAACAGTTTGCAAGAGCGCCCGGGCCACGAGCACGTCCAAGCCCGAGGTGGCTTCGTCGAAAATCACGACCGGCGGATCGTGGACGATCGCCCTGGCGATCGAAACCTTTTGCTTCATCCCGGTCGACATCTTCGCGCCGAGCAGATCGCGGATGTCGTTCATCTTCAGCCGTTCGAACAGGCTCTCCATCCGCTCGGTGAGTCGTTCCTCGGTCATCCCGTGCAGGCGGCCGAAATAGGAGACCATTTCCCAAGCGGTCATACGATCGTAGGCGCCCGTATTCGCCGAGACAAAGCCGATTTGGCGACGGACGAGGCTCGACTGAGTGACCACATCGTAGCCGTTAACCGTGGCGACACCGCTGGTGGGCCGCAGGACGGTGCTCAGGATGCGCAGGGCGGTCGTCTTGCCGGCGCCGTTCGGCCCGAGCAAGCCGTAAATCTCGCCGGGCGCGGCGTCAAAGCTGATTCCCCCCAGCGCAACGAACTCGCCGCGCCGCAAATCGCTGTAGTGCTTCGTCAAGTTGCGGACGTGGATCATGCTCGGCCGATGGGCGGCGTCAGTAGGTCAGGCATCCTGCCTGACATCGGCGGATTCAATGGGCGCAAATACGCGCGATAGGCTTGCGGTCGATGGCGCCACAATTTGATGAGCCGCATGGGGCGTCGCTCGCTTTAGGCAGGATGACCGAACCGCCAGCTTTGTCAGGCAGGATGCCTGACCTACGACTTTAGCACGCCAGGGCGGGCGCCGAGGGGGCCTCGTCGACCAACTGGTAGAATACATTCCGCCTGCGGGGAGTATAGCCCAATTCAGATATGGCGCCGCGGATTTCGTCGATCGTCAGATGATGCACCGTGCCGGCGGCCGAGACCACATTCTCCTCGATCATCAAACTGCCCATGTCGTTGGCGCCGTAGAGCAACGCCAACTGACCGGTTTTCAGCCCCTGCGTGACCCAACTGGATTGGATATTCGGAAAGTTGTCCAAATACAGGCGGCTCACCGCTTGCGTTTTCAAATACTCGAAGGCGCCGGCCGGCGGCACGTCAGCCATGTCGGTATGTTCGGGCTGAAACGTCCAGCAGATATAAGCCGTAAAACCGCCCGTTTCATCCTGCAGTTGCCGCAGCCGCTCCAAATGCTCGATTCGCTCGGCCAAAGTTTCGATATGGCCGAACATCATCGTCGCCGTGCTTCGGCCTCCAAGCCCATGCCACACTCGATGCACGTCGAGCCAATCGTCGGTCATCACCTTGCCGCGCGTGATCGCGGCCCGCACGCGATCGACCAAAATCTCGCCGCCGCCACCGGGCAGGCTACCCAACCCGGCCGCCTTGAGCCGCTGGAGCACGGTCTCGAGCGGCAGCTTCGAGACTTTCGTGAAATGATAAATCTCGGGAGGACTAAACCCATGCACGTTGACCTGGGGAAAATGCCGCTTGATGTCCTGCAACAACTCTTCGTACCACTCGATCTTGAACTCGGGATGCAAGCCGCCCTGCATGAGAATCTGGTCGCCGCCGAGGTCCACGGTCTCCTGGATTTTTTGGAGCAGTTCGGCTCGCTCTAATACATAACCCTCGGGATGCTTCGGCTTGCGATAGAATGCGCAGAAATCGCACACGGCAGTGCAGACGTTCGTGTAGTTGATGTTTCGATCGATATTGTACGTGCGATACGACTCGGGATGCAGCCGGCGAGTGACGGCGTCGGCCGCGCGACCCAGCGCGGCTAGGTCCCGCGATTCGAGCAGCCGCAGGCCGTCCGCCGGCGAGAGTCGCTCGCCGCCAATCGATCTGTCCAAAATCTCGTTGATGTGGCGATCCACGGCATCTACCTCAAAGTCGTTCGAGAATCAGGCGGCGACGGTCGCGCCGATCGCATTGGCGAACAGTTCTCGGCCCGGCGGCGCAAGCTTCAGATCGACGGCGTGACGGTAGAACAATTCCAGTCCGCGCCGTTCTTGCGATCCTAAATAAAAGTACAAACTGTCGCGGAGATACGATGCACATTGCGGCACGGTGAGTCCCAGCGGCGCCGCCTCGATCGCGGCGATTCGATCGATGTGGGCCACGCCCAAGTCTCGCGATTCGTTCAAGGCGATCTCCAATCCACCGAGTTCAACGCCCGGGCGCGCCGTCCACATCGCGAACACAAACGGCAAATCGGCCCAGCTTCGCCACTCGTGACCGAGATCCCAGACTTCGACGAATTTGCCGGCCGGCGAATGAATCGCCCGGTCGCCGATGAGCAGCACTCCGTCGGTTGCCGTGTCGTCGAGCCCGGCGCCAAGTGGGAGCGATTCAAGCGCCGGCTCGATGCCAAATCGCCGGTTGAGCAATATCCGCACTAGCGCGGCGCTGGTCCGCGAACCTTCATCGAGAGCGAGCGTTCGGATTTTCTCCACCGGCGTGCGACTGAATAGCTTGACGCTCAGCACTGGGCCGCGACACCCGATGCAAGCGTCGGACACGATCCGGTAATCGGGATTCTGAAAGAACTCGACGCTCGGAATCAGCGCCACATCGAGTCGCCCGGCCGCCAAATCATCCGCCAGACGGCTTGGCACGTCGAAAACAAGCTCAGCCTCCGGCGCCAATCGGTCCAGCCGGTAAACGAGCGGTTTGGTGTTCAAATAATTGACGGCGCCGACGCGAATTCGATTGGCGTTCATGGAATCGATCATGGGGCTCGATTATAAAGCTGCCGCCCCAAGCCGCAAAGGCGGTTGGTGATGGCAGCGTGTTCCAGCAAGCTAACCGCGATTCGCAAGGAATATTAACGACGACCCACCCCTTTCGGCCAGTTCCACCGTTGATCCAAACCTATCGGGGCGGGGCAACACGGTTTGCCACGCTGGACCGCCAAATCGTATACTGCTCGCGGAATCGTTTGAGCGGCGCACCTAGGGAGATCGGCTTTGGCCACGACACAACATTTCGATTTGATCGTCATCGGCAGCGGCCCCGGCGGCGAGGGCGCCGCGATGCAGGGTGTCAAGCATGGCCGACAAGTCGCGGTGATCGAGAAGTTCGAGCGGATCGGCGGTGGCTGCACGCACTGGGGCACGATTCCCAGCAAGGCCCTGCGATACGCCATCTATCAGATGACCGAAGCCAATCAGAATCCCCTGTTTCATCAGGCAGGCGTTTCGCTGCGGCTGTCGTTTCCAGATCTGCGGCGCTCCGCCCGCGGCGTCATCGACAAGCAAGTCGATATGCGACGCGGCTTTTATGACCGCAACCGCGTGCCGGTTATCCCGGGGACGGCGAAATTCACCGACCCGCATACGATCGAGATCGACGAACCTAACGGCGGAAAGCAGCAATTCACGGCCGACGCTTTCGTGATCGCGACCGGCGCCAGGCCTCACCGCCCAAAAGATATCGACTTCAATCATCCGCGGGTATTCGATAGCGACACGATCCTCGGTTTGTCGTTCACGCCCCAGTCGATCACCGTCTATGGCGCCGGCGTCGTGGGCTGCGAATATACGTCGATGTTTCGCAACCTCGATTGCAAGGTGAACCTGGTCAACACGCGGAGCAAGCTGCTCGAATTTCTCGACGACGAAATCATCGATGCGCTCGCTTACCACCTCCGCGATCGAGGCGTCTTGATCCGCCACGGCGAGACCTACGAGAAAGTTGAAGGCCGGGACGACGGAGTGGTGCTGCATCTCAAGAGCGGCAAACAGCTCAAGACGGATATTTTGCTCTGGGCTAACGGCCGCGACGGCAACTCCGACAACCTGGGCCTCGATAAACTAGGGATCGAGCCGGACAACCGGGGACTCATTAAGGTCAACGAAAACTACCAGACGACGCAGCCGCACGTTTATGCCGTCGGAGACGTGATCGGTTTTCCATCGCTGGCCAGCGCGGCTTATATGCAGGGCCGATTCGCCTCGACCCATTTTTTGACCGGCAAGGGGGACCATACGATGGTCCGCGACATTCCGACCGGAATTTACACGAGTCCCGAAATCAGCTCGATCGGCCGCACCGAGAGCGAGCTCACGGCCGCCAATGTGCCGTATGAAATCGGCCATGCGCTATTCAAAAGCCTCGCCAGGGCTCAGATCACCGGCAGGACACAAGGGATGCTCAAGCTGCTGTTCCACCGGGAAACGCTGGAAATTTTGGGCATTCACTGTTTTGGAGCCAATGCGTCGGAGATCATTCATATCGGCCAGGCCGTGATGTCGCAGACGGGCACGGCGAACTCGCTGCTGTACTTCATCAATACGACGTTCAACTACCCGACAATGGCCGAGGCATACCGGGTCGCGGCGCTGAACGGGTACAACCGGCTGTTTTAAATCGCTGGGATCCTCAAAACTTGCGAACTCGCCGATTTTTTCGAAAATCGCTTGCGGTCGCCGGCGCCAGAGGTTACTTTATAACCGTGTTGCGAAAACGTTCGCGCGTTTTTGCGCAATTCGCTTTTTGAACGTTGGGAATCTGACCGGTCGATGAGCTTGGCTTAAACCACTCATCGCCACAAAGGGAGAAGCTAATGCGACGGATATCGGCGAGTGTGGTTCAGGTCGCGCTGCGCCTAAGCAGCTTGGTTTTCATGTTCGGCCTTGCCATTAGTTCTGACGACTACGCTTACGCCAAGTAACTGATTCCGCGGCGATGCGATTGCCGTGACAATATTTGAAACTAAAGCCGCTTAAGCGACTATTGTCTGCTTGCGCATTCGTTTTTTCTGAGCGGTGAATGCCTCACACCGCATCGGCAGCCATTTCTTGGCGCCAGTTCAATTATTTGCTTTTCTGCGATACTTCGTCGGCTTCTCCCAACCCGGTATTGCAAAATACAATTGCGGTATGCAATCGGCAGAAGTCCATACAATCGAAATTCGATCAAACCGCGATGGGCAAGCGAGGGCCTGGATAGCGGGAACGCGGATTCGCGTGGTTGATATCTATGCGATGGCGAGCTTCAGGGACTAAGTCCCGATGAGATTGTTGACGCGCTTTCGCATCTTACGCTTGCTCAGGTGCATACGGCACTCGCATATTATTTTGCAAACCGTGACGAGGTCTTGCGCCAATTTCGGGAAGAGAACGATCTGGCATCCCGCTTCCGCGCGATGACTGGTCCCGCCCCACTGGCGGCCAAAGACCTGCAGTTAGCGACGCCGCGTGATTCGCTTCCATCTTGATGAATGCGTCAGCAGTCGTTTGACTACGGCGCTGCGACATCGGGGAATCGATGTCACGGCGGCGAATGATGCTGGACTACTGTCGGCCGTTGACAAAGACCATTTGAACTTCGCTCATCGTGAAGGTCGCGTGCTCATCACGCATGACAGCGATTTTCTGATACTTCACCAAGCCGGGGCGGCTCACTCGGGACTCGTATATTGTCCGCCGGGCGCACGAACCGTCGGCCACATCGTCCGATTTCTTTGTCTATTGCCCGACTGTATGACCAGCGACGAGATGCACGGGCGCGTCGAGTATTTCTGAACCTTTCGTGGCCTTCACTGCCACGAAAACTCCGGCAGCTTCATCAATTCTCCGCCCTTCAGGGCCGACTGATGGGCCAGAATGCCGACGCAGGTCCAGTTGGCCGATTGCACGGCATTGGGCATCGGATCGCGGCCTTCGACCAGCGCGGTGAGAAACTCGTGGGCCAGATGCGGGTGCGAGCCGCCGTGCCCGGAACCCTGCGTAAACGATAGATGTTGGTGCTCGCCGGCGTCGTACACGCCGCGCGTTGTGTACCGGCGAATCGGCTCCGGCAGCAGGTGCGCGTAGTCGGGCGTCTTCACTCGCTCGGGCTGCTCACCCGTAAAAATCACGCAATCCTCGTGCTCGATCTGCGTCCACTCGAATGTCTTCTTTGAGCCATAGACGTCGAAGCTTTCGCGGTATTGCCGGGCCGTGTTGAACAGCGACCGGGTAATCTCAGCCGACAGATCGGAGTTCCGCATCTTGATGTGGCACGACTCGACGGCGAACGGCGAGTTGTATTTTTTGCTCAGCGAATCGTCGATTTTTCCCGAGCCGAAGCAGGACACGTACTCGGCCTCGGCCTGTGGTAGCGCAACCACCGGACCCACGCAGTGCGTGGCGTAGTGCATCGGCGGCAGCCCTTCCCAATAGCCGGGCCAGCCGGCCATCTCTTGCTGGTGCGAGGCCCGCAGGAATTGCAGCCGGCCCAGCTCTCCCTTTTGATATAGCTCTTTGACGAACAAGAACTCGCGGGAATAAACCACGGTCTCCATCATCATGTAGGTCTTGCCCGTCTTGCGGCTGAGCTCGACGATTCGGCCGCAGTCTTCGGCGCTAGTCGCCATCGGCACGGTGCAGGCCACATGCTTGCCGGCCTGAAGCGCCTCGATCGACATCCAGGCGTGATCGGGAATCGGCGAATTGATGTGCACCGCGTCGACGTCCGGGTCCTTGAGCAACTCGCGGTAATCGCTGTATCGCTTGGGAATCTTGAAGGCGTGGCCGATCTGGCCCAACTTTTCAGGGTTGCGTTGGCAGATCGCGTACATCTCGGCATGGGGATGCCGCTGATAAATGGGAATGAATTCGGCGCCGAAACCCAAACCGACGATCGCGATCTTGATCTTCTTGTCGCTCATTTTCCATTCGACCTGATGAAGTGGATGAACCCGGAATTGCTGCTTGAGAGAATCATCGCTGAATTATGGTGTTTCACTCACCGGCTGTCCATAAACCGCCCGCACGAAAACCGCGGTTATCGTTGGTGGGCAGTGCCTACTTTACTTGCCCAGCAGTTCTTCAAGCGCCCGGCTGAGGTTGTCGCCGCGGGCCTTGATCGAGACCACCTTGCCGCTTTGGTCGATGAGAATTGCGGTTGGGACGCTTTGCACGCCGTAATGGATTGCCAGCGGTGTATCCCAACCGGCGCCGGTCGATTCACTGCCGACCAGCACGGGCCAGCGGATTTGCTCTTTGTCGAGGAAATTCCTGAGATCGACGGCATCCGTGTCGAGGCTTACGCCGACCACCTCGAAGCCCCGGGCACGATATTTCTCGTAATTTCGCTTCACGTTTGGCAATTCTTTGCGACACGGCCCACACCAGGTCGCCCAGAAATCGACGAGCACCACTTTGCCCTTGAGGCTCGTGGGATCGAATCGAGCGCCGTCTAGCCCGGCGCCGAAAATCTTCATCGGGCGCCCAACGAGTCCGAGCCGCCGGGCCACGCCGGCGAACTTCGCCGACAACAGGGGCGCATCTCCGGTCTTGCTGTCGCGAGCCAACTGGCTGAGCTCGCCATACGCACGGATCGCCAGTTTTCTGGTCGCGGGATCGTTGGATAGGAGCTTCGCGACGGCGATCGCTTGCTTGAGCGCGGCCGCATCAGTGGGCGAGCCAGCCAGTTCCGCCCGTGCCATTTCCCAAATCTTGGCGGCGTCTTCCGGGCTGACCTTAGGCGCTGGCTTGGCGGTGGTTTCGCCGTAAGCCAAGGGCACAAGCGCCAGCGCGGCGAGAAACCCAGATAGAGCCACAACGCACCGGAGCGAGATAAAACGAGCCATGGGAGCGATCCTTGCTGAAGATTGAGGCAATGGCGCGGGACCGATTGGCCCTGGCTCCTCTCCACAAGCGCGGTTTGGAGCAAGATGCTACACCGTCGCGAAAGAAAGTTGGCGGCCGTCGCTTTTGAACGGGCTTTGTTGGTTTGCTATCTGACGGCGCACGGCAGGACGGCGCGGCAGGATGCCGCGTCTATGTAAGGCCGGCGTCACTCCGCGAGCGACTGCGCAATCAGTTCGATCGGATGCAGCGCCGCGCGCTGGGCGCCGTGCTGAATCTGATGACGGCAGGAAAAGCCCGGGGCCAGAATCGTCGCGTCCGGCGCCGAACGGACGGCCGGGAGCAGCACCCGCTCGCCGATCTTCATACTCAGTTCGTAATGCTCGTAGCCGAACGAACCGGCCATGCCGCAGCAGCCCGAATCGACCAGCGATGGCGCCGCGCCGGGGATCGCCCGGAGCATTGCCAGCGTGTCGTGCATGCCGACGAGTGCCTTCTGATGGCAATGGCCGTGAAGCAGTAGGGCCTTGTCGTGCGGCTTGAGCGGGATTTCGAAGCCCGCGGCGACTAAATGAGTTTCGATCAACATCGTAACCGACGCCACTTGTTTCGCCGCGTCGCCCGGCGCGAGATCGAGATACTCGTCGGTCAGCGTCAACAGGCAACTGGGCTCGCAACCCACAATCGGCACGCCCTGCTGGGCCCAAGGCAACAGCCGATTGATGTTTTCTTGGGCCAATTGCTTCGCCTGGTCGAGCATTCCTTTGGAGATTGCGGCTCGTCCGCAGCAGGTCAGTCCCGCGAGATGGACGTCATACCCTGCCCCTTCCAGCACTTTCACTGCGGCGCGATTCACGCGCGGTTCGCAAAAACTCGTCAGGCAATCGTCCAGCAGGACAATCGGCCCCCGCGATCCGGCTGTGTTCGAATCAGACACTTTTGCATCGGGCATTTTCAGACCAGCCGCTTGCCGCTGGCGGCGGTGAAACCATTTTTGAAAATGCAATCGCTCGAATCGCGGCAGGGGCCGCCGCCGATCAATGCCGAATAGCTTTTCCGCCAACCAACCGGAACCGGGCATCTTGGCCATCCAATTTGAAAATGGCGCCAGCGCCGACCCGAGATGATTCAAGCTGGCCACGTTCGCCATTAGTTGTGCGCCCAGCGTGGCTCCTTGGGCCGCTTGATATTGATGCAAAAATTCCGTCTTCATCTTCGCCACGTCGACATTCGACGGGCACTCGGCCTTGCACCCCTTGCACTGCAAACAGAGATCGAACGTCTCGAACATCGGCCGGCTCGTGAGCCGTTCGACGGGCAAGGCCCCCGAGAGCACCAGCCGCAGCGCATTGGCTCGGCCGCGAGTGCTGTGTTCTTCGTCGCCAGTCGCCATGAACGAAGGGCACATCGTGCCGGTTTGCGTTTTGCGGCAAACCCCGGCGCCATTGCACATCTCGGTTGCCCGCAGAAATCCGCCTTCGCGGCTAAAATCGAGCGTCGTGCGAATTTGCGGCAATACGACATCGGGCCGGCGGCGCAGATTGGCGATCGGACTGGGGCCATCGACGACTTTGCCCGGGTTTAAAATATTAAGCGGATCGAAGGCGGCTTTGATTTGCTTGAACGCCGCATAAATTCGCTCGCCGAACAGCCGCTCGTTCAGATAACTGCGCGCTAGTCCGTCGCCATGCTCGCCGCTCATCGCGCCGTGGAATTCGATCACCAGATCGCAGACCTCTTTGGAGATCCGCTCGATGAGCGCCTGATCGTTGCGGTCGGCGATGTCCAGCAGCGGACGAATATGCAGGCACCCGACGGATGCGTGACCATAGAAGGCGCCGACCGTTCCGGCCCGCGTCACGATCTCGCGGAACTTCGCCACGAACTCGGGCAGCCGGTTCGGGTCGACGGCCGTGTCTTCGACGAACGCGATCGGCTTGCGAAGACCCGGAATGCCGTAGAGCAGCGGCAGCGCGGCTTTGCGACAGGCCCAAACGTGATCCACCGTTTCCGGTTCGAGCACTTCGAGCGCATGAGTCAACCCTGGCTGGCCGCGCATTTTATCGGCTAGATCGGCCACCTGCTGGCGAACTGCCGCGTCGCTATCGCCGCTGAATTCGACCAGCATCAGCGATTCCGGGTAGCCGACCACGAAGTCCAGATAATGCCGATATTCAAGACTATTTTCCGCTAGCCGAATAATTTGGCCATCGAACAACTCCGCGGCCGAAGGCTTGCACGCCAGCGCCGGCCCCGTTGACGCGACCGCCGCTTCGAGCGAGTCGAAATGCAACACGACGACACCGCGCCGCGCGGGCTTGGGCACAAGATACACGAGCGCCTCGGTCACGACACCCAGCGTTCCCTCGGCGCCCACGAGCAATCTCGCCAGATTGAAATCGGCGCCCGGATAACGCTCCGACTCGATCTGTCTGACGAGCCCAACGCTTGGAGGCGGCGACAAACGATTGCGGCATTCGGCGACGAACTCATCCAGGTTGTAGCCGCTGACCCGCCGCACGATCGGCGGAAACCGATCGATGATCTCTTGGCGATTGGAAGCGACAATCTGCGTCCCGGTTCGATAAGCTCGGCCCCAACAGTCGCTCCGATTTTGTTCGGCGGCAAGCTGGGTCGGCGTCAGCGGTCGCAATGTTGCAGCGACTCCGTTGGCCGACAGCACTTCCAATTCACTCACATGATCGACCGTCTTGCCGTATAGAATTGAACGCGAGCCGGCCGAGTTGTTGCCGATCATGCCGCCGATGTTCGCGCGATTGCTCGTGGCTACATCCGGTCCGAATTGAAGACCGTGCTTCGCGGCGGCGGCGTTCAATTGATCGAGCACCACGCCCGGCTCGACGCGGGCCGTTTGCCGCACGGGATCGAGATCGACGATCCGATTCAGATATTTGCTGAAATCGATCACGATCCCCGGACCGATAGCCTGTCCCGAAAGGCTCGTGCCGCTGCCCCGCGCGGTGACCGACACGCCGTATTCACTGGCCAACTCGAGTGTGGCTTTGACATCGCCGGTCGAGCGTGGCACGACTACGGCCAGCGGCAGGATCTGATAGAGACTGGCGTCGGTCGCGTAGAGGGCGCGACGATGTTGATCGAAAATCACGTCGCCGGAAATTCGCCGGGTTAATTCGCTAGCAAGTGGCGACTCTGCTAGCGGTGAGTTTGCCAGTTGTTCCGACTGTGACGGCGAAATTTGCATGATCGTAACGGTCTGGCGACGAGGGCAAGTTGCATGCGCGCATCGAGCGCGGCGATTGAGCACAATTATACTTGAATGCTCGGGGATTGTTGTTAAAGTCGAAGGGGTGAAGGTCATTCGCGCCGCTGCCGGCGCATCGCATTTCAGCTTCTCCGAGCACGCCTACGCATGTCTACCGCACGCCCTCAACCTAGCGATAGTGAAGTCGACGATTTGCTGCGCAACGCACAATTGCGCGACGAACTCGAGCCTTATTTCGACGAATCGATCGGCCGTCTCAATGTGGCCGATTTGCCGACGCCGGTCGAGAACGAATTTTTGGCTTCGATGCTGGCCTGGGAACGAGCGCCCGCGCTGCCGATCAGTCAATGGTTTGAGCCGGAGCTAATCTTGCCGCAGCCCGAAGAGCTGAGCGACGAGGCCTTGCATAAGACGCTGTGGGAAACCATCGAAAAGTTATTCACCAAGCGGATCTTGCTGGACTTCACCGATCATCTTTCGGACCGGGCGCTCTACTGCTTGATCTGCCGCGACATCTTGCAGACGCAGGAGAAAAAAGTCGACGCTCCAAAAAACTATCTGCACTGGGACTGCTCCGACGCGGGCAGCGACAACGACGTGTGGCTGCGGTATTACGCCAGCGATGACGATCGCCAAGCCTGGGCCGACGATTTTCCCGAGCCGCTGCCGCCTCGTGAAGCTCCGCCCTATCGCCGCGACATGCCGAAGGCGCCGTTTTAAACCACGCAGGTTTCAACCACGCCCTTTTTTGACCACCTGGACAGGCGGCTAACCCTTCGTTAATTTTTCTGCCTCGCTCAATTCATCGGGCGTGTTCACGTTGCGGAGTGAACGCAGGTCGGGATCAATATCGCGCAACTCGTCGGCTGCGACGATGCGCGTCGGCGCTTCAGCCATTAGCTCGGTCACTTTCAGTCGGCTGCCGGCTAGCATTGCCTCGATGTAACCCAAAGCACTGGGGCGATACGCCGCCGCGAGCGGATGAAATTGGCCATCGACTTGGGCCACGGCGATTTGCTTGTCGGGCGCCGCCGCCAGAAGGTTCAACATTCGCTGGACGAACGCAACGCTCAGCAGCGGCGCGTCACAGCCCGCGATAAACGCGATCGACACGTCTTCGTCCAGTGCCGACAATCCATCGGCGATCGCTTGAAGCGGCCCGCGATCCGGTTGACTATCGCGCACGATTTTCACGGCCCGGGGCAATCGTGGCAGCTCTTGCTGGTCGGCCGCGACGACGATCATCGGAGATAAAACTTCGCTCAGGATACGGGCGACTCGCTGCAACATCGGCTCGACGCCAAACGGGAGCCATGCCTTCGGCGCGCCCATTCGACGGCTGTGCCCGCCGCAGAGGATGATTCCTGCTGATCGCATGACTCTGTTGGGTTCCAAATTTGTTGTCCTACCCGGCGTTGTCGAGGACTGCGAGTCGCACGCGATGCCGCGTTACGATTTCAAACTGCTGACGCCCACTGCGTCGCTCTCGAGGGCCGCCAACATTTCAGCAACGTAATCGCCAATCTCAGTTATAACGGCGCTCCGCGGCTTGCTGCCCGCGGCGGCAATGCGACGCACAATCGCCGAACCGACGATCAATCCATCCGCGACCGGCGCGAGCGCTCGCACGTCTTCCGGCCGGCTGATGCCGAATCCAATGCAAATCGGCAATGGCGTTTGCAGCCGCAGCCAGTTGACGTTGTCGATTAGATCGGAGGGCAAGGCGCCCCGTTCGCCCGTAATACCCGTAACTGAAACATAGTATAAAAATCCGGTGCTAGCCTCCGCAATTCGCAAGGCCCGGTCGCGCGGCGTCGTGGGGGTGACCAATTGCACGAGACTGAAATCGGCCGCCCGGCAGATTTTGGCCAATTGGGGCGATTCCTCGACCGGCAAATCGGGAACGATCGCGCCAGCGAATCCGGCCGCCCGTGCGTCCGCCACGTACTTGTCCAGCCCGTGCCGATAAATGATCGCGTAGCTGAGCATCGTGACAACCGGCGCGCCGAGCGTGGGAACAGTGGCGCCTGCGCTCGAAAAAATGTCGGCCAACTTAATCTTGTGGGCCAGCGCCCGCGTGTACGACGCTTGAATCACGGGCCCATCGGCGATGGGGTCGCTGTAGGGCACGCCCAGCTCGCACAGATGACATCCTCGCGCGACGAATTCCTTGAGCAGCGCAGCGGTGAAATCGAGATCGGGATCGCCTGCCGTGATAAACGGCATCAACGCCTTGCGGCCCGTGGAGCGAAGTTTGCGGAACAACTCTGGAATCATATGTAATCCAACGATTCTATCATCGAATACTCCCCAGCCGCGTTCGCTCGCGACGCGCTCTTCCAGAGCGCCATCCTACGTCTACGGTTCGATCCCGCGCAGCCGAGCAATCTCCGCCGCGTCCTTGTCGCCGCGGCCGGAAAGACAAACCACGATCACGTCGTCCGCCGAGCGCTCGGCCGCCAAACGCGCGGCGACCGCGATTCCGTGCGAACTTTCCAAGGCTGGCAAAATGCCTTCGCGGCTTGCCAGCAGGTCGAACGCTTCAAGCGCGTCGTCATCCCGGCAGCTGGTGTATCGCACTCGGCCCGTGTCTTTCCAATAACTGTGCTCGGGCCCCACGCCTGGATAATCCAATCCGGCTGAGATGCTATGCACGTCGCTCGTTTGGCCATCTTCGTCTTGCAGCACGTAGCTGAAGCTGCCATGCAGCACGCCCGGCGAGCCGAAGGAGAGCGGCGCCGCATGTTCGCCGACGCCATCGGATCGCCCGCCCGCCTCGACACCCACCAGCTCGACCCCCGGCGTCTCGACGAACGGATAAAACATTCCCGCCGCGTTGCTGCCGCCGCCGACGCAGGCCACGACAAGATTCGGCAGCCGGCCGATCTGAGAGCGGCACTGCTCGATCGTCTCGCGCCCAATCACTGACTGAAAATCCCGCACGATTCGCGGGAACGGATGCGGGCCGACGACCGAGCCCAAGATATAGTGTGTCGTTTCGACCGAGCTCATCCAATCCCGCATCGCCTCGTTGATGGCATCTCGCAACGTCCGCGAGCCGCTCGTGACCGGCCGTACTTCGGCGCCGAGCAGCTTCATGCTGAACACGTTGGGCTTCTGCCGGCGAATGTCTTCCTCGCCCATGTAAACGACGCAATCCAGCCCAAATCGAGCGCATGCGGTCGCGGTCGCGACGCCATGCTGGCCGGCGCCCGTCTCGGCGATCACCCGCTGTTTGCCCATCCGCTTGGTGAGCAGAGCCTGGCCGAGCGTGTTGTTTATTTTATGGGCGCCGGTGTGATTGAGGTCCTCGCGCTTCAGATAAATCTGTGCCCCGCCGCAGTGCTGACTCAGCCTCTCGGCATGATAGAGGGGCGACGGCCGGCCGACGTAGTTGCGCAACAGCCGACTGAGCTCGTCCCGGAACGCCTCGTCGGCACAGGCCGCTTCATATTGCGCGGCGAGCTCATCCAGCGCGCGAGTCAGCGTCTCGGGCACATAGCGTCCGCCGAAATCGCCGAACCGTCCGGCCGCGTCGGGGACCTGACCGGTAGCCGATCGATCGGCCGTCGAACGCGAAGCAGACATAATCAACTTTCTGGAAACTTCCGCAGAGTGAGTGGAGTCCTCATTGTTGACTCCTACCCATCGAAATCAACCCCTAAGGGCGAGACGCCGCGGTCTGCCCATTTTAACGTTCCGACGGTTCCACTGTTTCGGTATAGTGGACAGAGTGGCTGCGAAAATGGGGGTTCGAACATGGACCGCAACGATAAACGGATTGAAAAACCTGTGTCAAAAAATATTGCCAAGGCGCCAAGTCCTGCCGCCGACGCGGTGGCTGCCGGCTGGGCTCGGACGGCTCGCGAAACGATCGAATCGATCGTGATTGCGTTTGTGCTGGCGTTTCTCTTCCGCACGTTCGAGGCCGAGGCGTTTGTGATTCCCACCGGCTCGATGGCGCCGACGCTGATGGGCCGGCATCTGGACTTGAATTGCCCCAAATGCGGTTACACGTTTCGCGCGGGCGCGAGCCGCGAAGAGGAGGACGTCGTCGTCGATCGCGCAGAGCGACGTGGGCCCGATATTCAAACATGCATTTGTCCGCTCTGCCGCTGGACGATCGATTTTCTCAACATGACCCCGTCCCAGCGCGATGAGTATCCGTACTATGGCGGCGATCGAATCTTGGTCAGCAAATTCGCCTTCGATTTTACCGACCCGCAACGATGGGATGTGATCGTCTTCAAATTTCCCGAAGACGCGAAGACCAATTACATCAAGCGGTTGGTGGGCCTGCCCGGCGAGATCGTCCGCGTGCGCGATGGCGACATCGCCGTGAGCACCGACGGTGGCAAAACATTTAAGACGGCCAATAAGCCGGCCGCGAAACTGAAGGCGACGCTGCAAATCGTTTACGACAACGATTACGTCTATGAACCGTTCATCAAAAAGAACCCCGATGGCTCGGGCGGTTGGCCGGCGCGTTGGCAAGACGCGGCCCAAACGAGCGGCGGATGGATCATCGGCAAAAATTCCGACGGCTCCGAAAATCCCCGCCAGTTCGTCACGACAGGTTGGGTCGCAGACGAAAAATCACCGGCCGAGGCCTGGATGCGGTACGACAACTTCGTTCCCGATGAAAGCGATTGGCGACAGTTTTCGGAAAAACTGCCGTTCGCGCCCCAACAACCGAAGCCGATCACCGATTTCATTGCCTACGACATGGGGACCAAAGCCAATCAGGGCCCTTCGCAGGTCAACGAAGTCAGCGATCTGGCGATTGAGACGCAAGTCGAAGTCAAAGCAGCCGAAGGCCAATTGGTCCTCGAACTGTCGAAGAAGGGCAAGCAGTATCAGTGCCACTTCGATCTGAGCACCGGCGCGATCAAACTGACGATTCCCGGACGCGCCGACGCAGAACAACCGGCGGCCCAAACCGGCGGAATCGCCAAGGCCGGGTCTTATCGAATTCTGTTTGCCGATATCGACCGCCAATTGACCGTAACCGTGAACGACAAACAAGTGACGTTCGATCGCGATACGGCGTTCGATCAAGATGGACAGGAGCCAGAAGTCTCGTACAAGGCAGACGTGCCCCCGGCTCGAATCGGCTCGATCGGAGCGCCCCTGGCGATCAGCCACCTGCGACTGTGGCGCGATGTGTATTATAGCTATCTGTTCTCCGATCAGAATCCGGCCTACCCGAGTCCCAACTACGGGCAATTCACGGCGCCGTCGAAGTGGCCCGCCGATTCCAACGACTGGCGCTGCTTCCCCGTGAAGAAGGCGGCCGTGCTGGCCGAGTCGGGCGCCGACGTAAGAAAGCACGATCAGTTTTTCTTTGTCGGCGACAACCAATTTTTTGCGATGGGGGACAACAGCCCACTCAGCTCCGACGGCCGGCTGTGGGTTCATCAGCACTTCGTCGATCGCAAGTTGCTCGTCGGCAAGGCGCTGTTCATCTATTGGCCGCACGGATTTTATAAGTTGCCGTGGACCAACATTTCGCTCCCCTGGCCGTTCATCCCCAACTTTTCCCGCATGGGGTTCGTCCGCTAGCAACTTTAAGCCCTCTAGCCGCGTTCGCTAGCGACCCGCTCCCGCAACACGTCAAAACACGACGATCCCGGCCCCACTTAACGGAGTAAGCATGGCCATCTTGCAAGTCACCGGACTAGTAAAAACCTATGGCCGGCGGCGGGTCGTCGACGGCGTCGACTTCGTCGTGCAAAAAGGCGAGATCGTCGGTCTCTTGGGCCCCAACGGCGCCGGCAAGACGACCAGCTTCCGCATCGCCTGCGGTATGATCGAGCCCGACGCCGGCAAGGTCACGCTCAACGGCGTCGATGTAACGCAGTGGCCCATGTTCCGCCGCGCGAGAGATGGAAACATGGGTTACCTCGCCCAAGAGCAGAGCGTGTTCCGCAAGTTGAGCGTCGAGAAGAATCTGCTCGCGGTCATGGAGATGCTCGGCATGGACCGCGCCGAGCGCCGTCGCCGCCTCGAAGAATTGCTCGTTCAGTTCGACATCGTCAAGATTCGCAAATCGACGGCGATCTATATCTCGGGGGGCGAGAAGCGACGACTCGAAATCGCCCGCTGCCTCGTCTCGAACCCCAAGATCATCTTGCTCGACGAACCGTTCACGGGCATCGACCCGGTGACGATCAACGGCATTCAAAAGATCATCCGGGGCCTGCGCGACACGGGCATCTCGATCTTGATGACCGATCACCGCGAGCGCGAGACGCTGGCCATCACCGACCGCAGCTACATCATTCGCAATGGCCGCGTCCTCTGCCACGGCACGGCCGAGGAAGTGCTGAATAACCCCGAGGCGCGAAAGTATTATTTCGGCGAGGGAACGGGGTTGGATGCGCAGTTGCAGGCGCTGGAGGCGCGCTAGGGGGGAAGGACGCGGAGATGGGCCTGGAGCCGCGCACGCAGTAAGCGCGTAGCGCGCCGATCATCACCCAATCCCGCTTAATACATGCGCGGCTCTAGCTCTTCAATTTAATCGGCAATTGGTCAATCTTCGCGGCCAGTATGAAATCGTTCTCCGATAGGCCGCCGATCGCGTGAGTCCAGAGTTCGATCCAGACTTTGCGGTAGCCTTCCAAGTGCAGGTCGGGATGGTGATTGTCCTCTTCGGCGAGCCGGGCGACGTCGCCAAAGAAATTGATACCTGCCATGAAATTCTTCACGACCCAATCCTTGCGGATCCGCTCGCCGTCGTGCGTCAGCCGCCAGCCGGACAGGCGCTCGATCTGCTCCTCGGCCTCGCGGTGACTGTATTTGGGAACGCCCCCTTCGCACGGGACGCATTTTTTCTGAACGAGCGTTTCGGCCGTTTGAGTTTCCATGATGGGCTCTTGGTAGGAGTTGACAATGGTTCTTCCGCAATTATACGGCTGGCACCGAACGGTCGACACGCCCCGTGATATAAACGTCATCCCCCGTATGCTGCGTCACCGGTTGGTCGAGGCGGAGAGCCGACGCGATTCGCTCGACGCCCAGTCCGCCGATCGGGCTTGGCGCCGCCGCGCCGCCGCACAGCTTTGGCGCGATGAACACATGGACCTCGTCGATCAGGTCTTCGTCAAACAGACCGCCGAGTAGCTGGCTTCCCCCTTCAACGAGCACATTCGTCATCCGCCGACGGCCGAGTTCTGACATGAGTTCACGGAGCCGCGCGGCGGCGTGCGGCTGCTGGCCCACGAACACTTCGCAGCCGGCCCTTGTCAGCCGCTGGATATTCTCGGCCGGGGCCTCGGGACCGGCGGCGATGAGCACTGGCGCTTGAGCGGCCGTTCGAACCAATTGACTGTCGGACGAAATCGCGGAGCGGCTGTCGACGATGATCCGTGTCGCCACGCGCGGAATCTCCTCGCTCGTCGGTCGAGCGGTGAGCAGGGGATCATCGCTCATTGCCGTCCCTCGCCCGACGATGATCGCGTCCATCCGGCCGCGCAGGCGGTGAACGATCTCGCGCCCTGGCCGGCTGGAAACCCAGCGGCTGTCCCCCGTATGCGTGGCGATCTTGCCGTCAAGCGTCATGGCCCATTTGGCGATGACCCACGGCCGGCCGTCGACCACTCGCCGCAGATACGGCGCATTCAGCCGCGCGGCCTCCTCGTGCATCAGGCCGACCTGCACATGGACGCCGGCCGAAACAAGTTGAGCCAACCCCTTGCCGGACACTTCGCGAAACGGGTCCCCCTGAGCGACGATCACGCGCCGCACGCCCGCCGCGATCATGGCCGGCGCGCAAGGGGGCGTCTTGCCAAAATGCGAGCACGGTTCGAGCGTCACATAGGCCGTCGCGCCCCGGGCTCGCCCGCCGGCAACCGCGAGCGCCTCGACCTCGGCATGCGGGCCGCCGAATTTCCGATGCCACCCCTCGCCGACTACCCCTTCGTCGTTGGCCAACACGCAGCCAACCATCGGATTCGGCTCGACATACCCCTCGCCGCGCCGCGCCAATTCGATGGCTCGGGCCATGTAAAACAGTTCGGCCTCATGCATGGCGATCGGGTCGTAGGTCAGCGGTGGTTAAATCGAATCAATTCCGGTCGCGGAGTGTTTCCGCATAGGACTTATCGTAGACCATTGCCGTCGGACATTTAAGTGACAGGGCGCCTAAAGGCTGGACTCCAACGGTTGGAGTTCACGCTTCAGCGTGTCGCCGGCTGTTGGAGTTCACGCTTTAGCGTGCTTCCGAGTCTCAAAGTTCCGGAGGATCCCACGCCGCTCCGTAATCGTCGATGGAAAACTCTCGAGGAAGTAGAACGCTTTCAGGCGCATCTCACGACGTCAGCTCCTCCACCGGGGACAACGTGTGGGCATCGCGGGTCAGAAGCCAGCGGCCGTCGGGTTGTTTGCGGTATACCGTGATACGATGACCGGCGAGCTGCATCGCTTCGCCGCCGGAGCGTGGGGTCGCCGATAACGAGTCCCGGCTCAGCGTGTAGGCGACTTCGCCGACGACCACGACGTTGTCCAACTCACTGATGCAATTGATTCGAGCCTGTTGGTGGGCGACAGAGAAGCCGGGGGAAAACCCACCTCGTCCGAGCGGCGCTTGGCCCGGACCGAGAAACACGACATCGTCCGCCATCAAGCTGAGCAAGCGGATAAGATCACCGGCGTTGACGGCGTCGATCCAGGTCGAGTGCACCTCGCGGATCACTCGTTCATCAGGTTCCATATGCAACCTCCACCGCCGAATCACAAAGATCACCCGGCGGGAATGGGGCATCGGGTGCGCTTGAACTCCTAGAAATGAAACATTCCGCCGGTGCAATAACCCAGGACTTTCGGATGCCGGGGAGGCGGAAGTCTACGCGTCATTTGGCATTTGGAAATTTAAATGAGACGGCAAGAAGTCGCGCCTGTCAGGCACGGAGTGCCTGACCTACTTTCACTTACTTCGAAAACTTCGGAATCTCCGGCGTCGGAATTTCCGCCACGAGCCGTCGGATCACGCCTTCGCTGGTCATGCCTTCGGCTTGGGCCTGGAAATTCGTGCTGATCCGGTGCCTTAGCACGGGAATGGCGATCTTTTGCACGTCGCTGATCGCCACCGAAAACCGCCCCTCCATCGCGGCCAGGGCCTTGCCCCCTTGGATCAAGAACTGTCCGGCTCGCGGGCCCGCGCCCCAATCGACTAGCTCGCGGACGAACGCTGGCGCCGATTCGTCTTTGGGCCGTGTCGCCCGCACCAAGCGGGCCACATACTTGACGATGTACTCGCTGATCGCCACCGAGCCGACCAGCTTTTGCAGATTCACGATCGCCCGGCCGGAGAGCACCTTGCGAACCTCCGGTTTTTCGTTCCGGGTCGTCGAGCTCAGGATCTGTTCCTCTTCGGCGGCCGTTGGATAATCGACCTTGATATTGAACATGAAACGGTCGAGCTGCGCCTCGGGCAGCGGGTAGGTCCCTTCCTGCTCGATCGGATTTTGGGTCGCGATCGTGAAGAACGGATCGGGCAAGGGGTACGTCGTCTGTCCGACCGAGACTTCCCGTTCTTGCATTGCCTGCAGTAGGGCGGCCTGGGTCTTGGGGGGCGTGCGGTTGATTTCGTCGGCCAGCAGAATGTTCGTAAAGATCGGGCCGTCGACGAAGCGGAAATTTCTGCGCCCGTTTTCGTCCTCGTCCAGCACGTTCGTGCCCGTGATGTCCGACGGCATCAGATCGGGCGTGAACTGGATTCGCTTAAAGGATATATCCAGAATCCGGGCCAGCGTGCTGACCATCAGCGTCTTCGCCAGTCCAGGCACCCCTTCGAGCAGACAGTGGCCGCGGGTGAAAATGGCGGCGAACATCTGCTCAATCACCTCGGATTGACCGATGATCACCTTTTGCAATTCCTCCTGCATCAACTGCCGATGCTGGCTGAATTCCTGCAAGATGTCTCCGAGACTACGCGGTTTGGTGGCCAAGGCGGGGAGGGGTTAGGGGCTGGGGGCTAGGGATTTGGGGAAGCGGGCAGTGATACCAATCCGATGCGTCAGCGAGGCTGTGGGACCTCAATTCCTCGCTGACGTTTCGGGTTGGTATCCGTACGGCGCCATAAGTTCAAGCGATCATATTATAGGGCGCGGCGCGCGGCAGCAATTGGCGGTTTGCGTTGCGGGCGCCTAATGGCGGCGCTAGAATCGATTCTGCGGGTCGCTTTACTGTTTACGGAGGACAGGATGACCGGTCGAAACTTTCTCGTCGCGGGGATCGCCGCGGCGCTAACGTTCTGCTGCACGGCGCGAAATTGTCCAAGGGTTTTGGCGGCCGACAATGCCGAGATCGATGCGGCGGAAGTGCGGCAGTCGATCGAGAAGGGCGTCGCCTATCTCAAGGCCCAGCAGCATCCCAAGGAGGGGAATTGGCCCGATATCCGTCCCGGGCAGCAAGTTGGCGGGATCACCTGCATCTGCACGCTGGCGCTTATCAATTGCGGCACGCCGGTCAGCGATCCGTCGATCCAAAAGGCGCTGGCGTATCTTCGCACGCTCACGCCCGACTCGACCTATGTGATGTCGCTGCAGACGATGGTCTTCTGCATCGCGGAGCCGCAGCGCGATCTGCTGAAAATTCAGACCAGCGCCAAGTGGCTCGAAGACCATCAGATCAAGGACACCGACCGGCGCGGTTCTTGGTCTTATCCGCGCGGTGAGGGAGACATGTCGAACAGCCAGTTCGCCCTGTTGGCCCTGTCCGAGGCCGAACACGTCGGGATCACTGTCAGCGACGAAACATGGCGACTGGCTCTGCGGTACTGGAAGGGTTCGCAAAACACAACGGGATCGTGGGGTTACTTCAAGGGAACCGAAACGGGCAGCATGACCTGCGCCGGGATCGCCTCGCTGGTAATCGCCTCCGGCCGTACCTCCGCCGGCGACGCTCGCGTGGAAAACGGGATCGTCAGTTGCTGCGGCAATCAAGACGCGGACGACTCGGCCGATCGCATCGAGCGGGCGCTCAAATGGCTGGGCCGAAAAGACATCTTCTCGGTCGAGCGGAATCCGCAGGTGATCGATGTCCGCCGATTGGATTGGCACTTTTATTTTCTCTATGGCCTGGAGCGGATTGGCCGGATGACCAACCGCCGGTTCATCGGCGATCACGATTGGTATCGCGAAGGGGCCGCGTTTCTGTGCAGCCCGAACGTGCAAAACCTGAACGGCAGTTGGCAAGCCGACCTCAATACCAACCCCATCGAGAGCGACGCCAATCTGGCGACCAGCTTCGCCCTGTTGTTTCTGGGCAAAGGCCGACGGCCGATCGTGATGTCCAAGGCGCAGCATGGGCCCGAGGGAGATTGGAACCATCACCGCAACGACGTCGCCAACCTGACGATGTACGCCGAGACCAAGTGGAAGGCCGAGTATCCCCTCGGTCTGTCGTGGCAGGTCGTCGATCTGTCGAAGGCCACGGTCGACGATCTGCTGCAATCGCCCGTGCTGTATATCAACGGCAGCCAATCGCCGGCGATCGATGATCGCCAAGGCCAAGTGCTCAAGGACTACGTCGATCGTGGTGGATTTATTTTGGCCGAAGCGTGCTGCGCCGGCAGCGCGGAGTTCGACCGCGGGTTTCGCGATCTGATGAAGCGAGTGTTTCCGCCGGAATACCAATTGAGGCTGCTCCCGCCCGAGCATCCCATCTGGCGAGCCGAGGAGATCGTGCCGGCCGACAAGCAGCGAACCGTGCTGGGCATCGACTATGGTTGCCGCACGAGTGTCGTTTACTTTCCCCCCGGCGGACCGAACGATCCGCCCAATAGCTTGTCGTGTTATTTGGAAATGGCGACTTGGCGGAAGCACGATTATCCCAAGCATGTGGCCGAGCAAGTCGCGGCCGCCAGGGCGATTGGCATCAATGTGCTGGCCTATGCGACCAATCGCGATTTGAAAGACAAGACCGAGAACTTTCACGCCAAAGAATCCCGGCTCAAAGACACTTACGACCGCGGCAAGCTGTACATCGCCAAGCTCAAGCATCCGGGCGGATGCGATACGGCGCCGGCCGCATTGCCGCACTTACTCGAAGCCGCCGCCCGCGAATTGCAAGTCCGCGTTGAGACCGAGCAGAGATTGGTGGATATCACCGACCCCGCGCTGCTCAAGTATCACATGGTCATGATGCACGGCCGCCGAAGTTTTAGCCTGACGCGGGAGGAGCGAGACGCGCTGCGCAAGTACATCAAGCAGGGGGGCACGCTCTTAGCCGATTCGATTTGCGCCAACCGCGAGTTCACCGAATCGTTCCGACGCGAAATGCAATCGATCTTCGCCGGCGATAAAGACGTGGACTCGAAAGACAAGCCGCTGCAGCCGATTCCCGCCAAGCATCCGCTGTTCAGCAAGGAGTTCGGTTTCGATCTATCGACCGTCTCGCTGCGAGAACCTCAAGCCGGAGGCGACACGGGCCGGGCCAGCGCCAGCATCCGCAAGATCGAGCCGGAACTCGAGGGTGTCAAAATCGGCGACCGCTATGGCGTAATCTTTTCCAAGTTCGATCTGAGCTGCGCCCTGGAAAAGCACGATTCGCTCGAATGCGAAGGCTATACCCGCGACGACGCCGAGCGAATCGGCTTGAACGTGCTGCTGTATTCGCTGAATCAGTAGTTCAATGACTCGCGCCCACAATTAAAGAGTATTCCGCTAGGGAAATTCGCAGTTGTCCGCCGTGCGGTTCCAGTGTCGAAGTCGGCTACAATGAATGCCCCCAATGTCATCGCGCGGCGCCGGCTCCGAGCTTTGTGGCGCCAGGACAGCGTTCAGAGAATCGACGCGAAGGTTCGCTGGCGACGGCGGACGTGAGGTTCACCGACCGTGCCGACCACGAAAATCCATATCGCTCACCCGATGCCGTACGCTCCTCCGACGCCGTGGAGCCCCATGCTGGCGGCAAAGGCGTCGAAGTGGAGGCGTCAACATATTACCCAATCGGGGTTCGATATGGGGCGGCCCAAATTGATCTGATCGCGGTTTTCGTGATCGGTGTCGTTGCGGCGAAACAGCTTGAAGAATTTGGAAATGCCCCCCAAGTCGCGGTTTTCGTGGCGCTATTCTTTGCGTATTACATTCTTTCCGAAGGCTTTTTTCACGCGACGCCGGGCAAGCTGATCTTCGGATTGCGCGTCGCGCGCCGCGATGGCGGAAGATGCTCCTGGCGACTTGCAGACGCGCCAGTTTGAGTGCCGCGTCGTATAAAAGATTCCGCCAGTTGAAAAAAATATTCCTGGATGAATCCAATCCGCATTTAGCAGCGAAGTCATGGTTGTCGAAGCAATTCGCTGCGATAACCGACGGGACCCGCGAGCGCCAGCTAGTCAGGATCCAACTAGCTGGCATCAGGCGGCGATCGCGGTTTTTCCAATGATTCCATTTGCATCACGGAGATTTTGACATGATTCGCAAACTAAGCGTCGCCTTATCGCTGGCCGCCGGACTGCTGTCCGCCACAACACTGCTCGCGGCCAATGTTCAAGTCGGCGGGCAAGCGATGTACGCCAACAAGAACATCGTGCAGAACGCGGTCAACTCGGCCGATCACACCACGCTCGTCGCCGCCGTCAAGGCCGGCGGGCTCGTCGACACGCTGATGAGCAAGGGACCGTTCACTGTATTTGCCCCGACGAACGAGGCTTTCGCGATGCTGCCCGAGGGGACGATCCCCACGTTGCTCAAGCCGGAGAACAAATCGACGCTCGTCGGCATCCTGACGTATCACGTTGTGGCCGGCGACCTGGACGCCGCCGCACTGGAAAAGATGATCAAGGCCGGAAACGGAACGGCGATGCTCAAGACCGTGCAAGGCGAGACACTCAAAGTCCGTCGCAACGGCGACAACCTGATGCTCGAAGACACTAAAGGCGGCGTCGCGAACATCACGATCATGAACGTGACTCAGTCAAACGGCGTGATTCACGTCATCGACCACGTACTCATGCCGTAGTTTGCCGCGATCGCAGCATCGCGATAGACTTGAGAGGGTCTCGGGTGGCCGAGGCCCTCTTTTGCTGCGCGGGTCGCGGTCGTTGTGGGGAAGGGTGGGATGCGATGGCGGGTGGATGTTCGAATCGCGGGGTTTTTTTGGACGATCGATGGCCGACTGTATTCTCCCCAAGGTAGCCCTCGGGCAAACCGACGCGATCGACGAGTGTCTCTCACGCTACGGCGGCCTCGTGTGGTCGCTCGCGCGCCGGCGATCGCCCACGCTGTCCGACGCCGAGGATGCTGTCCAAGAAATTTTCGTCGATCTCTGGCGGAGCGCGAACCGATTTGATGAAGCGGTCGCGTCGGAGGCGACGTTTGTCGCGATGATCGCCCGCCGCCGCTTGGTGGACCGCGGCCGGAAGCAGCAGCGTACGATTCCCACGACGCCGATTTCCAGCGGCTTGGATCAGGCCGCGTCCGACGGACGAAGTCCCATGTGTTTCGACGAAGACATCGATCGCGCGCGGCGCCAGATGGAGTTGCTGCGTCCCGACGAGCGGACGGTGCTCGAACTTGCGATCGATCGCGGCTTGAGCAATTCGCAAATCGCGGAATATTTGAAGATGCCGCTGGGCACGGTAAAGACCCACGCGCGGCGAGGCATGACCCGTCTGCGCGAACTGTTTGGCCAAAGCCCGAGACAAAAAGTTGCGGAGCGGGCCCCATGAGCAACCAGCTAGACCATAAATTGCAGCGAATCAACGAACTGCTCGCCGAACGGGCCGCATTCGGATTGTCGGACGACGACCAGCGGACGCTCGCGGGATTGCTGGCCGACTCGCCCGTCGATCCTGAATCGTTCGAGCGAACGGCAGCTCTGGCCGCGCTAGCGTTTCATGCTGGCCCGCTCGAAGCGCTTCCCGAGCGGTTGCGAGATCGAATCGCCGCCGGGGCCCGGGAGGAAGTCGGGAGGCGGGAGTCGGGAGTCGGGAGTGTGGGTAGGACGACCGACAACGTGCCGGTTGTCGAGTTGTCGAGTGTCGTCAGAGGGGGGGCGCGGTATCGCGAGATCGTGGCGTGGGTCGTGGCGGTGGCTTGTTTGCTGCTAGCGATGTTCGTGCTGCGTCGCGAGCGGGCGTCGCCTTTGCTGACGCCCGTCGAAGAGAGGGCACTCTTACTCGAACGAGCGCCTGACGTCGTAAAAATCCCCTGGGCCCCAGCCGGCGATCCAGCGGGCAAGCGCGCGACGGGCGACGTGGTTTGGAGCACGGAAAATCAGGCCGGCTATTTACGATTCAAGGGATTGGCCGAAAACGACCCCAAAAATAATCAATATCAGCTATGGATCTTCGACGCGACTCAAGACAAGCGCTATCCCATCGACGGAGGAGTGTTTGACTTCGGGCCGGCGAGCGTCAACAAGGTCACCGGCGATACGGTCGTACCCATCCGCGCGAAGCTGCGAGTCGCATCGCCACAGATGTTCGCCGTGACGGTCGAAAAACCGGGTGGCGTGGTCGTCTCCAGCCGCAATCGATTGGCGCTGATCGCTGAAAGGGCGGCGCCGGGGGGATGATCGTCCTGTTTTTAGGCCGAGCGACGTCGGCGCGCTCACCTGGCGGCATAAGCTTTAAGGAAGATATTCCTGGAAATCTTCCAAGTGCTCGTCGTCCTCGACGAGGATTGTGAGGGTTCCCTTGCCTCGACCTGGAACGCGTTGAGGCTTTTCCGCTTGAGGCACAATGAGCTTGGCAATCATTCGATCGTTCTCGGTGATCGCGACTTCGTCGCCCGGTGTCATGCCGCGGATTAAATCCGGTAAACGAGCTTGCGCTTCAGCAAGAGTGAGATTCATGATTGTGTCGTATGTTAAGCGGCCTCCCAACCGATCCTACTCAATTTGAGCATGCCTAACAGTATTCGGGGATAAGACTCTCTAAATTGTTGCGCATTCCACGACCGCCTTTGCTATTTGAATCAGTTGCGGAGTCGTATTTGGTTTCGGCTTGATTTAAGATGGCATTGGCTACCCGGCGCGGCAGGATGCCGCGACTATGCGAATCGCTGGCTAACACCGAATTATTTCTCGATTCCCCTGCTTCTTGGTTATGCTCTCGATCGTCGTGCCGCTGTTTAACGAAGTGGAGAGCTTGGCGGCGCTGCATGCCGAATTGGCCGCCGTCGCCGACGCCGACCCATATGACATGGAATTTGTTTTCGTCGACGACGGTTCGACCGATCGGTCGTGGGCCGAAGTGCGGCGGCTATCGCTGCTTGATTCCAGGGTTCGGGGAATCAAGTTTCGTCGCAATTTCGGCAAAGCGGCGGCGCTGAGCGCTGGGTTTCGGGCGGCTCGGGGTGATTTGATCGTCACGATGGACGCCGATCTTCAAGACGATCCGCGCGAGATTCCGCGGCTCCTGGCGACGATGAGCGACGAGTACGACGTCGTCAGCGGCTGGAAACAAACCCGCCACGATCCGTGGCACAAGGTGTTGCCGTCGTGGATTTTCAATCGAATGGTCAGCGTGCTGACCGGCGTCTATCTGCACGATCACAACTGTGGGCTGAAATGTTATCGCCGCGAGGTGTTCAGCGAAGTGCGATTGTACGGTGAACTGCACCGGTTCGTTCCGGTGCTGGCCCATGCCCGCGGGTTTCGCGTTGGCGAACTGGTGGTCGAGCATCGGGCGCGAAAATTCGGCCACTCGAAATACGGCCTGCGGCGGTTCGTCAAAGGCTTTCTCGATCTGTTGACAGTCAAGTTTCTGACCGGGTTTGGCCAGCGGCCGCAGCATTTGCTGGGAGCGATCGGCTTGGCGTTTTTTCTGCTCGGTGGGTTCGGCTTGACGTATCTCACCGGCTATTGGATCGTCGAAAAATTGGTCCTCCATGCCGATCCGGCCTTGCACGAGCGGCCGGCGCTGATCTACTCGATCGGGTCGCTGCTGTTCGGCGCTCAATTGATGTCGATCGGTTTCCTCGCGGAACTCATCATCGCTTATCAAGGACGCGACGCCGACACTTACTCGATTGTCGACCGCATTGAAAGAATCTCCCCAGTCGATGCCGATGAACTCCAACCCACCGATGAGTCCGCCCGTCAGCCCCACGATACCGCCGCCGCCCGCTCAGACGATGCCTGACGATTCGGGAGCGGATTGCAGCGCCCGAGCGTTGCTGCGCCGCGGCGTTTACGCGATTTTGATTGCGCTGTCGGTCGGCGGCATGGTGGGCCGAATTCTAGCCGTCAACGCGGTCGATAAGATCGGCGTCGACAAAACCAATCAAGACCGGCAGATCGCCCTCCGCAAGCAGCAGCTCAAGGATCAGGGCCAACCGGTCGACGATGAGGCCGTCGCACGCGAAGTCCAGGAGCATTTCGTCGGCCAGCAGCGACCCTTTCTGAGCGCCAACGACCGCAGTCGCTGGGACACGATTCGAGCCCTGGTGGAAAATGGCACTTACGCGATCGACGACATTCAGAACGAGTCCGGCTGGGACACGATCGACATGGTGCGTCATCGGGGCGCGGATGGTCAGTGGCATCTGTATTCGAGCAAGCCGACGCTGCTGACGACGCTGCTGGCGGGCCAATACTGGCTTATCCACCACGCGACTGGCGCCTCGCTCAAGGACCATCCCTATGAGGTCGGCCGGTTCATGCTGATCGCGATCAACGTGCTACCGCTGATCCTGTACTTTTGGTTATTGGCTCGATTGGCCGAACGATATGGCCAAACGGATTGGGGCCGGATTTTTGTGATGGCGGCGGCGACCGGCGGCACGTTTATCACCACGTTTTCCGTCGTGCTCAATAACCATGTGACCGGCGCCGTCACCGTGCTGATCGCCGTTTATGCGGCACTACGGATTTGGCATGACAGTCGTCGCGAGTGGTATCACTTCGGCCTATCCGGGTTGTTCGCGGCCTTCACGGCCTCAGACGAGCTGCCGGCGCTTTGCTTTCTGGCAATCCTGACGGCCGGTCTTCTTTGGCGATTTCCGCGACAGACATTATTGTATTACATGCCTCCGGTGCTGATCGTCATGGCCGGGTTTTTTGGCACGAATTACATCGCCCACCAGAGTTTTCGGCCGCCCTACATGCATCGGCACGATGTGGTCGGCAATACGGTCGACCCCGACGACTGGTATCACTTCGACTATATGCGCGGCGGCAAGCTGAGGCCCGCCTATTGGAACAGTCCGGTGGGAATCGACAAAGGCGAGCCGACGATTCCGGTCTATGCCCTGCATGCACTGGTGGGCCACCACGGGATATTTTCGCTCACGCCGGTCTGGCTGCTCGCCTTGCCGGGCGTCGTGATGCTCGGCTGGTGGCGGCGATATCGACTGCGCGAGCTGGCGATCTTGATCGGTGGCGTGACGATCATCTGCGTGACGTTCTATATTGCGATCGTCAAACCGCTCGATCGCAACTACGGCGGGATGACCAGCGGCCTGCGATGGGT
Source organism: Pirellulales bacterium (assembly GCA_038210495.1). Taxonomy (GTDB): domain Bacteria; phylum Planctomycetota; class Planctomycetia; order Pirellulales; family DATAWG01; genus JBBQWR01. The sequence continues at coordinate 59,359 of JBBQWR010000002.1, forward strand.
CTTTTGGCTGGCGCCGCTATGGCTGATCGCGATGCTGCCGGCGGCCGATTGGCTATCGGCCGCGCGGTGGCGTCGTGGCGTGGGCTATGTGCTGCTGGCGCTGTCGGCCCTGTCGGCGAGCTACCCGACTTGGAACCCGTGGGTCCAACCGTGGCTCGCGAACTTTTTCGTATACCTCGGGTGGACGCATTTTTAACCGGCGCGCGAACTGACTTGTGGACGGCCGGGCTCGCGACAGACCGGACCTATCGGCGCCCGATTCGACGTCGAGACCCCTCTCCGGGGCTTCGGCGATGATGCCTCCAGCCCAGCCACCCCTGCCGTAGAAACACGAAACCCCATTACTTCGCATGATAAACGATTCGCCGCGCGCTCGTGTCAGCGTTCGAACCCGTGGTCTGAAAGTCGCCGTGAAATCGCCCGGCGCCATTTCCGTGGGAGTCTTCCATGCCTTGGGACCCATGGGTCGAGTAATTCTCCGCCTGAGCGTTCATCCGGTCGCGCCTGCGCTGTTCGCTCAAAGCAACGATGGCGGCTGCTAGGACCAAGCCGAGGCCAAGACCGATCGACAAGTTAAACATTGCGCGGGGCCGAATCGGCGTGTACGAAACGGTCGGCTGTTGCAGGATGTTGATGTTCGAGATCCGCTGCGACGCGAGGGCCTGGTCGATGCGAGCCTGCTCGAGATTTTCCGCGTACCGGCGATACTTCAATCGTGAGACGTCGAGATCGCGATCCAGACCGGCGAATTGCCGTTCGACGTCGTTCATCGACTTGAGCGACTCGCGAGCGTCGGCCAATTGGCTCGTCAACGCTTGCTGTTGAGTTCGGAGCGACTGGAGACCCGCCTCGCCCGTGTACGTCGCCATTTCCAGGTCCTTGTACGTTTTGTTCTCCCCCTTGATGATTTGCGGGAACGTCTTCTCATCGCGGAGCGTCGCTTCGGCCTGCGCGAGCTGGGCTCGAAGTTGCACGAGTTGCGGATTCAGATCGGTCAATCGGCTGGCGAGTTCCTGCTCGCGAATTTGCAGCGTATAGAATTGCCCACGCATCGCCGATGCCGCCGTCACCGGCATGCCGGTCGTCTCGGAAGTGATCACCGTTGCAGGCTGTTTGCTCAGACGATTCTGCAGGGCCGTATTCTGCACTCCAGCCGCCTGCAAGGTGCGATCGGTGCGGAGCAGTTCTTGCTGAAGCTCGCCGATTTGCTTCAGATGCAACTCGCGCTGCTGCTGCAGCGACGCGATGCCAGATCGGTCCTTCAAATCGCGGAGCTTCGTTTCCAGCGAATTTAACTGAGTTCGCTCGGCATTGGTTTGCTCGGCGAAGAAATCTTGCGACCCGGCGATTCGATTGACCCGCGTGTGGGCGTCGCGCGCGAGCTCGATCACTTTCTCCACGATTTGCCGAGTGATGTCCGGAGACTGCCCCTCGCAGAAGATCGTGATTACATCGGATTTCTTGGGGTTCGTCACGGTCAGTCGCTTCGACAACCTTTGAATCGCATCGTCGCGGCGGCTGTAGTCGGTGAGCGGATTGAGCTTCTGCATGATCGTTGGGGCGGCCTGCGTTGGGTTATGCGACGCATCGGCCAAATCGACTTCGGCGATCGGATCGCGCTTTCCGTCGCGGCCCAAGATCACCGACGGGCCGAGATCGTCGACGACCCCTTCCAGGATCGCGCGGCTGGTAAGCACCTCGAGGATCGAATTGAGTTCGTTTTCGCGCGAGTCCTGGACCGACACGGTCTGGCCCGTGGTCGCGGTCGGATCGAGCGACACGCTTTCGCGGCCGATTCGCACGAAAATTTTCGCCTCGGATCCGTAATAGACCGGAGCGATGGCCGTATAGGCCAGCGCGCCCACGATGCCCAGAGCCAGGGCTGCGATGATCTTGAACGAATGCCGGCCGATGGCTCGCGTGACGCCGGAGTGCGGTTGGGGACGGGCTACGCTGATCATAAGAAAGTACCTTTATCTGGAGACGTGTTGACTCTGTAACTATCTCGGTAACGCGGAAAGTCTCGTGGCTTGGCGTCTCGCGGGCTTGCCGTCAAAACGGCGCCATTGTCGTTCGATCAATCGATGGAACTCTCGTTGAAATCGGGCAATGCTAAATTGCTCGGCATGAGCGCGAATTTGACTCGGCTCGAACATCTCGCAACGGGCGTCAAAGCGTTCGACCGCATCGCATAGCGAGTCGACAGTCTGCTCGTCGAAGAACATGCCGGTTTCTCCGTCGACGACCGTTTCGAGCGCCCCGCCTCGACCGAAAGCGATTACCGGCGTGCCGCAGGCCTGTGCCTCGACGGGCGTGATGCCGAAATCCTCGTCGGCGGCGAACACAAACGCTCGGGCGTGTTGCATCAATTCGCGGAGCTTCTCGTTGGATTGATATCCCAGAAGCTCGACGTTCGGACCGGCTTTGTCGGCGATTTTGCGTTGCTCCGGCCCATCGCCGACGACGATCAATTTGCGATTGGGCATCCGCGCGAACGCCTCGACGATCAGATCCATCTTCTTGTAGGGGACCATCCGCGAGGCCGTCAGATAATACTCCGCCTTGTCGGACGAGAATTCGAACGCCTCGACGTCCACCGGCGGATAAATGACCCGGGCTTTGCGACGGTAGGTCTTCCAAATCCGCCGGGCAATGTATCTGGAGTTAGCCACGAACAGATCGACCCGATCGGCCGCGGCGCGGTCCCACAACCGGAGATAATGGAGCACCGTGCGAGCCATCATGCCGCGCAGCCCACGGTTCAGCTTCGCCTCGCGCAGATACTGGTGCGAGAGATCCCAGGCGTATCGCACCGGCGTGTGTACGTAACTGATATGGAGCTGATCGGCGAGCGTGAGCGCGCCATTGGCCACGGCATGGTGCGAGCTGACGACGACATCGTACGCCGAGAGATCGAACTGCTCGATCGCCAGCGGCATGAGCGCCAGATAGCCGCGAAATTTTTTGCGGCTGAATGGCAATCGCTGTATGAACGAGGTGTGCACGTCGCGACCGCCGAGCATCGCGCGCTGCTCGGCTGGTAGAAAATCCACCAAGCTGTAGAGCTCCGCGTCCGGCAACACGGCCAGCATCTGCTCGACGACTCGCTCGGAGCCGGCATAGCTAGAAAGCCACTCGTGGATGATTGCAACGCTGGGAGACATGAAGGGGGTAGGATTTGGGGAGTGGGGTGGGCAGCGCGGTTGGTTATCTTGCAGTGGTTTTAGTTTTGCGAGGCGGCTTGCTTGAGGACTTTGGCGGTGGCGGCGGCGGCTTTGTCCCAACTGAATTGGGTGGCCCGCTGAAGCCCTTGCGCGCGTAACTTGCCTTGCAATTGACCGTCGGCCAGCAAACGCCCGAGAGCGCTGGCGATGTCGTCGACATCCAACGGATCGATTAGCATCGCAGCTTCGGCGCCGGTCACTTCCGGCAGTGAGGTGGTGCGAGAACAAATCACCGGCGCGCCGCAGGCCATTGCTTCGAGCACGGTCAGTCCGAAGCCTTCGTAGAGCGACGGATACACAAACGCTTCGGCGCCCGAATACAGCGTGGGCAAATCCTCGTCGGCGACGTATCCGGCCAGTTGAACGCCTGGAGGCAATCGATCGATGCCCGCGCCGCGGAATACGGCGCTCTCGCCACCGGCGAGCACCAGACCCACGTCGGCGGGCGCCAGCCGCTGCCAGGCGGTCAACAATCGCTGGAGATTCTTGCGAGGTTCGATCGAGCCGACCGATAGGACGTATCGCCCCGGCAAGTTCGACCGCTGCCGCAGTTGGGCGATTGCCTCGACCGGCGCCGGGCACATATGCGAGCTCACGCCATTGTAAATCACGTCGATGCGATCGATGTCGATGTCGCAGAGTTCGGCCAGCCGCTGGGCCGAAAAACGCGAGACCGTGATGATGCGGCGCGCCCGCCGCGCCAAACGCGGAATCAGCCAGGCATACCACGACGCGAACATTCGCGAAAAGGCTTCCGGATGATCGGCGAACGCACAGTCGTGAATCGTCACCACTTGGCGGCGGACCGACAAGGGGCCGGTGTTGCAAGGGGACCACAACAGGCCCCCGCGGCTCAATCGCGGCAACACGCTCTGCTCCCAAAGGTGCCCACGGATTCCAGCATTCCACTCGCCGGGTGTCAGCACGTCGACCAGCGACGAGAGTCGCGACGTGATCTCGCGAGCATATCGCTGTACGCCGGTGGTCCGCTGAGTTCGAAAGCGTCCGTTTACGGTGAGTTTCATGGCGTGGCCCCCAGGGGTTCGCCGATCGGCGCCGCCGGTCCGGCCGAATGCCGCGTCGCGGATTGGGAGGCTGGATGCCGATGCCGCCAGAACTCCCAGCCGACAATGGCCGCCAACAGCACGATGGACGGAAACGTGCGGACACTACTGAGATACAGCAGCAGTGGCGCTTCGAGGATCGCGACGAACGTCAGCGGATAAAACAGCAATCCCCCTAGGGCGCCCGCCAAAAAACCCCGATGCAGCCGCCCGGCCACGAACCCAAACAGCATCCAAAACACGAAAAATCCGAACCAGCCGAAATCCATCGCGGGCGCAAAAACGCCTCCCTCGTTGTTCAGTTCCGGCGTGCCATAGCGCTCCAGCGTCGCCATGTGAACTTCTTCCGGATCGAGGCCGGCCACCGCCGAGTAGGACAACGGCGAACCGACCACGAGCGGAAATCGCCAAAACTGCTCCAGCGTGTAATAGGGCACGGGCCAAGAGCCGCGCATTTTCATCGCCATCACGCCGTTGTTGTGCGCGGTGGTGTAGTAGCCCGACAATCGCCAGACGGTGAACTCGGCGAACGAATCGAATCGATCTTCATAAAATCGCCAAGAGCGAAAATATTCCGCCCCGCCGAACAGCAGCGTCACTCCCACGACTGCCGTGATGGGCGCGAGTCGCAAACGCCGACGTGTTTTCTCGCTCAACCGTTCCCGGGCCAATAGTCCCAGACGCAAGCTGACAATCGCCGCCGGGATTGCCAACTCGATGATCGCCAGTCGCTCGCTCACCAGCATCATTCGCATCACGCCGAGCCCCAGTAGCGCGGCAATCAGTTGTCGCCGTCGTCGCTTCGTCACGCCGGCGGCCGGTGGTAGCAGCAACCCGAGCGCGATCGCCGCCATGCCGAATTGAGTCAACGTCGTTACGCCGGGGATCGTCGGAAACACATCGCGACGGACGTCCACGTCGGGACTATCGCCGACGTTAACGATTGCGGCGAGCGGCGCGAGAGAACGGGCTCGCAACAATCCGCCACCGAACCAGACTATATATCCGGTGATCGAAAGCAGAATCGCCCAATTAAACCACGGCCGCAAGCGCGCTCGCGCATCGGACGTCATCGGCTGCGGCGCGCGGCCTGTGCTCTTGGCCAACCATTGGCCAACGAGGAACGATGCGATGCCCGAGATGCCCAGCAGGAAATAGGTGAAGTCGAAATATTTGGGCGTGCCATACATGCGGAACGCTTCGTCGGAGAGGATGAGCGCCGCGAACATGGTGAGACCGTTGAGCAGCGCGAACGCCCAGCCGGGGTGAAGCCACCAGAGCCCGACGACCGGACGAAGCGGCGTCATGGGAATCGATCCTGATGTTGGGGACCGAGAGCCGAGCGGCGGCAGCGCGGAGTCGGGTCGGTTCGTCGCGTATTGCGCGGCGCGAGAATCCCCCTGAGTGTCAACCGGAGGACAGGGGGCTGACGCCCCCCGCTCGCCATTGGTGAATGCGCGCGCTACCCCAGTCGCGCCGGTGACCAGCGATACCGCGTCGCGCCAAAGCCGTGCCCACCGTGGCGCCGGTTCGGCCGGACCGGGGTCCGAACCGTTCGCCATTTAGTAAGCTCCCCTTTGACCGACGACGACTAGCATCGTGCGAAGCAAAATTTTAAGATCGAGCCACAAGCTCCAAGTCGCGACGTATTCGACATCCAACGAGACGCGTTGACGGTAAGACGTGTCGTTGCGGCCGGACACTTGCCACAGGCCGGTGATACCCGGCACGGCTTGCAAGTAAATATCGAAATCGTCGCCGTATTTGGGAATCTCTTCATGAACGATCGGCCGGGGCCCGACGAGGCTCATCTCGCCGCGCCAAACATTCCAAATCTGCGGCAGTTCGTCGAGACTCGTTTTGCGGAGCCATCGTCCGATAGTCGTGACTCGTGGGTCGTGTTTCAGTTTGTGATCGCGCCGCCAAGCCTCGCGAGCGATCGGATTGGCGGCGAAATATTCCGTGAGCATTTCGTCGCCATTAGTGACCATCGTACGGAATTTAATCGCCTTGAAACGGTGTCCATGCCGCCCGATTCGTTCGTGGATAAACAGAGCCGGTCCACGCGACGTCAGCTTGATGATCGCCGCGATCAGAGCCAACAACGGCAGACAAACGATGCCCCCCAGCGTAGTCAACAACAAATCGCACGCGCGTTTCCGGCGGGCGCCTCTGCGGAGAGCTACAAAATAGAACGCGCGGGAATGAAGCGAATCGCTCGCGGCAGGGTCGCGATTTTGTGGCGGGCGACGGGGCGGCTCGACGCGCCGCCGGCGCGGTGGCGTGTCGGTTGCCGGCTCGACTGGCAGCCCGGCGACGATCGATATCGTGTCGCTCAGAAAAGCGTCCATCCGGACGGTCTCCCTTCCGACCTGGTCCGCTGGCAAGACATGCAAGTCGGCTGCGTCATCGCGCTTGCGACGATCTTTTAGCGCCGTTTGTTTCATATTCGTTGCTCCGTTCCGTCATACTGTCGCCCAGCGAAACCAGCGGTTCTTTTGCGACCAACTTGGCGACAGAACTGCCAACGTGGCTGTGTCGGTTCGCTGTCTGGCGCCCACTTTAAACGCAGATTCGCCCCCCCGCAGTTGTTTGGCAGAGTGTGGGGCCGGCTAAGGCAAACTCCATGCCAAGCCGCCGATCCACGGGGGATACTTGCCTGGTCGGGGAACCTTGCAAACTACGGTAACGAATTGCGGTGGCGGACTCGCAATCCATTCTTCTTACGATGAGATCAGTCAACCGAATCGCAACGTCGTCTAGTTCACATCGACAGTGGCGCCATGCGCGCCAATCGTCGCGATCTATGTTTGTGCGAGGAACTAACGACGATTTATCGATTTTGCCAAAATGCTCGCGGGCGAATAAAAGCGGTCGACGTGCGCGATAGCAACGCATCCCTATAACACGACTAGCGCCGACGGCGAACCGTTCATCGTGACAAATTTTTGACGTTTCGCAGGCAATTCACTCGCATGTGATTGCGATTGCCCCGCGAGTTCTCCGGCGACAGCGCTAACTGCCGGTTTTGCTTCATCGGCGTGCAGCAGCCGCGCAAACGCTTGGCATGTTCGCTAAACCACACGCCGCTTCGGAGTTTCGCAGCGCAAAAGCGATGGTAAACCTGCAAGAACGTGCAGATTGAAGAAAGCCTGGACGTTCCGCGAAAGACAATCGGTTATTTCTCGCTCGATCGACGCACAAGCCCGGTGACGAAAGTCGCCGGGCTTGTGATCGATGACGCCTGATCGCCGTCGTCAGTTCAAACTCACCGTCACGGTTTTGTGTTCGGTGTAGGCATCCAAACCGCGCTCGCCCAGTTCGCGACCCATGCCGGACATCTTGAAGCCGCCAAACGGCGCCGCCGCGTCGAACGCGTCGTAGCAATTGATCCACACGGTGCCGGCGCGAATCTTGGCCGCGATGTGATGGGCTTTCGCAATGTCGCGAGTCCAAACGGCCGCCGCCAACCCATAAAAAGTGCGATTCGCGCGCTCGATGATTTCGTCGACGTCCTTGAATTTCAGCACCGACAGCACGGGTCCAAAAATCTCGTCCTGGGCGATCTTCATCTCGTCGTTCACGCCGGTAAACAGCGTCGGCTTGATGAAGAATCCCCGATCGCCGAACCGCTCTCCGCCCGTGACGCACGTCGCCCCCTCGTCGCGGCCCACATCGATATAGTGCATAATCTTGTCGAACTGGGCTTTATCGATCTGCGGCCCTTGGGTGGTTGACGTATCGAATGGGTCGCCCATTTTGCAATTGCCGTTCATCGCCGCCAGCTTCTCGACAAATTGATCGTGGACTTTTTCCTGCACGAACAATCGGCTCCCCGCGCAGCAGCACTGCCCCTGATTGAGATACAAACCGACATGGGCGCCGATGGCCGCGGCGTCTAAATTCGCGTCGGCGAACACGATGTTCGGGCTCTTACCCCCGAGCTCGAACGTCAGTCGCTTGAGCGTGCTGGCCGCCTCGCGCATGATGATCTGCGCCGTGCGATGCTCGCCGGTGAATGCGATCTTGTCGACGCCTGGATGCTTGACGAGCGCGCCGCCGGCGGTCGGGCCATAACCGGGAACGACGTTGATCACGCCGTCCGGAATCCCCGCTTTTTGCGCCAGTCGCGCCAATCGCAAACAGGTCAGCGGCGTCTGCTCGGCCGGCTTCATCACGATCGTGCAGCCGGCGGCGAGGGCGGGTCCCCATTTCCAGGCCGCCATTAACATCGGAAAATTCCAAGGAATGATCTGCCCGGCCACTCCCACGGGCTCGCGGCGGGTGTATGTGAAAAAGTTGCCACGCACGGGGATCGTCTGCCCGTGAATCTTGTCGGCATAGCCAGCGTAGTAGCGGAGCACGTCGATCACGAGCGGCAGATCTCCGGCGCGGGCTTCGTTGATCGGTTTGCCGTTGTCGAACGTTTCGAGCGCGGCGAGTTCGTCGAATTCTTGCTCGATCAGGTCGGCGAGCTTATAAATCAGCCGGCCCCGATCGCGAGCATCCATCTTGCCCCACGGTCCATGATCGAGCGCGTTGCGAGCCGCCTCGACGGCCAAGTCGATGTCGGCCGCGTCGCCTTCGGCCACGCTGGCGATGACTTCCTCGGTGGCCGGGTCGATCGTCTCGAATGTCTTGCCGCTCGCGGCGGGAGTCCAGCGGCCCCCGATGAAGCACTGGGTCTGATGAATCTTGGGGCGAGCAGTCGGAGTAGTCATCGTTGCCATGAAAGGCTCCTGCGCAAGAGTTTCCGTCGGAGGAAGCGGCAAGAAGAGAAGGCTGCCGCAATAGAATTTTACCGCACTCGCCCCGGCCCGGGCAAGCCGCGCCAAATTAGCCGTGTGTTTCGCCAACTCTAAGGCGAACGCAAGAACGAGTATAGGGTCGACCGTCGCAACGCGGGAAAATCGGCTCGACCTAGCGGCGCGATATCAACGCCGCACGACGACGCGCGAGCCCATCGAGAGAATGTCGTACACGTCCTCCGCGTCGCGGGCGCTCAGATTCACGCCGCTGGGGTGGATCGACGCCGGATCGGCCGTGCCGACGATGCCGAGATTGTTGCCGATGCCGACCCAATGATGGATTGGCGTGCTGGCGGCCGGCGGACCGCCCGTGAGATCGAGTTGCTTCTCGCCGACCTCGAACTGACCTTCCAAACCGCGAGCCCGATCGCCGATGCCGACCAGTGCGAAGCGACCCGCGTAACAGCCCTCGACCGTGAGGGTCAGCTGTCGCCGCTCGATATCGACCTTGGCGTTGAATGGACCGCGCATGACTTTGAGTTCATCTCCCGGAGTCAGCCGGTTGGGGTCCTCGATGCCGTTGATCTTGGCCAGCAGTTGAGCCGGCACGTTGTATTGCTTCGCGATCGAGTCCAAATTGTCGCCGGGCAGAATCTTGTAGGCCGGCTGCAGCAGATGCTGGCGAGAATACACGACCGTGCCGGCCAATTGGCTGAGTAGTTCGTTGAGTTGCCGCGATTCGTCGCTCGTAAGTTGCGGGGCATCGCACCACTTCGTGAGCATCCGCAGGGCCTCGACGAGCCGGCCTTCGTTGCACTTGGCTTTTGCGGCCGCCAGCGCTGGGGCAAATGCTTCGGTCGGTTGAATCGTTGCCGCGCTGGTGTCCGGAGCTACGGAAGCCGCCGGAGATGGCGTGAACGGCGGCGCGATCGAGGCGTTGTCGGGGCCGACTGGGGGAGCATTAAGCAGCCCAGGGCCGCTGGTTCCGCCCGGCGGAAGGCTGGGCCCCTGCCCGCCGACATTGCCCGGAGGAGGACTCCCCGTATACGACGGGCCGCCACCAGGGGCCGGCGGCGCCACGCCGATTTGCCCCGGGCCGCCGCCGTCTACCGTGCCGATCTGAATATCGAGCGGCTTATCCCAACCCTGACTGATTCCCGCGGGCGGCGCGGGCGCGGGCCCCTTGTTCAGCACGACATAAACGCCGTACAGAATACCCCCCAAGACAACCATCAGCAGCATCGGCTTGGCCCAACTCACGACCCGTCTCCTCGATAAGTATCTTGCGTCGCGCAGCGCGTGCGCCTAACAAAGCGGCGGAATGATAGGGAAACAGCCGATTCAACGCTATGGCAAAGTAAGGGAAAAAAACCCGAAACGGGAGTCGGAATTCGTAGAATGGCTGTCGGAGACGGCTTTCACAGCCGCGGCATTCCGCTGCGCCGGATTGGGGTTTTGATCGCCGCCGGAAACGGACCGACCACGCTATCCGATGCTTGAACCGGTGTTAGCCGGCATGTTACGCTAACCGAGTCGATTTCGCCCTCCCCTCCTTCGCTCCCTCGGAGTCCCGCCATGAAAATGCTCTCGTTCTTGTGTCGCTCGGTGATCAATACGGCCATCGTCGGTTGGGCCGTGATGTTTGGCGGTGGTCAGCGTATTCAAGCAGCGGAACTCAAAGTCGGCGCCGCAGCGCCCCCGTTCGAGCTCAAAGGTTCGGATGGCAAGACCTATTCGCTCAAAGACTTTACCGGCAAGCAGGCGGTCGTGCTCGCTTGGTTTCCAAAAGCGTTCACCGGCGGCTGCACGATCGAGTGCAAGAATTTTCAAACTGACAGCGCCAAGATCAAGAAGTACGACGTGGCCTATTTCACCGCCAGCGTCGACAAGCCGGAAGACAACGCCAAGTTCGCCGAATCGCTGGGCGTGAAAGATTACGCGATTCTTGCCGATCCGTCTCGCGAAGTGGCCAAAGCCTACGGCGTTGTCGACAGCGACAAGGGCTATGCCAAACGCTGGACCTTCTACATCGACAAAGACGGCAAAATCGCGGCGATCGACAAAGGGGTGAACGTCACGACCCACGCGACGACGGTGGGCGAGAAGCTGAAGGAGCTAGGCGTGCCGGAGAAGAAGGTTGTGAAGGATTGAGGTCGTTGCGATGAATGCAAGAACTCGTCCCTAATCGAACGAAGATGTCTTTGCTAATCGCGCGATGGCAATGTCGCCCACGTGCCTTTTCATTCTGGCAGTACGTATGCGCCGAAGAGCGGAAATAATTGACGCTACAATCAGGTGACTTAGGCCGTCTGCTTGAGGTCACGGCTCCGACTCGAAAAAACAAAGGAGCTCGGCGATGGATGCTTACCTTTGCAATTTGGCGTCGAATCAATCTCCTTTTGTCGGGCGAGTTCGCGCGTCGGCTTTGACCGCATTAGCGATCATTGCCGGACTGTCTACTATTGGTATTTAGTCAGCAAGTTCTGCACAACATGGCCGACAAAGATTGGCACGTTTGGAATCGAAACACGAGGAATATCCTGGTTGGGAGCCAAGTCCAAGAAGGATGCGCCAAGGGAAGATGGGATCCCGAGAAGCCAACCCGCGATGCGTGGGGACCGCACGGCGGACGGATCATGACCACCAGTCTTTGTTGCCTTAGCTTGGAGACCTACTATCGCTATTTGCCGCTGTTCCAACTCGATCGATGGACAGAGCCAAGCGTCGAGCCGACGCCGAAATGATAGTTAAGCTGACGACCAAGATTCGTGGTGGCGGGGATTGGTCGGCGTTCGCGGTCTGAGTGGGTTGCGCATGGGACAGGGAGCTAACGCTCCCCGCTCGCCTGCGCGCGTTTCATTTCGACTAGAGCAGTGGTGGAAGACTGTAGGCGGTCTTGCAGCGATTTCAGAGATTCACGCTCTTTTTGCACTACGTCGGCCGGGGCGCGGCTGACAAAGCTTTCGTTCGAGAGCTTTTTTTCTTTGGCGGCGATTTGCTCGCGGAGTTTTTCAATTTCCTTTTCTCCCCGAGCGATCTCGGCGTCGATGTCGATGTGCTCCGCTAGGTCGACGAACACCTCGCAGTCGGCGGCGGTGAAGTTGGCCGAGCGAGGTGGCGATGTTACTTCGGGGCTCCAGGCTTCGATTGTGGCGCCGGCCATCGAGTTGAAATACGGCCCCATCGGTTCCAGCAATTCGCGGGTGGCCGCGTCCGAACGGACCGAGAACCGGATCGGTGTCTTCGGCGGAATATTCTGCCGGCTGCGAACTTCGCGCAGACCGGCGAGCAGAGCCTGAAACTTCGCGAAGCGGGCCTCGATCTCCGCGTCTTGACGACTCGTGTCGGCCTTTGGCCACGCGGCGACCATCACGCTTTCCGCCGCGGCGACCGGAGTCGCCAAACCGCGGGCCGGCGCCGATTCCGCCAGCCGCTGCCAGATTTCCTCGGTGATGAACGGCGCCATCGGGTGCAATAGTCGCGCGAGCGTGTCGAGCACATGGGCCAACACGCGCTGCGCCACCTGCCGCGATGACTCCTCTTGCAGCCGCGTCTTTACCATCTCCACGTAAAAACTGCAAAACTCATCCCAGGCGAAGTCGTAAAGCATCCGGGCCGCTTCCGCAAACTTAAAGCTATCTAGCGCGGCCGTTACCTGAGCTGTCACCGTCGACAGCCGACTCAAAATCCAGCGGTCCTCGATCACCAGCGCCGAATTCTTCACCGCGCCCGCGGTGTAGCCGCTCAGATTCATCATCGTGAACCGGGCCGCGTTCCACAGCTTGTTGCAAAAATTACGGGCGAGCTCAAACCGCTCGCTGAGCACCGTCGCCCGCGGCAGGGTCATGTCGTCCGGCTTGGTCGCCCACTGCGTGGAAAAATCCTTGCCGCAGTGCGTGCAGCTCACGCGGGATAGAGCACGGGTTTTCTGCGTTTGCTCGACCGCCTTGCCGCAATGCGGGCACTCAAACTCGACCGGCATTCGGACGTCCTGCGTTTCGGTCGCCATATAGGCCAGCCCGAACCGGAGCGAGTCGGCGCCGAACTTGGCGATCACGTCGAGCGGGTCGACGCCGTTGCCCTTCGATTTCGACATCGTCTCGCCGAAACCATCGAGAATCGTCGGATGAATGAACACGTCGTGAAACGGCACATCGCCCAAATTGTACAGGCCGGCCAGCACCATCCGCGCCACCCAAAGCGTGATGATCCCCCGGCTCGTGATCAGAGTATTGGTGGGATAATAGTACGCAAGCTCCGGAGTCTTGTCGGGCCAGCCGAGCGTCGAATGCGGCCACAGCGCGGAACTGAACCAGGTGTCGAGCACATCGGAGTCTTGCTCGATCGTGTGGCCGGCAATGGCGCCCGCGGCCAAGTCCTCCTCCTCGGCGGAGATCAGCCACTGATTGTTTTCGGGGTCCCATCGCCAAGCAACATCGGTCCGACCGGCGAATGTTTTCTTAAGCTCCGCCTCGGTCACGCCCCGGGCGTACCAGATCGGAATCCGGTGTCCCCACCACAGCTGCCGGCTCACGGGCCAATCGCGCTTCTCGGCGAGCCAATCGACATAACCCTTGGCATATCGCTCCGGCGTGATCTTCACGCGGCCGTCGACCACGGCGTCGATCGCCGATTGCGATAGTTTGTCCATCCGCACGAACCACTGGTCGGCCAAATACGGCTCGATCGGCGTTTTCGAGCGATCGGAATGGGCCAGATCGATTTCGCGATCCTCGATTTGCACGATGAGCCCGGCCGCGTCGAGATCGGCGACGACCCGCTCGCGGGCTTTCATGATCTTGAGGCCCTGATACGGCTCAGCCGCAGCGTTAAGCGTGCCATCGGGATTGAGAATATTGAGCATCGGCAGCCGCTGCCGCTTTCCGACCTCATAGTCGTTCGGATCGTGAGCGGGCGTGATCTTGACGCTGCCGCTGCCGAGTTCCGGCTTCGCCCATTCGTCGGCCACGAGCGGAATCTCGCGGTCGACCAGCGGCAATCGGAGCATCCGACCCGCGAGAGCCATATCGCGCAGCTTTTCCAGCAGCGGCAGCATCGTCTCGCGCCGCGTGCGCAAATCGGCAAGCTGAGCTTCGATCTCGGGGCGATCCTTGCTCGCCGCCGACGCAAGCTTGTCGGTCAACTCGCGCTCGGCCCGTTCGAGCGCGGCCGCCGGATCGGGGTGTACGGCCACCGCCGTATCGCCGAGCATGGTCTCGGGGCGGGTCGTAGCGATCGTCACATGCGTCGGCTCGCCGGGCTGCGGATCGATGACCGGATATTTGAAATGCCAAAAATGACCCTTCACCGTTTCGTGAAACACCTCGTCGTCGCTGACGGCCGTTTGCAAAAACATGTCCCAGTTCACCAGACGTCGGCCGCGATAAATGAGCCCGTCGTTGAACATCCGAAAGAACGTGTGCCGCACGGCCCGGGCGCACTGGGCATCGAGCGTGAACCGAGTCCGCCGCCAATCGCAGCTACATCCCATCTGCTTCAGTTGGCCAAGAATCCGAGCTTCGTACTGATTCTTCCATTCCCAAATGCGGCGGACCAACTCCTCGCGTCCCAGATCGTGGCGGCTCTGTTTCTCCTCCTGCAATAGCCGCCGCTCGACGACCGCCTGCGTCGCGATGCCGGCGTGATCCGTGCCGGGCATCCACAAAGCATTGAACCCCTGCATCCGCCGGCTGCGGATCATGATGTCTTGCAGCGTATTGTTCAGCGCGTGCCCGAGGTGCAAGGCGCCGGTCACGTTCGGCGGCGGAATCACGATCGTATACGGCTGCCGCGACGGATCGGGATCGCTATGGAAATACCCGCGCGATTCCCAAAAAGGCGCCCAGCGAGCTTGTGCCTGAGCGTGATCGAATTGTTTTGGAAGTTCGTCGGGCACGGGTGGGGGATGCGTTAGGGCTGGGGCGACGAACTGGCGGAATAACTAATGACGAAATACCCAATGACTAATCAATGACTAATGACGAAGCTCGAATAACGAAGGTCTGTAGTCGCGGGGTCTGGCTCCGCGCCGCTTTGATAAATTCGCTGCAATTGCCCAATCGCGTCCGCTGACGCGAACACCCGATCACAGGCCTTCGACATTCGTCATTAAGCCTTCGTCATTCCTTAGACATTGGGTATTTCGTCATTCGTCATTTCCCCTTAGCCTCGTCCTTATAGAGCTTGTATTCGATCGCGTCGACCAGCGCGAGCCAACTGGCTTCGATGATGTTTTCGCTCACGCCGACCGTGCCCCAAACGTCTTGCGAGTCGCGGCTTTCGATCACGACTCGCACGCCCGCGGCCGTCCCGGCGTCGGAATTGATGACCCGCACTTTATAATCGACCAGATGCATCTCGGCCAGATTGGGAAACAAACCCGAGAGGGCCTTGCGCATCGCCGCGTCCAGCGCATTGACGGGGCCGTCTCCCTCGGCCACTTCGTGCCGCGCCTGATCGCCGGCTTGCAATTTGACGGTCGCCTCGGTGTGAATCCCCCGCTCATCGCGGCCCACGCCGACGTGATAGCTGAGAGGCTCGAAATGCGGGTGAAACGTGCCGGCGACTCGGCGGACGAGCAAATCGAACGACGCCTCGGCCGCCTCGAATTGATAACCGACATTCTCGAGCGACACGACCTGGGCCAAGATCTTGTCCATCAACTCGCGATCGTCTTGGATATTGTGCCGCGACGTGAGGGCCATGATGTTCGACCGGCCCGACAATTCGCTGACCAGGATTCGCCGCTCGTTGCCCACGGTCGCCGGGTCGATGTGCTCGTAGCTGGCCGTGGCCCGGGCGACCGCGTGGACGTGCATTCCGCCCTTGTGGGCGAACGCGCTGGAGCCCACAAATGGCTGTCCGGGCCGATAGTTCATATTGGCCGTTTCGTAGACGAACCGAGAGAGTTCGGTCAGCCGGCGCAGGCCGTCGGTCTGGAGCGCTTCGTAATTCTTTTTCTTGACGGCCAGATTGGCGATCAGCGAAATCAGATCGGCGTTGCCGCACCGCTCGCCGATGCCGTTTACCGTGCCCTGGACCTGCACCGCCCCGGCGTCGATCGCGGCCAGCGAATTGGCCACCGCCAGATCGCAATCGTTGTGGCAATGAATGCCGACCGGCACGGGCAGTTCGGCAATGACGGCTTTCGTAAGCTCCGCGATTTCCTCGGGCATGCTGCCGCCGTTGGTATCGCAGAGCACGATCAAGCGAGCGCCGGCCGCCGCCGCAGTTTGCACCGTCTTCAAGGCATACTCGGGATTGCCTTTCCAGCCGTCGAAAAAATGCTCGGCGTCGTAAATCACTTCGCGACCCGACTCGCGTAGGAAGCGCACGCTGTCGTCGATCATCGCCAAGTTTTCTTCGAGCGAAACGCGGAGCACTTCGGTGGCATGAAAGGCGGATGTCTTGCCGACCAGCGTAATCACACTGGCCCCCGACTTGACGAGCGCCTTCATCCCCGGATCGGCATGGGCCTCGACTCCTTTGCGGCGCGTCATGCCGAAGGCGCAGACCCGCGAATGCTTGAGCGAAAGACTTTGCACGCGCTGAAAATATTGAAAATCCTTTTCGTTGGAGAGCGGATAACCTCCTTCGATATAGTCGAACCCCATCTCGTCTAGCCGCCGAGTGATTAGCAGCTTGTCTTGAAGCGAGAAGTTGACCCCTTCGCCTTGGCTGCCGTCGCGGAGCGTCGTGTCGTAGATTTCGATTCGCATGGAGGAACGGGGCTAGGAGCGAGAGCAAGACCGTGGCGAGCGGGGAGCGTCAGCTCCCTGTCTCGGCGGCCCAAGCCCTCGATCGATCAATAATGCAACTTTGAATCCGCCACGACAAAGCGGACCGCCAAACAACTCAACGAACGAAAAAAGCCCGGGGGTCGCATTCGACCTCAGGGCCTGCATAAATTCGAGCCCGCTCGCGTGCGAACTGAATTACACTATTCGAATGGCGAACCGACTACCCGGTTTCCGACAGCCGGCGGCCCCCAAAGGTTCATCAGCCGACGGCGAGCGAGGAAACAATTCGACGATAGTTCGAGAATACCGCCGCAAAATTAGCCTGTCAACGAACGGATGAGCGAGTCGAACCGCGTCTTTAGGAAATCAAAATGAAAGCAACGATTCTGATCGGTTTCGCATCGATTGTGCTACTGCACGCCCTGTCCCGATTGCACAAGATCATGGCGAGCCTATGCGTGTTGGGCCAATGATTCCGGCGAAAGCTGATGGGCGCGGACGGTGACGGTCGAACCGTTCTCGAAGGTATATGCAGGCAGTCAGCATCCACCGGCTGGACGCTCTTCCTCCCCCGCAGACAGCGCGGCGGTGACGGGATACAATTTCTCACGGGGGATTGCGGCCAAAGTGCTCTTCCCGGCGATTTTGTCGGGCGTTTGCGGTGTGGCGTTAGGCCTGAAGGAATTGAGGGACCATGAGTTCTGCTTCTCAAGATAACGATCCGTTTGGCGCCCGAAGCACGTTCGATACGGGCGCCGGCCAGGCTACGCTTTATCGGCTCTCGAAGCTCGAGGAACTCGGGCTCGGAAAAATCTCAAAACTGCCGTTTTCGATACGGATCCTGCTCGAATCGCTGCTGCGGAATTGCGATGGGTATCTGGTCACCCAGGATGATGTGAAAAAACTGGCAAGCTGGAATGCCGCGGCGCCGGCGGAGGTCGAGATTCCGTTTAAGCCGGCCCGGGTAGTGCTGCAGGACCTGACCGGCGTGCCGTGCGTCGTCGATCTGGCCGCGATGCGCAGCGCGATGCAGCGGCTCGGCGGCGACGCCAAAAAAATCAATCCGCTGATCCCGGTCGATTTGGTCGTCGATCATTCGGTACAGGTCGATCAGTTCGCTTCGAGCGGCGCCCTGGAGATGAATGTCGAACTGGAGTTTAGCCGCAATCGAGAACGGTTCGAGTTTCTGCGTTGGGGCCAGAAGGCGTTCGATAATTTTCGCGTCGTGCCCCCGAATATCGGCATCGTCCATCAGGTCAATCTCGAGTATCTGGCCAAATGCGTGTTCTTGCGGCCCGATCCGGTGGCTGGCGCCAAGCTGCCCGTCGCCGTGCCCGACACACTGGTGGGCACCGATAGCCACACAACGATGATCAACGGCCTGGGAGTCGTCGGCTGGGGCGTGGGAGGCATCGAGGCTGAGGCGACGATGCTCGGCCAGCCGTTGTACATGCTGCTGCCCGAGGTGGTCGGGTTCGAGCTGACCGGTCAACTGCCGCCCGGCGCGACGGCGACCGATCTGGTGCTCACGGTCACGGAGATTCTGCGGCGAGAAAAAGTCGTCGGTAAATTCGTCGAGTTTTTCGGCCCCGGCGTGACGCACATGAAGGTGGCCGATCGGGCGACGATCGGCAACATGGCGCCCGAATACGGCGCGACGATCGGCTTCTTTCCCGTCGATGCCGAGACGCTGGCTTATCTGCGACTCACTGGTCGCACCGAGTCCGAGGTCCAACTCGTCGAGCGCTTCTACAAAGCTCAAAACTTGTTCCGCATGGACAACGTGCCGCCGCCGACGTTCAGCAAAGTGCTCAAGTTCGACCTCGGTTTCGTCGAGCCGAGTCTGGCCGGACCGAAGCGACCGCAAGATCGCGTGGCCCTGTCGGCCGTTAAACAACAGTTCGAGAAGGCCCTGCGGGCGCCGATCGCCGAGCGCGGTTTTGCGCTCGACGAGCAGGCCCTCGCGCGGACCGGCGCCGTCGTGAACGGCCGCCACTCGACGCAGATCGGCCACGGCGCGGTCGTGATCGCCGCAATCACCAGTTGCACGAACACGAGCAATCCGTCGGTCATGCTTGCGGCCGGTCTGGTGGCGAAGAAGGCCGTCGACAAAGGTCTCAATGTCAAGCCGTATGTGAAGACCAGCCTCGCCCCCGGCTCCCGCGTCGTGTCGGATTATCTCGATCGCGCGGGCCTTACCGAATCGCTCGACGCACTGGGGTTTCAAACCGTCGGCTACGGCTGCACGACATGCATCGGCAATAGCGGTCCGCTGCCCGACGCCGTAGCCAAGGCCGTGACCGACGGCGATCTGGTCGCGTCGGCCGTGCTGAGCGGCAATCGCAATTTCGAGGGCCGAGTGAACGCACTCGTCAAAGCCAATTATCTCGCGAGCCCGCCGTTGGTCGTGGCGTATGCCTTGGCGGGTACGACGGACATCAATCTTACGACCGAGCCGCTGGGCAAAGGCAAAGACGGCCGCGACGTGTATCTCAAGGACATCTGGCCCACGAACGAAGAGGTGGCCCAGACCGTGGCCTCCGCCGTGCAGCCCGGCATGTTTCGAAAGCGGTATCACAGCGTTTGGGATAGCAACCCAAAATGGAACAAGATCAAGACGAGCGAAGGCGCCTTGTACGATTGGCAGGCGACGAGCACCTACATCCAAGAGCCGCCGTTTCTGGTCGACCTCACGCCGGAGCCAAAAACAGTCGAGTCGATCGCGGGCGCCCGGGTGCTCGCGGCGTTTGGCGATTCGGTGACGACGGACCACATTTCGCCCGCCGGTTCGATCGCGGCCAAAAGTCCGGCAGGATCATATTTGCAAGAGCAGGGAGTGAAGCCGGTCGACTTCAACAGCTACGGCGCCCGCCGCGGCAACGATCGGGTGATGACGCGGGGGACGTTCGCCAATATTCGGATTCGCAATCAACTCGCGCCCGGGACCGAGGGAGGCGTCACGCGCCACTTGCCCGACGGCGCCCCGATGAGCATTTACGACGCGGCCATGCAATATAAACGGGAAGGCGTGCCGTTGGTGATCTTGGCCGGCGAAGAATACGGCACGGGCTCCAGCCGCGATTGGGCCGCCAAGGGGACGTTGCTCCTGGGCGTGCGGGCCGTGCTGGCTTCGAGCTTTGAGCGGATCCATCGCAGCAACCTGGTCGGCATGGGCGTGCTGCCGCTGGTGCTGCCCGCGCCGTGGCGCGAACTGGGCCTGACGGGCGACGAGCTATTTACCATTCCGGTCGACGATTCGCTTCAGCCTCGGGAATCGCTGAAGATCAAGGCCGTCTCGCCCGATGGAACGGAACGCGAGATCGTCGTCAAATTGCGAATCGATACGCCGGTCGAAATGGACTACTATCGCAACGGCGGAATTTTGCAGACGGTGCTGAGGAAATTGTTGACCGCGTAAGTGTTGCCAATATATGTTGCGCCCCGTCGGGGCTCAGGCGCCCCGTTCTGCCCTCGTCCCTCGTCCCTAGCCCCCTAGCGCCTTCTCCCCATGATTGTCACTCTCGACGGACCGGCTGGCGCGGGAAAGAGCACGACCGCTCGAGCGCTCGCGGAGCGGCTCGGGTTTCGCTTTCTCGACACGGGCGCGATGTATCGCGCCGTCGCGCTGGCGGCTACGAAGAACAATTTGCCATGGGAGGACGCCGGGGGCTTGGTCGATTTGACACGGCGGCTGAAGATCGAATTGGTCGGCTACCGCGTCTGCTTGGATGGCGACGACGTGAGCGATGCAATTCGCGCGACGGCGATTACCGCCGTGACCCATTACGCTGCGAACAACCCGGGCGTGCGCGAAATCTTGGTCGACTGGCAGCGCGAAGCGGCCGGGGACGACGACTTCGTCACCGAGGGCCGCGACCAAGGGACCGTTGTCTTTCCGCAGGCGGAGTGCAAGATATTTTTGACGGCCAGCCCCGAAGAACGCGCGCGGCGGCGGCAGCAAGATTTGGCCGCCCGAGGCGAGCAGGCGCCCCTCGAACGAATCTTGGCCCAGCAGTCGCAGCGAGACAATAGCGATGCCAGCCGCGAGGTCGGGCCCATGGTTGCTGCCGACGATGCGATCTTGGTCGCCACCGATGGCCTGTCGCCCGATGAGGTTGTTGAAAAACTAGAGCAACTCGTTCGCGAGCGGATGAGTCAACCCGCTCCGGCGCCATAGCCGTGCTCACGAGACGGCGGCAGCGGATCCATGACGATCCGCGGATTGCGCAGAGACGAGCAGATTTTGGTTGCCCGGAATCGGGGCCATTCCCATCTGCGAAATCTGCGGACAACTTTCTCGGCGGAACGTAACCGGCGGCGCCGGCGCCTTGCCCGTATTTTGCGGCCACGGGCGAGAAGCTCGCGCTACGGAGTTGTCGGACGCCGGCCACGCGAGTACAGTTGGAACTACTCCCTAATTTACCTCCGCGGACATTCGGCGAATCTTGATCGCGATGGCGCAACGCTCGCTCGCCAAACGGCTCTGGTACGATTTTCTGCACGTTGCTTGCCGGCTGGCCGGGGTGCTGGTGTTCGGCATCCGCTGCCGGGGACGAGAGCACGTGCCGGCGACCGGCGGCGGGCTGGTGCTCTCGAACCATCAGAGCCATCTCGATCCGGTGCTGGCGGGTTTGGCGGCCGATCGACGGCTGAACTATTTGGCCCGGCAGACGCTGTTTCGTTTCGCTCCGTTTCGCTGGCTGATCGATTCGCTCGACGCCATTCCGCTCGATCGCGAGGGGCTCGGCTTGGCCGGGCTCAAGGAGACCCTCAAGCGGCTCAAACGGGGCGAACTCGTCTTGATCTTTCCCGAGGGCACGCGAACCCGAGACGGCGCCGTCGGGCCGCTTAAGCCCGGCTTTTGCGCATTGGCTAGGCGAGCCCGCGTGCCGCTTGTGCTGCTGGGCATTGACGGCGCCTACGATTCTTGGCCCCGGTCCAGTCCGCTGCCGATGCCGGCCGCGATTCACATCCAATTCGGGCCGATTCTCACCCCCGCCGAAATCGAAAAGCTCGATGACGACGGCTTAATGGCCGAAGTCGACCGCCGGATTCGCGAGTGCCACTGCGCCGCGGCGGCGGCACGGCGCAGGGCGGCGGGGCAGGAGAGTCGGGAGACGGGAGTCGGGAGTCGGGAGTAAGATGGCGGCATTTTGCCGCTGATGGCAACTCACTGGGGATTCCGGCGACCCAAATCGCCCTTGCTCCTATCACCGGCATGCCTTCACTCCCTACTCCCGTCTCCCTACTCCCGACTCGCGATTTTCATTCCGCTCGATTGCTCCGTTCGAAGCTTTTTGCCATAATGCGGTTACGCCCATTCGGGCGTGCGCGGGGGCGCTTATCTAATTGTCAGGAGTTAATGCCATGACTCGTCGTGCGCAGCGAGGCTTTACGTTGGTCGAACTGTTGGTGGTGATCACGATCATCGCCATGCTCATGGCCCTGCTAATTCCCGTGGTGGGTCGTGCTCGCGAGAGCGGCCGCCGCACCCAATGCGTGAACAATCAGCGAAACATCGCCCAGGCGCTGAACTTGTACGCCGGGCAAAGCAACGGCCTGATTCCCCCTTCGCTGTCGATGTCGCCCAAAGATAGCAGTGGCAATCAAGTTCTCTGGGGTTGGGCCCAACCGCTGTTTGGATATATGGGACGAAACGATCTCACATTCAGCCAAGGCCAGCCCAATCCGATCAACGCCGGTTCTCCCCCGGCACTTGCGCTAGTCGTGTGCCCGAGCGACGCGACGAAGATTGCCGGCGGCGCCATGTCGTATGTGGTCAACGGCGGCTGCCCCAACGGTAGCGGCTCGGCGAGTATCCCTGTCGATTGGTCGGCCAACGGCGTATGGGATTCCCGCGTGCCAGGGACCGCCCCCATCCAGCGGACGACATTGGACTTCGTCGGCCATCACGACGGGACAAGCACGACCGTGGCGGTCAGCGAGAACCTCGACGCCAAGACGTACGTCGGCAGCAATAGCAATGAGGCGGGTCAGTGTATTCTCTGGGACGCCTCGGGCAGCATCAAAGGTTTCAATCAAGACGTCGGTGTCGCTATCGACAATCAACATGCCCGACCTTCGAGTAACCACCCGGGGGGCGCGGTCGTTGCCTATGTCGACAGCCACGTCGTCTTCATTCAAGACTCGATCGACCCGAAGGTCTGGGCGGCCCTGATGACCTCGTTCGGCGCCCAAGCCGGCCCCCCGGGCCAAGCCGTGACCGCCGGCAACAGTTACCAGACCTATCAAGCGTCGGTTACGCTCGATTCGAGCAAGATTCCCTCGAACTAATCGGGGGTAGTGATCCAGTCGGTTCGCGATCCTAGGCCGGCCGCGAATCGGTTGCTTCGGAATTTTCTCAGTCGTTCGTTAAAAAAAATCAAATTTCGTTGCACGCTTGCGAGAGTTTAACTATAAAGAGTATCTCTTCTCGCAGGGTGTCACCCTAATTCAGGAATTATCGCTTATGCAACGCACTCGCAATGCTTTGATTGCACCCAAACTTGAGTTGCTCATTGTCGGATCGCTCGGTCTGGCAATCGCCGCGATCTGCGGCCTATCGGCAAGCACGGCCCACGGCCAGGGGAATCTTGTCCAAAATGGCGACTTCTCGGCCGATGCGCCGCAGTTTGCGCAGTGGCCCGGTTATTTTGGTGAGAACGGCGGCAATTCTGCCAACCCGCTCTCGACTGCGACCCTCAATTGGACGCTCTCTAGCTCTAGCGGCAGCCTTGGCAACATGGGGATCAACGGCACGTTGACTCAGTCCAACCCAACCTCGACTGTGTTTGGGCCGGCCAATACGGCGCCCTCATTCCTCTTCTCGCAGACCGCCGATGGCTCGGCGAGCCAGACGTTCAGCACCCCCGACAGTCATATTTACGGTCTGCAATTCGACGCGGCCCAGCGCAATAATGG
Organism: Pirellulales bacterium; assembly: GCA_038210495.1. GTDB lineage: Bacteria > Planctomycetota > Planctomycetia > Pirellulales > DATAWG01 > JBBQWR01. Next base: position 83,055 of record JBBQWR010000002.1, read on the forward strand.
GGCCACGAATGCCGCCTGGGATGTCCAGATCGACGGCAGCCCGCTTCTCAACACGGGCAATCTGAGCAACGATCACTTTAACCATTACGGGAAGGTTCTGTCGGTCGCCCCGAGCGTAGCCCATACGGTCACGTTCAATGCCAACGCTTACGCCGGCGACGCGGCGGCGGACCTCACGAATGTGCAGATCACCGACCTTTCGACGGTCTGGAAAGGGGGGGTCAGCAGCACGCTGGGGGGCCCGGACAATAATTTCGCCGTCGGCAATCTGAATTACGCCGGCGCGACGGCCATCAGCCCGACGCTCCATTTTAACGACGCCGATGGCGCCGGAGGCCCGGTCGCCAACAACATCACGACGGTCGCCGGCGGCGTTTCGACCGCCACGCTGAGCTTCAACAACAGCACGGCGACCAACTATTCTCTCACCAGCAGCGATTCGACCGGCGTATTTGGGTCGACGGCGATTGCCAAGACGGGTTCCGGGCTCCTCGATTTGTATGGAGTCAACACATTTACGGGCGGGACGACTGTCACCGGCGGCAACGCTCGGGCCCTCAATTCGCAGGCCCTGGGAACCGGCCCCGTCACGATCGGCAATGGCAATTATTTGATGCTCTGGTGGAACACCGGGAGCTCGACGATCGCCAACGATTTCTTCCTCAACGGGATCGGCCAGGTTCAGGGGGGCACGCAAAAATCGGCCATCTACGCGGACGCTGGCGGGGCAGGATACGCACTTTATACCGCCACGGGAACGATTACGCTCAATGCCACTTCGGACATCGGCGGATACAGATTCGGAAGCACTTTCAACGATTTGTTGGTGACGGGAAAGGTGACCGGCCCCGGCGGCCTGGTGAAAACCGGCGATAACATCACGGCTCTTTCCAATACGACAAACGACTACACCGGCGGAACCACGATCGCGCGCGGTTATCTGGAGGTCGACGATCAAGCCGCCGTACCGGGAAGTCTCGAAGTTCAATCGGGCGGCTCGCTGGACGTGAATCTCATCTCCGGGTCATTTACCAAACCGTTCAGCATGACCGGCGCCGATCCGGGGATCTCCGCCCGCACCGGAAACCAGACCATCACGAGCACGATCACCATCGACGCCACTCCGGGCGCGCTGCATCTTACCGGATTCGGTCGGGAGCAGGGGAACCATGTGCTGACATTGCAGAATGAATCGCTTGCGCTCGGCGCCAAGTCGCTGGCGGTCAATGGCACCGCGGGGCGCGGCAACGTCGATTCCATCGCCGATGCCCTGACCCAGTTGAACGTGCTCGATGGCTCGACCATCTCCACAAACGCCGACGTGATCGTGCAGCGCGGCGCGCTCCAAGTTCAAGGGACCAGTTCCTTGACCGTCGGCGGAACGGTCCGCAGCACAGACGCTTGGAGCGACCTGATCATCCAAGACACGGCGACGGTGACCGCGACGGGCGGCGTCAACTTTAGCGCCATCGCTTCGCAGTTGTCGTTAAATGGCGGCACGCTCATCACGCCATCGATCTGGGGAAACACATATGGCAACGGGTCTAGCCGCACGGTATTCAACGGCACGCGGATCGTGGCCAGCGCCGACAGTAGCGACTTTTTGAAGATGTCGAACGACGGCGATGGGGCCGCCCATAGCGCCGCGGCCAATCTCGCCAGCGGTGGCGCAATCATCGACACCAATGGCCACGCCGTTACGATCGCCAACCAAATGTCGAACCAGCCCTTTAACAATGGCGCGCTGACTAAATTAGGGGCGGGAACGCTCACGCTCACCGCGCTCAACAGCTACACCGGCCCGACGACGATTAGTGGCGGCACTCTGCGGGTTGTTCCCTTAGGTGGCCTCATGGCGGCGGTCGCCAATTCGGGCTTCGAAGCGCCGGTCAAAGGGCTCGGTGGTTTTGAATATAATCCCACCGGCGGGCCGTGGACTTTTACCGGCGGCGCGGGCGTCTCCTACCAAGGTCCGTGGTTCTTCAACACGGCTTACGAAGGACATCAAGCCGCGTTCATTCAAGGGGGTGATGGGACTTTGGCGGGCGCTTCGATCACGCAAACCGTGAACATGGCGAGCACGGGGAACTACACGTTTACCTTTGCCGCCGAAGCTCGCTCGGGCACCAGCGGCGACAATCTTGCGCTGCAGGTCGATGGGGTCCAGATCGGCTCGTGGACGGCGGGCCAATTCGGTCAGAATAGTTTTACAATGTTCTCGGCGACGGCCACTGGGTTGACGGCTGGACCGCACACGATCAGTTTCGTAGGAACTAATGCCGGAGGCGACACGACCACGATCATCGACAACGTGGAGATCGGCACAGCGACCCCGCTCCCTTCGGTGACGGCCGTCAGTTTGACGGCGCCCGGCGCAACGCTCGATGTGGGCGCGGCCAATCAGACGATTGCATCCCTGTCCAATAACGTGATGGGGCCGGGCACGGGCACGATTCTCGTCGCCTCGGGCGGCACGCTGACGATCAACTCGGCCGGACCATTTTCTCTAACGGGCGCGCTCAACGTGGGCGTGGTGGGCGACAGTGGCGGTACGCTCGCGATCAACAGCGCTTCGATGACGCTCGCCAATGATAGCTCTCTGCATGTCAATGCCGGCACAGTCGTGTTCAACCCGGGGAGCGGCACGAGCGGCGGCATTGGCACGAACGTCACCGCCACGATAGCGTCCGGCGCAACGCTCGAACTGGCCAACTCGGTTCCCGTGCCTTTGCCGGTCGCCTTTCGCGTGAAAGTCGTCAATAGCGGCACGCTGCAAGTCGACGCGACCGGCGTGCAAGAGGTCGGTGGGATCGACGGCGATGGCATTCACACACCCGGCAGCGTGATCGTCAACGGCAGCCTGACGGCCGACCACATCAACCAAAGCTCGCTCTCGATTGGCGCGGGGGGGATATTCACGATCGCCGCCTCGAATCCAGACGGAACTCCGATTGACCCCTTGGTCTCGCCGTCATTCCAGACTAGCGGCAGTCGCATGCTGTTGGCCAATTCGCTGCTACCGCTCAGCATGCTTTCGGGCAATAGCTCCGCGCTGCTGTCGAGTGGCGGCGGAGCGAGCCTGGCAAATGGATTGTCGCTGGGCGGGTCGGCAGGCGGAATTTCCGCCGTGCCCGAGCCATCCACGCTCGTTCTGTTGAGCTTGGGCCTGGCCGGCTTGTGCCTGCGTCGCCGTCTTCGTGGAAAAGTATCTTGATTCTCTTTTGAGGGTCATCGCGGCAAAGCACGGAAATGCGGAGTCACAGCGGTGTCGCCAAGGCGGGTCAATTCGAACGGATACCGCGCCCCGGGCGGCGATCCGCGCGGATTCACGCTGGTCGAATTACTGGTGGTCATTGCGATCATCGGGATCTTAATTGCCACCTTGTTGCCGGCCGTGCAGGCTGCGCGCGAGTCGGCGCGGCGAATGACTTGCTCCAACAATCTGAAGCAGATTGGAGTGGCCGTCCAGAATTACGAATCGGGATTCAAGGTCCTGCCGGCCGGCGGAATGGGAGTCGCCGCCACGCATGGCTGGGCCTGGGGTCATAGCTGGAGCGTCTCCATCCTGGCATTCATCGAAGAGGCGAACCTTTATAAGCAGTTCGATTTCAAGAGCAGCGCCGCCTACAACTGGGACACCGGCTTGCTCTATACGTTTCCGGGGGGCAGTTATTGGGGCAACGCCCACAACGCCAAGTTGCTCGGGGGCGTAACGATCTCCTGGCTCACGTGCCCCAGTTCGCCGCTGCCCATATATGGACTGATCGGCAGCGAGCCGCCCGGTGGAGGATTGGGCATCGTTTCGCCCATGTACACGGCCATCGCCGGGGCGAGCGACGATCGCTCGACGAAGAGCTACGACGCCAATTCGTATCCTCACTCGGCGACCGGCCTGCAAAGCAATGGCGGGGCCATGATTCCCTACATTCACAATCGCATCTCCGACATTCGCGACGGCACGTCGAAAACGATGATGATCGGCGAGCAGTCCGATTACTGCACGGACGCCTCGGGCCAAAAGATCGACTGCCGCAGCGACTATGGCCATACGTTCACGATGGGCGTCGACCTGACGGACAACCGCTTCTTCAACGGCACGACCGTTCGCTATGCGATCAACGACAAGAACTGGAACAACGTCGGCGTGGGTTCGACGTACTATGGGTGCAACCGCCCGATTCAGTCGGCCCATCCGGGCGGAGTGAACGTGGTGATGGTCGATGGCTCGGTCCATTTTCTGGATGATTCGCTGGATTTGAAAACACTCTACAATCTATCGAACCGCGACGATGGCCATTCGATCAAGACGATTTGGTAGGCGATCGATCGCCGACCCATCGAAGCGAGAATCGCGTCGCCAAAAGCCGAACCGGCGAACCCCCATTTTTCCTCCTACCCGTTCGAGCATGAGCCTTTCCACTCGCGGCTGTTCGTTGGCCGTCGGCATGCTGATCGCCGTGATTGGCTGTTCGCGCGGGCCGCAATTCCCGTGGGGCACGGCGAGTGGGAAAGTGCTGCTCGACGGACAGCCCGTGGTCGGCGGCTGCGTCGTGTTCGAAAACCGGGAATTGGGGGTCTCTCGGCTCGCGGCCCTCGATTCCGAGGGACATTTCACCGAGACGAGCATCGGGTACGCCGGTTTGCCGGCGGGCAAATATCGCGTCGCGGTCACGTCTCAACTCATCTCCAAGGGAGATTTCGTTCCGGTGGCTCGACCCGACCCCGACAAGCGCCAGATGGCGGCCACTGCAATCCCCGAAAAGTATCACGGCGCCGAAACGAGCGATTTAATCGCGATCGTTAAGGAGGGCCGCAATCCGCCGTTCACATTCGATCTGAAGACGGCCGACACGACTGAGTAGCGACGCGGCCGGATTGAACGGCCTTGTCGTGCATGGTTTTTACCGGCACGGAACGCTTCACAAGGTACTTTAGACTTGAAACGAGGCGCCCGATGCGACATTATATTTTGGCGGCAACGTTCGGGTTGACCATTGCATTTCCTTCCATGGCCGCTTTTCGAGCCGCCGCGGATGAAGGACCTGCGCCGCGGACGGGGGTCGAAGTTTGGGGGCAACGCTTGCAAAAGCAAATGCCCAAGGGCTGGACTCTGACGGCCCAAGGGAGCGAAATCGCGATCGAGCGAAATGAGCCGGTCTTGTTCGCGCTCGCGCAAATCAACGCTCCGGCCGCCAGCCCGGAGACGCCGCCGGCGCGGGCCGATTTACAGCGGGGCGTGTATCGACTCCGCTTGCGGTTCGGCGATCGGGTGAGCGTGGACGAGTATCAGAAACTGGTGGCCGAAAACACGGCCGCCGCTCGCCACTTGGAGGCTCTTCAGCAAAAGCTCGGGCTGCCGCACAAGTTCGACGATTTCATCGCCACGACGGCCGAAGAGAAGGAGCGGCTGCAAGCATACCGCGAGGCGGAGGCCAAGATCGTCGTCCGCGACCTGCCCGATTTGTACAGCCCCGAGCACGGCATTCGCTTGTTTCAATCGTGGAGTTCGTTGGCGTACGTCGCCGATCGAAAGACGGCGGATGAGTGCAAGGCCGTTCGAGAATCGGCGCTGAAATGTTTCGGAATGTATGAAACCGGCGCCGCAGCCAACCGAGAAGACCTCGGAAGACCGGAGCCCGCAGCGAGGCCGTAGTGGATTTCGCTCGTTTGTTCCATCGCTCGCCACTCACCACTCACCACTCGCTTCCTGAAATGATGCCCCCCATGATGGTCACTACCGGAAACGACCTGCCCGGCTACGAAGTTACCGAGTTTCTTGGAGTTGTGCGCGGCGTGATCGTGCGTTCGCCGAGCATCAGTCAGGGTATCGTCGGCGGATTCAAGCAAATTTTCGGTGGCAATATTGCGGCCTATGCCAAGGTATGCGACGCCGCGCGGCAAGACGCCTTCGATCTGATGATCGAGCACGCCGGGCAACTCGGCGCCAACGCCATCATCGCGATGCGCTACGACGCCACGGAGTTCTCGCAGGCGACAACCGAAGTGCTGGCCTACGGCACGGCGGTGAGGGTCAGCCGGATTCAATAGCCGACCGCCGCGGCCGGGTCCTCCTCGCGCTACTCCAGGCGCCTCGCTCCCTTTGCTACAATGGGGCGGATTGGCTCGTGGCGGATGCGGGCCTGGAGTGCGACTAGCGAACCATGGATCGGCGCGATGGATGCAATTTTGAAGACCGGGCTTTATCGTTCGCTGGCCGAGGGGCACAAAGACGTCGAGCTTTGGCAGGAGAATTTTACGGAGGAGGGTTGGTCGTTCTTCTCGGTCGTCAGATTCACGAAGGGGGAGGCGACGATTTTGGCCGAGCTCCGCATGAAAGAGGGGCAGATTCAGAATCGGGCTCGCGGAGCAGATGGGGCCGAGGCCTGGGTGGATACGGTGTAAGGAGCCCTCGCAAAACGGCCTGGGAGATGGCCCAGGGGTTTTGTGAGCAGTTCCAAGTCAAACAGCCGCGCGGTTTGCCGATCCTCGGGCGGGCCACTTGCGTGCCCTTGACCAGCAGGTTAGCATTCGCGCTTCGCTTTCCCGCTGGTTTCCGCGAGCGCCGCGCATGGATCCGACCGCTTTTTTGCAGCTGTATGTCTTCTTGCTCGCCGGCTTCCTCGGCTATCAGATCATCACGCGCGTGCCGGCTCTCTTGCACACGCCGCTGATGTCGGCCACCAACGCGATCTCCGGCATTTCGTTGGTCGGCTCATTGGTCGCGGCCGGCGCGACGCCGCGCGGGACGCTGAGCGTCACGCTGGGTTTCATCGCCGTCGTCGCGGCCACGATCAATGTCGTCGGCGGGTTCATGATCACCGACCGGATGCTCAAGATGTTCAAACGCCAAGAGCGCCGGGGCGAGAAACGTGCTTAGCCCCGAATTCCGCTTCTACTTCGCCCAGATCTCGTATCTGATCGCCTCGGCCCTGTTCATCCTCGGGCTGAAGGGTCTTACCGCGCCGGACAAGGCCCGCAATGGCATGCGATTGGCCGCCTTCGGGATGCTCGCGGCCGTGATCGGCACGCTCGTGCATGAGGATATCGTCAGTCCGACTTGGATCATCTTGGGCCTTATCGTCGGCGGTGGGATCGGCGCGGCGATTTCGATCTGGATGCCGATGACGGCCGTGCCGCAGCGGACGGCCATTTCGCACGCCTTCGGCGCACTCGCCGCGACGCTGGTCGGGATTGAGCACTATATCCACATGATGTCGCTGGGCCACGGGCTGGATCGCGTCGAGATGGCGGCCCTGGGCTTCGAAGTCATGTTCGGTTCGCTGACGATCACCGGCAGTTTCATGGCTTTCGGCAAGTTGCAAGGCTTCGTGCCGAGCCAACCGATCACCTATCGATTTCAGAACACGACGAATATTGGCCTATTCTGTTTGGCCGTGTGCCTGTTCGTGGCCTTAGTCGCGATACCGTCGACCGCGGGACTGCATCCGTTATTGTTCTACGGCATGGTCGCCCTTGGTTTACTGGTCGGCGTGCTGATCGTGCTGCCGATCGGTGGGGCCGACATGCCCGTGGTGATCTCGCTATTGAACTCCTATGCGGGACTGGCCTCATCGGCGACGGGATTCGCGCTGCAGAACAACGTGCTGATTATCGCCGGCGCCCTCGACGGGGCGAGCGGATTCATCTTGTCGATTTTGATGAGCAGAGCGATGAATCGCTCGTTTGCCAACGTGCTGTTCGGCGCGTTCGGCAGCGCGGACGCCGGTGGTCCAACGGCCGAGTCGATGGCCGGCAAATCGGTTCGAAGCGTGACGGTCGAAGACGCGGCGATTCAGTTGGCGTACGCCCGGAGCGTAATTGTGATTCCCGGCTATGGGATGGCGGTGGCCCATGCCCAGCATGAGGTTCGCGAATTATCCGAGCAGATCGAAAGCCGCGGCGGCGAGGTGAAATTCGCGATCCATCCCGTGGCCGGTCGAATGCCGGGACACATGAACGTGTTGCTGGCCGAAGCCGACGTGCCGTACGACAAGCTGATCGAGATGGATGAGATTAACGGCGAGTTCCCACGAACCGACGTGGCCCTGGTGATCGGCGCCAACGACGTCGTGAACCCGGCCGCCCGGAGCGATACATCGAGCCCGATCTACGGGATGCCGATTCTGAACGCCGACCAGGCCAAGAACATCATCGTGCTCAAGCGGAGCATGAACCCCGGCTTCGCCAACATCGAGAACGCGCTGTTCTACGACCCCAAGTGCGCGCTACTGTTCGGGGACGCCAAGGCCTCGCTGACGAAGCTGGTGGCGGCGGTAAAGGTCGCGTAGATAGCTCTCCGCGAGACCACGCGGCTATTCGTACGAGCCAATCCATGATTTGGATCGCGCGTGGTACAATTGTCAAATCGGTGTTTACCCCAGCGACCGGAATTTTGATGAGTCTGGCATCGTGATCTCGTTGACGGGCGTGGGTCGGTCTTCAAATTCAGCCTCAGGCGATAAATCGCGGGGGTCTGGGGGTTGGCCCCCAGGAATCTAGCTCGAGGACTCGCCGCGGAGACTGATGGTCATTTGCTTGCGATGCAGATCGATGGAAAGGTACAACATAGCTACGGTCCTCCTGGGGTAAATTCGTGTTGGCGGTTCCAGTAACACGCCGTATTACCGTTTTACCCAGGAGGGCCACTCTCTTTCACGAAATCAGGCGTGGAGTGCAGCGTCAGCGAAACGGAACCCCCGGTAGAACAACCGACGATCTCAAAAGCCGCGTTAGCGGCGTAACAATCGACGTGGCCTGTGCCACATTGTTAAGCCGCTAACGCGGCTTTGCATTTTGGGAAACATCTTGCTCGCACGGCAACGGTCGCATGTCGTCGATTCGCTAGCCCATCAGCGATTCAAATGAATCACCTTGGCCGGCGGAAACCCATTGAAAAATGTCGATGAAGCGTGGGTGTACGCCCCCATGTTGCGGCTGAACACATAGTCGCCCAGCTCCAACTCCGGCAATGGCTCGGCCAGCGAAATCGTATCCAGCGCATCGCACGTCGGGCCGAAGACGGCGCAGATCTGCGTCGGACCCTTCTTGAACGCCTGGATCGGATAGTTGATGTGGTCGAAGATCACGCCCGAATACGTGTGGTACACGCCGTCGTTGATGTAGTAGCACTGCTTGCCGTCGCGAACGGCCTTACCGATGACTCCTGCCACGCTGGTCGCCGCGGAGGCGACCATGAATCGGCCCGGCTCGGCTAATATCTCCATCTCGGGCGGAAATCGCCGATCGAATTCTTCGTTCAACAGCGCCGCCAACTCCTCGAACGGTCGCACATGTGGGTCGTAGGCGGCCGGAAATCCGCCTCCGATGTCGAGAATTTTTACCTGCGGATACCCTCGCTGATGGGCTTCCTCGAACAGGGCCGAGCTCAGGTTGAGCGCCTGCACGTAGTTCGTGAAGTTCGTGCATTGGCTGCCGACGTGAAAGCTCAGCCCCTCGACCGTCAGCCCGGCGTCGAAGGCCGCTTCGATCAGATCGACGGCCTCGCCCGAGGCCGCGCCGAACTTGCTCGATAGCTCGACGACGGCGCCCGTGTTGGGCACGCGGATTCGCAAGATCAGCCCGGCCTGCGGAGCGTACTTTTTCAGCTTGTCGATCTCCGCCCGATTGTCGTACGTCACGAGCGGTTTGTATTGATCCAGTTCGACGAGCGTCGCCGTGTCCTTGATCGGATTGGCGTAGATGATTTTGTCCCAGATAAAATCCTGCTGCTCTTTGGCCGGCAGGTGCTTGATATTTTCGTACGCCGTGCGGAACTCGGCCATCGACGCCACGTCGAGGCTGGCGCCGGCCTTGACGAATGTCTCGACGATCGCCGGATCGGAATTCGCCTTCACGGCATAATATGCCTGCACGCGCGGCAGATGCGTTTTGAACATTGCGTAATTGCGGCGCAGCTCTTCGTGGTCGACGACGAACAGCGGCGTGCCATGCTCTTTGGCAAGCTCCTCGAGCAGCGATTCGGCGATCATCAGTCGCGGTCTCCCACCAAAAAGTTTTTGAACTGCCACGGATCGCTCGAATCGACCGCCGCCGGGGCGAACTCTTCCCAGATATTGTCGTACTCTTTGAGCGGCGTCCAATCGGAGGGGACGGAAATGAAATCGCCCAAGTACGGCCGAGAGATTTCCAGGATCTGCCCGTGCGGCAGGTCGTCCGGCACGCAGACGCCATGGGCCGGATTTTCGATCATCCACATCGTGGCCGCGACGACTGAGATCGCCACTTGCATCGTCGTCGCGTTCTGATGCGGCACGAGCCGCCGCGATTCTTTGATGCTCAGATCGCTGCCGGTCCACCATGAATTGAAGGCGTGCCCCATGACCAGGGCGCCGAGAATATCGTTCCCGCCGGTGATCTCGTCTCCCATGATCCGCAGCTTCGGCTGGAGCTTGTAGTCGCAGCCGCGCAGCTCGCTGAGCGAGGCGATCGCGGCGTCGCACGGGCAGTAAGCATAGTGGACCGTCGGCCGGTACACGGCCTTATCCCCTTCCCAGACCGTGAGCTTGTCGGAGATCGTAAACGCCTCGCCGTGGCGGACAACCATGCCGCGAATCGAGTAATTAGGGACCCAAGAGCGGACCCAGGTGTTCATGCCCATTTGGGCCAAGCAGATCTGATTTCGCGGACCCTCGGCATGTTCGAAGGCTCGCGATGGAAGTTCTCGTTCGTGCGTGCCCCAGCCCATCTCGGCCGTCGTGGCGCCCTCTTCGCGAAAGCCTTCGATGCTCCAGGTGTTGACGAACTCGTCGACCTGCTTGGGCAAGTCGGAAACCTGCGTGTCGCGCTCCGAGCAATGGATGACTTTGACGCCGAGTTGCATCGCCAATCGATTGAACGAGCCATCGGCGACGTGCTGACGAATTTGTTCGGCGCCCGCGCCCGTTGCCGTTTTGGTGGTCAGCGCGCGGTCGGCGATGTCGAGCAGCGCGTGCTTCGTGAAGTGCGAGATCAGACCCGGGTTGGCGCCGTGTTCGAGAACCGCCGTCGGGCCGGGCTTGCTCCAGCCGTCGCGCATCCGGCGGACGTTCATGTGGCGATGATAGAGCGTCCGCTGAGTCGGATGGGAATACAACTCGCGATCGTAAGGGTCCCAAACTTCGACCGACGTGTTGAGATACAGCACGCCGTGGTCGTGGCACCACTGGACAATTTCGCAGCAGTCGATATTCCAGGCCAGATCGATCAGCACGTCGCCGGCCGAGACATATTTGCCCAGCATCGCGCCGAGATTTTCCTGAGTCACCCGCTCCCGCTCAAATCGCACGCCCAGGGCGGTCCAGGGCTTCATGAGCGCGGATTGGTCCTCGAAATCCAGCACGGTGATATTCCCGGGTGGCACGCGAATATGCTTCAGCAGAATCGGCAACGTACACTGGGCGACCGACCCGAAACCGACGAATAGTACCCGCTTGTTGAACTCGACCATTCCCGATCCTCTCCGGCGTTGAACAATCGCGAATCGATCATTTTGTGATTCGCGGCTAGCGCGGTCAACTATGCGACTTGGCAAATAACTGGCGATTGCGGCATTGGAGCTTATGAATGTTACGCTTTCGTTAGTCGTTTAAGCCGTACCCACGCCGCAGCCCTCTGCTTCCCAATTTCAAATACGTCTGTTATCGTTGCCGCAGAGTACAACGGACTAATTCGCGGGGCGCACCGCGCCGGTCAATATCGGAGGATCACATGTCAACGACGACGACTCGCGACGTGCTGAGCACGGCGCGCGTGCCGCTCAGCCGGGAGTACCGGGGACGGTTCGACGCGCCGGTCGTGACGCACTTCGATCCGGCGATTTTCACAGAGCGGTACTTTCGGGCCTGCATGGAATGCACGTTCTGCCACGACTCGTGTTGCCAATACGGCTGCGATGTCGACTTGGCGAACGTCGAGCGGCTGATAGGCCAATTTGGCGTGGCGCTGGAGAATTTCGTGGATCGGCCGAGAGATAGCTGGTTCTACGATGACGTGCGGCATGATCCGGATTTGCCCGGCGGCGCCTATAAGCGATCGACGACGGTCAATGGCGCCTGCGTGTTTCGCAATCCTAAGGGTCGCGGCTGCGGGATCCATGCCTGGTGCCTCGAGCAGGGGCTCGATTATCACGACATCAAGCCGATCGTCTGCTGGTTGTTCCCGATCGGCATCGAGGCGGGAGCGCTCGTTCCGCCGAACGAAGTGCTCGATAAGACGCTAATTTGCGTCGATCAAGGAGAGACGCTCTATCGCAGTCAGCGCGGCGAACTTCTGAATCTGTTTGGGCCAGAGCTTGTCGCGGAGCTCGATGAGATGGAAAACCAAACGCTTTCGACGTGTGGCCGGGGCTGGACCGAAGGTAAGCCCCAGAGCCTGTGAGTTGTCGTATCGCTAACCGGGGCTTCGGCGAAGCGCCTCCAGCCCTGGCCACCCTTGACCGCAAGCTCGCCAAGAATGTCCTCACTTGCGGCTATCCAAGCGGAAAGAAGAAGGCTCGGAGCACTCAAGCGATTGGTGTTTCGGGAGGATTCGTTTGTCGCGGCGCACGAGGCCTTGGGCGCCGCGCTGGGAACGGTCATTCGGCGCATCACGTGGGCGCGATTGAAGAGCGCCACGCCCGAATCGTTCGCACTGCAACTTGGCGTTATGCGGCAGTCGCGACAGCATTTGCTTAATGTCGCCCAGCGGACCAAATCCAAGCCGCTGCGATCGGCGATCGAAGAATATCTGGCCTGCCTGACCGCTTGGGCCGATGGCGCGCAAATAACGCGATGCTTGCCGGTCGCGGCTCGACTGGCGCCCAGCGATTCACCGACAACCGACGACCTCGCGCTCTGGCTCCAAGACGACAACGTCGGCTGCCAAACGGGCCTGCTGCGTCTTGACGGCGGCCGGGTGCTGTTTTGGCACACCGAGGAAGACACGAGCGGCTACGTCGATCACTCACGGCTGGTGACGATGTCCGTTCCGCAAGGGACCTGGCATGCGTTTCTGTATCCATACCTTCTGCCCGGCCCGGCGTTTTGTTTTACCGCGGGCCGATTCTTCGCCCTGGATTCGCTTCACATCCGCCGCCGCCCGAACATCGCGGGAATCTTGACGGGCACGGTCGCATGGCTCGTCTGGCGACTGGCCAATGAAGTCCGGGCGCGCGACGTGATTCGAGCGATCGCGCCGTACGTCGACGGCTCGACGATCAACGAGATCAACGCCTGCGGGCGAAAGGTCGTCGCCGAGTCGCATGAATTCGGAAACTCGGCGATCCAGAGCCGGTTGCTCTCCCCGATCTCCGGCGAATGCGAGTTTCAGGTGAACATGGTCTGCGACAATCGGAGCCCGCTCGGCCGGGTCGAATCGCTTCCGTCCGGCGAACGCGAAAAATATCTGCGGCGCTTCGGGCGGACGACGGAAGCCCTGCAGCGATTGCTCGGGACCGGCAAAGACGATAGGTTCCCGATCCCGCAGCAGATCGTCGGCCTACTCGCCGATCGCCGGGGTGGTGAATATGCTTACGCGAACGTCGATGTGAAGGCATACTGTGTTGGTGTCGCCGCGCCGGGGAAAATCGAGTTATTTGTCGGCGCCGGGCCAGCGCTTGCCACCGACGTTTATGCCCCGCAGTTCGAGTTTTAGGCGACCCGCGTGATCGTCTGCTTTGTCATTCGAGCTTCGTCAGTCGTCATTGATCAGACATTTGTCATTCGTCATTAGTCATTCCGCCCAATGCGCCTGCTGCACATTATCCCGACCCTCGACTCCCACGGGGCGGAGAAGCAGCTAACGCTCTTGGCGACGGGTTTGCCACGCGATCGATTCGATGTGCATGTGTGCGCTCTCACGCGCGGCGGTCCATACGAAAAAACACTCAGCGACCAGGGAATCCCCGTCACGGTGATAGGCAAGCGCTGGAAGGTCGATCCCGCGGCTTATCGGCGGCTAAAAAAAAATGTAGCCAAGCTGCAGCCAGATATCGTTCACACTTGGCTCTTCGCCGCCAATGCGTACGGTCGGTCGGCGGCGCTGGCGGCTGGCGTAAAACGTCTGGTGGCGGCCGAACGATGCGTTGATCGCTGGAAGTCATGGCATGAACTCGCGATCGACCGCTACTTGGCGCGGCGCACCAACCGCATGGCCGTGAATAGTACGGCTGTGCGCGATTTCTATATCGCACACGGCCTGTCGCCGGCGAAATTCGTCGTGATACCCAATGCGGCGCCGCCAGCCGCGCCCACTACGATCACTCGGGCGGAATTGCTTGCAGAACTCGGTTTGCCGCCGGGCGCGAAGCTGATCGGCGCCGTGAATCGGCTTTGGCCCCAGAAGCGGGTGAAGGAACTGATTTGGGCCGCCGATCAACTGAAGTGCGTTCGCGACGACGTGCATTTGCTGATTATCGGTGACGGACCATTGCGCTCGGCTCTCGAGCGATACCGCCGGCTGACGGAGATCGAAGACCGAGTGCATTTTCTCGGCGCCCGATCCGACGTACCGCGTTGGCTGCCTCACTTCGATGTGCTATGGCTTGCGAGCGGCTACGAAGGGCAGTCGAATGCGATTATGGAAGCCATGGCAGCCGGCGTGCCGGTCGTGGCGACAGACATCCCGGGCAATCGCGATTTGGTCGTTCCGGGCGAGACAGGTTTTTTGACGAGACTAAACAACCGTTCGGACTTCGCCCGGCTGACGCTTCCGATCTTGGAAGATCGACAATTAGCCGAGCGACTTGGCGCCGCCGGCCGGGCGCGAATGCTCCGCGAATTCAGCGTGGCGGCGATGGTTGAACGCTACGCGGCACTATATGGTGAGTTGCACTGAAGAAGACGTCGAACTCCGGATCTCACTCATAGCCGCGTTCGCTTGCGACGCGCGTCTGGCGAACCGCGCGTCGCAGGCGAACACGGCTAAGGGGGGCGGCAACAAATCAACAAAATATTTGAGCATGACGTAATTCGTGTGCGGCATCACCGGTGCAATTTGGACGACTCCCGGGGCGGCGATAGATGCCGCCGTGCTCGAGCGGATGACCGCGCTCGTGGCTCATCGCGGGCCGGATGATCGCGGCTGTTTTGAAAGTGATCTCAGGTTGCAGCCGGGGCTCGACCCGCAGCCCGGCGTCGCGCTGGGCCATCGCCGGCTGTCGATCATCGATCTGGCCGGCAGTCGTCAGCCGCTCTCCAATGAGGACGGAACTGTTTGGGCGATCTTCAGCGGCGAGATCTACAATTTTCTATCGCTCCGCCGCCGGCTTGAAGGTTCGGGCCACCAGTTTCGCACCGCTGGCGACGCCGAAACGATCGTCCATCTGTACGAGGACGAGGGGCCCGAGTTCGTCAAGCATCTGTGGGGCATGTTCGCGATCGCCGTGTGGGACGGGCCGCGGCGACAACTGACGCTGGCCCGCGACCGGCTCGGAAAAAAGCCGCTCGTCTATCGGCTCGAACGCGAGCGAATCAGCTTCGCTAGCGAGCTTAAATGCTTATTGGCCGTCCCAGGCGCGCCGCGCGACGTCGATCCCGCGGCGCTCGACGAATATCTCACGTATCAATACGTCCCGCATCCGAACGCGATCTTTCGCGGCATCAAAAAACTGCCGCCGGCGCACTATGCCGTGTGGCGCGATGGCCAGTTCGACGTCCAGAGCTATTGGCAGCCGGACTTCAATCGCCAGATCGAGCGCCCGGCCGCCGATTACCGGGTCGAGTTGCGGGAGCTACTCACCGACTCGGTGCGACTGCGGCTACAAAGCGATGTGCCGCTGGGGGCGTTTTTATCCGGCGGCGTGGATTCGTCGATCATCGTCGGGCTGATGAGTCAGCTCTCCGACCGGCCGGTAAAGACGTTTTCGATCGGCTTTCCCGATGCCGATTACGATGAAACGCGATACGCCCGAGAGGTCGCCCAGCGATTCAAGACCGAGCATCACGAGTTGCGTATTGAGCCGCGGGCCCTCGACATCCTGCCAAAGCTGGCTTGGCATTTCGACGAGCCGATGGGAGACAGTTCCGCCGTGCCGACGTGGTACGTGGCCGAGATGGCGCGGCGAGAAGTGTCCGTGGCGCTCACGGGCGATGGCGGCGACGAACTGTTCGCGGGCTACGATCGATATCGAGCGGTCGGCCTGTCGGCCTTGCTCGATCGGTTGCCCAGCCCACTGCGCTATTCTTTAGGAGCGGGAATTTGGCAGCGTTTGCCCTCCGGCGCCGGGCCGCGAAGCGTATTGCGGAAGCTAATGCGATTTTCGGCCGCCCTCTCGCGCCCGATCGCACGGCGGTATCTCGATTGGATTGGCACGTTTAGAGAAACGGATCGCGCAGGGCTGTATAGCGACGATTTTTTGGCAAAGCTGCCCGGCGTCGATCCGGCTGAGTTTTTGCTGCGGGCGTGGCGCCGGTCGGCGAAGCGAGACCCCGTTACGGCCGCTTCACTGGCCGATCTGGTCACCTATTTGCCGTGCGATCTGATGACGAAGGTTGACATCGCGTCGATGGCACACGGGCTGGAGTGCCGGATGCCGCTGCTCGATCACCGGCTGGTCGAGTTAGCGATCGCGATGCCCGCGCGACTCAAGCAGCGCTGGGGCCGGGGCAAGCGGATCTTGCTGGAGACGTTTTGCGATTTGCTTCCCGAGAGCGTTCGCAAGCGACGGAAGATGGGTTTTGGCGTGCCGCTGGAGAAATGGCTTCGCGTTGATCTCAAGGATTTTGCGCGCGATACACTGCTTAGTCCCGAGGCTTTGGGGCGCGGTTATTTCCGACCGGATGCCGTGCGGCAACTAGTCGATCAGCATCAATCCGGCGCGAAGAACCACGGTTATCAGTTGTGGTCATTGCTGGTTCTCGAACTCTGGCATCGGCAATGGATCGATACATAGCCGCGGCATCCTGCTGCGGAGTCCTGTATTGGGGATTTAAAAACCAGTTCGGCGCACCAGGATGCCGGGGCAATGCACGGGCTTCCCCTGGCGTTTCTTGCAGGGGTAGAATGAGCCGGGCCGATGGCCAACGGCACACGTTTTCCACAATCACGGACCGATTTGCCAGGAGGGATCACGCGATGCGGCACGACGAGGACCGCGGCAGTCAGATGAAAGATACCCTGGCCGTCATTCTCGCCGGGGGCAAAGGCTCGCGGCTTGAGCCGCTCACGCGCGATAGGGCCAAGCCGGCCGTGCCCTTCGGCGGCGCCTATCGGATCATCGACTTCTCGCTCTCCAACTGCATCAATAGCGGCCTGCGCAAGATCATGATTCTCACACAATACAAAGCGATGAGTCTCGATCGGCATATCAATCTGGGTTGGAAGGGTTTGCTCAGCCGCGAACTGGGCGAGTTCATCGACATCGTGCCGCCGCAGCAGCGAATCGACGAGCATTGGTATCGGGGCACGGCCGACGCCGTGTACCAAAATATCTACACGCTCGAAAAAGAGCGGCCGACGCAGGTCCTGATTTTGGCCGGCGATCATATCTACAAAATGAACTACGGCGCCCTGGTGGATTTTCACCAACAGCATGAGGCTGAACTAACGATCGCCGCGCTGCGGGTGACGATCCCCGAAGCCCGCGAGTTCGGCGTGATGCAGATCGACACGACCGGCCGCGTCGTCGGTTTTGAGGAGAAGAAACAAATCCCCAAGACGATTCCCGGCGATCCGAATCACTGCCTGGCGTCGATGGGCGTGTATGTGTTCACGGCCCGATTTCTGTTCGAGCAATTGTGTCTCGACGCGACGCGGCCCGGCAGCGCTCACGATTTCGGCCACAACATCATTCCTTCGATCATCAATACGCATCGCGTGTACGCCTATCCGTTCCGCGACGAGAACCGCAAGCAAGATGCCTATTGGCGGGACGTCGGCACGCTCGACGCGTATTTCGAGGCGAACATGGACCTCGTGGCGGTCGATCCGCTCTTGAACATGTACGACCACCAGTGGCCGATCCGAACGTATCATCCGACGTTTCCGCCACCAAAGTTCGTGTTCGCGGCCGAAGGGCCGGACGCCCGTCGCGGCCAGGCGCTCGACAGCATCGTGTGCCAAGGTGGCATCGTTTCCGGCGGGCAAGTCGAGCGCTCGATCCTCGGCGCGAATGTGCGAATCAACAGCTTCGCCCGCGTCGACGACTCGATTTTGTTCGAAGGAGTCGACATCGGGCGGCACGCGAAAATTCGCCGCGCGATTATCGACAAGGGGGTAAGAATTCCGCCCGGCGCCTCAGTGGGCTACGACCCGGAAGAAGACCGCGCGCGCGGGTTCACCGTCAGTGAAGGGGGCGTGACGGTCATCGCAAAGGCCGACGGCGTCGAGCATTTTGAGGAGGCGGAGTCGTTGGAGCGTTAACCCGTGGCGATATTTTCTAATCATTTCAGCATTCGGCTGACCAACAGGTTTTAGTCATGGAAGTTTCGCCGAACCACAAACCTGACGCAGAAACCGGTCGCTCGGCTATTGAGAATATTCGCCGCATTTTGTCGGAAGTTGATAGGAATATGGCTGCGAATGGCGTTTCTCCGGAAGAGATGGGTGCCGCCGTTGATGAGGCAATGCAACATGTCCGGCCGCCAAGAAGTTGAATTGGCAAAAAAGCAGGCGCCGTTCTATGTCCCTCCTCTTTGCTCGCGCCCTCAAGCCGGTCTCGCCGTCGCTCTATGCCCCGTTGCTCGTGGCGGCGGCCGTTTGCGCATTGCTTCTCCTGACGGGTAAAATCCCGCTCGGTTACAACATCCGCAACCTGGCCGTTCGTTGGCGGACGACGCTGCTTACGGCGATGGCATTCACGCTCGTCGTCGCTCTGCTGGTTGTGATGATGGCGTTCGTCAACGGCATGACGCAACTTACCGAGCAAAGCGGCCAGCCTGGGAATGTGATCGTGCTCTCCGATGGCTCGACAGACGAGCTCATGAGCAACATGGGCTATTCCGATTCAGCCGATGTTGTGCTTCAGCCGGGCATCCTCCGCGACGAGCAAAATCATCCGCTCGCGAGTCGTGAAGTGTATCTCGTGGTCACGCAGCCGATCCCAGCGAAAAACAATTCAACGGCGAGCGAAGGATTTGCGACGGATCGAAAGATGGCCGCACCGAACGCCGCAGCCACGGGCGTCAATCAAAAACGTCGATTCGTGCAAGTTCGCGGGCTTGAGGATCCCACGATCGCCGCGAAGGTTCATGGCCTGTTGCTCTACCCGGGCGGCCGATGGATTTCGGAGTCGGGCGTTCAGCGACTCAGACCGGCCGGCGCCGAAAAAGACGAGGTCGTCTTCGAGGCCGTGTTGGGCGAAGGAGTCGCCGGAGAACTGGGAAAAGATCGCGGCGGCAGTCCACTCGCGGTCGGCGAGGTGTTCGATCTGGGGCCACGGAAATGGATCGTCGTCGGAGTGATGCGTTCGTCCGGCTCGACGTTTGGCTCGGAGATTTGGGCTCGAGCGTCGCTGGTCGCGCCGCAGTTCGGCAAAGAGGGGGTCTTTACTTCGATCGTGCTGCGGACGGCCGGGGCCGATGCGGCGAGCAAACTAGCGACGCAACTGAAGACGTATCGCAAAGCCTCGCTGCAAGCGATGACCGAGACGGAATATTTTTCCAAACTAAACGCCACGAACAAGCAGTTTCTCTGGGCGATCTCGTTCGTCACGATCGTGATGGCGATCGGCGGCGTGTTCGGCGTGATGAACACGATGTTCGCCGCGATCGCCACGCGGACCAAAGACATCGGAGTGCTCAGGCTGATGGGTTTCGCCCGCTGGCAGATATTGTCGTCGTTCTTCATCGAGTCGCTGGCGATCGCGCTCGTCGGGGGCATGCTGGGTTGCCTGCTGGGAACGGTCGCCGATGGGTGGACGGCCACGAGCATCGTCAGCGGCGGCGCGGGCGGAGGCGGCAAGTTCGTGGTGCTCCAGCTCATGGTCACCAGCGATACGCTGGCCATTGGGATGCTGGTGACGCTGCTGATGGGCAGTCTCGGAGGGTTCTTTCCGGCGCTGTCGGCGGTGCGTCTGACGCCGCTGGAAACGCTACGCTGAGGCAAACCGCTTATAGCCGCGGCATCCCGCTGCGAAGTAACGCTGACTCCTCAGCAGGATGTCGCGGCTATGTATTTCTACCGTCGCGCTTTATGATGCTCGCTACGGCCACGTCTCGCGCGGCGCGAGTGCAACGAGTCGTTTTCATCAAAGGGGACTCACCGTGAAACCGAAAGAAGTTCTCGCGCTCTGTCGCGAAAAAGACGTCAAGGCGGTCGATCTGCGGTTCATGGATTTTCCCGGGCTTTGGCAGCACTTTACGATTCCCGTCAACAAGCTCGAGGAAGAAGTCTTCGAGAACGGGCTGGGCTTTGACGGCTCGAGCATTCGCGGCTGGCAGGCGATCAACGAGAGCGACATGCTCGTGGTGCCCGAGCCGGACACGGCCTTTCTCGATCCGTTCACCACGCTGCCGACGCTGGTGATGGTTTGCAATATCCAAGATCCGATCACGCGCGAGGACTATAGCCGTGACCCGCGAAACATTGCCCGCAAGTCGGTCAATTATCTGAAGAGCACGGGCATCGCCGACACGGCGTTCATGGGTCCGGAACTGGAGTTCTTCATCTTCGACGACGTGCGGTTCGACCAGAACGCCCACGAAGGCTATTACCACATCGACAGCATCGAAGGGGAATGGAACCGTGGTCGCGTGGAGAATCCGAACCTGGGCTACAAGCTCCGCTACAAGGAAGGTTATTTCCCGGTGCCGCCGTCCGATCAATTGATGGACATCCGCAACGAGATGATGCAGACGCTCATCGAATGCGGCATCGACGTCGAGGCGCAGCATCACGAAGTGGCGACCGGCGGCCAGTCGGAAATCGACATGCGATTCGCGCCGCTGGTCCGCATGGCCGACAACGTGCTGATCTACAAATATGTGCTCAAGGGAGTCGCGAAGAAGCACAACAAGACGGTCACGTTCATGCCCAAGCCGCTATTCGGCGACAATGGCTCGGGGATGCACACGCACTTTTCGTTTTGGAAGAACGGCAATCCGCTCTTTGCTGGCGGCGGATACGCGGGCCTGAGCGAAATGGCGATTCACGCGATCGGCGGCGTGCTCAAGCATGCTCCGTCGATCCTGGCGTTCACCAATCCGACGACCAACAGCTACAAGCGGCTGGTTCCCGGTTACGAGGCGCCGGTCAACTTGGCTTATTCGCAGCGCAATCGATCGGCCTGCTGTCGGATTCCGATGTACAGTCCGAGCCCGAAAGCAAAGCGCGTGGAATTCCGCTGCCCCGACCCCAGTTGCAATCCGTATTTAGCGTTCTCGGCGATTCTGATGGCCGCGATCGACGGAATTCAAAACAAGATTCATCCGGGCGAACCGCTCGACAAGGACCTTTACGATCTGGAGCCGGAAGAGCGGCAAGAAATTCCCCAAACGCCCGGCTCGCTCGATGAGGTGCTCAGTGCCTTGCGGGCCGACCACGAATATCTGCTCCGCGGCAACGTGTTTACGCAGGACGTCATCGAGACGTGGATCAAGTACAAACGAGAGCGCGAAGCCGACGCCGTGCGTCTGAGGCCGCATCCGTACGAGTTCTGTCTGTATTACGACATTTAATTTGGTCGCGATGGAGCCGCGCACGACAGTAAGCGGTCGGCCGGTTTTTTTCGGCGGGACCCCCGGCTTACTTCGTGCGCGGCTCTATAAAATCCCGCGGATTTTGATATTCGAAAGAAATCACGCAACAATTCGGCCGCCCACGCGATAATACCTTGCCCGCTCAAAGGCGCCGCCGACTCCCGCCCTTAATTCGCTTCTTCGCCAAGCCCAAATGCCCCCCGCCGCCCGTATTCTCGACATGCACGTTTGTCCGATGGTGACAGTCCTCGTCCCGCACGTCGGCGGCCCGATCGCGGTCGGCTGTCCGACGGTGATCATCGGATTCATGCCGGCGGCGCGAGTGGGCGACATGGCCATCTGTTGCGGCCCGCCTGACGCGATCGCGATGGGCTCGATGACCGTGATGATCGGTGGCATGCCCGCCGCCCGAATCGGTGACTTGACGATTCACGGCGGCGTCGTCGTGCTGGGCATGCCGACAGTGATGATCGGCGGCTAGTCCGTCGGCGGCCTCAAATCTCCCACTTTCGTCGACCATTGGGCAGTGACAACTCACGGGCCATGCGTTACTTCGCAGTAGGATGCGGCGGCTATGTGTCGCCCCCCCCTGCGCGGCTCCCGGCCGTGAACTGCTGCTCTTGTCGTTCGCTGGCGATTCTGATAGCAACGGGCCGCACGTTCTGTTTTTTCTTAATCGATTGCCAGCAAGGCAGGTTCGATGCGGGAACAGCCGCCCAGCGAATTGATCGAATTGATGTCGCGGCTGCGGCTGGCAACCGCGGTTGAGATCGATCGTGCGTATGGTCCGGCAAAGCAACTCGCCCGCAACTGGCCACTGTTTCAATCCGTTTGGATCGATGCGCTGGTTCGGCGCCGACGGCTCACGCCCTATCAGGCGGCCGAGATCAACGCCGGTCGCGGCCCGCAACTGTCGATCGGTCCGTATGTCGTAGCGGCGCCGCTTCAATCGCTCGGTTACGCCAAGACGTTTACAGCATCCAAAGTCGGCGCGGCGGAGCGGATCCATCTGTTGGTCGCGGCCGCAACCGGCGATCGCCACGCCGAGATGCATGCTCAGCTTTTGAACTTAAAGGCCAAACTCGCCGGATTTGACGACCCGGAGATCGTTTGTCCGACAGAAGTGGGCCTGGACGGCGATCGCCTTTGGATTTCGTACCCGGCGCACGACGCAGTTCCGATCGGCGACTGGGTTTTGCAAAACGGTCGCCTCCCCGGCGAAGCCGTGCTCGAACTCGCCAGGCACATGACGGCGGCGATGGCAAAGCTCGAATCGACGGGCCTCGTGCATGGCGATCTATCCGCGTCGGCCGTGCATGGTAGTCGCGGCGGCGCCATGCGGATTACGCGGGCCGGCGTGCGGCCGGTTCTGCGGCCGGACGAAGGATTCGCACACGCGGATTTACCGCTTGAGGCGTATGACTATTTGGCCCCCGAACGAATCCGTTCGGCGGCGGACGCCAGCGTAGCGGCCGATCTGTTTGCTGGCGGCTGCCTGTGGTGGAAATTGGCGACCGGCAGGGCGCCGCTATCCGGCGGCGATGTGTTGGGAAAATTGCGAGCCGCGCAGGCCGCGAAGATTCCCGACATCAGGCGTCTCGCGCCGGACTGCCCTAAGCAATTGGTCGAGGCAATCGCCGTATGCACCGTCGCCGATCCACGGCGGCGACCGGCGTCATTCGCGCAATTGGCCGAGATGCTCGGTCAACCCTCGAGCGACAGCCGCCAAATCCTGAGACGTGCTCTTACTCCCCAAAGAGGGCGCGTGAACGGTCGTTCTCAATCGAACGGCGCAACCGCCATTGCCAAACAATACAAGACCGCGCTCATGGCGATCGCGGGCTGCATTGCGATGCTGGCGGTCGTTTCATGGCCACTCTGGGCAAGTTGGGCGCCAAGGGACGTAGCGCGAATCAAACTCATCGGCAGCCGCGAGGCAGGCGCTACGACGGAAACAGACGCCGCCAAAAACCAGCCCCAACGCAAGTCGACGCCCGTCGCGATAGTCGACCCGGCAATCACACTGGCGTCGTACGCCGCCCTGGACGATCACGGCGCTCGGCACGCGCCGCAGCCGCAAAACGGCAAACCGGGCGTGACGCCGCTAATCCTGCCTGCAGGCGGAATGATCCGTTGGAACGCGACGGACTTAAAAGCCGGTCAAATCGTTCGCGGCGATCGGGGCCAACGGCCGACGATCGTCGTCCCGCCGCACGGTATTCTCATTGCCAAAGAAGACGTACGTCTGGAAAACATCGATTTTGTCTGGCGGCCTCGTGCCGATGAAATCGACGGTCCGGAAAATTTATCGCTGATCGATTTACGAGCTTCGCGAATCAGCTTCGTCGGCTGCACGTTTCAAGCGGCGCCCATTCCACAGATCGGGCAACCGGTGGCTATTCGCTGGACCGCGACCACGCGACGCGGCTCGCTTCCGCCGGCTGGACGCCTGCAATTCGCCGACTGCATATATTCGGGCGTGTCGGCCGGCGTCGACTGCAATCCTGCCGCGCCGCTTGGTATCGAATGGGTCAACTCGCTCCATCTTGGGCCGGGACCGCTGATGCGATTCGGCTCCACGCCCAAGCCGGACGAGCCGCTCGAAATCGTCGTTCGCCGCTCGACGGTGCGCAACGCTTCGGCCCTCGCGGAATTTCATTCCGACGGCGGCGCGGTCGAACCAGGCGCCATCAACATCATTGCTACCGACTGCGCGTTCGCTCCCGCCCCGGGTGGATCGCTGATCGATATCGTCGGCCGGACCGATCCGGCGCCACTGGCTCGATCGCTGCAATGGACCGGCGCTGGATCGCTGCTGACCATCGGCACGTCCGTCGCGCTCGCCCATCGCAGTCGTGCGCCAAATTCGCTCGATCCGTCGGAAGTCGAGATTAATGTCGAAGGCCTCGTGGGCAGCCGCCCGCAGTTTGCTGGTCCGGCGGATGGCGGCGCCACGGCGTCGAGAATCACGCGCTGGCAAGCGTCGGGAAAGTCCGATCAGCCGCCCGGCATCGGCGGCTCACTCCCCGACCTGCCGCATCTGCCGGCCGAGGAGGAAAATCGATAGCGGTGGCCGTTCAGCTTTTCTGCCGCAGCCGATCGTAAAACAGCAATCCGACGATCGTCTTGGCGTCGCGAATCCGGCGATCGTCGATCATCGCCAGCGCCTCGTCCCAGGGCACGATCAAGTTTTGAATCTGCTCGCCATGCTCGCGGGCCGTCGCGCCGGGCGTCAGATCGGTCGCCAGATAGAGATGCATCCGTTCGTTCAGAATACCCGGCGAGACCAGGAATTCGTGAATCTTCGTGATCGTCCCGGCCCGAAAGCCAGTTTCTTCGCTGAGTTCACGAGCGGCGGTCGTCAGCGGATCCTCCGGCGGCTCGATCGTCCCAGCCGGTAACTCGATCAATTCTTGGTCCACGGCGATCCGATAGTTGCGAATCAAGCAGACGGTGTCCGGCGCGAGAAGCGGCAGGAGCACCGCCGCGCCAGGATGCACGACCGTCTCCCGGGAATGCATCGTCCCGTCGGGCAACTCGCGCCGCTGGCGAATGACGCGAAAACGCTTTGTTTCCAAGAGCAATTCGGGTTCGTGAATCATATGCGACCGCTATCGCTGGCGGTGTTTAATAGGTCGTCTAATTGCTTCCACGCGGCGCCAGTGCTACGATAACAGCAACTCTTACGGAACTCCAACGATTGCTCTTCAGGGGCCATCTGCTCCCATTCCGCCATGCGCGATGCTTCGAGTTGGTCCCTGAATTTTGGTCGCTTCGCGGGGGTTCCCGTCCGCCTGCATGCCTCGTTCTTGGTCTGCGGCCTGTGGGCGATTTATTTCACCAAGCAAGCGTCCGAGAAGGACCTGTGGGCGTTTGGCCTGTTGGCCGTGCTGCTCTGGCTTGTCTCGTTGTTCATTCATCAATCGGCCCATTTGCTGGCGGCCGCAAAGCTTGGCGGCCAAGTCGATCGGATCGTGATCGGGCCGCTGGGAGACATGGCGCCGGCGACTTCGATCCACGATTCGCGTCACGAAGTTTTGATCAATTTGGCCGGCCTGCTGGGAACCGCGATCGTCGTCATCGTGGCCGGGGCGACATTGCTGATCGCCGGCGAAGATCTCCGCGAGATTATCTTTTCGCCGTTTGGACCGACGAATTTGCTCGTTCCGAATTTTTGGATCGTCGTGCTGAAGCTCACGTTCTGGATCAATTGGCTGCTGCTGATCGTCAATTTGATGCCGGCGATTTCGTTCGACATGGGCCGCGCGCTGATCGCCGGTTTTCGCTCGACGCTTGGCGAGCCCGGCGCGACGCTCAAGGTAGCGCTCGGGGGCGCATTGGCGTCGAGTCTGATTATTTGCGTGTGGTCGGGGATGTCCAACACGGGTGACGATCGGCCGCTGGTGCCGGCTTGGTTGCCGCTGACGATGCTGCTGTTTCACATCTTTTTCGCCACCAGGCACGAGTTTCTGAAGCTCGGCGACGAGGAGCGCGACGGGGATTTGATCGGCTACGATTTTTCGCAAGGCTATACGAGCCTCGAATCGGGCGCCGAACAGGGCCGCCGCCGCGAGCCGGGACCGATCCGCCGCTGGCTGCAACAGCGCCGCGACGAAAAGCTTCGCCGCAATCGTGAAATCGAGCTGGAAGAAGAGCGCCGCGTGGACGAGATCCTCGCTCGCGTCAAAGACGGCGGCATGGAATCGCTGGCGGCCGAAGAGCGGGCCCTGTTGCAGCGCGTGAGCGTGCGCTATCGCAACCGGCAAAGCAACGCATAAGGCGGGATGACGAATGACTCGCCATCAAAACGATCGCGAGGATTTACTGGCCGAAGCCTCGGCGCTGGTCGTTCGAGCGGAACTCGAGTTGCCGACTTTTCCAGAGCCAGTCGTGATTGGCTTCCGCCGCGAGGGCCAAGCCAGCGTGTATTTCGGTCAGGACCGCGCCTATCACTTCAATGACCGCAATGAGTTGCGACGGGCGTATGTCTCGAATTTGCTCTACCGCGCCGACGCCGGGCGACTCGCCTCGCTCGACCGCCGCCGCGTCGAGGGCGAGACACAACTTATTCGGCACGATCTGTCCGAGCAAGAAACGGATGAATTCTTGCGCGGCGCCCGAGGGCGCCTTCTCCGAGTCCGGCGCCACTTCGACCGCCAGGAATTCCGTGTCGTGCGCGAGGTCGCCGGCGGCGAAGACGTGGCCGCTAGGATCAGTGGCTGGCTGAGTTCGTTGCCGGTCGAAATTGAGATCGCCCCTAGTCCCCGCGTGAGCGGTTAAGTGGCGCGCGGCGGCTCTATGACTTCGGCGTCGCCAAAATCGGATTGCAGGCGAGCGCCGATTTCTTCTTTGCCGCGGCGCACATAACCCAGCGCGATCGGTGAATCGAGCTGCGGCGAATTTGCCACCGACGTGAGTTCTCCAACCGATTGGTCGCCTGAGATTAGAGCCGTTCCCACGCGAGGCAGTGCTTTAGAAAGGAACCGCAGGCAAACGAGTCGCTTGTTGACGTGGCCCAGCGCGTCGATTCGAGCGACCGTTTCTTGGCCCAAATAACAGCCCTTTGTGAAGCTGATCGCCTGCTTGTCGCGGCCAACTTCCTGGGGCAGGTTTTTGTCGCTGATGTCTCGTCCGAACAGGGGAAAGCCAGCTTCGATCCGTACTGCCTCGAATGCTTCGATCCCGCAGCGATTGGCCCCTTCGGCGGCTAAACCGATCGAGACCGCGTCGATGGCCTCACTCGGACCGGCAACCAAAAAACTCTCCGGCCCGGCGATCGCGACTCGCCGGACCCAAACAGCCTGCCAAGCGATTTGGGTTTGGACATGTTCCAAAGATTGTTTTGGAACCTGATTCCCGGTCAATTCGTGCAGCAATTGGTCGGCGTCCGCTCCGGCAAGCAGCAGTTCCCCCCAGACTTCGCTACGGTCGTGTATCTCGACTCGCTCTCGAATCAAATACCGATCCAGATGCTTGACCAACTTCTCGGCATGGCCAGCGGCCGTGTCGAGCACGAGCGAGTGCGGCGTGCAGAACACAAAGCCGTGCCCGATCACATGGCCTTTGGCGTCGAGCAAAAAAGTCTCGCGGCCTTGTCCGACGGACAGTTTAGCAACGTCGTTCGTGGTGAAGCTTTGCAAGAACTTGACGCGGTCGTCGCCGGTGAGCTCGATTTGCGAGCGATCGCTGACATCGACAAAGCCCACGCCGTCGGAGAGGGCCCGATACTCTTCCACTAAATTTGACATTCGTTATCTGCCGACTCCAAATACAATGCCGGCCACCCGACGAGCGGTCGCTGGTCACCCCGTGCCGCTTAGCGAGTCCGCTCCGCCAATTCTTCATTCAGCGTGGGCTGAGCATATTGCGCATTGGCCAACAACAGACACGAGTCGTGCCGCCTGGCCAATCGTCCGATGTCCGCGGCCGATTCCACGGGCGCGAGCCCCAAGTCTTCGACCACCGATTCGTCGAGCTTGCTGAGCAAGTAAATTCGATTGCGCTCGAGGGCTTGAAGAAGTTCGCGGGCGGCGCCCGAGTCCGCAAAATTTTGGTCGCGAAGAATCTGCATTGCCTCGTCGAAATCCTGGGCGCCGCCAATCGCGCGAACCGCGGGGCCAGGTGGCTGCGATAGTTGCGTGCAAATCGCAATCGCGCCGTCGGCCGTCACAACCCTAGACGCGGCCGCCACCGCTCGACCGACATTTTCCCAAGTCTGCTCGGCGCCGTCTCCGGTAACCGCGGCCACGACGAGGTCCGCCCTCCGCGAGACATCGCAACTCCAAGCCGCTTGACACAAGGCGACGCCTTCTCGCCGCACGGCATCTCCGCTACCGGCGACCAAATGCAAGATGTCGCCACCGGCGCCGGGCACAAGTTGGATCGTCAGCAGGACGCCCAGCAGCCAAGCCGCTTCATCCGCGTCGCGGCGACGCTTCGCCGAGTCGGCCGGATCGCTCTCGCGAAACCGATCGATCGTCGCCGTGTCGGAAAACGTCGGATATGACGCGCTATTGACGCCGAAATAATTAGGCGCCGAATCGAGTCGCAAACAGCCGATCGGAAGCACGACATCGGCGTCGGAAAGCCGGCGATTGACGTAAATGCCCTGGCCCTGATCGTTCGCGGCCAGGTAACTCAACTGATCGCGACGGGCCGGGTCGTGCGTAATGATCTCGATCCGCCGGCGGACACTCTCGGGCAACGCGATTTCGAGTTGGTGTGCGTAAACGTCGGCCGACTCGGTGGGCAACAACACGCCAATATCGGCGGCGCCAACGCCGGCGTGCAGCAAAGCTTCGACGAGCACCGCGGTCATTGTGCCCGCTTGCGGGATCCCAATTCCCAGAGCCACGACAACTCGATCGCCCGGAATGATCGCTTGCACAAGCGGCGGAAAATCCAGCGGCGCTGCCAGAGCGTCGGCCAGCGACTTCGCAGGATCGACCACCGGCCTGCCCCGCGGCACATCGCACACGACGACCGAAATTTCCGGACCAGCGTCAATTTCTAGCGTTGAATCGGCGCCATAGCGCAGCAACGTCGCAACCATAAGAACCCGCCAACTTTTTCACGAAATACATCTGTCCGACAGCAGCCCTCGGGCAATCTTAGGCCGACTATCGCAAGCTGGTCAAGTTAGCGAATTTCTCATGAAGCGAGAGTCATCGCCGTTGGTCTGAGGAGAAATGGTAGTTTGGATAAGCTCGATTTCGCTATTTACGCACTCGCCGCTGATCTCAATAATCTGCCCCGCCGCATTCGGTTTAGCCTACGATCAATTTGAAAATCCAACTCCCCCTGCGAGAATTCTTCGCAATGATTCAATTCGCCATGATTCCCAATCGATTAAGCGCTCGGCCGCTCGGTATCTTAACCCTGATCCTCGCTAGCGTGGCCTGCCTCTCCGGTTGCCAGCCCGATGCTACGAGCTTGGCAAACGACGCCGCGCATGGGTCGAAGGACAACGCCTCGGATAAGTCAAAGTCGCAAGACACCAGCGCCACATTCATCGACGGCTCGGTTCCGGCGACTCGGGGATTCGAGCTGCAGGCCGCCGAACCAGCTGATGTGCTGGCGCGAATGGCGAGGGTCTATCGCAATGCGTCGTCCTACGCCGACGCCGGGCAGATTCGCTTCGATCTTCAGTTGGCCAATCAGCCCGACGCTAATCCGCAACTGCTCAACGAGTCGGTGACGTTTGCTCGACCGAACAGAGCCCGGATTCAATGCCTGGACGCGATGATCGTGTCCGACGGCAAAAAAATCCGAGCTTCCGTCGAATCGATTCCCAATCAGGTGCTGGAGATCGGCGCCCCGGCGAAACTTCAAATCACCAGCCTGTTCGCCGGGGATGGCCTGTACGACAGTTTGGCGAATGGCCCGGCCGGTTTTCCGATCCAACTCGCGTTGCTGATGGGGGACCAGCCGCTTCAATCGCTGGCGCCCGAGGGCAGCACCCTCTCGATGCTCAGCCCCGATACGTTCGATGGCCATACTTGCCGACGAGTGAAGGTCGCCACGGCCGACGGAGCCCGGGTGTACTGGATCGACGCCGAAAACTATGTGCTCCGGCTCGTCGAGTTGCCGACCGATGCGATGCGAAAGCAGATGGAAGGAGAGCGGCCGATCAAGCGGCTATCCATCAACGTCGAATTTATCGGCGCCAGTTTAAATCAGCAGGCGCCGGACGTCGCGTTTCAGTTCGAGGCGCCCACGGATGCCAAACTCGTGAAGCAATTGATCGGTCCGCCCCCTCCCCTGGCTTCGGAGCTATTGGGCAAGTCTATCGACGCCTTCGCGTTCACCGGCATCGACAGCTCGGTCGTCACTCAAAAATCCATCGGGGGCAAAGTGACCGTGCTGGACTTTTGGTTTACCACCTGCGGTCCATGCCGGCAGAGTTTTCCGCTGCTGAATCAAGTTTATGAAAAATACAAAGACTCGGACGCCGTGAAATTCGTCTCGGTGAGCATCGACGGCGCCGAGGTCGATAGCGGAACGATCCAAGACACGGCCAAATCGTGGGGCGGGACCTTTCCGCTCGCGCGAGATACCCAGGGCGACGCGGAGAAAAAATTTCAGGTCAAAGCGGCCCCGACACTCATCGTCCTCGACGCCGCCGGGGTCGTGCAGCAACATGAAGTGGGACTGAATCCGCAGTTGGCGACGGAACTCCCCGCCACGATCGAGGCGATTTTGGCGGGAAAATCGACCTGGGCCGACGCCAAGAATCGCGAGCAGCGGCTGGTCGACGATTACGAGCGAAAGATTCAAACGCCAGCACCGACGGTGACGGCGCTGGAACCGCTGCCGGAAACGAAAATCCTGCCCCGCGACGAACCGAAATCGCTTAAGCTCGCCCAGCGGTGGAAAGCCGACGGCCTCAAAGCGCCCGGCAACATCCTGGTGATCGATACCGAAAAAGAGTCGTCCCGCGTTTTTGTGATGGATGGCCCAAGAACGGTCGTGGAAATCGATCGTGAAGGCAAAACGGTCGCCAAACACGAGTTGGCCATCCCGGCCGAGGCCGTGGTCAACTTTTTGCGAACGGCCATCGATCGCGAGGGCCACCGGTATTTCGCCGGCTCGGCGAGTGGCCAGCAACAGATGTTTTTGTTTGACGCGGATTGGAAATTATTGGTTGGCTTTCCCGGCCCCCATGTCGACAAGCACGCCGGGATTGGAGACGTGCAATTCACCGACTTCAAAGGGGATGGCAACCTCCAATTGGCCGTTGGCTACTGGGGTCAAGTCGGCGTGCAGGGCGTTTCGCTCGGCGGCGCCCGGCTGTGGACGGATCGATCGATGGAATTCGTGCTCCGCCTTGCGATGGGCAGCGCCGACGACAAGGGCAACCGCACGCTGCTTTGCACGAACAGCAGCGGGACACTCGTGCCGATCGACGCCACCGGCAAGCCAGGCGCCGCATGGCAAGCGCCCGGCCTGATGCTGGAGACGGTGGTCTCCGCCGATTCGGGCGACGGGCAGACGGCGATCGGCGCGATGGCCCGCGACGCTCAGCAGAATCCGGTCGCGGTCGGCTTTGGTCCACGCGGCGAAGATTTGTGGCACTACCCTTTGCCGCGGGGCATCTTCCGCACGCCAGTCGAGCCATTGACCGCGGCCCGATTATTGGCCGGTGGCAAACACCACTGGCTGCTCGCGGGCGCCGATGGCAGCATTCATATCGTCGCCGCTGGCGGGACGCCTGTCGACAGTTTTCATAACGGCTCCGCGCTCACGGGACTGGCCGGCGTCCGCTTCGGCGATGCAAGCTTATTGCTTTTGTCGACGGCGAAGGGTTTGGAGGCTTGGGAAGTGACCGCCGACAAATAGTGATCGGCGCGCTGACGCCGACGAACTCGCGATACTAACCCGAAGCGTCAGCGAGGCAGCGCGATAAGATCCACGAGTCCTCGCTTACGCTTCGGGTTGGTAGGATGTCGCCGATCGATCTGGCTTCGCAAAACCAGGTTTGCTACACTCCCGCCGCTTTCGGGGCTGCCGTTCGGCAATTGATTGCCTCACCGATGTCGTTGCCGCGATTCATTTCAGCAATTCATTTCTCCTTGCACACTCGGGCAGGATTCGCCATGAAAATGCGCAATTGCTTCGCCTCGTTCATCGGATTGTCGCTGGTCCTCGCGATCGGCTGGTCGACCGGACTCATCGCTGAGCGGGCCGCCCTCGCCGCGCCGTGGCAGATGATCACGTTCAAGAAGATCGACGCCGAACCGAGTAAAACTTATTCGCTCGCCGAGTCGAATGGTCCGTGGATGATCATGGTTACGACGTTTCGCGACAAACAAGCGGAGCAGCAGGCCCATCAATTGGTTTACGAGCTTCGCAAACAGTACAAGCTCAATGCCTTCATGCATAAGCAATCGTACGATTTCACGAACAAGGTCGTCGGCAACGGCTTCAACCCCGACGGCACGCCAAGAAAGATGAATTATTTCAACAAGGAAAAAATCGATGAGTTCGCGGTGCTCGTCGGCGATTTCCGGAGCGTCGACGACGCAGAGGGGCGCAAGACGCTAGCGATGCTCAAGGCGGCCGAACCGGATTGCATGAAATCGGCCAGCGGAAAAGCGGCCGATAACTCGTTTGTCAAGCTGCGCCGCGAGGCGGAAGAGATGTTCACGGGCGCCGCCGCCAAGACACACGGCCCCTTGGCGGGCGCCTTCATGACAACCAACCCGCTGTTGCCCAAGGACTATTACGTCTCCAAAGGCATCGATCAATTCGTGGTCGATATGAACAAGGGCATCGAGCATAGCCTGCTCGATTGCAAGGGCCGCTATACGGTCAAGATCGCCACGTTCACCGGACATGTCGAAATCAACCAGCGCAAGATTCAGGAACTCGAAAAGCCGGGCCACAACGAATCGGGCAAAGACGACGATCCGCTCGTGTTGGCATATAAGAAAGCCCATGCGATCACCGAAGATTTGCGGAAAAAGGGAATCGAGGCCTATGAATTTCACGATCGGTATTCGAGCATCGTGACCATCGGCAGCTTCAATTCAGTCGGCAATCCTCGGGCCGACGGCAAGACGGAAATCAATCCGCAAATCTATGAGATCATGAAAAAGTACGGCCCGGATCCGAAGACCCTCGCCTCGAGCCAAGCCGCGTCCGAACAGATCAACGCCAAAACGATGTCGGTCACGATCGATAGGAAGTCCCATGTCGTGATGCTCGACGTCCAGCCGATGCCCGTGGAAGTTCCCCAGCGCTCGATCGGCGCCGATTATCAGCAGACGACCATGATGCGTTAGTTTCGAGCTGAGGTAGGCCAGGCCGAAGGCTCGGCCACATAGCCGCGGCATCCTGCTGCGTGGTATCGAGCTGTTACCGCGGAGCAGAGGTATCGCCGTGGGCGACCTCCAATCTCCCACTGTCGTCGTGCGCTGGGTGCCAATAACTCAAAGGCAATCCGTGTACTGCGCAGCAGGATGCCGCGGCTATGTGTCGCCGCTTCGCGGCTCCCGCCCCGCCACTCGCCACTCGCCACTCGCTTTGCTAGACTCGGCGCCATGCCGACTTTGGTGCTAGGAACGCGGAATCGCAAGAAGGGGATCGAGCTGGCCGAGCTACTCGAGCCCTGGGGATTCCATTTGCAAACGCTCGCCGATTGGCCCGACGCGATTGACGTCGAAGAGACCGGCGACACGTTTGCCGCCAACGCGGCGCTCAAAGCGTGCGAGCAAGCCAAACATTTGGGCCGCTGGGTGCTCGGCGAGGACAGCGGCCTGGTCGTTGACGCGTTAGGCGGCGAGCCGGGAGTGTACTCGGCTCGATTCTCCGGCCTGGGCGCCACCGACGAAAAAAACAACCAATTGCTGCTCGAGCGTTTGAGCGCGACGCCGCTCGAAAAGCGCATGGCCCACTATGTGTGTCATGCCGTGCTATCCGACGCGCAGGGAACTATCCGGGCCGAGGCCAATGGCCAGTGTCACGGCCGGATGCGCGCCGAGCCGGCCGGGAACGCGGGGTTCGGTTACGATCCGCTGTTCGAAGTGATCGAGTATCACCGCACGTTTGGCGAGCTGGGCGCCACGACGAAAGCTTGTCTAAGCCACCGCGCTCGCGCGATTCGCGCGCTAATCCCCGCGATGATTCGCCTCGCCGATTCGAGCGCATGGTCCTCGTAGACAAGCGGACGGGCGTCATCTAGTCCATGTTGCAAAAGCATCATACTAAACGGGGCGGATTGAACCGGCGGAGCAAGATAGGGCGGTTGCGCAATGCGCTGGCCGCCCGCCCGCTGCCGTTTTGCCAATTCAATCCGACCAATCTCTCTTGACCGAAAAAACCGATAATGAGAGAAGAAGTCGGGCCGCGCTGCCGGCGGGTTCGCATCGTGCGAATGGCGACGCGGTTGACTATAAACAGAGGACGGTAGCATGAGGCGCATGACGACTCGAGGGCTCGCGGTGGCGGTCTTGTCGCTGGCCATGACCGGTTGCCAATCGGCGTCGACGGCCGATCAAGGCGCCCTGTTCGGCGGCGCCACCGGCGCGGTGCTGGGCGGAATCGTCGGGCATCAATTTCATAATACCGGAGCGGGCGCGGTCATTGGCGCCGGCGCGGGCGCTCTGACGGGCGCCGTGGTGGGCAATAAGATCGACGAGGGCGAGGCCCGAAATCGAGCGCTCATCGAGCAGCGGCTCGGCCGACCCGTGGGACCCGGCGCCGTGTCGATCGACGATGTGATTCAAATGACCCGGGCCGGCGTCAACGAGCAGGTGATCGTCAGTCACGTCAACAACAACGGCGTGAACCGGCCCCTGACGACGGCGGATATTACCTACCTGACGCAAAACGCCGTCAGTCCGCGCGTGATTCAAGCGATGCAAACACCGGTCCGGGTGGCGCAGCCCATCGTGGTGCAACAGGCGCCGCCGGTGATCGTCGAAGAGCCCTATTACGATCCCTATTGGGGCCCACGATATTACCGGCCGTATCCCTATTACGGCCACGGTTATTATCGTCGCCCGGGCGTATCGGTCGGCATCGGCATTCCGTGATGCGCCGATGGCGCCCTTATGGGTAAGTTCATAAAGCGTCGTCAAAAGTGCCTTGACCTTCGCCTCGATTAGGTCTCGTACTTTGCGAAACTCGGCCGGCAACATCTCGCGGGGATCCGGGATTTGCCATTCGTCCCGCCAAGCGGCGCGAATCAGAGGGCAGGCGTCACCGCAGCCGATTGTGGCCGCGATGTCGATTTCCTGCCCCTTGAAGTCTTCCAGTCGCGTTCATGCGTGCCCGGTTAAGTTGTAGCCGACCTCAGCCATCGCGCGATCGCTTTTGGATTCACCAAGCCGGAAGGCCGCGATCCAGCGCTGTAGGCTTCAACTATTCCAGCACCATGCCGTCGGGCGAACGCTTCGGCCATTTGGCTTCGGTTGGAATTTTCGACGCAAACGAAGATGATATTTTTCAAGCGCAAGCCTCGCGGCAGCCAGGCGCTTGCACGCATCGGCAGACCAACACGCTCGCGCAGGTCCCGAGCACGGGAGCGGCAGTGCGTGGCCGAATCCTTGCGTCACCGACCTCGCCGCCCGGCCCCCCCGGACCGGGCCACGGAAATGGCCTGCTTCGCTCCGGCTCGCTAGCGCTCGCCTCCGCTGCGCATGCCATTTCCGTTTGTACTTAATACCTAACAAGACCGGGGCATTTCTAATGGCGGAAAACAGGGGACATTTCTAATGGTTGACGACCACGCGCACTGCGGGCGATCATATCCGTCAGGGACGCGAACCGATACAATAACGTCGTTCATTCCAGTTCGCATTGATGCCTGGCCGTGAGAGAGAAGCCGTGAACGCGTGAGTACCAACACCAACGATCGACTTCCAGAATCGCCCGAGATAGCGGACGATGTCGTGGTTGAACCCGACGAGCCGAGAAGTGGCGCGTCGTTCCCGATTGTCGGTGTCGGCGCCTCGGCTGGCGGACTGGAGGCGTTTACGCAGTTGCTGAAGGCGCTACCCGCCGATACCGGCATGGCATTCGTTCTCGTGCAGCACCTCGCCCCGACGCACGCCAGCGCACTCGCAGAAATCCTGGGCCGAGCGACGAAGATGCCGGTCATGGAGGTCCGGGACGAGCCGGAGGTCGAATCGAACCACGTTTACGTTATCCCGCCCGACCGTAGCATGATCTTTGATCGCGGGGCATTGCACCTGCTGCCGCGCGAGGGGCGCGGCGCCCACCATCCGGTGAATCAATTCTTCCGTTCGCTCGCACACGAGCACCGGCACCGGGCCATTGGCGTAGTGCTCTCCGGCACCGCCACAGATGGCACCATCGGGCTCGAAGAGATCAAGGCCGAAGGCGGCATCACTTTCGCGCAGGACGCCACGGCCCAACACGAGGGGATGCCGCACAGCGCCATTGCCTCTGGGTGCGTGGACTTCGTTCTATCCCCCGTCGAAATCGCCCGTGAGATCGTCCGCATTGGCCAGCATCCTTATGTCGTGCCGGCGACGGAGGCCGACGACGCGGAAGAGAAGCGGAAACTGGCCGAGGTCTTGCAGCTGCTCCATCACGCGACGGGGGTCGATTTCAGCGGCTACAAATTCAACACGCTCTATCGGCGCGTCACCCGCCGCATGATCTCTCAGAGGATGGAGAGTCTGGCCGATTACGTGCAATTTTTGCGGGAAACGCCTGCGGAAGCGGAGGCGCTTTACCAGGACATCCTCATTAGCGTCACCAGCTTCTTCCGTGACAACGAATCCTTTGAGGCGCTCAAGACAACAGCGTTTCCTCGCCTGCTCAAGGAACGGTCGCGGCACGACCCGGTGCGGATCTGGACGCTCGGCTGCTCGACCGGGCAGGAGGCGTATTCTATCGCCATGGCCTTCACAGAGATTGCCGAGGCGGAAGGCAGCACCGTGCCGTTCCAACTCTTCGCCAGCGATTTGAATGCCACAGGCATCGAGAAGGCTCGGGCGGGTCTGTATCCGAAGGACATCAACCAGGATGTCTCGCCAGAACGGCTGCGGCGGTTCTTCACCGAGGTTGATGGCCACTACCGCATCACGAAGTCGATCCGCGATGCCTGCGTCTTCTCGCGACACAACGTACTGGCTGACCCTCCGTTCTCCCGCATCGATTTGATTAGCTGCCGCAATTTGCTCATTTACCTGGAGCCGGTCCTGCAGCAGCGAATCATGCCGACGCTGCACTACGCCCTCAAGCCGACCGGCTGCTTGTGGCTGGGTGGTTCGGAGACAATTGGCGGTTACCGAAACTTATTTGAAGCGGAGGACGCCAGGCACAAAATCTACTCCAAGAAGCTCGGGTCCGGCTCGTTGCCCGGCGGCTTCCCGGTGCGGCACAGCGGCGTATTGCACGTTCCGTTCGTGCCGATCATGGTACGGCCGAGCGATGGCGCGGACTTGCCGCGCGAGGCGGACCGCGTGCTCCTGTCCAAGTTCGCCCCGCCGGGCGTGCTCGTGAACGCGGACTTGGACATCCTTCAATACCGCGGCGACACCAGTCGTTACCTGGCGCCGGCGCCGGGTAAAGCGAGTCTGAACCTGCTGAAAATGCTCCGCGAAGGGCTGCTGGTCACCGTGCGAGCCGCCACCGTCCGCGCTGGCAAGGATAAGGTTCCGGTGCGGGAAGAGGGCTTACGGATCAAATCCGATAGTGGTTACCGCGAGGTCGCCCTCGAAGTGATTCCGCTCAAGGGGATTAAGGACGGTGGGTTCCTGATTCTGTTCGAGGAACCCGGAACGGCCCGCCTGGCATCGCTCCCGGCGCCCGAACCGCTCGCTACCGACGATGACAACGCCCGGCTGCAACAGGATCTGGTTGCCACCCGTGAGTATCTGCAAGCGGTGATCGAGGAGCAGGAGGCTGCCAACGAGGAACTCCAATCTGCGAATGAGGAGGTCCAGTCGGCGAATGAGGAATTGCAAAGCACGAATGAAGAGCTTGAGACCTCCAAGGAAGAAATCCAGTCGAGCAATGAGGAACTGGCCACCGTCAATGACGAACTGGACAACCGGAACGCCGAACTGCATCGGGTCAACAACGACCTCGTAAACGTCCTCAGCAGCGCTCAGATGCCGATGATCATCCTCGGGCCAGACTTCCGCATCCGGCGGTTCACGCCGATGGCGGAGAAACTGCTCAACCTGATCCCAAACGACATCGGCAGACCGATCGGCGATATCAAGCTCCACCTCGACGACGTCCCGGACTTGGAACCACTGCTCGCGGACGTGGTCGAAACGGTCAGCGCTCGGGAGTGCGAAGTACGCGACAAGCACGGCCGATGGTATTCGCTGCGTCTGCGGCCGTACCGGACTCTGGACAACAAGATCGACGGCGTGGTCCTGTTGCTGGTCGACGTGGACGCAATGAAGCGAGCCGAAGAGGTGACGGCCCAGCTGGGAGCCGTCGTCATCTCTTCAAAGAGCGCCATCATCAGCGAGGATCTGGACAACGTCATCACCAGTTGGAACAAGGCCGCGGAACAGCTCTTTGGGTACACTGCGGGAGAGGCCCTTGGAAAACCGGTAGCCATGCTGATGCCCGCAGACCGCATCAATGAGGGTGCAGGAATTCTGGATGGCATTCGGCGCGGCGAAACGATAGAGCATTACGAAACCGTGCGCCGCCACAAGGACGGCAGTCTCGCGGAGATCTCGCTGACTGTCTCGCCGATCAAGGACGCCGCCGGACACGTCATCGGAGCGACGCAAATCGCTCACGACATTCGCGAGATCAAGCGCACGCGAGAGTCGCTGCGGGCGAGCGAAGACCGCTATCGCACCTTGTTCGACCTGGGTCCGGTGGCGATTTATTCTTGTGACGCTTCGGGTGTAATTCAGAATTTCAACCGCCGCGCTGCGGAATTGTGGGGCCGCGCCCCGGCAGCGGGAGACACCGACGAACGGTTCTGCGGCTCGTTCAAAATGCTCCGTCCGGATGGCAGTTCCATGCCGCACGATCAGTGTCCCATGTCTGAGGTGTTGCGCGGCGAAATACCCGAGGTGCTTGATGGCGAAGTGCTCATCGATCGGCCCGATGGCTCGCTAATCACCGTCATCGTCAATATTCGTCCGCTGAAGAACGAACGAGGAGAAATTACGGGAGCGATCAACTGCTTTTACGACGTTACGGATCGTAAGCTGCAAGAGAATGAAGTGCGGCGCTACGCCGCGGATCTGTTCGAGACGAACCGCCGCAAGACCGAGTTCCTGGCGATGCTGGCGCATGAACTCCGTAACCCCCTTGCGCCGATCCGCAACGCTGTGCAAGTTCTGCGGTTCCCCGGCGTCACGGGCGAGACCGTCGCTTCTGCATCCGAGATGATGGAACGCCAGGTCGGCCAGATGGTACGGCTGGTGGACGACCTGCTCGACGTGAGCCGCATCAGTCGGGGCAAGATCGAACTTCGAAAAGGCCCTATGGAATTGGGATCGGTCGTTTACCAAGCCGTAGAAGCGAGTCGCCCATTGTGCGAAAGCATGGACCATGAATTGATTGTCACCCTTCCTCCCACGCCAATCTACCTGAACGCCGACCCGATGCGCGTGGCTCAGGTCATTGGCAATTTGCTAAACAATGCCTGCAAGTTCACCGACCGGGCCGGTCGTATTTCGCTTATCGTCGAGCGTGAAGCCGACCAGGCCAAGATCCGAGTCTGTGACACAGGCGTCGGCATCGCCCTCGACAAGATTCCTCGCATCTTCGATATGTTCATGCAGGTCGACACTTCACTGGAACGTGCTGTTAGCGGGTTGGGCATCGGCCTCACGGTAGTGAAAAACTTGGTGGAGATGCACGACGGCACAGTGGAAGCCCACAGTGAGGGCCTGGGTCAGGGGTGTGAGTTCGTGGTACGGCTGCCGTTATTGGTTAAGATGGCCGAACCGCCGCCAGTACAGGCGGTCAATGAACCAACGCCCGCGACCGCCCGGCGCATCCTCGTGGTCGATGACAACCGGGACTCGGCGACGTGGATGGCAATGCTGTTGAAGCTGGCCGGCAACGAGACACACACTGTCTACGACGGCCCTGAGGCTGTGGAAGCGGCCGCGACGTTTAAACCCGAAGTCGTGTTGCTCGATATCGGCCTACCAAAGTTGAACGGATACGAAGTTGCCCGGAAAATTCGGGAACAGCCTTGGGGCCAGGCCATGGTACTCATAGCGCTCACCGGCTGGGGCCAGGAGGAAGATCGTCAAAAGACCAAAGAGGCCGGGTTCAATACGCAATTGGTCAAACCGGTGAAACATTCCATTCTCATCAAGTTGTTGGCTGAGTTGTAGCCAACGACGAAGGTTAGCTCCCCGTTCCCAAACCTAGCATGACGACAACGACAAGGAGTTCAACCGCCACGCAGACGCTCCCCTTTGTCGTGCGGGTACTAAACCGCACCGCTCCGGCTCGCTAGCGCTCGCCTCCGCTGCGCATGCCATTTCCGTTTGGACTTAATACCTAACAAGACTGGGGCATTTCTCATGGCGCAAAACAGGAGACATTTCTAAAAGTTGACGACAATAATCAGAATACCGAATTAAGGCGATTGCTCGACCATTGCCACAGTTACGCGACCCCGCTTTTTCCGATAAGATAGGGGAAAGCGTTTCTACATCGGGTATTCATGCGGAGGCCCAGTATGGCGCCGGACAGAGCAACGGCCGCAGAGCCGTTTTTTGAGCCGCCGCCGCCCCGCGAACGACGCACCACGCCGCCGCTGTGGTTTTGGCTGTTGGTCATCGTGGTGGGCGTGCTCAATGTGGGCGCCCAGTGGCCCGATTTGCTCGACCATGCGTTTGCCAAGATCGTCCTGGCGGCTTCCGTCTTTATCGTGTTGATGGCGCTGCTGATATGGTTGGCCTTCGGCAGCGACTATTCGCTCGCGCTGCGGATTGCGCCGCTGGTGGTTGTGCTGGGAGTCATGGCCCTGGCGGCGGCGACGATGCGGATCGAACGGGTGGCGGGAGAACTCGGGCCGGAGTTCAGATGGCGGTGGGCCAAGCATCCGGATCAGTTGCTGCCCGCCGTTAACGCCTCGTCGCTCGCTTCCGTGCCGCTCGATCAAACGACGGAGCACGACTTTCCGCAATTTCTTGGGCCCCATCGCTCGGCCGCCGTCGACGATGTCCGCCTCGGCCGCGATTGGAAAACGCCGCCTCGCAAATTGTGGTCGGCGCCGATCGGCGCGGGTCACTCCGGCTTTGCGATCGTCAATGGCTACGGCGTCACGATGGAGCAGCGCGACATCGATGAACTGATCACCTGCTACGACATCGTGACCGGCGACCTTAAATGGTCGCACGCCACGAACAATCGCCATAGCTCGATCCTCGGCGGCACGGGGCCTCGCAGCACGCCCACGATCGACGAGGGCAAGGTTTACGCCCTGGGCGCGACGGGCATTTTGAACTGCCTGGACGGACGGAACGGAAAACAGCTGTGGTCCAAGGATTTGATGAAGGAATGCGGCACCAATGCTGAGGAAGAATCCAACGCGGTCTATTGGGGTCGCGCCGGATCGCCGCTCGTGGTCGACGATCTGGTGATCGTGCCAGGAGGTGGGCCGGCGAACGGACCGTGGATTTCGCTGCTCGCTTACGACAAAACGACCGGCAAACTGATGTGGCAGGCCGGCAGTCATCAGATCAGCTACAGCTCGCCGGCGCTCGCCGTGTTGGGAACCGTCCGGCAAGTGTTGATCGTCAATCAGGACAATATTTCCGCTCACGATCCTCGCACGGGTGAAATTCTTTGGGAGCGCGCGTGGCCCGGCAGCAGCACGAGCTCGGCTAATTCTTCGCAAGTCGTTTCGGTCGGCGGCGATCGATGTTTCGTGTCGAAAGGCTACACCGGCGGCAGCTCGCTGTTCGCAGTGAAGCGCGACGAGAAGGGAAATTGGTCGACGGAAACGCTTTGGCATAATTCCCGACTACTGCTCACCAAGTTCACCAACGTCGTGATCCGCAGCGGATTCGTCTACGGCTTGTCCGATGGGATTTTAGAGTGCGTCGAGTTGGAGACCGGCAAACGACGCTGGAAAGAGGGCCGCTATGGTCACGGCCAAATCTTGCGGGTGGGCGACTTGCTGCTTGTATCGACGGAACTGGGGGAAATCGTGCTGTTAGAACTGAGCTCCGACGGACGACGAGAACTCGGCCAGTTTCAAGCGCTCGAAGGCCAAACCTGGAACAACCCGAGCCTCTTTGGCCGATACTTACTGGTCCGCAATTCCGATGAAGCGGCTTGCTACGAATTGCCGCTCGAGCGGCCAGGCAAATAAAGACGCCCGTACTACGCCGGTACTTGAACTATTGAGGGACTTCGCGTGCAAGTAGCCAAATTTCGGCAGCCCGATGGTCGAGACGCCGTGGCCGTCGTGCGTGGCGATACGCTGATCCCCTTGGTGGCCAAAGGCGTCGCTCCGATAACGCTCACGGAGATTCTCGAAAGCGACGACCCCGAGCAGCGCGTCTCCGTGCTGCTGGACGCGAACGTGCAGCCGCTGAAATTGGCGGATGCCGCGCTATTGCCGCCGATCGATCGCCATGAAATTTGGGCGGCCGGCGTGACCTACAAACGAAGCAAGACCGCGCGGATGGAGGAATCCGAATCGGCGGCGACGCTTTACGATCGGGTCTACGCGGCCGAGCGTCCCGAGCTATTCTTCAAGGCGACGCCCCATCGCGTCTCGGGTCCGAGCCAACCGGTGCGAATT
Organism: Pirellulales bacterium; assembly: GCA_038210495.1. GTDB lineage: Bacteria > Planctomycetota > Planctomycetia > Pirellulales > DATAWG01 > JBBQWR01. The sequence continues at coordinate 125,892 of JBBQWR010000002.1, forward strand.
CGCGCCGATTCTCATTGGAATGTTCCCGAGCCGGAACTGGCGCTCGTCCTGAATTCACGGCTGCGCTTGGTCGGCTTCACGATCGGAAACGACATGAGCAGTCGCGACATCGAGGGCGAGAACCCGCTCTATCTGCCGCAAGCCAAAGTGTACGACGCCTGCTGCGGGCTGGGCCCGTGGATCACGCTGGGCAGCAGCTTGCCTCCACCCGATCGGGTCGGAATCCGAATGGCGGTGCTGCGCGGAACTCAAACGGTTTTCGAGGGAGCGACGAACGTCGGGCAGATGGCCAGGACGTTCGATGAACTCATCGGCTGGCTCGGCCGCGACAATTCATTCCCCACTGGCGTCGTACTGCTCACCGGGACGGGGGTCGTCCCCGACGCCCCATTCACGCTGGCCGCCGGCGACATCGTCCGCATCTCGATCGACGGCCTCGGCACGCTAGAAAACCCCGTCGTAGGCGAGCGGGGGGCGTGAGCCCCCTGTCCCCGACGTCACCCCAAAATTCGACTGGATTTAGCTCAAAGCGCCTCAACCATGCATGCCTTTCGCCGCCAATCCAACGTTCCGATGATCGTGCTCATCCTACTGGGCGCCCCCCTCCCGCTCGCCGCGCCCGCGCAAACCGTCGACCCTCAGTCGGCCGACTCTGCAACTCTTCATCGCTTCGAGTTCAGCGAGAAGCACATGGCGGTGGATTTCGGCATCGTCCTCTACGCCGCGGACGAAGCGCAGGCCAAGACGGCTGCCACGGCCGCCTATGCGCGAATCAAGCAAATCGACGAATGCATGAGCGATTACAGTCCAACGAGCGAGTTGAGCCGGCTGAGCAACACGGCGCCGACGCCCCGCGGAGTACCGCTCGGCGACGATCTGTTCCGCGTCCTGACGAAGTCGCGGGAAATCTCCGAATTGACCGGCGGGTCTTTCGATTGCACCGTCGGCTCGGTTATCAAGATCTGGCGCCGCGCTCGCCGCACGGGTGAAATGCCGTCGGCCGAGGCGATCGCGGCCGGCCTCAAATCGTCCGGCTATAAATCACTGGAGATCGACTCGCGGCGCCATACCGCGCGACTGCTGAAGAGTGGCATGCGGCTCGACCTCGGCGCGATCGCAAAGGGTTATGCGTCTGACGCGGGACTTGCCGAGATGAAGAAGCTAGGTATCGCGCGGGCTCTCGTCAACGGCAGCGGCGACATCGCGGCTGGCGATCCGCCACCCGGGAAAAAAGGTTGGCGGATCGGCGTGGCGCCACTCGATCTCGACGGGCCACCGAGCCGGCACGTGCTGATCGCCAACGCGGGTATTTCCACCTCGGGCGACTCCGTGCAGCATGTTAAGATCGGTGGCAAGCAATTCTCGCACGTCATCGACCCGACCACCGGCATCGCTCTGACCGATCATTGCTCAGTGACAATCATCGCCCGCGATTGTACGACCTCCGACAGCTTGGGAACGGGCATCAGCGTGATGGGTCCGAAAGCAGGGCTAGCTCTCGTTGAGAAACTTCCCGATGTAGCGGCGTTCATCGTGCGCAAGCCGGCTGACAAAGCCGAGACGCACGAATCCACGCGCTTTCGATTATTCGTGGACGCGAACGAGACGAAGTCCCAGGAAAACGACAATCGACAGGAATAACTGGATTACCAGGATTTTGAACTGCGGCAAAGCCCCTTAAACATGAATCCTGTTAATCCTGTCTAAATTTCCCCCTTTCGGGCTTTGGACAGCGGTCCGCGCAACTCGGCACAACCCGCATTCAGTTCACCGTTGACTTGCGGCGATAAATATAGGTATTGTCCGCACAGGGGTTTGCCAGGACGGCGCTGAGCATTTTACGGAGGAATTGCCATGCGATTGAATATGCGATGGTTGATTGCATCGCTGCTGGCGACGATCGTCGCAGCCGGGACGTTTGGCTTCAATTCCATCGCTCATGCTGGCGGCGGAGTTCGGGTGGGCGTCGGGATCGGGATTGGCGTGCCGGCCTATCATCCTTACCCGTATTACGCGCCGTATCCCTATGCCTATGGGCCCCGCTACTACGATCCGTATTACGGAGGGTATGCCGCGCCGCCGCCAGTGTATTACGTGAGCCCACCGCCGACTGTGTATTACGCTCAGCCAGCCCCGGGCTATGCGGCGCCTCCCGCGCAGTATTATTATCCGCCGCAAACCGCCGCGCCCAACGGAACAGCGCCTACCTACAGTGCCCAGCCCAATCAGATTCAGCCCGGCACTCCGCAACCGAGTCTAGCTCCGACCTACCAAGCGCCGGCCTATTCGAACGTTCCTGGCCCCGCTAGGTCCGTTGCCCCGGCTTCGGGGCAAACTCCACAACTCGCTCCGGCCAACGCTCCCGGCACGTTCAGCGGTCCGCCGCCGGAGCCGACTCCGGATGTGGCGCCTGCGGGCGGATCGGCCGCCCCCTTGCGATTGCCGGTTCCAAATTAAGCATCGGTGCGGAAAGCAATGCAGCTGCGCACGAAGTGCGGATGAGCGGATGAGCGGATGAAGTGTCGCCGCTCAATCTAATGGGCACGCTTTCCCTCATCGCTTACTGCCGTGCGCGGCTCCTGACGCGCGATTGCTGCTAGGCGATTAAAGCGGCGCGGGGATATCGCGGCGCGAGAAGATCACCGCCGCCAGCAGGTAGCACAGCACTCCAGCGGCGATCAGCGGTAGGTCGTATTTGATCGCCAGTGTCAGTGTTTGCCCGTGCGATTCGACGAATTTTTCCGGCTCGTAAGCGGACAGGAACGAGCCGTAGAGCAACCACTCATAGCTGTCCGAAATCCGGCCTGCCACCTTCAAGATGAGCGACACGATATAAAACGTCGCCATCAGCCCAATCGTGCGGGCGCGATATCGATCCGCCGACGACAAAAGCGTTGCGGCCGCGCCCAGGAAGAATGCATAGGCGAATAGATTAATCGCCGATCCGGCATACGGCCAGGCGGAGATATCGCGCATCTTGGGCACGATCCGAAGACCGGCCCAGGTACCGAGACCGGCCGAGACGGCCATGACCGCGGCGCCGAGCGTCGTCATCAAGCCGCTGATCGCCAGCACGGCCATTCGCGTGACGGGCTTGCGCCAGCACAAGCTCGAGCGTGCCGCGGTCCAGCGGACCGCTCACCGCGTCGGACCCGCGCGCGATGGCCCAATAGGCCGTGCCGAAAACCACGATCGGATGATCGAATCCAAACGCCACGCGCCCGGCGTAGGTGGTCATCGTTTCGGCGGAGACCGGCAACAGACGTCGCCAGGTTTCGGGCATCGATTGCAAGAAGATTTGCACATAGTGCAGATCGACTTGGCTCGTGAGCCAGACAAACATGATCTGAAACGCAAACATCAGCAGGGCAAACGCGGGCAAGATCAGCCGCACTTCGCCCAGCGCTTTTTTCCAAAGTGCACGGTTCATCAGTTCGCCGGGGGATGATAGCGATCGTAAATGGCCTGCAATCCAAACGGCTCGATCTGCACCTCGGCCAGCGGCAGCGTCGCCAACCAGCCTAACAGGGGAGACAACTCGCCGGGAGTTTCGATCGTGAGTCGGTTGTCCGCGTCTCGCTCGATTTTCACCTGACGCGAAAGGTCGTCCGCCGGCGGTCGCATGGGGCCTGTGAGTATCGCGCGAATCCGGTGCTGCCTCCGCAATTCGCCGAGCGTCTGCTCGCAGGCCACTTGGCCACATCGCAACAGGGCCACGCGATCGCACGTTTGCTCGACCTCCGAGAGTACATGCGAAGAGAAGATGACCGTCCGTCCGGCATCCCGGGCCTCGCGCGTTATCGCCAGCACTTCGCCCCGAATCGTGGGATCGAGATTGGCCGTCGGCTCGTCGAGGATGACCAGCGGCGTGTCGGCCGCGAACACGCCGCACAGCGCCAATTTCTGTTTCATGCCGGTCGACAACTGCGACACGCGACGAGAAACGTCGAGGTCCAGTCGCTCGGCCAGCGCCAGCGATCGAGCTGTCATCGAGTCTTGACGCCTCGCCTCGGCAAAGAAGCGGAGCACGTCGCGACCTCGCATCTCGGGAAAGAGCCGCGTCTCCGCCGGCAAATAGGTGATGCGGCGATGAACTTCCGTGGATCGACGATAGCAATCGATCCCTTCGACGGCAGCCGACCCTTTCGACGGACGGAGATAGCCCAAGACGAGTCGTAACAGCGTCGTCTTGCCAGAGCCGTTGGGGCCCAGCAAGCCGAATACTTCGCCAGCGGCCACTTGGAGATTGCAATCCTCCAGGGCCGCGAAGGCGCCATAGCGTTTACTCAGCGAATGGGTAATCAATACTGGAGACATGACGCCAGTATTTTAGCCGCCATCGGCGACGGGGTATCCCCCGGCCGCCAAATTGCCGCGGATCGGGCGATCATGCCTTTGCCAAGATGATGTCAAAGGCGCCGGCCTGGTAGGCGCCTTGAGGAAGCTTGACTTCCTTGATGTCGACGATGAGCGACTGTTTGATGAACTGGTCGGTCGCGTTGTGCGGGTCGCCCTTAAAATACAATTGCGTAACGAGCGTCTTGTATCCGGGGTGCTGAACCATGTAATGAATGTGGCTAGGCCGCCAAACGTTCGGCGCCGTTTGATAGGGACCCGGATGGACGGTCTCAAATTCATAGAAACCATTTTCATCCGTGACCAATCTGGCTCGGTTAAGAAAAACATCGCGGTCGGGCGGCTTTTGCGAGTCGTCGTTGTCGTATCGGCCTCGCGCATTGGCTTGCCAAATATCGAGGGTCGCCATCGCTAGCGGTCGCCTAGAGTCATGAGCCCAAACCCGGCCATGGACGAGGAGGACTGTCCCCGGCTCCAGCGGCGGCGTGATTTTGGCTCGGTAAGGGGAAGTGGGTCGGTAAAATGGGCCGAGGATATTGTCCTCGGTTGGTTTCCAGGAGCCTGGCCCCTGCTGATCGGCCGTCGAGGGCGGAGCGGCTGGGCGCTTCTCGTCGGCATAGCGGCCGTATGCGCCAAGCTCGCCGCTGGGCTCTGTTGGCCGAGCTTTGCTCGAAAGCAGAAGCGAGCCTATTCCCGCTGCCGCCAGTCCCGTGGCCCCGTGTCGAATGAAGTCGCGCCGCTGCCAACGATCGCTAATGGGTTCGCTCATAAGCCACCTGTCTATCGAATAGAATCGGAAATCACCCAATCGCATTACGCGAATGAGAATTTACCAGATAACGGGCAAGCAGCGCGTAAAGAGTTTGTAACGGGACGGAAGAGCGCGAGAATGCCGTCCCCTCTTGTCATGATGACGCGGCGTAGCGTCGCACCCATCGGCTTCGCCTCAATCGGTTTCGGGCGTGGCGTTACTGCCGTCCGTGCCCGATTGAGCGAGCAGCCGAGTGAGCGTGTTGGGATGCACGCCCAGGAGTTTGGCGGCGCGACCTTTGTGACCGCGCGTGATCTCCAGCGCTTGACGCAGGGCGGCGTCTCGGAGCTTGCCGAGATTCAACGAAGGCAGTGACGACGGCAGCCGCGAAGCCGAGCCGCAATTCGGCAGGCAAGGCGCCGAATCGAGCACATACGATTGTTCGATGACGTGCGAAAGTTGGCGGATATTGCCCGGCCAATCGAACTCGCAGAAATCGCGGAGCGAGTCCGCGTCCGGCCGCCACAAGGGCCGCTGGTACTTGGTAGCGAAGCGCACCGAAAAGAATTCAATCAACTCGGGAATATCTTCGATTCGCGTCCGGAGCGAAGGAACCCGAAGCTCGACCATGTTCAAGCGATAGTAGAGGTCCTCGCGAAACCGACCGGCGGCGACTTCGGCTTCGAGTTCGCGGTTGGTCGCGGCCAAAATTTGCACGTCGATCTGGACGGGGTGGGCAGACCCGACCGGCGTGACCTCGTGCTGCTGCAAGACGCGCAGCAGTTTGGGTTGCAGGTCGAGCGGCATTTCGCCGATCTCGTCCAGAAACACAACCCCGCTCTGTGCCGCGCGAAAGACGCCCAGCGAATTGCCGAGTGCTCCGGTAAACGATCCCTTTTCGTGACCAAACAACTGGCTTTCCGCCAACGTCGTGGTAAGGGCCGCGCAATTGACCGGCACAAACGGTCTATCGGCGCGAGGGCCGCTACGATGCAGCGCGTGAGCCCAAATCTCTTTGCCGGTTCCCGTTTCGCCGGAGATGAGCACGGGGCACTGGACTTCCGCCGCGCGAAAAGCATGTTGGGCCACGCGCCGCATGGCAACGCTTTGGCCGATGACCCATTCGGTCCCCGCGCCGCTCGCGCCAGCTACCGGCCCCGAGTTTGAGGTGGCAGGGGTTGGTTGGATATGCATACGTCTGTTCCGATGGCCCTCGGAATGATACCGAAGGCATCCCCAGAGAATGTGGGGATTTTAATTTTAGAATCCGGAGAGAATGTCTCCGAATTGCGTCACAAGCGATCCCATCGAAGAAAGAGTTTGCAGGCCCTGCAAACTAAACGGCAGCCCGGAAAATCTCCAGGCTAGAGCTTTATTATAAGCAGGATTCCAAACGCTGCAACGAAAATCGACCCCAAATTGCCTGGAATCCTTTATAGATTTTATCCGCGTCACCCTCACATCTAGCGGTTTTTCGGCCAAAATAGCGGTGAAATGCGCCAGCAGAGGCGATATTATTAGTCCTCCGTGAGAGCGATTGTGTAACCGCTACGGCTTGCCGAGATCGATTCCAGCTTGCTTGTCGTCCGCCTCGAAGAACATCACGTGCTGCCACGGCAGCTTTTCGAACTGGCCGACCAGTTTGAACCCATTGGGCGGAAACTCTTTCAGAATCTGCTCTTTGCTCATCTTGTGGAGCGGCTTGATCGGCACCTTGGGATCTTCAGCCCTAAATTCCACTAAAGCAATGCGGCCCTTGGATTTAAGGCTCTTGCGCATCGCGGCAAGCATCTCCTCGGGATTGGAAAACTCGTGATAGACGTCGACGCACAGGATTAGGTCGACCTTTCCCTCGGGCAAATGGGGATCGGTTAGGCCGCCCAGGATCGGCTTGATATTCTCGATATGCGCTTCCTTGGCCCGATTGCGCAGCAGGTTGAGCATCTCGGACTGCACATCCACGGCCAGGACTTGGCCATCCTTGCCGACGAGCGGGGCGATCTTGAGCGAGTAGAAGCCGTTGCCGCAGCCCATATCGCAGACCGTCTGCCCCGCTTTGATGTCGAGGGCCTTCAGCAGCGTCGAGCATTCTTCCTCGCGCTCGCGCGATTCTCGCACGAGCCACGGGGCGCCCAGGTAGTGCATCGTCTGGGCGATTTCCCGGCCCTTGTATTCCTTAAGGGGCGCGGGGGCGTTCTTACTGTTGTTAGCCGGCTCTTCGCAGCGGGCCACCACCGCGAGAACCGCGACGAGCATCAAAGACAGCGCGACCGGCGAGTCCGCGCTGATGGCCTTCGATCGCGAGCTGTATCGATTCTTCATGAACGACTCTCCCCCGTAAAGCGAAGCAAGTCCAGAAACAAGGAGCCGCGCACGAAGTAAGCGGTTAGCCCTGATTCTGAATCAGATCCATCAATACGGTCAAGCGTCGCTTACTTTGTGCGCGGCTCCATGTCATCGTGCATGGCTCCGGGTCTTCGTGCTCGGCTCCGGGGCTTTCGCTCTCTACCTAAAAAATCAGAGCCTCGCAGGTTGTCGCCAACCCGCGGGGCTCTTTCTCGTCGTATCGTGAAGAGCGCGGGGGCAACTAATCTTGAAGCGGGCTGAATCCATTGCCCTGATGCTTCGCGACTGGTTCACTCACCGCGACGGGCTCCCGTGCTCGACTGGGTCGAGCGGGAGTCGGCTTAGCCAACTAGGCCTTCTTCTTGGCCTTCTTCTTGGCGGCCTTCTTGGTCGACTTCTTCGCGCCCGCTGCCTTCTTCGTAGCAGCCTTCTTCTTCTTGGCCACAGGTCATCCTCCGTACAAAAGGTTTCGGCGTGACTCGTTTTTCGCTTCCCGACTCTCTCGACGCGAGAGAGCCTTGCGAGGAGATTCACGCCACATCACAAAAAAAACATTCCCATCCTAGGAAGCCGCTCGATCGATCGCACTCGTTGTGATCTCGCTCGCGACGTATTCCTCTGATGCACGGAACTCATGTTGCGTAGTTGTACGAAACTTTACAATTTGTGCAACACGAATTTGCTTAAATCTTTGAAAGGAGTTCGCGCGAGTCAAGAGCGCGCGAAGAAAATAGCGCGCGTGCGCGGCGCAAATCCGTTCGCATCGTGCGCTGCGCGAATCAAATTTGCGCGCGTGCGGCGAACGCCTTGCGATCGAAGCGAGCGCGGCGCGGGCCGATGAGATCGCCGAGCGCGAACGGAAATCGAGATCCGTTAATACAGCGCGATTGTCGTGCCGCTCCGCAAACGAGCTGCGGGCTGAATGGCCGTGAATTCCCGGCCGAAATGCCACTTTTTCTCGGGCGCTAGCCGTTTGAAGTCGAGCCATCGCCGGAGCGATCCGCGCGACCGCGGAGCGCGCGTCGGCGTCTCGCTCCATGCGCCGAGGATCGTCGACCACGCCGCTTGCCATGCGCCGCGGCGAATGTGAATCGGATCTAGCCCATACCACGAGGCGCTGAGTTCGACGCACGCCGCGCCGCGCGCGGCGGCGAACAATTTTAATCCCGCATTTAATTTTTCCGCGCGCTCGAGAACCGTTGAGCGACTCAAGCGACACTTGGGATAAGTGCATGTGCGCAGCAAAAAATAAAACCAATCGCTCATCGCGGCCGTGCTCGCGATCGGCAGCAGCGTGATCGTCGTGCGCGCGGAACGCGACGCGAGACGATCGAAACACTCGGCGACCCACTCGAGAATGAGCTCCGGCGCGGCGCCGTAAAGCAGATCGTTGCCGACGTCCGTGATCAGCGCGGCGGTCGGTGCGGGCGGCGATCGGTCCAGCGATTCCCACAGACCGCAGTGCTTGATCCCCAGCAGCGACCGGCCGAGCACGCGGCTGGTCATTCCATAGGATCGTCCGTGCCCGAGCGCGGCGAGAACTTCGAGCGGCGATCCCCAGACATGCTCGGCCGTAGGGACGACCGTCGCCAAGCTCCGCGTCAGATTGCTCGCGCCCAGGAGAATCGCGCGGCGCGGCGGTTCGATGACCTTCGGCGAGATGGATTGGGCCTCGGCCACGGATATGTTCCCGCGAGAAGAGCCGCTTCACCAACCGCCATGACCGCGGCCTTGACCCGTGAAGCTCTGCAGCATGTTGTAGCTCGAATACGCCAGATAGCCGAACATGATGGTGATGTAGAAGTTCCCGATGTCCACCGGATGCACGCGTGCGGCTTGAAGGCCAGTGTAAATCGCCACCGCCGCGGCGGTGATGATCGAAATTCGCAGCGAATTGATCAGCGCATCGGGCGAGCGGAAATACATCAGCAACTCGCGGGTGAATTGTCCCCCGTCGAGCGGAAAAACGGGCAGCAGATTGACCAAGCCCCACCAGACGTTGACCCACAGCAGCATATGCACGAGCACGGACAATTCCACCCTCTCGAACATGGGCGGGATCCAGGCGATTCCATACGGCAATCCGACGAAGAATTGGATTGGATGGCCAGTTACTTTGCAAAGAGCGACAACAGCTCCCGCGAAAACAAACCCAGCCGCCGGACCGGCAAGCGAAATGAGCATCTCGGGAATCGGTTCGCGTCGCGACGGCCGATATATCGCCAGACCCCCGAAGGCATACAAGAGAATGTTCGGCTGCCATCCAAAACGGCGGATGGCCAGAGCGTGCCCCATTTCGTGTATGAGAATCGATACGAACATCACGCCGATCCACATCACCAGGAACTTAGACGGCTCGGACCGGCCCATGAGCAACGCCACGAGCCAAAACAGGGGATGCACGCGGACCGGAATCCCCAGCAGCGAAAATCGCAGATCGAACTGTGTCGGCGGTTGGTCGGTGAAGATCACGCGGTGCTCTGCGGAAAGGTTAGCGCTGAAAGCAGCGAGAGGGATACACGCCACAAAGTTAGCATATCCCACCCTGCCGTGGCGAGCGGGGCGGCGTGAGCCCCCTGTCCTCGACGCGGCGGCGCAAGGGAGTACGAAGTCTCATCCGATGACGAGAACCGATCAAATGAAAACACCGAGGAGCGGCGATTTGTGGCAAAAGTCGCGCGGCACATCCAATGACCACCGAGCCACGGCGCGATAGGACAGGGAGCTTACGCTCCCCGCTCGCCTTAAGCGGCCGTGCGGCCGAGCGGGGCTTCGCTGGAGGCGACGATCATCTCTGGCATGAAGTGCGGCCGCGCGATCGGCGACGGACGCTTGGCAAGCTCCGCAAGAATATAATCGGTGGCAATCCGCGAGGCGCCGCCGTGCGCGACCCGGGCCTTGAGCTTGGCCAACTCAGCGACCACGCCTTCGCGATACTCTTCGTCCAGCAACCAGCGGATGACCTGGGCAGCCAACTCGAGCGTCATGTCGTCGCAGGTCAGATACTCGGGGAACAGAATCTTGTCGGACTCCACGCGGCGCCGCGAAGAGGGCGCGGAACCCTGAAGCTGCGGCAACGTGTCGGGCATGTCGTCCACCGGCGGCGCCTTGCGGATGAAAATATCTTTCGCGGCGAGCAGATTCACCAGCGTGATGTACTTGACCCGGCGGAATCGCGACTGCACCCAAAAGGCCAGCCGGCCGATGTAGTACAAAATCACCGTGGGCTTCTTGTGATAGAGGAGCTCGAGCGACACCGATCCGGACACGGCCATGCAGCAATCGGCCAGATGAATCAACTCCGGCGTGCGGCGCACGAAGACATCGATTTCGAGGCCAAGCTCGCGAATCCGGTCGCGGGCGAATTGAGCGTGCTGCGGCTTGAATGCGGCCACCGCGAATCGGACCCCCGGCACTCGGACACGGACGATCGCCGCCGCTCTGAGAAACCAGCGCAGGTTGGCCGTCACCTCTTGAGTCCGCGAGCCGGGCAGCAGCGTGACGAGTTGCCCCGGGCGGCCTTGCATCTTGTCGATGAACTCTTCGTTCAGCCGATGCTGTCGCACTTCGTCGAAATAGGGATGGCCGACAAACGTGGCATTGCAACCGCGCTCCTTGAGCCAAGTCTCCTCGAACGGCAGACTGCACAGCACATGGTCCACCAGCCGCCGCATCTTTTTGACGCGATGCTGAGCCCAGGCCCAAATCTGCGGGGGCGCGTAATAGAAGACGGGAATGCCGTGGGCCTTCGCCCGCCACGCGATCCACCAATTGAAGCCGGGAAAATCGATCAGCACCACGGCGTCCGGCCGATGGTGGCGGAAGTAGCGATCGGCGCGGCCCGCAAGCATCAGAAATTTGTGCAGGTTCAGCAGCGCGCGCAGAATCCACATCACGGCCAAGGCGGTGAGGTCCTCGTGCAGTTCGCAGCCCGCTTCGGCCATCAGCGGGCCGCCGTAGCCGACGCATTGAACGTCTGGCCGTTTCGTCCGCAATTGGCGAATCAGATTCGCGCCATGCAGATCGCCGCTCGGCTCGCCCGCGGAAAAAAATATCTTCATGCTGGAGGGTGGGCAATGCCCACCAGATTTGATTTCAATGTGCCATGGCTGGTGGGCAGTGCCCACCTACGGCTACGAGGCCAGTTTTGTAAGCGGCGAATCGGAGGAACTCGCCAGCGGAGCATGAATCTCGTGGGCCGCGTCGCTCCGCCAGCGGCGGCAGGTCCACCAAGCCGTGAGCAAATCGAGCGGATTGGGCTGCGAATCTTGAAGCGGCGCGCGGGCTTCATTCTCTTTCACGTACATGTCGCCGACGCGAAATCCGCGTCGCGCCACCAGCCACGGCAGGTAACGCCGCATCCCGCCCGGAAGCTGAATGCCGGCCACCGCCTCGCGCCGGGCCGCCCAAAACAGACAATCGGGATGACGCACTTCGATTCCCAACAGCATCCACCGCGGAATTCGCTCGACCCGATGCCAAAATTTCTTCCAGCCGCTGAGTCGCCGCCGAGCATAAACCAGATCGAGCCGCGACAGTCGGGCGATCAAATGCGGAATCTGCTCGGCCGAATAGTGATCGCCCGGCTCGATCGCCACGACAATCGCGCCCCGCGCGGCGGCGATACCCGCGGCGAGCGCCGTGCTCGCTCCAGCCGCGGCGTCCAAGCCGATCAACCGCATCACGGGCCAAGCGGCTAACAGTTGCGACAACTGCGCGAGCGTCTTCTCCGACGAGCCATCGTCGACGCAGATGATTTCATAGGGCAGCGCCAAGCGATTGAGTTCAGCGCACAACCGAGGGATCTGCCGGTCGAGCGCGGCGGCGCAGTCGCGATGAGGAATGACGAGCGAGTAATGAACCATCGTCGCATCCTTGCGACCGGGCATTGGGGGAGATTTTTGCGCCGGGAGTATCACACAACCGCCGCCGCCGGCAAAGATCAATTTCGACGAAACGCAATCGGGCAACTGGCAATCGTCGCGATCATCCAACCATCGCCCCGCAACCCGCCCCTTGGCCGCGCTCGCTTGCGACGCGCTGAGTGCGCCCTCCCAACCACGCATCAACAAAAAGAGCCCGGTGGGCTGACCAAGGCAGCCGACCGGGCTCTTAACCGTGAAAAGCGGGCTCTCCCGTAATGGGCATTGGATCGCCATACCGCGGCGACAGGCTGATAAAGTTCACGGTGCTCGTCATGGCACTCTTTTCAGGGTTGTCCCCAAAGATGTCGCGGGCATCCTCGGAGCCAACTGGGTCAACCAGAGCGATGGGCTTTAAAGCACTCGCTGTGCCAAAGCGATAGAAGCCAAGACTTCGCCAACGCGACGGCGAGAATGCCGAGGAAAATGGCGTGTTCTGCCCGACACTTGCAATCCAAGACACCCGAACAACGGGTCGGTCTTGTAAAAGCTACATGCGGCTGGCGAGAAGTCGCCTGGCAGGTTGCGACGAACGGATAAATCGCGAAAGTCCCGTCGAATAAACACGGGATATTTTGTCAGCAGGACGGCGCAATAGGATGCCGCGGCTATGTGCGTCGCTAGCCGGCGCGGCGCGAGCCGTCGCTATAGAGATAGGGATTGAGCGCCGGATCGTTGTACATTTTGAATTGGCGGTAAATTTTCAGCCGCTTGCGCCCCGCAAGCAGATCGGCGACAAGCTCTCTCAACGCCGACGCCAAGTCCTCGTGCTGGGCTCGCAGCACCGACAGCTTTTGTTGAGCCCGGGCCACATGCTCCGACCCGGCGTCTTGCCGCTCCGCCTGTTCTTCCATGTGGTAGACCCGCAGGGCCAGGATCGACAGGCGGTCGATCGCGCTGCCAGGCGTTTCCGAATTCCACCTTGCCTCGGGCTGAATGACCACGGCCCGCTCGGCAATCTCGCGCTTTAGAAAGTCATCGATGCGTTCGGTAGAGTCGTTTCGCTGCTGGTTATAGCCATCGATCGCCCGCTTGACCTCGGAAATCCGCCGGTCGCTGACCGTCGGACTCCGGGCGACGTCTTCTTCGTGCCAGAGCAAGAAATTAAACCGATGCTGCTCGCAAACCAAATACGGCAGGTCGCGATAGGGATTGGAAATTTCTCCCGCATGCCACTGCTCGGTCATCAGCCGCTGCAGGGCCGTCACCTGATTGACATCGATCATCCATGACTCCGCGTATCGAGGGGCTACAAGAGTCGGCGAATCCTTCTGCCAACGGACCGCGCGTCGAATTGGCCCGGCATTCTAGAAGCGGGCCCGGGCCGTCACAAGGGAAGATGGGTAAGTGGACCCGGCTCCTAGCCGCGCCACCAACCGTGGGTATGCGTCGCGTGCTGGGCGAACAGCGATGTCACGGCGGCGCTGGAAAGCGGCGTCGTCAAGCCGACCCAGGCTGAGGCGGCCGAGGCGCCGCTGGTGTTGGCGACAATGCGAAATTGGGTTGTCGAGCCCGCGGTCAGGCCGCTGATCGACACCGCCGTGGTGCTGCCATTCACCCAACCGAGCAGGACCGATTGGGAGCCGTTCCAATAGTAGACCGAGTAGCTCGTCGCGCCGGTCGTGGCGGTCCACGAAAGCGTGCCGGTCGTCGACGAGGTGGCTTTGGCGGTCAGGACGGGAGCCACGCCGCTGACGGGTGCGGTCGGAATGACGACGCTCACCCAGCCGCTCGAAGCGCTGGACGTGCCGTTGTAGGCCGTGACGTAAAAATACTTCGTGCCCGAGGTCTGACCTGGGATTGAGGCCGAGAATACGCCCGCGCCCACGTTGCCGACCTGCACGGCCTGACTGCCGTTCCACTGGTAAATCAAATAACCGGTCGCGCCGCTGACGGCCGACCACGAGACTTGTGCCGCAGTCGGCGAACTGGCGGTCGCGGTGACGCTGGGCGCCGTAACCGTCACCGCCGGAGTGAGTGTCGTGGCGCTCATCCAGCCCGTGGTCGCGACGCCGGCCGAGTTAACGGCCGATACCTCGAACGAATATCGCGTGCCGAACGCCAGACCAGTGGCGCTGTACGACGACGCGCCGGCGGCCGCCGTCCCGATCAACTGGGCCGACCCGTTGACTAGCTCGTAGACGCTGTAGCTCGTGGCGCCGCTGACCGATGACCAACTGAGATTGATTTGCGACGTCGACGCAGCCGTGGCCGTGAAATTGGTTGGGATGGTCGGCGCTGTCGTCGTTCCGGTCGTGCCGCCGGTCGATCCGTAAGCGGCCAGATAGGGAATTAATTTGTTCGCGACCGGGCTGCCCAGGCCGGTGGCCAGATCGTAGCCGACGCCCGCCGTCTGAAACTGAGTGCTGCCGCTGGTGATATCGCGAAAATCGGCGGTGGGCGCCGCGAACAGCGCGGCCGCGGTTTGCGAATTGTTCAACGTGCTCAGGCCACCGAGAGCGCGGCCTTCGTCGGCGATCGCCACGAGGGCAGCCCATTGCGGCGATCCGGCGCTCGTGCCGCCAATCGACACCCAGCCGCCGTCGCCATATGTGTCGAGGACTGCCATGCCGATCCCGGCGTTGTACGATACGTCGGGCGATTTGCGTCCGACAAATTCGACACTCACGCCGCCGCCGCCACTCCAGGTGACACCGCCACTCGTGGTCGGCGTCCAGGCCGTTTCGTTTGCAATCGCGCCGCTTGAGGTCAGATACAAATCGGTCCCGCCAACCGACAACACGTTCGGCGAAGTGGAGGGAAAGCTCGCATGGCCCGTGTCGCCGGACGACGCAACGAATGTGATTCCCTGATGACCGGCCGGGGTCACCAGATAAGTGGCGCTCATCTGCTTGTCCCACGATGCGTTAGAGGCCGTGTCGTCGCTGCCCCAACTCATGGAGACGACCGACACGCTGGCCAGATTGCGGGCGTAGTTCACCGCGGCGAATAGATCGTTGTCCGAAGCGCTATTGGCTTCGACGAGCACGATGTTCGCGGCGGGGGCGATCGCGTGGGCCCATTCGACATCCAGGGCGATTTCGCCGGCCCAGCCCTGATCGGCGGAGGGAAGCGACGTGCCGCCATTTTGATTGACGACCTTGAAGCTAGCCGGCGCGGCGATGCCATATGCGGCGTCGAACGCGGCCAAGTCCGAGGCGATCGTCGGATCGCTATAGGCGTCGATAATCGCGATCGTCTGGCCGCGACCATCGGCGGCCGTCGAGCCGAACGCCGTGCTCGTGAACCCATAGGCGCCGCGAATTTGCGCGGGAGTGTACCCGCTGCTGGTCGAGCCGGAGAACGGCAAAAAAACGTGATTGGGTTTGAAGACGCTGGTGGCCGAGAGCATTTGACGAGGCTCAAGACCTTCGATTTGCAGACGACGCGATAGGAGACGAGATTTTGCCGACTTGAGCGAAGCACTCTTCCGCCGCATGAATGAATATCCCTTGCGGGATCCTCGGTGAGACGTTGAAACGTGGCGATCCAATCGGCCTGACCGGCTTGAGATGCGATTGGAGTTACACGGCCCCGTGTGTACCGTCGATTATCGGGGGCAAAAATCAGAGGGCAATAGGAATGGGCGGATTTTTTTTGTGTGAGCGTGAGATTGAAGTTTCTCGGAGTGCAAGTATGTACGCATGCTGGCCGTCGATTGTTCTATATAGACAGTCAAGAAAAGCAGTGGAAAGGGCTCCGTTTGAGCGATGTGCCCTGCAATTCTGACGTTGGATCGAGGACAGGCGGCTTACGCCCCCCGCTCGCCAGGGGGACGGATAGCTTGGCCCGTTCGACGGTTTGCGGCATAATCTGCTTGCCCCCTCGCTTCACGATCCACCCTCCACGCCCCACGCTTCTCCCATGCCTTGGATTGCTCATCGCGCCGCTGAAATCAATTGGGATCGTCTCGAAGTCTTGATGCGCGAAACGGTTACGCTCGCCAAGCAAAAGCTCTCGGCAAAGCCGCGCCGCGTGTTGCTCTTGCCGCCCGACATCACGCGGATGCACTCGGGGTCCGGCCGGCTAACGGAGATGCTCTATAATTTGCTGGCGCCCGAGGCCGATGTGCATGTGATTCCCACGCTCGGGCAGCACGTGCCGCACACGCCGGCCGAAAACCGGCAGATGTTCGGTGTCATCCCGAACGAAAAGATCCATGCCCACGATTGGCGCGGGGGCTGCGTGCCCGTGGGCGAAATTCCCGCTCGAATGGTCGATCAAGCTAGCGACGGGCTGGCCGATTGGGCCTTGCCCGTATCGCTCAACCGGATGCTGATGGAAGAGCCTTGGGATCTGGTCATCAACATCGGACACGTCGTGCCGCACGAGGTGCTTGGTTTCGCCAACCACAACAAGAATTATTTCATCGGCCTGGGGGGCAAGGATTTGATCTGTGCCACCCATATGATGGCGGCCGCCTGCGGAATCGAAAATAATTTGGGCAATCTGGTCACGCCCGTTCGATCTTGCTTCAACTGGGCCGAAGATCAGATGCTCGGCCGGCTTCCCGACTTGTACGTGCAGGTGGTTCTCGCGCGGAACGAGAGTGGACACTTGGTTCACACCGGCTGCTATGTCGGAGACGATCTGGAAACGTATCTGGCTGCCGCCCGGCAATCGCGCGAGCAGAACATCACGCTCTTGGACGAGCCCATCGACAAGATCGTGTGCGTCATGCAAGGAGACGAATTCTTTAGCACTTGGGTCGCCAACAAAGCGATCTATCGGACGCGAATGGCGCTCGCCGATGGCGGTGAGCTAATCGTGATCGCGCCCGGGCTCAAACGATTCGGCGAACAGACGGACGTCGATGCGTTAATACGCAAGTACGGCTATGTCGGCGTCGAGCGCGTGATGAGTCAGTACCGCGATCAGCCGGACATGCAGGACCTAGCCCATGCCACGGCCCATTTGATTCATGGCAGCAGCGAGGGGCGATTCAAAATCACCTACGCTCCCGGCCATCTGTCAAAGGCGGACATCGAAACGGTGAACTTCCGACATGCCGACATCCAAGCGACGATCGATCGCTATCAACCGGCCGGGCGGCGAGAAGGTTGGAACACGACCGCCGATGGCGAGCGATTTTATTTTATCCCCACGCCGTCCGCCGGATTGTGGGCAACAAAAGAAAAGCTCTACAACCGGGCGAGCGGGTTTGGCGAAAGTTGATTCGCAGGCCGGTCCCCGTTTGAGCAAGTGGCCGAAGCTGGAGCCGCCCTGGAGGCGCGCTCGATGAGCGTCAGGGAACAAGGCATGGCATTTCGCTGGAATCCACGAGAGCATTTGCTGCTGGGACTCTATGTGCTGAAATGGCTGGCGATCGCCGGTCCGCTGGGCGTCGCGATCGGGTCGGCCGTGGCGATCTTCTTATGGGCCCTGGATAAGGCTACGACGACGCGGTGGGAGCAGCCGTGGTTGCTGTACTTTTTACCGCTGGCCGGGTTGGCTATCGGGCTTTTGTATCGGCTCGTCGGCCGCTCGGTCGAAGGGGGCAACAACCTGATCGTGGAACAGATCCATGAGCCGGGGGGCGGGGTGCCCGCGCGCATGGCGCCGATGGTGCTCGTCGGAACGATCGTGACGCATCTGTTTGGCGGTTCGGCCGGCCGCGAAGGCACGGCCGTGCAAATGGGCGGAAGCATGGCGAGCACGATTGGCCGCTGGCTGAAGCTTAGCCAGCGGGATACTCGGGTCTTGCTCATGGCCGGGGTCGCGGCGGGATTTGGGGCCGTGTTCGGCACGCCGTTGACCGGCGCCGTTTTCGCATTGGAAGTGCTGGCGATCGGCCGACTGACCTATGAATCGCTCGCGCCATGTCTCATCGCCGGCATCGTCGGAGATTGGACGACTGGCGCCTGGGGCATCAAGCACTCGCAATACCATATCACGGGGATCGCGCAGGCGGGACTGATCGAAACGGCGCCCGCGCTGAATGGCGTGTTGGTTGTCCAAGTGATGATTGCCGCCGCCGCGTTCGGATTGGCAAGCGTGCTCTTTGCCGAGCTGGTCCATTCGCTCCAGCGGATCTTTCAACGGCTGATGCCGTGGCCAGCGATCCGCCCGGCCTTTGGTGGGGCGATTGTGGTCGCGCTCGTGTTTTGGCTCGGCACGACCGACTACTTGGGCCTCGGCGTAACGGCTGACCCACGCCATCCAGGCGCGGTGACGATCCAATCGTGCTTCTCATCCGGCGGCGCGAACGATTGGAGTTGGTGGTGGAAGATTTTGTTTACGGCGGTCACGGTCGGCAGCGGCTTCAAAGGGGGCGAGGTGACGCCGTTGTTTTTCATTGGGGCGGCGCTGGGTAACACGCTGGCGCGAATCTTGGGGGCGCCCGTCGACTTGTTCGCCGGCTTGGGATTCGTCGCCGTGTTCGCCGGCGCCACCAACACGCCGCTCGCCTGCACGATCATGGGAATCGAACTGTTCGCGCCCGGCGGCGCGGGCGCTGGCAGCTTTGTCGTCTATCTGTCGATCGCTTGCTTCTTGTCGTACTTGCTCAGCGGTCATTCGGGCATCTATCTTTCGCAGCGCATCGGCACGCCTAAACTTGACAATAGCCTGCTGCCCCCCGATGCTTCGCTACGCACGGCGCGCCTGCGACAACCGATATTCGGCGGCCGGAGCAGCGGTTCCAAGATCGATGACCAACCGGAGGAATCCGACCCGTCATCGAGTTAACCGATTTGCATTCGAGTTGAGTGGGCATTCAAAACCGCCGAGGACTGTCCCCATTTTGCGTAGTCCGCGGAGCAAAACTGGGGACTGTCCCCTTCTCCGAGGCGGTTTTGCGAGGACTTCTAAAACATTCGCGAAACGCGATTGAACCAGCAGGTTTTTGGATGAACTCCGATCCGCTTGAAAACGATCCGGTTGTCGAAAACGCGCCAATCGTCCGAACAAAGCAAACGTGGATCAATTCCACCGTCCTGGGCATCGGAATGGCGAGCCTGTTTTCTGATGTGGGTCATGAGATGGCGACGGCCGCAATGCCGGCCCTGTTGGCATTGCTCCACGCGTCGCCCGCTCTGCTGGGGCTGATCGAAGGCTTGGCCGATGGTCTATCGAGTTTTGCAAAACTGTTCTCCGGGCTGTATAGCGATCGGTTGCGACGGCGGAAGCCGCTGGCCGTCGTCGGCTACGTCATGACCGCCTCGGGAATGGCAAGCTTCTTTTTTGCGTCGCAGTGGTGGCATGTGTTGCTGGGCCGCGTCGGCGGCTGGTTGGGCCGCGGCGTGCGAACGCCCGTGCGAAATGTGTTGCTCACCGAAGCCACGACACCGGAAACGTATGGCCGCGCGTTTGGATTGGAACGGGCGATGGATAGCGCCGGCGCGATTGTCGGTCCCTTGATCTCGTTGGCCATCGTCGCCGCGTTCGGTTTTCATAGTTTTCATAATGCCTTGTTCCTCTGGACACTGATCCCCGGGTTGTTGGCGGCGTTATGCATCGTCTTTCTCGTCAAGGAACGGCCGCATGTTCCGCAGCCGGAGTCGAAGCTGTGGACGAGCGTCGGTTCGTTGCCGCCCGTTTTCAAGCGATACCTGATCGGTGTCGGCGTGGCCGGCGTGGGCGATTTCTCGAATACGCTCCTGATTTTTTGGGCGACGCTGGCCTGGGTTCCTCGGTTCGGACCGGACGATGCGGCCAAGCTGGCGATGCTCTTCTATGTGGGCTACAACGTCGTCTACACGGTCTCTTGCTTCGTGAGTGGCGTTCTCGCCGACCACTATCCCAAGCACTGGGTCTTGGCGATCGGTTACTCGCTGGCCGTGATTCCCGCAGCCGCGCTAATTTGGCCGGGCGACTCGATCGCAAAATTCGCGATCGTGTTCGGCTTTTCCGGCGTTTACATGGGAGTTTGGGAGACGTTGGAAAAGTCGACCGCCGCCACGATGTTGCCAGCGCAGACCCGCGGCGTGGGCTTCGGAGTGTTGGCGTCGGTCAACGGCATCGGCGATCTGATATCGAGCGCCTTGGTGGGTCTACTGTGGGCCGTCTCGCCGCCGGCCGCCATGTCGCTGGTCATCATCACGACCGTGACGGGAGCCGCGATTATTGCCTGGACGGGAGAAGTCGCAAAAGCCGGATCGAAGTAGATTGTCTCTCCCCCAGGTTGCTCGCGAAAGAAGCAAACCGTGCATTTCATCTGCTCGACATTCGGAAGCGCTGGGGACGTGTTCCCGATGCTGGGGCTGGCGGTTGAACTACGCCGCCGGGGGCACGACGTCACGTTCGCGACCAGCGATCACTTCGAAAAGACCATTCAAGAATGCGGCCTGCCGTTTGAGTCCCTGGGCACGAAGGAAGATTTTGCCGCCGCGATCGCTAATCCCGACTTGTGGCATCCGAGGCGCGCCTTTCGCCATATATTCAACAGCTTCTGGCCGGCGCTTCGGCAGCAATATCAGATTCACGCCGACCGTGCGAGCCGCGAAACGATCGGGATCACCAATTGCTTTGGTTTTGGCGCCCTGACGGCGCAGGACAAACTGGGAATCCGGGTTATCACCGTGCATTTGCAACCGGCCGTGATCTGGAGCGACCACGAGCCACCCAAATTCGCTGGTCTAGTCGGCCCGCGGTGGCTGAAGAGTTGGGTCTATCGACTCGGCGAGCGATTGGCGATCGATCCGATTGTTTGCCCGTTGCTCAACAACTGGCGCGCGGAGCTCAACTTGCCGCCGGTGAAGAAGATCACCCGCTGGTGGAATTCGCCCTATGGCGTGCTCTGCTTGTTCCCCGATTGGTTCGCGCCGCCGCAGCCGGATTGGCCCACGCCGCTAATGCAGGCTGACTTTCCGCTCTGGAATCACCGCTCGGGCGAGCCATTGGCCGGCGATGTCGAAGCGTTTCTCCAAGCGGGAACGCCGCCAATCGTGTTCACTCCCGGTTCGACCAACGTGCATGGCGAGGCATTCTTCGCCGCCGCCGTGGAAGCGTGCCGGCTGCTCAATCGCCGCGGCATTCTGCTCACGCAGTTCGCCGATCAAATCCCACGCAATCTTCCCGGCACGGTCGCCCATTTTCGTTACGTCCCACTCGACAATCTGCTGCCGCGCACAGCGGCTTTCGTCCATCACGGCGGAGTCGGATCCACTTCGCAAGCCATGCTCGCCGGCATCCCGCAAATCGTCATGCCGCTCGCTCACGACCAATTCGACAACGCCGCCAGAATCATCCGTCTCGGCATCGGCGGCTCGCTCCCGCCAAGGAAATTCACCGGAGGGCGCTTGGCGGAAAAGCTTGATCAACTCCTCTCGTCGCCGACCATCGCCTCAAACTGCCGCGACATCGCTCAGCGTCTGGCTGCTCGCAATGGCCTTTCCCTCGCAGACGACGCCATCGAGGATCGAATCGATCGACAGAGCAATTAAAAAATGTCTGGGTGAGCGCCCGGGGTTTTAAATGGCTTTTCCCCTCAACGCCAGACTGAGATATTGACTTGACTTCGCGATCCAAGCCCGTCAATTTTAGTCGTATGGACGCAGATTTTTGGGACCAAATCGAACGCTCGCGGACGATGACCGGCTCCGAGCGAATCACAGAGAGCTTGCGTCTCTTCGATGAAGCTGCCAGCCGAGCCCTAGTTGGAATCAAAAGCGAATTTCCGAACATTAGCGATGAGGACGCGCGGCGCATTAGGCGGCAGCGATACGATTTGATTCGGCGAATCGAGTCGCTACCATGAGCGCCGACGAAATCACTCGGCGCGTCGTTCAAGTGCTCAATGGCCGTCAGTTGCCGCATATGATCGTCGGCTCGCTGTCGACCAACTTTCACTCGACGGTTCGCTCGACCAAGGACGCCGATATCGTCCTGCAAGCCGATCTCGGAAAAACGGGCCACCTCATCGCGCGCGAGACCGGCTTTCTCCGGCTCGATCCACAACTTGGCTTCGAATCCGTGACAGGCACGTCCAAGATTCTCCTGCGGGCGGAAACTGAAGATTTTGTCGTCGAACTGTTTGGACTCAGCGACGACCCTCACGATCAAATGCGATTCCAACGCCGGCGGTTTATCGATTGGAATGGCGTACCCACCTGGATCGCGTCGGCAGAGGATGCCGTCATTACGAAATTGCGCTGGGCTCAAAACGCCGGCCGAGAAAAAGATATCGCCGATGTGCGAAACGTAGTCGCCGTCAAAGGAGACACACTCGACTTTACCTACGTCGAGCAATGGTGCGACCAACATGGTTCGCGGGCGCTGCTCGATAAAATCCGCGCGGAGGTGCGATCGAAACTCGGTTGAACTTGGGTAGCCGATCTTGGCATGCGTCCTGAAGTTCCCGCGCCGCTTCCAAGACTTTGTTCACGGCGACGCGCTTTCATGAACCATCACTGTTGCTCGATTAATCCGGAAGTCGGTAGTGGGGCGCGTGGCGGGATCGTGTAATCGGCGTCGAAGCAAAGCAATTCGATGGCGCGATAAGCGTCGAGCGATCGCAGTTCTTCCGCGCGGATTCGTTCGAGCTCGATTCCCGTGAGCCGCCAGTTCTCGACCCATCGCTTGCCGAGCGCGAGTTGTTCTGGGGTCCAGTCACACAGCGGAGACGATGATTTGGCCATTGCTTTTAGGCTAATCAAAAACGCGCGGCAGCGAAAGTCAGCGAAGCCGCTCGCCACTCTATTCGCAGACGATGATCATTCGCCGACGATGATCGGATTCACCGGGCCCTCGCCGTCTTGATCTCGCCGCTGCCATTCTCGGCGGACTTCGCCCAGGCCGTAGACGCAGAGCTCAAATTCGTGGCTCAGCCGCTCGAACAGCGCGTTTTCGGGCAGCTTGTCGTCGCTGGTGGGAATCGTGCTGGCGATGTAATACGCCCGTTTGCCCTGCTCGCAGTAGTCGAGGAAGAAATCTTTCCGTGGGCCGCGCTGAAAATGCTCGAGCGCCTCGGGGTACAACCCCGTCCAGAAGAGCGTGAAATCACCGATGTGCCGGTGGACCTCGCGCTTCGCATCGCCCACTCGGGCCTGAGCTTCGGAGAGCATGTCGGCCACGGCGTCGACCCGTTGGCCTCGCAGATTGCGAACGGCGAACACAGAGTCGCTGCGGACGAATCGCGTCAACAGATCGCCTAAATATTCGACCAACGGCGGATCGGCCAACCCTAGCCGGGTCTCGAAGGCGAACTCCGCCAATCCGGCGAAATACCGCCGCAAATTGCCGGACTGGTTATTGGCTGACGTGTACATCGACCGACCCCACCTCCCGAATAGCACGCGGCGCTCAGAACCGCCGGCTCGCTGGAAAATCGCTTGGGTCCGCCAATCTATAATGATCGGCCGTTGGAACGCATTCAATGAGCCTATTCCCTGAAAAGTGTAGGACGCCGATGGGCAAAATCAAGCTGGCGGCGGCGAAGACTGCGGGGCTTCGGCGAGGACGCCTCGACCCCCAGGCGCTCGGATAATTTTGGTCTTCTTAATCCGCGGGCATTCCCGCGACCGTGCTCTCGTCCGGCGGCTCGGGCAGCAGCAGTGCGATAGCCGCCGCCGGAAGGAACAGCACCGATGCATACAGCAACACCAGCCGAAAATCGCCTTCGCTCGCGAATCCGCCGAATGACACTGTTCCTATCGCGGCGAACAAGCGGCCGATGTTGTAGCAAAAGCCGGCCCCGGTCGTTCGCAGCAGGGTGGGAAACAAGGGTGGCAAATACATCGTGAACAGCGCAAATACTCCTTGGCACAATCCGCAGCCCGCCAGCCAGACGAGCATCTCTCCCTGATTCTCGCGCTTACAGGCATACGTCGAGGCCATGACGACAAAGTAGAGCAGGCACAACAGGCCGATCGATCGCCGATAGCCCCACAGCTTTGCCATGACCGCGGCGCTAAAGTTTCCGACGACCGAGGCCACCATGACGACGGCCAGCGCGATGCCCGCTGCCCGGTTTTGCTCGGCCGCGTCGAACCCTTGTTGCCCGAGCAGATTGCGATACTGAGCCTGAAACCAAAACATGAACGCCCAGTGGGCGGTCAGCGAAAAGCTGCACACGAGAATCGTGAGCAGCGAGATCCGCAAGGCCCCCGGGCCAAACAGGGCCCCGATACCCGGCGCCCGATCGCCGGCAGCTCGTTTCGCCGCGTGCCACTCGGGCGTTTCCGGCACCTTGTAGCGGATCCACAACACGAGCAGGGCCGGCGCGACTCCGACCAGGAACAGCGTGCGGTGCGGCAGCGCGGCGAGCAGATAGCTGGCTACGCACGCGATCATAACGCCCACGTTCACCGCCGTTTGCAGAACGGCCGCCAACCAAGGTCGCCACGTCTTGGGCCAAGTCTCCGAAAGCAGCGAAGCCCCGACCGCCCATTCTCCGCCGATGCCCAACGCCGCCATGAAGCGAAAGATAAGCAGTTGCCACCACGTCTGGGAGAAATAAGACAGCCCCGTGAACGCCGCGTAGGTGAGAATCGTGAGGCTCAACGTCGCGCTTCGGCCGAGTCGATCTCCGACCCGGCCGAAGAACGCGCCTCCGAGCGCCCAGCCCGCGAGGAACGCCGCTTGAATCCACGAAGCATGGTGGGCGACCGTCACATCCTCGGACTTGAACCCCGGCCCCAACAACTCGGCGACAAACACCGTCCCCACCAGCGTATACAGATGCATGTCCAAACCATCGAACATCCAACCCAACCAAGCCGCCACCCCGGACCGCCATTCGACGGCCGTCAAATCGCGCAAATTGCGGACTTCATTCATACGATCGATCGACGAGGTGTTACTGCCAGCGGCGTGACCCGCATGAAAAGACTCGTCTACGGTAATGGCTGTGCTCGCAGGACGCAATCAAACAAAGACGACTCCACCCTGGTCAAGTTTCCGAACATCAAGCCGCCGCATCGCGGCCCGTTGCTTTCCTAATCCCTGCTCCCGCCACCCCGAGCCCCTCGACTCATAACTCGGGATTCCTTTGCTGGAATGCTCTCCGGCCCCATGATATGTTGCAATCATGCCCCTTCAGCAACTAGGTCCCTATCGTATCGGCCAGCAACTGGGCCGGGGCGGCATGGGGACCGTCTATCAAGGGACCAACGACGAAACGGGTCATCCGGCCGCGATCAAGGTTCTCAATCCGCGTTTGGCCGTGGAAGACGGCTTTCGCGAGCGGTTCGCCACCGAGATTGAAACGCTCAAGAAGCTCAAGCATCCCAATATCGTGCGATTGTATGGCTTCGGCGAGCAAGACGGCCAACTCTATTACGCGATGGAACTCGTCCCGGGCGCCAATCTCGAAGACGAACTGCAAGCCGGACGGCGATACACCTGGCGCGAAACGGCTCAGCTCGGGATCAAGCTTGGCCGAGCGCTAAAACACGCCCACGATCATGGCGTGATTCACCGCGACCTGAAGCCGGCGAATCTCTTGCTGCCGGCGGACAACGACGTCAAGCTGGCCGATTTCGGCATCGCTCGGCTGTTCGGCAACACGCGGTTGACGACCGACGGCGGCCTGATCGGCACGGCCGAGTACATGGCGCCGGAACAAGCCGATGGCCGCCGAGTGACGTTCCACTGCGATCTATACAGCCTGGGTGGCGTGTTGTTTGCAATGCTCGCCGGGCGTCCGCCATTCCGGGGCGGGTCGCTGCCCGAAATGCTTCAATATCATCGCTTCGCCGAGCCGCCGCCCGTCTCGCGCTTTGCCGACGATGTGCCGGACGAACTACAACAGATCATCGCACGGCTGCTGTCCAAGGATCCGCTCGCGCGCGGGGCCAACGCCTTGATGGTGTCGCGCCAATTGGCTGCGATGGAACACGCGCTGACGCTTCGTCTTCCAGCCGCGGACTTACCGTCTGACCAAGAGGATCGCGACGGCCCGTCATCCACGGCGCCCAAGCAACAGATCTTTTCTGCCGATCCAATACCTGGCAGCGTCACACATGAACGGCAATCGGGCGACCACGACCGCCATGAGCTCGAAGCGAACGATGAGTTTTCAATCTCAGCCGCGACGACTCAGGCGGATCCCGGACAACCGACCCCGCCGCTTGATCGACTCGATCCCGCGGCCACGCTGGCTTCGGCGCCCATGCGCGATCCCGTGACGTCGGCTCTGTCACCCAACAATAGTTTGGCGATCGAATCACTGGCGCCTCGACTTGCGGCCGACGACCGTGCGGCACGGAGCGTTAAACAACCCTTTCGCCATCCAGCGCCGCTCGGCGACTCGAACGACGAACCGCGGCCTCAGTCGCAAAACGTCACGAGCGGCGTCGGCCGTTTCACGACGGTCGAAGAGGACGAACTGCGGCGAGCCCTGGAAGATCGCGGCGCCCATCGAGGCCCCCCTTGGGCGCAGATCGTCGCGCTCGCGGCCAGTCTGGCGACGATCGCGGGCTTGGTCGTTTATCTCACCCGGCCACTGTCGGCCGACTCGCTGTTCGAGCGGATCGAAACGGTGGCGGCGGACGAATCGTCCGAGCGGTTACTCGAAGAGGAGGATGACATTCGCCGCTACTTGAAGCGATTTCCGGACGATCCGCGACGAGCCAAGCTGGCCAGCTATTTGGAAGAGATCGACCTATTGCATCTGGAACGCCGCCTGCAACGCTTGCCGCGGCAACTGGGTCGCGAAGAATCGCTCTCGCCAATCCAGCGAGATTATCTCGACGCGATGAGCCATTTCGCGACGTCGCCGCAGCAGACAGCGGCTCGGCTGCGGGCGATCGTTGAAATCTACGAGTCGCTGCCGAAATTATCGAGTACGACCACGCAGTTCGTGGAGCTGGCCCGGCGGCAATTGAAGCGGCTCGAAGACCAGAGCGCCCGAGCCGCGCCAGCGTACTTGGAGGTGATCGACGCCAACTTGAAACGGGCCGACGACGTTCGATCGATGGACCCGGCCGCCTCGCGAAAAATCTGGTCCGGCATCGTCCAACTCTACGCCGAGCAGCCGTGGGCAGCCGGCCGCGTCGCGAAGGCCCGCGACAATCTTCGACAGACACAGTAGCAGTAGGTCAGGCACTCCGTGCCTGACGCGCAACGCCCGAATGCGACGACCCTTACTCGCCCTCGAACGCCGCTTCATGTCATGCAGGGCGTGCATGACCTACGCGGCTCTGGTCGCCGTCGGCGCCATTTACTTCTTCGCCTTGTAAATCACCTTCAAACCGGGCATCGCTTTTTTTAGCGCTGCCAGCCCCTGAGCCGTGACGTTCGTCTGAACGATGCTCAGGGATTTCAAACTGGCCAGCCCTTTGAGCTCGGACAGCCCCTGGTCCGTGATCTTGGTCCTGTCCAGCGTAAGGCTTTCCAAGCCCGAGAGATCTTTGAGTGAGGCCACGCCCGAATCGGTTATCGCCGTTCCCGCCAGCTTGAGCTCGCGGAGTTTGGCGAGGCTTTTCAGTTGTGGCGCCAGGGTCTTGAGATCTTTGTCGGAGAATTTCGCGTTGTCGGAAAACTCGACCTCAACGATCGGCTTCGTGGCGTCCAAATCTTCATGCTGCACGCGACCGCGATGGCGCTCGATGGCGTTGATGGCGCCGCGATCGGCGGCACGGACGGATGGCGAGGCACATAGTAAGACCAACAGGATCGCGATGGCACGGGAGCCACGTCGGCGCGGCGTCATTATCATCCTCATTCGATCGAGTGGCGCGGTCAGTGAACGCCAGTCAATTTATCAGAAACTTGGCCGGACGACTAAGTTTGGCCGCGAATGAACATTGCACGCCAAGTGCTTACTAAGCGACCCGCGATCAACGGCGAAGAATTCGACCGGATGCTCGCCAAGCGCGAAGCCGTGGTCGAGAACGACCGGGCGCGGTCCTGGAGAGGCTACTTGCGAGGGCTTGACTATTGGCGCTTAAGGCGTGACCGTCGTTTGCAACCCGCGATTCAGTAGTTCCGCGGCGACAAGCAGTTCGCCGCCGAAGGCGGCAACCTGGCCGTCCACTCGCGGTTTTTTGGCGATACCGGTGGTCCTGCCAAGCTTCCTTCGATTATTAGCGTCCCGGACCTCAGACGAGCCGTAGCAATCGAACTCGCGACTTCGCCTCATCGATAATCAGCAGGGCGCCGGCGTCGAGATCGCCTTCGTATTGTCCCAAGACTGGTATCAGCAACGGCGCCAGCGATTGTGGCCGGACGTCCTGCGTGCGAACCTGAACAACGCTTGGCCCGGTGGCCCCCGTGGCGGCGAGCATCGCGCCGAAATCGAGATCATGCGTCAAGACGACGCATTGGTCACGCAATGCCCACTGCATGATTTCACGGTCGGGTGCGGACGCATCGCCAAAGGTCGACAAATGAACACTCTCCCATCCCGCAGCCGCAAGCAGCGCACACAAGCGCGGCGACCAATTCATGTCGATCACGAACTTCATGGCCGTGTTACAGGGACCTCGATTTCCTCCGAGCGCCAAGCGGCATACGAAAGCGCGGCGTCAATATCCGCTGCTTCGAGAGATAGGGATAATTCGCAAGAATTTCCTCGCGCGTGGCGCCGCTGGCCATCAGGCCGACCAGGGTCCCCACGGTAACTCGCATGCCGCGGATACACGGCTTGCCGCCCATTACCCCGGGATCGAAAGTAACCCTCTCGAGTTCGGTCATTGGTTGCAACTCCACCGCTTCAATAGGGGACCGGCAAACCCTCATCTCACCGCGGCGGAGAACGGGACACACGAAATTTTGTTCTGCGGATTAGGCAAAACCGCGATAGTCCCCTGCGCCGACGATTTTCTTATGACCTTCGGCGACACGAGCTTGCCCTTCTGGCGATTCGAGGATTTGGCGAACCGTCCACTGCACATTGTTTTCGATGGCGCAAGACAACCGCTCCTCGGGAGATAGTTTCGGCTCGAACTTGGGAAGTCCGGGTGTGATACCCTTCAGTAACAGCTCAATACGGGAACGAAACTTCGTTCCCTCTGGGCAAATAAGGGGACGCCGTTCGAATCGGAATCGAGCCGCGTCCCGTTTTTCGTCCCCGGGACACACGAAATTTTGTTCTGCGGATTAGGCAAAACCGCGATAGTCCCCAGCGGTATTGCTTGTGTTTCTCAATCAGTTCGAAAAGGGTTCCTCTGATCCAAAAAGCTCCCCGACAAGGGATCGAACTTTGGACAAGTGGCTTAACAGTCCGCTGCGCGCTGTCGGTAACGCCAATGGGGGCAATGAGTTATGGCAAGGCGAAAATCCTGTTACCGTTCCTGTTACCGTTCCTGTTACCGGAGAAAGCCGAAAATCGACCGTATCCGGCGGTAGCAAACCGGCGCCCGAGGATGCCGAGTTGGCGGTGGTCAATGCGGCTTGGCCGACGCTGCCGGAGGCGATCCGGGCCGGCATCCTGGCGATGGTCAAAGCGGCGGGCGGCTAATGACGGCGGCGATCAACGGCGGTTCACGCGCGTGAGACCGGGCGCGTATCTGCGGCAGCGACGGTTGGCTGTCCGGTTGCCTACGCTTGTCGGACACGCAAGCCGCTGTCCCGGCAAGCCATAGGCCGACGGCGGCAGGCCCCCAATACCGGACCGGTGGCCGATGACGTGACGGCCCGAGAATTTGTCGGAAGGCCGAAATGGCTGTCTGTGGTTAGCGTCGGCGTGGCATGCACCGCGCCTGCGCGCGAGCGAGGGGACCCCAAGGGCGGGGAATTTGAACCGCGCGCCCGCCGTCGATCCTGGAGGCCGGGGTAGCTAACGTCCATGAACTGCCGCGCCGTTTTCGTTGCCGTTTTCTATACTAACGCGGCACGGCCGGCCAAGTTGGCCCGATGGTTGGGCGCTGCTTTTCCAAGCGCTTGGGTCCTTCCAGGCCGGGGCGGGGGCCGGCGGGTTGACGCGGGCAGGATTCTTGCGGGGCGGAAGCGAAAAATCGGGCTTCCGACTCGCGCTATTATTTTTTTCGCCAGAATCGCACGTTTTGCGGCCTATCTTTTCCGGGTGGCCCAAGTAATAGCCCCCGGTCGCCGTCGCCAACCAGATAGCCTTCCAACTGAAAGGTTGTGAGTTGGCCACTTTCCGGGTTGGTCGCGCTGAATTGCATCCAGATACTTCGTTCGGGCTTTTCCAGGTAGTTCCCTTCCAATGTGGCGACAGTTCCATTTGGCCCAGCGGCTCCCAGCACGGCGTGCATGTGCTTATCCAATATCAAGTATGGTGACTCTGTTGGCTGGTCATCAGTACGCCACTCGCCAACGAACGGCGACACCTGCGACTGCCGCGAGTATGTCGTGAGTGCGCCACAAACGAGAAGCAATGCGAGCACGATTCCTGCAATGTGCCGGAGTTCTAGCGGGCGACGCTCTGGCTTCGGTGGCAATCGCTTGAGCGGAGTTGCCACTGCGGCCGTCCGTGTTTCCGGTGGCGCGGTGGGCTGAAGCGCGTTTGACACGTACGGGCTGATAGCTTCCGCACGTTCCTCGCGCAGCTCTTCTTGAACCGAGACGGCTTGCGGCGGTTTGCTCGGTGGGCGAACGCCAAGAGGGGATTGTATCCGCTTATCTTTCTGCGAAGCGGCGTAACTGATTAGAGTCAGCAGGGTTCCAATCCCGAGCATCACGCCTGCCTGTGGATTGCCTGTGCTGATAAAGACAAGCAGGCAGAGGCCGTTCCACGCTACAGCAAGTGGCCCACGCAAGATAATCCCGCGTCTATGTCGTCTTCTACGACTCATCCTGTCATCCCCCCCCAACGGCAATGTTTTGCAGCGTGCCGGCCCCTCATAATTGCGACCTCGATCATGCTCGGGCGAGGAACGGCATCACAAGCTAGACGCGCGTTCACCCGATGCGATCGCCGGAAAAGCCGGCGGCGACAGCCCGCAGGGGGAGTCGAAATCTTGGCGGCTCTGGCAAATAAGGGGACGCAGCTCGAATCGGAATCGAGCCGCGTCCCGTTTTTCGTCCTTCGCTCGACCAAAGTTGCCCGGACCGGCAGCAAGGCCGACCGGACCGAGGCCGAACGCGTGGCGGCGAAGTGGGAATCGGAACTCCGCGAAGGGCGCTACCGCAACGCGAGCAAAATCACGTGGGACGAATTCCGCTTGAAGTACGAAGCGGAAGTTTTGCCGAGTCTCGCGGCGGCGACCGACACCAAAATCTCTGGCGTGTTCAACGCGGTTGAAAAGTATCTCTCCCCCGGCTTGCAGCGAAGCGTCACCGCCGAGCGATTGAGCTATCTTCAATCCAAGCTCCGCGAAGCCGGTCGAGCGGACAACACGATTAAAAGTTGCATGGCTCACCTTGTCGCGTCCATACGCTGGGCCGTCGGCGTGGGGCTGTTGCACGCTGCGCCAAAGGTTCAAATGCCGAAGCCGGCCAAGGGCGCCAAAATGATGAAGGGGCGACCAATCACCGGCGAAGAATTCGACCACATGCTTGCCAAGTGCGAAGCCGTGGTCGGCGCCGAGCGGGCGGCGTCGTGGCAGCACTACCTACGCGGGCTGTATTGTTCCGGCTTGCGGCTGGCTGAATCCCTGGAACTCTGTTGGGACCAGGATAACAGGCTATGCGTCGATTTGAGCGGCAAGCGGCCGATGCTGCGAATCCCGGCAGCGCTCGAAAAGGGGAATCAAGACCGGCTCTTGCCGATGGCCCCCGAGTTTGCCGAATTCCTGGCGGCGACCCCCGAGGCCGACCGCACGGGCTACGTGTTCAAGCCAGAAGCGGCCCGCGTGCATGGCGAGCGGCTCGGCGCCCTGCGTGTCTGCCAGATCGTCAGCAAGATTGGCGAAAAGGCCGGAGTCAAAGTGGCGACCGACCCCAAGGGGAAAATCAAGTACGCGTCGGCTCACGACCTGCGCCGATCGTTCGGCGAACGGTGGGCTAGCCGCGTCATGCCCCAAGTGTTGATGGAGCTAATGCGGCACGAGTCGATAGATACGACCCTGAAATTCTACGTGGGCCGAAACGCTCAAACCACGGCCGACGTGCTGTGGGCGGCTCACGAAAAGGCCGCTGGTAACATTTTCGGTAACAGTGGCCCAAAAGAGCCCGTCACCCCTTCCGACGAATCGCACGCAAAACCTTGTGACGATTCGACTTCTAAAGCTCCCCGAAAGCAACCCTCCTCGAAACGAGTCTCGGTTCGTTTGCCTACGCCGCGTAGGCTTCCGTCCTTCACCGGAAAACCTTCGGAAATCGACAGCCGTCTACTCATCTCATCAATCAACGTGCAGAAAACTCGTGAAAATGGGACCCGAATGAGAAACCACCGACGGACTGCTTGCCTGCTTCGGTGCGCCCAACCGAGGTCGATTAAACCGACGCGCGCAAATTTGCCTTCGTCATTCATCTGTATCAGGCGATCGCGGCTCGTCGAAATGATTTGGTCGACAAGCCGGCTCCCGATCGGTCGGTCCGCACAGGCGACGAGGCCGTCGCCGCTGCGAACGGGATCGCCCCGCCGAATGCAAGTCTTTTAATTTTCCACGATTGCTGAACGCCCGGTCGTTTACTCGCCGCCCCGTTCAGGCTTATAGAAAAGCGACGAATCTTGCTTGTGTTGCCCCACGCGGACATAGACAATGTCTGCGTCCAGTCCGGTTTTTGACCCCACGACGAACGCACTCGTCGCCCGGTCACCAACCGGCCAGGACCGGATGGTCTGTGGTCACCGATTTTGGTGTTTGATCGGGATCGGTTTTCTCAGCGGGGGACACGACGGCGACGCAACGCTCGTGATGATTCGACATGGCCTTCGCGCGCCGTCGCGTTCAACCCGGCAGCGAGTCGGCCTTCTTGTGCTTGAAGGAGTTCGCCATGATTGCTGGCTCTCGTCACGTGCGCCTAACCGGTTTGCTCGCGAGCCAACGCGGCTGTCGGCGTATCTGGATTACCGTGCTGAGTCTTTTGCCGGTTGCCATGAGCGCGCCGCCGGCCATGGCGAGCAGCGCTACTTGGACCAGGCCGACGAGCGGCGGATTTTGGTCGACCCCTGGCAATTGGGCTCCCTCTAACCCCTCAGGGATCGATGCGATCGCCGACTTCAGCACGCTCGATATCACGGCCGACAACACAGTTCATTTCAATTTCAGCGGCATCACAATCGGTAATATGATTTTCGGCGACACGACGCCGACCAACAACTGGATCTTCGAGGACCAGGGCAACGGTGGAAGCGGCGCCGTTTTTCTGGTTCTCGCCGTTTCTTCCGGGAGTCCGACGATCACGGTCAACAATCAGACTGCCACGATCATTGTGCAGTTGCGGGGTTCGCAGGGGTTTACGAAGGCGGGCTCCGGCACGCTCGTGTTGAGTGCGGTCTCCGAGCCGGTCGGCGGCACACTCTTGGTGAGCCAAGGCACCCTGGTCCAAAACGCGGCTCTGACGTGCGATGTGGCAAACTACGCCACGTTCATCTCGAACAATGCCAGCATCGACGGTCGAATCATCAACTTCGGAGTGGCGACGTTCAATATGAACCTGGTCGCGACTAACGGCCTGGAAAACGATGGCGTCGCGGTGGTCGCGCCCGGTGTGAACATCACGCTAAACGGCGCAGGACTCAACAACATGGGCACGATAGCCATGACCGGCGGTACACTCGCGGTTGGCCAGGGCTCGACGAATTCAGGATCGCTAACCTTTGCGGCGGGGACGCAATTGGCTCTTGGCGCGAGTACTTTCAACAACAACGGCGCAATCTATCTCAATGGCGGATTGATCACCGGCGCCGGCGGCCAGTTGAGTAATAATTTCGGCGGCGTCGTCGCCGGGCCAGGCACGATTCTAAGCACGTTCAGCAACAGCGGCGGACTGCTAAGCGTTAGCGGTGGCACGACCATCATCAGCCAAGGTTTCGACAATGGGGGTTTTCTGCTTGCTGCTTGGATTCGACTTCTTTCCAGAATTCTTTGACTGGTTTGTCGTTGATCGTTTCCAAGGTCTTGATCGAGCGGAGGATTGCGATATCACGCTCGGGATTGAAATCGCATGAAAGGAATTTGAGTGGCATGTCTTTCAGCAAAGACAAATCGGAGACACTTGTACGTTGGCATGAAACTTGTTCTAACGGCATTCCTCTCAATACTGACAAGTCGGTTACGTGAGTATCCCTCAAGTTGATGCACTTCAGCGGCATCCCCTTGAGCGGCGTTAGATCGGATACGGGCGACTCCATAAGAATCAAAGTTGTCAGATTTATGCCCATCAAGGGTCTGAGATCAGTGGTGGACGTGCCATAGAGGGAAAGAACTAATATTGGCATTCCCTTCAGGGGCGCTAGTTCCCCAACTGGAGAATAAGCAATGTCCAAGTATTCGATGGGCATCCCTCTAAATGGGCTCAAGTCGCTCACTTGCGAATTAACAATGCCGAACTTCGTAAGTGGCAGCCCATTCAGCGGCGAAAGATCGGACAATTGCGATTTCGCGTCGCCAGGAGATCGCAGATAGAGCGACTTCAGGCCCGCCAACGCCCGTAGCGGAGAAATGTCAGTTATATGCTGGGGGGAAAATGAGAGCCCTCGCACGCTTCCGTCTGCAATTTCCGGAGCAAGCTTTCCGTCGAATTGAGGATTGAGTTCCTGCAACTTCTTGGCGACGGCCATTGCCTGGTCCTCGGCAGGCAGGGCGGCGACTTGGCGTTCCCACTGCTTAAACTGTGAAGTGAACCACGGCTTGACTTTCGCCAACCTCGCCGTGATCGACTGCTTGCCACCCGACTCAATCACGAAGTCCTGGCCGAAGACGGCAAATCCATCTTTTTCGATCTTCAGCCGATGCTTGCCGGGATCGACCGCAATAGCGACTTTTCCATTCTGGCCGGGCTGGCTGATCTCGACCGTGCCTTGTTCATCCAGAACTTCGACCACGGCATCTGGCTGGTCGATTTCAACGACGAGCGTCCCGTCTATAGTGCGAATCTTGAGCAGAACGCCAGCGACCAGGATCAGAGCCAGCAAGCCGCCACCGACGATTGCCTGCATGCCACGCTTGGAAAAGCTCTTGACCGCTGCCGTGATTGGTTTTGTGGGTTTTTTGTGGGCAGCCGTCTGGCTTGCAGACGTCTTGGAAGGGGCATCCTTGAGAAAACTCAGGTTGCTGATTCCAGCATCAACTTCAACCGATGTCGTCGAGCCGCCGGCCGTCGAACCACTCGATACACAGTCCTGCAAGTCGGCCACGACCTCGCTCATCGTCTGGTAACGGTCGTCAGCGTTCTTGGCGACCATCTTCTCGAAGACGGCCTGAACCTGCTCAGGCACGTCGGAACCCAAAGACGGGATCGGCTTTTCACGGTGAGCCAAGAGTTTTGCCATCAATGAATCGCCGTCGTAGGTTGGCTTACCTGCGACGAGGTAGTACAGCGTGCAGCCCAGACTGTAGATGTCGGAGCGAGCTTCGGCATGTTTGGTGCTGAGAGCCTGCTCGGGGGCCATATAGTCCACCGTGCCCATCACCGCACCAGTGCCGGTCAATTCGGCCCGGGTAGCCGCATCTCCACCCGCTTCGATACGGGCAAGGCCCATGTCCAGAATCTTTACAGTACCATCTGCATCGAGCAGGAGGTTCGCTGGTTTGATGTCCCGATGGATCACTCCCTTCTTATGAGCGAACTCCAAACCACGAGCCGCTTGAAGGACGTAGTTGACGGACTTGGCGACGGAGACCGGGCCGTTCCTTTTGACTAGCGCAGACAAATCGCTTCCCTCGATACATTCCATGACGAGGAAGTGAACGCCATTGGCTTCGTCGGCATCATCGGTAGCGACGATATTGGTGTGACGCAATTTGGCGGCGGCTTCGACCTCACGTTGAAAGCGAGCAACAGCCCCGGCATCTTGCGTCACGGCCTTGGGTAGCATCTTTATTGCCACCACTCGCCTCATGCGACGATGCTCGGCCTTGAACACTTGCCCCATGCCACCGGCCCCGATCTTGTCGAGGATGGTGTAGTTGCCCAGGATTAGTGACTTGGCACGTCCCTGGTAGATTTCCTGAGCTTGAAACTTTGTCAGTTGTTTGCTCTGCACCAGTTGTCGAGCAAGCTCCTGAGCATCTTTCGGCCGAGCTTTCGGCGGTACGAAGTTCTCCAGCTTGCCCGGCGAAATGATCCCCGAGTCGGAGAGTAGCTTGACGAATTTTTGGAGGGCGAGAGGCATAGACCGCCATCATATCATCCCCGAAAGCCGGGGAAAATACTGTAATGCGACTCGTCCCAAAAGTAGGCTGACAGCCGCAAAGATTCCGCTGATTTGGAGTAAGTTCAGATGGCTGCTTACTTTGATCCGGTGCACAAATGGCTCGGGATGCCGCGAGCCGGGCACGCCCGAGCGCTCTCCGTCGCCAATTTTGAAGTCTCCGCTACCGTACGACACGACATGCCCCTTCGTTTCCGTGCGCCAGAAAGCTGTGGATGTTTGCAATTCTTTCAGATTTCACGGCCCATCGCTCTCAGTTGTGCTACGGCGACGCTCATTGTTCAAGCGCTGCTTGAATTTCTCATGCGTTGGCTGATCCCCACTCGGTCTAACGCAAGCTCACGATACCAAGTCCTGGCACAATCTCGATCCGGACGCGATACACAATCGCCGCAATAATGCAGGCTACCAAGGCAGCAGCGACGATTCCAAAGGCAAAAATGCGCATAAATCTTGAATTGGTTTTTCAAAACTAAAACAGCGGCGCCCGTCAAAGCCGTGGCCATGACGGAGCGCCGCATGAGTAAGCAGGACAAGATCAGGCAGCCGCGAGTTGGGGGCTCGATGCGATGACGGCCTCGCCCTGAAAGCCCTCCCAGCTTTCTTTTAGCCATTGGCGAAGCTGCGAGATCCTGCCCGGCGACAGGCCAAACTTCTTGGATGCGTCGTTCGTGGTCTCGCCGCCGGCCAGAGCCAAGGCAATCTTCCGCTCTCGTCTTGGCAGCATCTGAAGCCAGGCCGAGAAATCCATCCGGCAGGCGGCGATGTCGGCCGGCGTCGCCCTTTTGTCCTCCACCACGATCTCCTGCCAGCAGCCTTCCTGCTCATCGAAGTGATCCAGCCGTTCAACCCGGAATCCCTTATTGTGCTGGGCATATGACGACAACACCTCGCGAATTCGCAGCTTACAGCCAACTCGCCGGCCGACGTGAACTTGAGCCACGGCATATCGGCAAAGCGCCGACGGAAAGCCGAGATCAGCCCGGCCGCGTTTCACCAGTCGAGCGTAAGCCTCCAAGCAGTTGGCCAAGACGTCTTGGACAAGTTCCTCGCGAAGATCGGACCGCATGCCACGGAACGCGATTCGGGCCTGACGACGAATGGCGGGCAGCATCGCGAGGAACGGGGCATGCCAAGCTGGCTCGGAGATTGTTGCGCCCTTCCCGAGCGGCGATCATCATCTCATCGTGGTTGCCCAACAGCGGGACAAGCCGGCACCGATCCGCCAGATCGATCAGCATGTCGAGCACGCCTCGGCTGTCTGGCCCTCCATCCACGTAGTCGCCGAGCGTGACGATCGTGTCTTCCGAAGTCGGCTCGATCAGTCGGAGCAATCCGGCCAGAGCGGTCGAATGTCCGTGGATGTCTCCGATGGCGATGGTGCGTGGTGGCATTTTGACCTGGGTGAATTGACATCGATTGATCGGGCCGTCTTATTTTTTATCATCGGACATATACTTGCCCAACGCGATCTCCGCCATGATCCCGAGCATTTCCAGGCCGGCGTTGTTTGCGGCTTGGGCCTGGGCACGGCGTCGTTGCTCGAGTGCCGCGATTTCTGCTTGCTCGTACTTGAATTTTGCGAGTAGCACCTTGGCTGGATCGTACGTGGTTGGGCGAACATCCGATCTTGGGACTGGCACATAACGGTCCCATTCCACAACTCGAGCATCCCATTCCGCCCGTCGGAACGGAGCCGGCGGGGGCTGTCTAAAGCTTGCCCATACGGACCTCAGCGGCGGCAATCGGAGATATATTTGGAGCGCCGCAGCCAGGGCGATCACGAGAAACGGCAGGAGTGACATCCAGAACATCCCATTGTCGATCTGATCTTGTGTTGGGTCCATCGTCGCTTTTCCTGGGAGTGTGGCTCTTCACCAAATACCCGCCCCCTAAGAAAACCGCACGACCTCGACGACGGTGTGTCTCGACCGCCAAAAATTCCTTGATCAAAATCGTCAGTCAACCGCCGAAACCAGCATAAGTTCGTAGACGTATCGGTTGGGCACGTACTCCCGGAAGAATAGAGAATCATCATCCCCGAGTGCTCTTGCGATCGAGGCAGCTACAGCTGGACTGCGACTGGCTCCTTGCTCGCAATGGACCACGAGAGCTCCGATCCGGTCCTGGTATTCACGGACGAATCGCCAAATCCGCTTGGCGTGGGACGGCTTCATCAGCACGATATCCGGCCGCAATTGATCCTCGGCGTCGTGGAACTTCAAGAACAGGGCGCCGCGAAAGAGGATCGGCTTGCGGATGCGCGGCTTCCGCGAGCCCGGATCGGAAATGGAGATCACCGCATACGGTTCCCAAACCAAAATGCCTCGTTCGATTTCTTCTCGGCTGGCCACGATCAGTTTCATTCGGCCTCGTTCAGTTGGATCGCCTTCTGCAATTGCTCGACGACCATCGTTCGCAGTTCCTTCGGCTTGATGATTTTGGCCCGGCCAGACCAACCGAGAATCCACCACAAGATTTCGCCCAGGCCATCCACCGTGAAGCTGAGCGTAACGCTGCCGTCTTTCGCTTTGCGGATGATCTTCTGCGTGTCGTGCCAGGTCGTTTCACAGACCAGCGGGGCTGCTTCGGGGTCAAACTGAATTGCCACGTCGTAGGATTTTTCCCCGCGATAGACGCCCCAGGCGTTGCCAAAGTATTCCCGCATTGAGAAGTCGGCCGGCACGATGCACGGCGTGTCCAATCGAGTGAGCGTCTTGAAACGTTGCACGCGGTACGTCTTGGGCTGCTGGTCGGTGGCTGTTGCGGCGACCAGATACCAGGCTTGATTTACGAGACAGAGGCGGAAGGGGTGCAATGTCAGCTTGACTCGCTTCGACTTGTAAGGACTGGCGTATTCGCCCGACAACTGCGTGTTTTCGATCAACGCGAGTTGGATGGCCTTGATGATGTCCGTGTGACCGCTGTGATCGGCCAGCTTCAACCCTAGCACTTCCACCGCAGGTCGAGTTTCACCGGCGTCGGCAGTTTCGGATTAGTGACAAATAGGGCGAACGATTCGCCGTCTTGGGTCCGGGCGCACCGCATCGTGCGGAGCTTGCCGGTCAGGTCTACGGCGGTCGCCCATTGGCGGAAGGCGATCTCGATCTGCTTGTTCGCGGCCTGGTTCGGCGTGAGCATTTGTAGCCGAGGGCCGGTGCCGATCACGTCATTGGCCAATGTGTTAACGATCACATTCCTTGCGGCGGCGAATACGGCCGTCCGGGCGTGGCTCGGTGTGGGTCGTATAGAAGTGCCGGCAGCTCCAGGCGCTCGACGGGATCGCCAATCGGTGCAACGGACAACAATCGCACTCGGGACAGCCTTTACGTATTTGATTCGCCGATAGCGGTTGCGCGCCAGTGCTCTTGTCTAAGATCACTTGCACGGCGACGCCCCTTTGGTGCGCCTCGACAGCGAAGACGTCATCGCTGAAACAGATTTCCGACCTCAGCATCGTCGTCAATGACCACGTGCAGATAACCGCTCGTGATGCTCACATTTGCATGGCCCGCCGCGTCGCGAACCTCGGCGAGTGTCCGACCCCCGGCAAGCGCGTGGCTGATGAAGGTGTGACGTCCGTGGTGGATTGTCAACATCTCGAGGCGAGCGGCGCCCAGAATCTTGCAGGCGGTGCGGAAGCGTTTGCGGAGGGTGTGGCGGGAAAACACCTTGAGGGCGCGCCCCGGGATCATCGACGCCAGGAACGGCTTGTTGTATTCGGCGCCGTTCCTGAGCCGCTCGGCTTTCCATGCCGCCAGATCGGCGAGCGTTCCCGCGTCCCACCAGAGCGGCACTATTCGTGGTCGACCTCCCTTTGAGGCCCCGCGGCGAATCCGGATATGCGGCCGGGCTATCTCAGTCCGCGCGTCGCCAACTTGCAGCTTCGCGATCTCGCTCGCCCGCAAACCACAGCAGCAGGCCAAACGGAAGAGCGCCAGATTCATTCGCGTGTTCTTCGAGCGTGGCGCCTTGCGCTTGAGATCGGCCAGCACCGTCGCGAGTTCTCGCCGTGAAAGAATTTTGGTGGCGTCGACGTTCGGTGGTCGGTAGGTTTGCATCGCGTTTCCCCTCGGTATTTGTCGTCGTTTTTCCCTTAACTCGGCGTTCTGCCAGGCCATTGCGACAGAAGTACCTCGAGTCGGCGCGCATCGCAAGCGGGTTCGGACCCAGTTCGCCCATCCTGGGTCCGAACTCGTAGTTTCTGATATCCATGAGACCTGATAATTGGGCGCGCTTGCGCGCACGTCGCCGATGGGCAACTAGAACCGCGTGGCGAAACGCTGCCCTCAAAGGCCCCCACGCCGCGACAGACGCGTTACGGCTTTGGGAACGCTAGACCAGTCATCCATCGCAGGGTCGCGTGAGACGCGATCCTGGTGCGTTTTGAACGATACGCATGTACACAAATGTACAAAGTCTACCTATCTTAACACCGCAGTCGTCGGTGCTCGTTGGCGGGGTGTGCTGGTCGAAGGCGACACCCGGTCTTCGATCCGCGCTGCGGCTCGGTTGGCCAACGCCATCGGTCGGTGGGACGTCCGACTCACCAGCTGCACATTGGCCAACTGCCGCGCCGATACGATCGACCGCCGCGGCGATTTCTCCACCCGACCGTTTGTCTCATGACGGGCCTCGGCTAAGTCTTTTCGCTCCGATTCAGCGGCAAAAGATTCTCGGAATTGCTTTCCGAATCCGCTGGATGTTCTTTGCGACCCGAGGTAACTGTGTTCATCGTGCGATGTACGCACGAGCATCAGAAACCATTTTGTCTAGGAGACGAACCATGTCCGCGAAGAAAACCACCACGAAGTCCACCAAAGCCCGGGCCCCCAAGTCCCCCAAGAAGGCCGCGACCGAAGCGCTCAAGGCGATCGAGGCCAATCTGAACGAGATCGAAGCGACCAGCGGCGAAGCCCAGCCCGCCCAGAAGAAGGCAACGTCCAAGGGCGCCAAGCCCCAGGCGACGCCAAAGAAGCTCAGCGCCATCGACGCCGCGGCCCAAGTATTGGCCGCGAGTAAGGAGCCGATGAACACCCGCGAGATGATCGACGCCATGACCGCCAAGAGCCTGTGGACCAGCCCGGGGGGCAAGACGCCGCATGCCACGCTGTATAGCGCGATCCTGCGGGAGATCAACGAGAAGGGCAAAGAGGCCCGGTTTCACAAGACTGAACGCGGTCGCTTCGCTATCAACGCCTAACCGGAGACGTCGCCATGCAGATAATTGCCGACGCCCTCCGTAAGGTGACCGCCGCAATGCAGGCCGAGATCGAGTCAGGCCGTCGCTCGACGCGGATCGACGCCCACGACCTGATCGATGTCCTATTGGCAGTGGCCGACCAGATCGACGCGCCGCTGGCGCCGCCGCCGGAGGAGCCAGACCCGGGCTAACCGCAGGCCCCGCCCTCAACGCCCCACGTTCGCCAACGTCGGGGCGTTTTCTCGTTGGTCGGGATTGTTGGCCAAGGCCGGCCGTCGATCGCCGCTCGGACCAACGTCGCCCGCCATATCGGCCGAGAGCCGGCGATGTTGCCGCCTGGACTACCAAAACTCCATCCAACATTCGCCTGGTATCCCACGAAATCCATTGAAAATAATCGGCTGGCGGTGCTCGATCTGCTCGGCCGCCAACCGCACGACCATCTCCAGAGCGTCGGGCCCATCGTCGTGATCGCCACACGGAAAATCCCGCAGTTGTTGCACGAGCAGCTTGGCGCCGGGAGACTTGGCCTTGAATTTAATCTGCCCCTGCGAGAGCAGCGGCGTCAACCGCCGGATGCGGACCACTTTCGAGATCTGATTCTCAATCTTGAAGAGCGGCATCTGCACGCCCAGTTCCCGCCCCCGATCCGCCAGATCATCGGCCAGCAGTTCTTGGAACTGGTTGGCTTCGACTGCGAAGAAGTCTGCTTGAAACTGCCGTTGGATCTCCACAGCCGTGTCGGTGATGAGCGACGTATGCCGGATCGCCAAGTCCGCGTCCACGTAGAGCGTGCCGTCCAGACCGACGGCCAGCATCGCAAACGCCGAATAGTCCCCCAGCTTGCTGTCTCGGCCTTTACTGGGGTCAAGCGCCACGGCGCGACATTGGTGCTGGCGGGGCCAATCCTCAAACCAGATCCCGGGGCCAAAAAATGAGTCGGGCCACTCGAGTCCGCCTTCGGCGATCGGGTCCTGCTGATATAGGGACCGCCAATAGTATGTAGTGTGCGATGCGCGAACCCGCTCAAGTCTCTCGGCCGTGTAGACC
Source organism: Pirellulales bacterium (assembly GCA_038210495.1). GTDB lineage: Bacteria > Planctomycetota > Planctomycetia > Pirellulales > DATAWG01 > JBBQWR01. Next base: position 168,626 of record JBBQWR010000002.1, read on the forward strand.
TCTGGCCACAGAGCCTCCCCGGGTCCCCGGCCCAAGACATCGTTCTCTTCGGCCAGCGCCGGCAGCTTCACCGTCCACCAGCGCTGGCCGTTCTCTTGGGCTTCCCGCTGTAGCCGGCCGCTAATGTCGTCGCGGTGCCAGCGAGTCTGAATCACGACCACAAGCGCACCGGGACGTAAACGAGTGCTGGCCGTCGACTGCCACCAGTCCCACTGCTTTTGCCGAATCGAAGAGCTGCGGGCTTCTTCGTCGTTCTTGATGGGGTCATCGATAATCAGTAGGTGCGCTCCCTTGCCCGTGATCGGACCGCCGACGCCGGCGCACGTCATGCCCCCCTCGCGCCCCTCCAGATCCCAGCGATGGACCGCCTTGGAGCGTTTGGAGACCCGCACGCCGAACAGCGAACCGAACTGTTCGAGCAGGTCCCGCGCTTTGCGCCCCCAGCTGACGGCGAAATCCGCCTCGTAACTGGTCAAGATGATCCGCCGATCGGGAAACGTCCCCAGGTACCAGGCGGGCAAATATTTGCTGCACAGTTCGCTTTTGCCGTGCTGCGGGGGCATGGACACGATCAGGCCATCGAGTCTCTCCGCGGCGGCCTCTTCAATGGCCTTAACCAGGATCTGGTCCAGGTAGCCCAGATGGCGGGCAATCTTGTATTTCCCCTCGCTGGTCGTCGAGGCAAACAGGGCCGGCGATAGAAGTGGCAGGTCCGTCTCCAGCGATTTGAGTTCCGTGGCGCTGGCGTAGGGAATCAAGGACCGCAATGACTCGATCTCGACGCCCTTCCAAGGTAATTCTGGCATCGGCCCCAGTCTCCGTCGCTAAAGGAATCGCATCCAACCCCAAGATGGCCCTGCGCTGGGCGATGCATTTATTGACCTGATCCAAAAACCGCGGGTCGCCAACCTGATTCCGCATCGTCTTGCGGGTCCGCTGGCCACCCGTCCCCTCGCCTTCCACGGTGGCGGACTGCGCAGGTTTCTTCGAGCGTTCCCAAGCGGCCCAGGCTTCACGCTCCAGCAGGTCGATCTTTTGGAGCTCTAGCTCGCGGGCGTCGTCGAACGCCCGCAGGCCCGACTCGCGCCATTGCCTGCGGATTTGCTTGAGGTCCTCGGAAACTGTGGGCTGCGCGACGCCCAGGTGCTCTGCGATTTGCGATTGTGTCCAGCTTTGCAGGTATAGATGCGATACCTGCTGGCGGCGATTGAGGACATGATGGCCCTTAGTGGGTTTGGTGGGCATGTCGAGTAGTCTCCGTCCTATCGCGCTTCCGATTCGCGCAGCTTCATCGGAATTGGTGATTCCCCAGTGCGCTCCAGAACCGCCGGCTTGCCTGTGAAGCGTTGGAAGCGATCCACGATCACATCGCAGTAGAGCGTGTCGAGTTCCATCAGGAACGCCTTGCGGCCCGTCTGCTCGGCCGCGATCAGCGTCGAGCCGCTTCCACCGAATAGATCCAGGACGTTCTCCCCGGGCCGCGATGAGTAGTTCAGCGCGCGGACAGCTAGCTCGACCGGTTTTTCAGTTAAGTGGATCATCGACTGCGGATTGACCTTCTTCACGTGCCACAGATCCGTGGCGTTGTTCGGGCCCAGATAAACGTGGGCCGCCCCTTCTTTCCAGCCGTAGAAACTGATTTCGAACGCGCCCATGAAGTCCTTGCGCGTCAGCACCGGATGCTGTTTGTCCCACACGATGCCTTGGGAGAAGTAGAGGCCGTTCTTTTTGAGAAACGGCGGATAGTTCCCGAGGTTGGCGTAACCGCCCCAGATGTAGAAGCCACGGCCCGGCTGGAGTACCCGGGCCATATTACCGAACCAGGCATCGAGCAGCACGTTGAACGCCTCGTCCGTGACGAAGTCGTTGGCCAGCGGGCGGTCTTTGGGGCGAAGTTTTTTCTTCGTCGGCTTCGCCTTGCCGGGATGCCGGGCCAAATCGAGTCCCTGGTGATGCGTTGTTCCCTGGAACGAGCTCAGACCGGCAGCGATCGCATTGTTCGAGCGCGGCTCGACTTTCACGTTGTACGGCGGATCGGTGTTCACAAGATGAATCGTGGCGCTGTCGAGCAGGCGGTCTACGTCCTCGGGCTTCGACGAATCGCCGCAGAGAAGCCGGTGGTCACCGAGCATCCACAGGTCGCCAGGCTGCGTGATCGCCTCGTCGGGCGGATCGGGAACGTCGTCCGGATCGCACAGGCCTTCGGTCACCTCGGCGCCGAGCCACTTGTTCAGTTCGTCCTGCTCAAACCCCAGCAGCGACAGGTCGAAGTCGAGCGACTCAAGGTCGTGGAGCTCGAGCGGCAACAGCAAGGCGTCCCATTCGGCTAGCGTGTTGGTCTGGTTATCCGCGATCCGGTACGCTTTGATCTGCGCGGCCGAGAGATCGGTGGCGACATGGACCGGGACCTTTTTCAGGCCGAGCTTCTGCGCCGCCTTCCAGCGCGTGTGGCCGACGATGATCACGCCCTCGGTATCGACCACGATCGGTTGGCGGAATCCGAACTCGCGGATCGACGCGGCGACCGAGTCCACCGCATCATCGTTGAGGCGTGGATTGTTCGGGTACGGTTTGATACGGTCTAATATCCATAGTTCGATTTTCATTGAAGCGTTCCTTTGAGACTGACGTGATGGTTGGTCAAACATGAAGACGCGAGATAGTGGGATGCCAGACGAGAGTCTCTGGGCGACATTCTTCACGCCTGTGGAGGTGTTGCGCTCGCTTAGCCTCAATGCGATGACGGAAGTTGCCGTCGATTTCGGATGCGGATACGGAACCTTCACGGTCGCTGCAGCGCAGAAAATCCGCGGACTGGTATTGGCATTCGATATCGATCCTCAAATGGTCTCTCGCACTCAGAATTACGCTGTTGAAGTGGGCCTCACCAACGTCATCGCAAGTCAATGTGACTTCGTGGTGGATGGCACCGGTCTGCCGGCGGATTCTGCGGACTACGCGATGCTTTTCAATATCCTTCATGCCGAACACCCCGAGGGTCTCACACGCGAGGCGTACCGCATTCTGCAACCCGGCGGAGCACTCGCGGTCATGCATTGGCGATGCGACCCGAATACGCCGCGCGGCCCGAGTTTGGACATTCGCCCTCGCCCAGAGCAATGCATGGAATGGTGCCGCAATGTCGGATTCGACGTTGCCTCCACAATCGTCATCGATCTGCCGCCTTACCATTACGGATTCCTCGCTGTGAAAAAAGAACGTAATCCTTGATTTGCCGTTCGGACAAGCAAAACAAACTGTGCTTAATAGGGCGTCTGTTCCCGCTGGCCGCCCGCCGCCGTAATCGCACGGAAGTACCTAAGGCCGGCCGGTCCTCTCTGCCACGTTGGCAGACGCACGACGTTGGCCCACGTCGCGGCCCGTTGACCGTCGAGCGTTTCTTCGCGGGTCGCGGACGAACGCGCCTCGCGGGAACGTGGGCGACGATGTTGGCCCGATTGGCGAACCGCACGTGCCGAACCTGCCGTACCTGCCGAACCTATTTCCCAGCGACCAAAACCCGCGCGTGTGCGCCCGCGTGCGCGCGCGTACATGTGTGTGTTTACTGAAAAGTTTCGGCAAGGTTCGGCGTGTCGTCGCATCTGCTTGGTTTCCAATTGGTTAAGCCGCCGAACCTGCCACATTTGCGAGGTTCGGCAGAGGTTCGGCAAAGCCCTGAGGTTCGGCACTTTCCGGCACTCCGACGCGGTAGATATTCCCTTTTCGTTCGGCCGACCTGTGGAACGCCGCTTCGCGGCCATCCGTGAGCGCGAACTGCTCGCCGACGAAGCGACCGGCAAGCGTGCCCATTTTGGTCGCCAACGAGCGCGCGGAACCTTCGCCGAGATCGGCTTTAAGCAGACCTTGCTTATTGCAAAGCTCCACCAACTCGGCGGCGGTCCAAGTGCCCTGCGGATGATCCACCAGCACGCCTATCAGTTCGACGAACTCGCGGCGCGTCTCGTCCAACAGCGCCGCGGCCTCCTCGGCGTTGGCCAGGAAGTCCGGTTCGCCGCAAGCGTCCAGAATGCCGCCGACAATGTTGCCCCAACCGCGCTTATTGAACCGCGAGTTCACCTTGGCCATCAGCATCCCGGACGCCTTCCAGCGCTCCACCATGCCGATCAGCTCACCCAGCAATTCCAAACGGTGTTCGCGGGCGAAGCCCTCCGGATCGGCGATGGAGAATTCGCGCTTTTCAGGATCGCCCTCATAGAACAGGTTGATGACCACGCTGCGCGTGACCAGATCGCGACTGACGTCGGGCGTGTTGGCCGTGATGCAGAAGATGTGCGAATTCTCGGCGCGGATCGACGCCGACTGGCCCAGCAGCCGGAACGAGAGGATCGGGTCGGTGATCGACCGTTCGAGGCAGGCCGACTCGATCCGCGGGTTCCGGCCTCGGCTCTTGGCGTTGTCGACGATGATGGTGGTGTCGCCGCGCCGCACGATGGCCCCCAATCGCTTCTCGAATTCCTCGTCGTTCGGGTTGTATGATGCGGTTTCGGCGGTCTGACCGTCGCGGAGGATGGCGATGATCTGGGCCAGAATCGATTTGCCCAGTTCCGGCTGGTTGCCGTTGAACAACGCGGCCGGTTTCGAGCCGATGAACCGCGGCACCAGCAGCGCCGTCAGCAGAATTCCGAGATAATTCGTTCGATCGGTGGGTTTTTTGAAGCAGAACTCCCGCAGCAGGGCGTCCAGATGCTCGGTATCGCGGCGAACCTCGATTGCCGGGCCCGCATAGTAAATCCCGGAGCCGGGATCAAAGCCTGTTGCGACGAGCCGCCAGTCCTCGGTGAAAACGGGATTGCGGGTGAACAGCTTGATGACCGGAAAGCGACTGCGCTCAACATGATGGTTCAGCCAGGTGTTCGCATACGCCGGTGGAAACGGCTTGTATTGCCCGGCCTCTTCATCCGTGAAATAGAACTCGACGTGCTGGTTGAGGAGCCCCGCCAGTTCTGGCGGCGAGAGAATCGCTGCGATCTGCTGGTCGTAGATGGCGACGAGTTGTTCGGCGCGACTGAAGCAGTTGCCGGCGGCAAGCAACTTGTCGGTCACTTGGCGCAGCGTATCCGCAACAGGCATAGTTGACGTGTCGACCATGATCGTCGGTCGCCCGCCTTCGGCCTCATCGGCATCCGGCGGAGCCTCTCCGTTACCGCCCGCAGCGACATCGTCGACGACCGTCGATCCCTTGGGCGTCTTCGGCGCGGCGCGCTTTTGCAGCTTGTCGAAGGTGGCCGCGCGGGCGTCATACTCGGCGCTCTCCCAGGTGCGGTCAAAGTAACGCTCACCGCCTTCCGCAAACTTGCCAACCTGCTGCACCTGCGCCCAGATTTCTTCCTTGGCGATGCCGTTGCGGATTGCGAAGCAGCAGAGCGAGAAATCGGCTTCGGACCGACTGCCGGCCTGGGCAATTCCACATGCCGCGATGAGTTCCCCAAACTTGTCGGCCTTGGACACGGAGATTTTGCGCGGCTTCGGCAACGGCATGGCCGCGATCTGCTTCGCACGCTCAGATTCAGGTGACGCCGATTTCAACGGCTCGAAGATCGCGAGCGGATACTTACGCTCCGGATCGCACTCGATCAGAGCGGTTGGCATCGGGTCGCGTCCGTTTCGCTCATCTTTCCGATTGAGAGTTCCCGGCAGTCGCAGCAATCTCGAAAGGTCGGTCGTGTGATCGCCGCCGAGCGACTTGGCGATGCCGGCCAAGACATCCTGAACGTGTTCGGCCTTGGGGCTGAGCCGCGACACGTGCCGCCGCTGGTCCAAGTAGACCTTCTCGCCGTTCTCGACAATGTACTTTCGCTGCGTCTTGCGCCCGTCGGGCGTCTTGTTCCACTCTGTCTCCACCGGCGCGGGGTCGTCGGCGTCGTCGATCAGAAATGGTTCGTCGAGCAACCAGTACAAATGCACGCCGTTGCCGCTATTCACGCTGACCGATGGTTCGGGCAGGCCGGCCTTGTCGACGCGCTGGCGCGCCTCCTCGACCGAAACATGATCGATGTCAGTCCAGAGCGCACGCACGGTCCGAATCTGCCACGCCAGATCGAAGCGGCCTTTATTGCCGCTGCGCGGGCAGACGCCGAAAAACAGGTTGAGCCGTTCCTGGGCCGCGAGCTTCAAAAGCTGCCGCACCGTAGCTTTCAGCAGCGCCGGCGCAGCATTGCGATAGCTTGTGCTTTGATAGTCAACGCGACTACGTTTCTTCCCGGCTTCGACCCAGGTCTCAATGGGGCGAAAGAGGATCGTGTCCGACTCGACGAAAAGCGTACTTAAGAACTTGGCCGCGGGTTCGATGCCCGCGGCCATTCCATCGGGAGGAGTCGAAGCCTCCAGCGTTGATTCCTCCATGCGGCGATCCCCGATCAAGAGAAGCATCGTCGTTCATCGTTTGCATCCTTACGCAGCGACGGGGACCGCCGTTGGGGCCACACGCTCGACCTGGAACACGTCGTCGCCGAATTCCCGACTGATAAAGCCGGCGAACAACCGGTTGACATCGCGCCCGACGACCGTGACGGCGTCGATCACGACGCATCGCTTCTCGCTGTCGAGCGCGTGGCCGGCATCGAGCCGGACCTGAGTCTGGCCGTGCAGGCTTTCGGCGGCCATGATGGCGAGCAAGAGCGACGCCTCGACCTCCTCGAATGGAACAGATGGCGCAAACGAGTAGCGATAGATTTCAGCGGTCATTGCGTACTCTCCAAATGAAGTTGGGCGGCGAACGGTAGATACTGTTGACCTACCGCTGCGCCGCCCGTTTTGTCGGAAACTACTTCATGTAGTCGCGCAATCCAGCCTTCTCGAAACGCGCACGCAAGCGGCCCAGGCGTTCATAGAGCTTGCCCTGTGAATAGCCCAGGTCGCGTCCCGCGGCAGATTTCGAGTCGCTCATCAGGGCCTCTGCCAATTGACGCAATTGAGGCGTCAGCGTCTTGAACACCGCCGCGAGATCGTGTGACAGTTCCCACGAATCCTCGTCCGACCGGCGGTCCTGGCCCGTGTGCTTCGCACCTTGCGGTTCAGCAAGCGTCGCGCCCAACGGTTTCTCTTTCCCCTCGCCATCCTTGATCGGGCGATTGAGCGAACCCGCTTCGCGTTTGTGCGAACGCATCTCAGCCTTGCGGTGTTCGAGAATCGTGACAAAACGGTTCTCGCACACCACGATGACGAATGCCTGCCACGTGGCCGTGACCGCATCGAAATTCTTCCGACGCTGAAGTAGATCAAGGACAAAGTCAGCCGTCAGATCCTGGCGGTCGGCTTCGTTGAAACCAGCCCGGCCGATGAGCTGGCGGACTTTGCTGCGAATGAATTTCGCTGTGAATTCGTCAAAGCAATCCAATGAATAGATACCCACGATAGAAGCTCCTCGTGGCCGAGGAGGGCGTGGGCAACTTCCAAGACGAAGCGGCGGCAGGCCAACAAAAATGCGGAGGCGATGCGGTCGCGCCAAAATGGCGTCGCCCACAATCGCCTCCGCTTCGCGGCCAGCAAATTGTCAGGTGAATGAATGTGAAACAACGAACTGTCGAATTTGGGTGCCCAACCCGTTCAGGCAGTCGACTCCGTAACTGTCATTCGCGAGGGCAATCCGTGCTTGACCTCGAGGACGTCGATGGTGCCGTTCTGCAGTTGGTCGAAGAAGGCGAATAGCTCGACAATTTCGGACTTCAAACTGAAGTCCGCGGTCTCACGCTCAAGCCTGGGGCCGTTGTCACCTGGAAACTTCAGCTCGCGCTTCCGTTGCGGCGGCGGGTCACAGACCGGCTCGCCATCCTTGATGACGACGTCGAGAAACTTGCCGAAGTTAAGGTCCTGCATGTAACGCAGGAACACTTGGCGAGCTGAAGAGAGCTGCGATTTCGATTTGGGGGCGCAGCTTGAACCCCTGATTTCGCTTGAAGTGTTCACGGCCGAAGACTACTCGCTGACGGCGGTCACTGGCGCAGCGAGCCCATTTGGTCCCCGGCCTCAGAATCACACTGATGGCGAGAATCCCTGCCTGCAGTTTTCTCACGGCGCTCCCATCGCGGGAGTCACCCCAAACCAACTACGACGTGCGATCCAACTCCTCCTGCGAGATGTAGAATTGGTGGCTGACGCCGGCCTTGATCACAAGCCGACGCTTGCCTTTCTGCACTTCGCAAGCGACGGAGTATTCAAAGTAGCCGTGACGGAGTCCTTCAAGGACTACCTGCTCAAGCTTTTTAAGGGCTCGCTGACACTCATTGGCGGCCTCTGAGTCGTGATCGCCCTCAATCGCTGTCTTGTGAGCCATCTTTCTTCCGTGTTGCGACATCACGTCCTCGGTACGAAGGAATCAACGAGCCGCCTAGTGCCCCTCGGCACTAGGCCTTGAAGCCCTTGGACTGCAAGGCCTTCAGGATGTCGGTCACGTCCTCGAGCATGTTCGTCGTCCGAATCACGACGCGCATGGGCCGGCGCACCTCGACGGTGATCTTGCCGTCAGCCATGTTGATCGCAATTTCTCCGGCCGCACGTTGCGACACATCGGATCGCTGCTGGTACACGCTCAAGCCCAAGCCATCGAGAAGTGAGCCGGTGTCGTCATTAGGAACGATCACCCATTGGTCTGACGGAGCGAGCGGCTTGGCGTCGGACGACGAATCGCCGTTCGTCGGCGCAGCGACCGCTGGACGAAGGCGAATAATCTTCGCCTTGGGATCAGGCTCACCTTCGAGCAGGCCGGCATACTTCGCTGATTCCAGAAATCGCTTCAGGAACATGTCCCGCTCATTGACGATCTTCAGCGTCACGCGCACAAAGTCTTCAACGTAAGACATCTGATGATCTTGATTCTTGGGACACTCCACGAAGGTGTTTTTGAACAGGTCGTAGGAGAGGAATGCCTTGGCCTTGGCGCGACTGCGCACGTTCTCGTTGGGGCCGTAGAGCATTTCGACGGCCATCTCCGTCAACCGCACATCGTCACGCTCGCACTTGATCAGGTCATACGATTCGAGCGCCGCCAGTTTCTGCTTGAACCGCCCAATCGGTTTGGGATGTCCAAGGGCCTGGGCGAACGAGTTCTTAGTCATGCGGCGTTCGTGTTCGTCGATCTTGCGAGCGGCCTTCTCCGCATCTTCAAGGGACAGGTAGATGAAACTGCGACCGTGCTTGCGGCTGGCTTTGTCCGAATCATCCCCACCTTCCGGGCTATCCACAGAGTCCACCTCCTCGTCCATTGATTCCGCCTCGTTGTCATCCAATACCGCGTCGCTGATTTTCGTTTCCGCCTGGTTGATTTCTGGCATCGCATTTCTCCTGAAAAGAGTTGGTCCAGACAAACCAATCTTATCGGTGTTAACCAGTGTGTCAATGTCTTTATCAGACAACTGATAAAAATAACGGTCTTCCGATAACTGGCGATAAAATTCACACATCGTGTTTTCAAACTCGATGCAACTTGTTTATTTAATTGGTGTTGCGCAAATTCAATACAGCCTGTCGTTTATCGCTGCTGATCGATTCGCTGACAAACCGCTGAAATCGCGTCGTTCACTGGACAGCTAGCACGCTCATGACCATCTCTCGCCACAACCGCCGCTGCTTTCGCCAGTCGGGCACGCTGGCGATGGACCGCATCTCGCGCTCCTGGATCGGCTCCGTGCCGCGCTCGATCCGCGGTAGGAACAGTAGTTCCTCCTGGATTTCAGGGGCGAGTTGCAGCAGGTTCATGATCTGCGTGACCCGCGCCCGCGTGACGTGGCCGAGGCGGGCCAATACGGCTTGGTCCGCTACGACGCCTTCCCGGATCAAGCCGTCAAAGCGGATGGCCAGCGCCATCATGCGGGATACGCGGGGCAACCGGCCGGGTGCGACGGGCGGGGCCGGCGTCGCGCCGGCCTCGAGGTGCTTGCGGCCGTTGCGGCCGGCGCGGAAATGGACCTTGGTCTGGAAGGTGATTCCTTTTGTCATGCTGCGTCTCCTTTAACGTCGCGATCAGCAATTGCCTTAATCCCGCTCGGGTGGAAGGTGATGGAAATGGTGCCGTCGCGGCCGTCGTAATCGACGCGCTCGATCAACAGTTGGAGTAAGCGGCCCTGCTCGCGGGGACTCAGCGTTTCCCAGACGGGATCGAACGCGGCTAGCGCCCGGGCGGCGGCGTCCTCGTCGACCAGTTCGACCTTGAGGCGTTCCCGCTCGTCGCGCAGTTCGCTGAGCCGTCGTTCGACCGTTTGGACCCGTTCCTGAAGGTCCGCCTGGAGCGCCGTCGCGACTCCGTTGATGTTGAGGCCGAGCTGGTCGAGGAGCTTCCGCACTTCGCGTTCGTAACCGGCCAGTTCGCGTCCGAGGCGGCGTTCCTCGCCACTCAACTCCTCGACGCGATCCTTCACCTGGGCATGCGCTTGTCGCACCGTTTCCGCCACGAGGCGCGGATCGCGGCCGATGCTTTTGATCTGCTCGACCACGAACCGCTCGATCTCGCCGGCGGGGATCGACTGCGACGGGCACGATTGCCAGCCCCGCTTCTGCGCAGATTGGCAGACGTAATACCGGTATCGCTTCGTTCCGTCCTTCGTCGCGTGCGTTGGCGACATCGCGCAGCCGCAGGGGACGCAGTGGATCAGCCCCTTTAGGATCGCGCCAAACCGGTTTCGCACCGCAGCGCCCCCAGTCCGGCCGTTGCGCTGGAGCTTGGACTGCACCCGTTGCCACAGGCCGTCGCCAATGATCGCCTCGTGCTCGCCGTCGTGGACCTCGTCCTTGTACCGCAGCTTGCCGATGTAGGTGATGTTAGTCAGCAAATGCCAGAGGCTGTTCTTGTCGAATGGCCGGCCCCCGCGCTCCGTCTCCTTCCGCGTTGTCCAGCGCTTCGTGCGCCAGCCCCGCCGCGCCAACTCCTCGACAACGGGAATCAATCCGTCGTGGTCGAGGTACAGACCGAATATCTGCCGCACCTGCTCGGCTTCGTCGGGCTCCACAACGAGCTTCGTGGCGACCACGTCGTAGCCTAGCAGCGGCATCCCACCGACCCATTTTCCCTTGCGGCGGGCGGCGGCGATCTTGTCGCGGGTCCGCTCGCTGATCATTTCCCGCTCGAATTGGGCGAACGAAAGCAGCACGTTCAAAATGAGCCGCCCCATCGAACTGGCGGTGTTGAACTGCTGGGTCACCGAAACGAACGAGACCCGGTGTTTTTCAAACGTCTCCATCATCCGAGCGAAGTCGAGCAGCGACCGGCTCAATCGGTCCACCTTGTAGACCACGACGCAGTCGATCCGCCCGGCCTCGATGTCGGCCAGGAGGCGTTGCACGGCGGGGCGCTCCATGTTGCCGCCGGTGAACCCGCCGTCGTCGTAGTGGTCGGCAACGCAGGTCCATCCTTCGCTGGCCTGGCTTTTGATGTACGCCTCACCCGATTCCCGCTGGGCGTCGAGTGAATTGAATTCCTGCTCCAGTCCGTCCTCGGTGCTTTTGCGGGTGTAGATAGCGCAACGCATGGTCGGCGCGGCGTTGACCTTCGGTTGGTTTCGTGTCCTGGTCATCGGTCACCCCCTTCCTTCGTCAGCCGGAAGAAGTGATAGCCGTTGCAATGCGACCCGGTGATCTTCTTGGCGACGGCGCTGAGCGACTTGTAGATTTCGCCTTCGTACTCGAAGCCGGCCGGCAGCACCTTGACCGCGAGCGTCCCGCCTTTGTATTCGCGGGTGATGGCGCTGCCGGGAAGCGGAATTCGCCGGTCGCTTGCGCCGGCCAGGACGCTTGTCGTCGTCCGCGTCGCGGCGTGCGGTGCGGCTGGCGGCGATTTGGGGGCCTTGCGCCGTAGATCGGCGTCGTTCGCCAATTCCGCGGCCCGTCGCCGGGCGCGCTCGGTGAGGTCGCCTTCGGCCATTGCCTGCATTCGCCAAATGATGCGTTTGACCAGCCAATCTTTGTGGTGCGTGTTCGTCGTCTCGCCGAACACTTCCGCGTACCGCGATTGCAGGTCGCGAACCGGCATGCGACGTAACGCCGCCAATTCTTTTCCGACGTTCAGGTCCATGTCTGTCTCCTTGGTTTGAGGTCTCGATACCGTTAACCCGTGTGGACACTGAGCACGGTTTCGCCGGGAACCTCAAGGCCCTGGGGCGGCAATTCCGGGTCTTTTTCCAAGGCCGGCAGGGCGGTCCGTTGCCGCAAACGCATTAGACCCGCCGCCAGAATTGCCGCAATTTCTCGAAAACGCTGGTCGGATGGTAGTCGCGCGGTATCTGCGCAGTCGAACATCGGGAGACTCCAGAAGAATGTCGCACGCGGGCCGCAGACGCGGACGATTGCGAGACGAATCGCGCGGCCCTATGCTGTTAACCTACCGGGCGGACGTTCGAGTTGTCGGAGAAAGACAATGGCAACGCGGCGGCGGCATCATTCACGACACGGCGGCAATCGACAGTCGGATGCTGCGCCGTCAAAACACGATTCCGACGAAAGGCCGCTCAGTCTGGAATGGCTTTCGGAAGAACGAATTGAGGAGTCCATTCGGGTTTGGTCAAAGGCGTATGGTCGCCCGATCTCCAGAGACGAGGCCACTGAAATTCTGATTAACGTGAGACAGTTCGCTGAGATAGTCCTCAGGGCTGAGGAGGCCAAACAACGCGATGCCCAAGCGAGTTAGAAGTCAAATCGGTCTTGGGCCCAGATTCGCGTTTGAGCCGGCGACGTCCCACGACTAGCGAACAGGAAGTCGGTCATGGCAACGCTATCGACAAATGGCCGAAACATTCTAGGCGTCATTTGGGCCTCAATTAGTTCCGGACGATTCATCCCGGACGATCCGAGGACGTTTCTCGGTTACAAGGAGGTCCACGACACGCTTAATTTAAGCATGATCGGCGAAACCTGGGGTCAAAGCTTTTTGCACCACGGCGGACTTGATTTGGCCCAATGGGCAAAGGATGAAAACCTACCGGCGGTCACCGGGCTTGTCATCGACCGCGACTCATTTGTGCCCGGTGGCGACTATTTCCGACTCTATGGGCGACGCAAGGATGACATTAAATGGTGGCTAGATCAGGTTTCTCGAGCGGCAGAATTCGATTGGCACCAACATTTGGTCCCGCTGATTCAAACTCCGTTTGTCGTTGGGAAAGCGTACAGTCGGCCCGACATCTATCGCTTGCTCGCAGTTCCTGAAGCTCTACAAGGGGGCGACTGGAACACAGGCAGCCACAAGCATGGTGAGGATTGGTTTGTTTTCGCGACAGTAGGAACAGCGAGCCGCACAGGTCATGATTACGACAATTATTGGGAGGGTAATCGCCTCGTTTGGAGGGGTCGCACAAATTCACGTCTCGATCAGCCGAAGACGCAAGCGATGATTACCGACGATCGAGGAATCCTGATATTCTCACGCGTCGATGATCGTATTCCATTTACTTTCGAGGGACGGGCCGTCGCAGATGGTCACATCGATTCAGTGCCCGTCACGGTTTATTGGCGATTTCCAGATGAGAATAGAGAGCGAACCGAGACGCTGTCCGAGGAACTGACAGATCGCCGAACATTAAGAGAAGGAGCTGCCCAGCAAATTACGGTGCTTGCTTACGAACGAAATCCAGAGGCCCGCCGCCGTTGCATCGAGCTGTACGGCTACGATTGTGCCGTATGTGGTTTCAATTTCGCAGCTTCTTTCGGCGAGCTCGGTAAGGAATACATCCAAGTCCACCACCTCCGCGAGTTGTCGTCGGTCGGCGAAGAATATGAAGTCGACCCGGCCGCCGACTTGCGACCCGTCTGCCCAAATTGCCATGCGATGCTCCACAGGCGGTCCCCGGTCCTCTCAATTGAGGATCTAAAGAGAATTATTGCGCAGCATGCCGAAATCTAAGGGGCAGAGGAGGGGCCGCTATGAGCAAGAAATTTGAGACTTATGAACAGGTTTCGCAATACTTGCTCGATCGATTTGCCGCTGACTTGGGTCTCGACAAGGTTGAGGGAAAGCAAGAGATCAAGGGGCAACAGTCGGGAACGACATGGGAGATCGACGCGAAGGGGATTCGGATCGGGAATGACGGATTCGTGATCGTCGAATGTCGACGCTACACGACTTCTTCCCTTAAGCAAGAGCACTTGGCCGCGATAGCGTATCGCATAACCGATACGGGGGCAAAGGGTGGAATCGTCGTCAGCCCTCTTGCATTGCAGGAAGGTGCCAAGAAAATTGCGGAAGCTGAAGGTATCGTCGAAGTGAAACTGAACCCGGATGCCACAAAGCACGAATACGTTCTCAAGTTTCTGAACAAGGTGATGATTGGAGTCCGCGACGTGTTGAGCATCCAACAATCGATTGCGGTAAGAATTGAACGCAAGGACGATGGGACGAGCGAAGAACTCAAATTGCTCTAAGCGGACGGTGGGCGATTGGCCACTCTCACCACACCACCTCGGCGGCGAGGTATTCGCTTAGCACAATGCGGACGACAATTTCTCCGGGCTGGGATACCAAATAACGGTATCGCCCTGCCTGCAGGACGTTCCATCCGCTCTCCGGGTCGTAAGTCCCGTTGCCACCAACAATCAAATTTACGAACGACCGGCTGCCGATTTCCGGCCAGCCGGATGATTCGGGCACGGTCTCGAACGCGTACCGCTCCTCGGCTGACATCAGTGCCAACGGCACGGCCATGACGCGGGCCGGATCGTCGAGTTGTGGCTCGCAATACTGGTGGGCGACGTGCCCACGGGCCAGTTTCACGATCACCGTGCGGACACGGTCGTCGTCCGGCTTCCAGACGATGGTGCCGGACGCGTTTTCGGATCTGCTGGCGGCGATTCGCGCGGCGAGCGCCGGCGAGTGGAGTAATGAGGACCGGACCTTCGGTCGCTTCACTGCGGCTGCTTCAGTTGAGCCGCTGACGACGCAGTCAATCACGCACGCCAAGTACTCCTCATCGCGTGAGAAGCCGCTGTTGCACCGCTGGCACGAACCGACCAGCGGCAGGTCGTCGGGCAGCGGGTCGTCGAGCAGCACTCGGGATGCGACATGCTCGCGCGTCATCGGCGATGCACCGCAAAAGACGCAGAACGCTGCATGACGCTCATCGGCAAACAGATGTCGTGGGTCCATTGGTTCCCTACCGGCGAAAGGGCCATCGTCAGCAATCGGCAATCATCGTGGCGTGCAACTGTGCCGTCAAGTTGGCCACCATTATTACTGCCTCAAAGTCGACGGCCGTCCGACAGGTTCGCACGGACCAATTTCGAGGAGGTTGGTCCCGCTCCCCCGAAACCAACCGGGTTGTTAAATGGCGATGGGTTGTTAAGCAGAGATTCGGAGAGTTTTGGATCGAAATTCCGGGGTCCGAAGCCAACCTTGACGGTTGGTTCCGGACCCCGGTCCGCGTCTCTCGAAATGGAGAGCGCCGGGCCGGCGGGCGGATCGTCGCAAACCCTTGCGGCAAAAGGCCAGAAACGCGAAACGCCCGGCCGCCGATCTCTCGGCGTCGGGCGTTAACTGGTGGGCCAGTCGGTTTCGCGCCTGGCGAAAAAGCTCCCCGAAGGCAACCCTGTTCATAAGCTCTCGCGCGCCAGGATCGACTCTGGACATACCCGCGTGGCCGATCTGCGCCAGCGGCGCAGACTGCAAACGCCTGTAATCCCACGAGTTATCGTGCGTGTTTGAGGCTGCGTCCCGCGAGCTTGCGCAGGCGGATCGGCAATGGGACTTGATTTCCCGCTCGAAAGTGACGATAATGTTGACAGCTCATCCACCATGCGTGGAAGGAGTGTTAGACGCCGCTTCCCTTTGGGAGGCGGCGTTGGCTTTTCTGGCGGCGTCACGCGCAGCCCGCTTCTTCTTCTTCTCGTGCTCTCGGAACGTGCAATAGGCGGTCTTGAGCAAGTAGCAGTCAGGATTTCCCGCCTGCGTGGTTCCGCGCTCGCTGAGTACGACCAAGAACTCTTCCCCTACCCAAAGAAGATGCTCAACGTGCGGACCGCGCTGCTCGGTCCACGTCTCCACCTCCGGCGCGTTGGCGTTGTCAATCACGTTGCGAATCCAGCCGATACGGCTACACCGATCAAGGTCTGGGACACGATCATCCTCAACATTTCCCGTAGAGATGCAGTGCCAGAAGCCAAACTCTTTACCATCAGTCGGTGGTTGCTTTCTGACCGCGATGGGACGGCCCTTAAACGCAGCTTTTCTTC
>JBBQWR010000003.1:0-166111 GCA_038210495.1 Pirellulales bacterium
CACGGTCACGCTGCCGGGAGGAAGCAGCATCACCTACACGGTGACTGCCCAAATCAATTCGACCGCGACTGGCGCTATAACCAACACGGCCACCGTAACGCCGCCGGCCGGATTCACAGACACCAATCTGACGAATAACACCGCGACGGATATCGCCACCGTCTCGGCTACTGGCGTGACAAACGATTTGTCGATTACGAAGACCGATAATGTCGGCGGATCAAGTGTGACACCGACCATCGGCACGGCAACACCCGGTGGCACGGTCACCTACACGATCGTTGTTCGTAACAGCGGTCCCACCACGGCCACCGGCGCCACGGTGGCCGATGCTTTCCCGGCCGCCTTCACTAGCGATAGTTATACGGCCGTCGCTTCCGGCGGCGCGACGGGCTTTACTGCGAGCGGAACCGGCAACATTTTGAACACCGTCACGTTGCCTACGGGAAGCACCATAACTTACACCGTGACTGGCAATCTCAGCCCCACTGCGACTGGCCCCGTGAGCAACACGGCGGTCGTGACGCCGCCCGTCGGGTTTACTGACACCAATCTGTCAAACAACAGCGCGACCGATATTGCCACCGTCTCCGCAATTGGCACGGCCAATGACCTGTCGGTTACGAAGACCGATAATGTCGGCGGGTCCAGCGTCACCCCGACCTTCGGCACGGCAACGCCGGGGGGCACGATCACCTACACGATCATCGTCAGCAACAGCGGTCCGAGCACCGCCATTGGCGCCACGTTCGTCGACACTTTCCCGGCCGGCTTTACCAGCGATAGTTATACGGCCGTCGCTTCCGGCGGCGCGACTGGCTTCACCGCGAGCGGAACCAGCAATATTCTTGATATGGTCACTTTGCCTTCGGGAAGTTCTATAACTTACACGGTGACTGGCAAAATCAGCCCCACCGTGCAGGGCTCGCTGAGCAACACGGCGATCGTAACGCCACCCGCCGGATCTACCGACACCAATCTGACGAACAACAGTGCGACAGACATCGACACGTTGACGTTAGGTGCTTAAGCCGATGTTAAACCCAAGGTCCAGCCAAAACATTACGGATCGCGCATTGATCCCCACTGGAATTCATTTTTCCAAGGATCATATTCTTTGCGGAGGATGGCCGCGAGTTCGACTTCGGTCTGCGGACGGTTCACGTGCTAAAGCCAATCCGACCCCAGCGGGGCACCGTCAGCAAGCGATGCTCCTCGGTGGTTCCGCGGGTGCGACGATAGAGGCTTCCCCACCGCCTATGCTCGGCGCGGGTTACGAGTGCCGCTCGTAGTGGGCTGCGTTCCACAAAGCGAAGCACCGACAGCAAATGGTCGTCGGCGACGATCGGGAATGATTTGAACCGGCATTGATAGACGTGCCCCATCCCGCCGGTTATTGGATAGACTTTTATTTGGATTTCAATTCGAAGGTTGGTGTGTTTAGGGCGGCGTTGCCCGGAGCGACCTCGATTCCGAGCGTCGTGGCTGAGTTGTAGCGGGCCGGAATCGATTCTTTGCCGTCGGCCTGTTTCGATATGACGACTTTGTACAATCCGATCCGGGCGCCTGGCTTGTCCTTCAGTTGAGGAGTCACGCCGCCGATTGCGTTGGTCACGCCGCTGGCCGATTCGATGGCGCCGCCGAGAAACTTTTCCGGCTCGAGCGTCACGCTCGCGCCTTCGAGCGGCTTGCCGTCGAGCTTGACGATGAACATCGTGGACATGACGCCGACCTTGCTGTCCTGCCACTCGCGGATCCGGGCGGCGATCGTTTCGGCCGTCACCTTGCCATCGCCGGAAGCGTAATGCTTGATCGAGTCTTTGATCGCGGGAACCTTGTCGAGCTCGGCGCCGGAGATTGCGCCGTCTTTGTTTTCGTCGTACTGCTTGATCGCTTCGGCGCCCGCTGCGGCGGGATCGATCGCGGGAGCCGTCTCACGGACCGGTTGGCTGTTGGAGCAACCCGCAAGCAATAACAAGAGAGCGACAGAAGCAAACGCGACGCGAACGATCGGCATAAGTTGATCTCGTGTAGGGTGGGCATCGCCCACCAGGATAAGTTGTTGAAGGGCCGTTCCAAGGCGAAACCATGTGAACGCCGAGGTTGTTGCGCCCCTACAGGGCTTTCATTCACATTCTAGACCGTAACCCAGAGCGTTGCCCTGGGCTGATTTGTACCGCCCCGTTGCGGCTCAAATCCCAAGCAGACGCCGATTGTTAGTCGGGTTTCCAAGAGCGATTCTAATAGCTGGCGGCACTGATCGGTTGACCGTCTTGGCGATTCGACAGCCGGCGGAACACTTCCAAATCGATCGAGTACTGGATCGTGTGAACGGAACCGTCGCAGAAGGCCATGTTAAATCCGCCAGGATGGGCGCTGCCCCATAGATAGGTATTGACGTAGCCCGGCTTGTCCTGCATCGGTGGATAGTTTTGCCCGCCCCAGCGCTCGACGTCGGCATTGTTGCCCATGTAGGCGTTCTCGTTGTCGCCCGGGTCCATCACGCCGATATCGTAAGTCGTGGGATTGTAGTTATCCGGCGCCAAGTATTTTTCGCCGAGCAGAAACGTCTTGCTCATGCCGTCCAAAACCATGGCGTCGGTAGTCATGCTGGCGGGGCACATGACGCCGTTCGAGCCAGCCGAGATCGTGTGCCAAGCCGTGACAGCCGAAGCATTGATGCCCGATTTATAGTCGGTCGGGCCCCCTTCGTCTCCCCAGGCGCCGCCGCCGGTGCCGGGCGAATTGTAAGTGTCGCCGCCATTGGCCGCGTAGTCGGATCGAGCCACGTCCCCGACGGTGCAACTGCCCCCGTCGAACATCTGGCCGCCCCCCGATTTCTGCCACGTGTGATACAAGGCCAACGGCCGGCGCGTCGGGCACATCAGCACCGAGAGGGGCGTGCCGAGCATATCGGATTCGCCCTGGGACTTGCTGCTCGAATTGATCCCTAAATCATGTAAGTTCTGCGCATCGACAAACGGCAGCACGTTGTAAATCCAGCTTCCCGGCTGCTTCCAATCGTTTCCTTTTTCCGGATCGCCGATCCACCGCCAGCCCCAGCCGCCCGTGGGAAAGTGACCGAATTGTTCCAAACAGACCGACGAGGCTTGCGCCAAGCCATGAATATTGTTGGCGCAGGTCGCGAACCGGGCCGCTTCTCGGGCGGATTGCACGGCCGGCATCAGCAGCGCGATCAAGATCCCGATGATCGTAATCACGACCAACAATTCGACGAGCGTAAAGCCACGCCGCGACGTAGGGCGGGCACTGCCCACCGAGGCCTGGAATTCCGCCGGTTGGTGGTGGACCGTGCCCACCCTTCGGCTTGAGCAATATTCGGCGGGCTGCAGATCGACTATCATAGCTGGGCTCCTCATTGCCCGTCCAAGCGCTGGACCAATGGTCAAACGCATATCGAATCGCCGCTAACGGAAATCGGCTTCGCGGGCGGTCCGAACGGACGAGCGAAATTGATGTCTCCCCTGAACGAACCCAATCCTACAGCGCCGGGCCTGGGAATTACAGACTTGGCTGAGAAGATTGCGCAGGGGGCCCGGGCAAAGGGGCTAGGGGTGGTGGGGCTAGGGGTGGTGGGGCTAGGGAAGTCGGCGGCAACGCAGCTGTACGCTGCCGCCCCTAATCCCTAGCCCCGCCACCCCTAGCCCCACTTCGACCGACTACTTTGCTTCGCTCAAGTCCTTAATCTCAAGGTCCTTGAACTGCACGTCCATTTCGAACCCGGCGTGCAGTTGCAAACCGATGACTCCCTCTTTGACGGCCTTCGGGCTGTTGTCGGTTAGATCGGTCATCATGTGGCCGTTGATCTGATACGTGACGTGAGGACCCTTGGCGATGACCACGGCTTCGTTCCAATCCCCTTTCTTAATCAATGCACGAAGAGCGTCGTTCGTCTCGGCCAGTGGCTTGTCGTGTCGCTTGTTGTCTGAGTCCCAAGTGGTGGCTTGGCCCCGGCCGCTCATCGTGCCTCGGCCGCCGGCCACGCCTCCCTCGTCGTAGATCGACCCGTCGTAGCCTTGGCCCGCGTCGAAGTCGGCCTGATAGCCGCCGATCCGGCGCTGCTTTTCGTCCAGAACTTTCGAGCGGAATTGAACGCCCGAGTTGCCGTCCTTCGAGGCGAATTTGAATTTGAAGCGCAGCTCGAAGTCGCTGAATTTGTCTTTGTAGACCAGGAATGTTTGCGGGGCCGGATGAGCCTTGGTCTCCGCGCCGCTGATGACGCCATCCTTGACGCTCCAAAACCCTTCGAGCCCATCCCAACCCGAGAGATCCTTGCCGTTGAACATCGATTTGAAACCCGCGTCGGCGGCCGGTTTGGCGTCTTCAGCCCGCGAGGCAGCGGCGCCGCAAATCATCAAACCAACAGCGGCCAATAAGCGGAGCGAGAGCTTTTTCATGGGAGGCATTCCTTCGGGGCGGGAGACGAGGCGGGCAAACATGGACATACATAAATGTCGGCCGATCAGCCAACACTGGCCCGATTGTGGCTCCAGCGCGTGCGGATTGCAAGCGCCGACTTAGGCGCGATTGAAGAACTCATCGTCCGTGACGCCATCTTCTTTGGTCAGACGAAATTTCCGCCGAGCACCCGACACTTAGCCGGGCAAAACGTCGACCTTGTCGGGAATGGGATACGAAAAGCATCCATCGGCAAATTGCCGATAAAATGTCGTGTGGTCACCCTTTCCCTTGGAATTATCCTCGTCGACTCCAAAGCTGCGTAGAATTTTGCGAAGATCGCGCAGCTTCAGTCGCCGTCGTCCCATCAAAGGCCATTCCTAAGCGGGCATGAGAGTCGATCGCACTCGATCGCGAGTACCCGGATATTCTCGGTATTCCTGGCCTTCGAACACGACGTCGTCGACGGCCTCGATTTTCAATTCCATCCCGCCGTCGGCCGTCGTCTTGCCGGAAAAGAACATCGCCTGACTCTCGCTCGGAGCCGGCGAGAACAGATTTTTCCGGTTGCCGTTTTTTTGGGAGAATTTCAATTGAGCGTTTATCGCCTTCGAGAGGCTTATCAAAGCGTTCTTATGAGCTTTACCGTCGCCGCACAGGTCAAACTCGAGGCAATGCGCGATCCACGAACCTTGTTCTTTATAGAAGACTACCCTCAGGGGGATGCGAAAAGTTGTTGCCTTCATAAAAGTCAGGCCAATTCCACCGATTTGTGTCTCGCCCGATGTGAAGAAGTCGGTTGGCAAAAATGCGAAACGACTGCAATGGGATAACGGACTGCGCGGCGTCTTCATACTAGGAATCGGCCGACCGGGTGTCAATTCGGCAGTGAATTGGAGCCATCGATGCTCGGTTTAGCTGCGCGGGTACGCTCGTGATGATTTTCTGCCCGCTCGCCGCGTGTCCCGTGCTTTATCTATCGCGACGTCGTCGCCGGTGTCTGTCGCGTCAGCGGATCGGGCGCGCCGTCGGAGGGAATCAGGAGTTCCGTGCCGGGCTTGAGATAGTCGAAATCGTTGCCCAACGATTCCCGATTGAGCTGATAGATTTCGCCCCAGCGGGATGGCTTGCCGAGTTGACGGCGGGCGACTTCGAACAGCGTATCTCCCTCTTCGACAACGTAGACCTTTGTGCCCGGGCGAACGCGGGCGCTGGCCGTCATGGTCCGCTGCGGCGCGGCGGCGCGACCTGGCTTGGGACACAAATCGGGATAGTTCTTTTGCAGCGTGTCGACATCGGGCACATTCAAGACTTCGCCGACTTGCAGCCGCTGGGCTTGCGGATGCTGGCGGCGATTGTTCTCGAAGATGGCTTTGAAATAACCGCCGGAGCCGTAGACCTTTTCCGAGATCGTCCAGTAATTGTCGTTGGGCTGAACCGTGTATTGTCCTGGCTTGTCCGTTCCCCCAGTGTTGCTCACCGGGCCGCCGAGCGGCCGCGGCGCGTCGTTGAGCCCCGCGTTTTTGAACGTCGACGGAGTCGAAGGATTGACGAGCGACTGATCGCCCGCCGACGGCACGGTCGTTCGTAACGTGCCTGTACCGGTTGGATTATCGAGCGATGTCGCCGGCGCGGGTCGGCCGACATTGCCGAATCGTCCGCCGGAGTCTGGCGCCCCAGTGAATCCGTTGTTCGTTGGCGCCGCTGGCGGCGGGTTGTTTTGACCGGGGCCGGAAAGGGCGGCGCCGGTTGCCGGTGTATCCCCGCCGAATGTGCGCCGCAGGGGATTACCGTCCGCCGAAGCCGGATTGGAAGGCCCCGCGCCAGCAGGTAATACGCTGGTAGGCGCAGCGTTCACGGGCGTCGCGTTGGCGGCCGCCGTTTTGCCAAACCCGAGCCCGTCGGGCGGCACGAGCGAGCGCTCGGCGATCGCCGAATCGACTTGGCCACCATCGCTTGCGATTTTAACCTCTGCGCGATGCTGGAATGGATCTGCGCCTGGAATCGCGACCTGGGCTGGAGCGGCGCCGCCTGTACTGCGCGCGAATGGATCGGCCGGCGGTCCCTTGTCGGCCGGCGCGGCGGCCGTGTCGGCTGATGCGCCGGGCGCAGGCTTGCCAGCCGCAGGCGTCGTATCGGCGACTTGAACGACGCGACCGGCGGCGCCATGATCGTCGTGAGCGAAGAATCCGCCCGCCCGTCGATCGGCTTCCGCGGCCGCGTCCCGGCCCGCGCTATCGCGGGCGCCGGCGTCATTACCGCCGGCTTCGTGCAATGCGGCAAAACTTCGGGGCGCATTGCGCCTAGCCGATTTTGATTCGGCCGCGTCAGGTCCATTGTCCGCCGGCGCGGAGGGGCCGGAGGCGTCTTTCGGCTCGTCGCCGTAGCCAGACGGTTTGGTGTCGTTCGCTCGCCGGCTACTTCCCATGGCCCACATCCCTCGCTTGGGCTCGTCGGGGTTGGCGTCCGCCTGGGCGCTAGACGCGGTGATGATAGTCGGCTTATCGGAATGCGGCGATGCGGCGTCGGCGCCCGACTTGCTGGAATCGCCATCGGTGGTCGCCGCTACCGCCGCGGGATCACCCGACTGCGAGAGCCGGCGGACCAACACAGAACCGAAAGCCACGAGTAGCACACCGATCACGGCCAAACCGATTTTCACTTCCTTGCCGATTTTTTGCATAGCGGCCTCCTCCCTGAGGCGATCCCATTGCTCGTGGAACGCGATTAAGTTGTTTGTCGTTAATCAAACTCTCGCGGCCACTCGCAGTTTTGCGCTGCGGCTGCGAGGGTTACTGGCCATCTCCGTTTCGGTCGGACGAATCGGTTTTCGCGTCAGCGCTTCCCAGCGCGGGTCGTCGCGAAACGCCTCTTTCACGCGGCGATCTTCGAGCGAATGAAAACTAATGATCGCCAATCGGCCGCCGGGCCGTAAACAATCGGGCGCCCTCCGCAGGGCTATCTCCAGTGATTTCAGTTCCTCGTTGACCGCGATCCGCAGGGCCTGAAACGTCCGCGTGGCCGGATCGATCCGCTCTCCATTCGCCGACCGCGGAACGACTCTTCGCACGATTTCCGCTAGTTCTCCGGCCGTTTGAATCGGTTGCTCGCGCCGCCGGGCGACGATGGCGCCGGCGATCCGCCGGCTGAATCGTTCTTCTCCAAATTCGTAAATCAAATTGGCCAGCGTCTCCGCGCTCAACCGATTTATCAGTCTCGCGGCCGGCTCTCCTTCGTCGGGATTGAATCGCAAATCGAGAGGTCCATCGGCGTTGAAGCTAAATCCCCGTCGATCGTCGGCTAGTTGGTCGCTCGACAAACCCAGATCGAGCACGATCCCATCGACCGTGGCGATGCCAATCTCGTCGAGGACCTCCGGTATTTCGCTAAAATTGGATTGGACCAGTTTGATCGATCGCCCCGCCAAACTGATTTCCGCGGCGGCCAGCGCCGCCGGATCGCGATCCAGCGCAATCACCTGACCATCAGGCTCGACGCGCTCAACCAGCGCCAGCGTGTGACCACCTCCACCGAGCGTGCCATCGACCAGTGTTTGACCGGGCTGCGGCGCAAGCCACTGGACGACCTCCTCCAGCAGCACGGTTTGATGCTGGCTGGAAGTCACGGCGCCGCGCCTTCGCCCGAGATTGGCCGCCGAATCGACGGAAGCCGCCACTCGAAACAGAATATGTACTCGAAACTGGGGGAGCGGGGCAAGAAGAGTTTTTGCATGGCAAGGAGCGTGGAGAGGGAGCGTGAGGCGTGGAGCGCGAGGATAGGGCGTGTCGGCCTATGTCGGTTGGGTTTCGGTGGCTAGCCATTCCAGGTAGCCGCTGCTACCGGCGACGACTGGCGTCGCTAGGATTTCCGGTATCGCGTAGGCGTGCAACTGTCGGATGGCCGATTCGACTTCCGAAAATAGTTCGGCCCTGGTCTTGATGACACATTGCCACTCGGCCGCCGTTTCGATTTCGCCCTGCCAGCGGTACACGCTCTCGATCGGCCCGGCGATCTGGACGCACGCCGCCAGCCGCCGCTCCACGAGAGCCAGAGCAATCTGCTGGGCAAGCTCCTTTGTCGGCGTCGTGGTCGCGATTTGAATGACGTCGGGCATGGTGGAATTGGTCGGTGGGGTACTCCGGGGGGAGAAGGGCTGGAGATGAGGGGGGGGCTCCGTCTGAACCAGTTTACCAAAAAAATGGCCCGCGCGCCGGAAGGGTGGGCACTGCCACCAAGCGTCGGTGCTCCAAAAAGAAATCTCCGGGCTTACCCGTCGCTGAATAATCTGTTTGGGATTTGCTAAAAGCGCCTGATGGGCCGTACCCACCCACCACCATGCGGCACGCGGCGATTCGACGCTTGAGGTGGCCCGGAGGGGGTGGTAGAGTCGAATCTTCGGCTCTCGGGGCCTTTGCTTCGTCGCTCGCATCGCTTGTATGTCCAATCCTCATGCCGTCGGAATCGATCTAGGCACGACTTATTCGGTCGTCGCCATGCTGGACGAAACGGGGCGGACGCAGATCATTCGCAACACCGAGGGGGAACTGCTCACCCCCAGTGTCGTGCTCTATGAAGACTCGGAGGTGATTGTCGGCAAAGAGGCCAAGAAAGCCACTGCTGTCAAGGCCGGCGCAGTCGCCGAGTTCGTCAAGCGCGACATGGGCAAGAAGTATTACTCGCGGACCATCCACGGCGAGAAGCTGCATCCCGAGGTCATTCAAGCCTGCATCCTCAAGAAGCTCAAAGACGACGCGATCGCGACGGTCGGCCAAAATTTCGAAGTCGTCATCACCGTGCCGGCTTACTTTGACGAGCCGCGCCGCAAAGCGACCGCCGACTCGGGCGAGATGGCCGGCCTGAAGGTGCTCGATATCGTCAACGAGCCAACAGCCGCGGCGCTCGCGTTCGGCGAAAGTCTTGGCTATCTGACGGCCGAGGGGAACACTCGCGAGCCGCTAAAAATTCTCGTTTACGATCTGGGCGGCGGCACGTTCGACGTCACGCTCTTGGACCTCAAGCCGGGCGATTTCCGCACGCTGGTAACGGACGGCGACGTGCAACTCGGCGGTCACGATTGGGACATGCGGCTGGCGAACTACGCCGCCGAGCAATTCCAAAAGCAATACAACCTCGATCCGCGGCAGAGCCCGGCTTCGCTGGCGGCGCTGCTCGCCAACATCGAAGAGGCGAAGCACACGCTCACCGCCCGGCCAAAGACGACGCTCACCGTGCGGCATGGCGGCCATGTGGCCGAGTTGCCGATCGGACGCGAATTGTTCGAGGAGTTGACCGAAGACCTGCTTGAGCGCACGGCGTACACCTCGCGGCAAGTGCTCGCCGCGGCAAACCTGACCTGGAAGCAAATCGATCGCGTGCTGCTGGTCGGCGGCTCGACCCGAATGCCGATGGTCTCGCGAATGATCGAGCAGCTCACGGGCCTCACGCCCGACCGCAATGTGAATCCCGACGAGGCCGTCGCTCGGGGCGCCGCGATCTTTGCCGGTTATCTGCTGCATCAGCGGCATGCCGGATCGACGCCCCATTTCAAAGTAACTGACGTCAATTCGCACAGCCTCGGGATCGAGGGGATCGACCAGCGCACGATGCGCAAGGAAAACGTCCCGATCATTCCCCGCAACACGCCGCTGCCGGCGAAGGTGACGAAAAAGTGCGTCACCAAGGCGGAAGACCAACTCTCGATCGTCGTTAAAGTCCTGGAGGGGGAGAGCCGGAATCCAAAACAGTGCTCGATCATCGGCAAGGCCGTGATGCGGAACCTGCCGGAGCATCTGCCCAAGGGCTGGCCGGTTGAAGTGACATACGAATATTTGACGAACGGCCGGCTCGATGTGCAGGCCCGACTGCCCGGCACGAGCAAGAAAGTCGATCTCGAACTGCAGCGGGAAGAAGGGCTGACGGCCGAGCGGATCGGCAACTGGAAGCTGGTGCTCGCGCAGGCCAAGGGATTTGACGCGTTCGAGGGAATGCTCGACGAGGTGATGCACGCCAGCCGCGCGGATCGACATGCGGCCGTCAAAGGGCCTGTATCGCTCACCGCGGCCACGAAGCGAATTCCGGACATCGATGAAACTCGCGATCTCACGGCCGCCGAGAAAGCGTTCGCCGGAATCGACGCACAACTCGCCCCGACGGTTGAAGGTCGCGGTCAGTCGGCGACAGCTAAAGTGGCCAATAAGCCGGCAGCCGTTCGGCCTGTCGTGAATCCGAATCCGATGCGGATCTCGACCGAGCCGGCCAAGTCGCTCGCCGCCGCCAAGCCATTGATGTCCGCTCCAGGCGCCGCGAAGCCTTCGGCGAATCCGCCGGCCGATCTTAAGTCCGCCGCTGTCGCCGCCGCGACGAGTTTCGACGAGCGGGAAGCCGTCAAGCAAAAGCGCCGTCGACCGGCTCGCCGGCCGCCACCGGCCGTCATGGCCCTGATCAATGTCGCGGCTCTCTTGATGGTCTCGGCGGTCGCGATCTTGCTGTTCTATTACCTCATCGCCTGGTCGACCAAGATGGGCGATTTCCTGCATTTGAATCTCCCCGGCCTGCGGGCCCCCAAGGTCAAACAAACGAGCTGGATCGATTCCGTTCCCCGAGCGATGAGTTATGTCCACGCAATCTTCGATCATTAGAAAAATGCCCGCCGTCGGCATCGACCTGGGCACGACCTACTCCGTCGTTGCGTTTCTCGACGACAACGGCCGGCCGGTGACGATCGTCAATTCCGAGGGAGATCTCACGACGCCCAGCGCCGTGCTCTTCGACGGCGACAGCACGGTGATCGGCAAAGAGGCGATCAAGGCCATCGCCAGCGAAGCCGACCATGTGGCGATGTGCGCGAAGCGCGACTTGGGCGAGCGAGCGTTTCACCGCGTCATCGACGGCCGCCGGTATCCGCCCGAGGCGATCGAGGCTTGGATCTTAAACAAGATCAAGCGCGACGCCGAACGCCAATTGGGCTCGCTCAGCAAAGTGGTCATCACCGTGCCGGCCTACTTCGACGAAGTCCGCCGCAAAGCCACGCAGGACGCCGGCTACATGGCGGGCCTCGAAGTGATCGACATCATCAACGAGCCGACGGCCGCCGCGGTGGCGTTCGGATTTCAACAAGGCTATTTGAACGCTCATGGCGCGGCGCTCAAGCCGCAGAAAATTTTGGTCTACGATCTGGGGGGCGGCACGTTCGACGTCACCGTCATGGAAATCGCCGGCGCCAAGTTCACGGCGCTGGCTACCGATGGCGACGTGCGCTTGGGGGGCCAGGATTGGGACCAGCGGATCGTCGACCTGGTCGTCGAGGAATTTTTGCGGCAGCATCAACTCGACCCGCGCGATGACGCGAACGCAGCGGGTCGCCTGTGGCGCGAATGCGAAGACGCCAAGCGAACGCTCTCGGCGCGCACCAAGGCGGCGATCAGCTACGACTACAAGGGCGCCTCGGTCCGGATGGAGATCACTCGCGAGAAGTTCGAGGAGATCACGCACGACCTGCTCGATCGCACTCGGTTCACGACCCGGCAAACGCTGCAAGCCGCCGGCTGCCAATGGACCGACATCGATCGCGTGCTGCTTGTCGGCGGCTCGACCCGAATGCCGATGGTCCGCCAGATGCTCAAGGAGCTGTCGGGCAAAGATCCCGACGCCTCGGTCTCGGCCGACGAAGCGGTCGCTCATGGGGCCGCGCTACACGCCGGCATCCTCTTGGCGAAGGCCGAAGGGAATCGAGTCGGCTTCAAGATCAAGAACGTCAACTCCCACAGCCTCGGCGTCGTGGCGGTCGACGGCAAAACCAATCGCAAGCGAAACGCAATCCTGATTCCGCGCAACACGGCCCTGCCGGTTGCCGCCAAGCGAGTGTTCAAGACGCAGCGGGCGGCGCAGAAGTCGATCTTGGTCCAGATCGTCGAAGGCGAAAGCGCCTCGCCTGAGGATTGCTCGCAGCTTGGCAAATGCGTGGTCCGCAATCTGCCCGACGACCTGCCCGCGGAGACGCCGATCGAAGTCCAATTCCGCTACGCCGAAAACGGCCGCCTCACGATCGTGGTCAAAGTAGCCAACACCGACCGCGTGCTACAGCACGAGATCACGCGCGAGAACAGCCTATCGGTGGAGCAACTCGATAGTTGGCGGCAGTATATTCTGGGAACGATGGCGCAGCCGCCATCGGCGAGGTTGGAGTGACTCGTCGGGAAAGCTGCGCCTGCCTCGCGACGAATCAGTTTGAGTCGCCCCTGCCGTAGTTCAAGATCGCGGCGGCCTTCTCGAGCTCATCGGACATTTCGCTCTCGATCACCGGCGTCTCTAAAATGATCGCTGCGTCGGGATTTATTAAATGAGCGACGCGCTGAAAAGCTACCATACACTCGTATTTCAGACGCTCGTGACTACTGCTGGACGTTACTAGGCTCAGATGGACTTCTTTAAGTCGTTCGCCAAACTGCCGCAAAATTTTTTCCGCTTCCAACATCGTGGGATCGATTTGTCGCGCGTGACCGATGTCAAAGCAAAGTTGCGATTCTGGCAACCTGTCAAAATACCACTGAAGTTCAAGGGCCGTGCGTCCCACGCGCTTGCGCTTGTCCATATTTTCGACGCATAACTGGCTGCCCAATGTTGCCCATGCTTCGAAATCGGAAATGACGTCAGGATGCACGATGATTGGCCAGCACCGGCGGATCACCGGCTGCATGATTTCAATCAGTTCCGATTCCGTAAGTCGGACCAGCCGACTCGGGGCATGAAAAGATATATAGGTAAAATCGTCGAGGGGAAGACTGTCAATCGCATCGACGAGTGATTGCAACTCCTCCTCTCTCAACGCGGAAAGCTCAATCGCCTTGGTTCTCTGGCCTCTGACCATTTGAAGTCCAAGACGAAAATTGCCCAGCGCCAAACTGCCAGTTGAAAATCCCACAACCATGTTAAAACACTCCGTAGTCGACGATGAATTTTCGCACTGGTGTGTCCTCGCGGTAGAAAATGTCGGTCAGGATGTCCTGGAACCGATGACTCAATTCCCGGAGATCGAGAAACTGCCGATCGCCATACACGTCCGCCGGGGCAAGATTCTGAAGATGAATTCGCACGTTTCCGTCGTCGATCCTTGCGACGAATTGGTCGTAGCAGTCGAGTAACTGACTACCTCGATCCGACAGGCCCAGTTCGAGCAACGTCGATGCGACGATATCGAGCGGCGTCGTCGATACAAACGGCAGCAAGTGCTCTTGCATTGTGGCAATGCGTGCATCCGCATTCATCCCCGCGATATTTAATCTCGGATTGTCGGAGCAACTAAACACCGTCAAAAGGCCGGACACGAAGAGAAGTTTTCTGGACATCCGCAATTTTATATTGCGGATCGCCCATTTTCCGCCAGCCTGCTCCCATTCCTTGTAGGCGAAGTCAACACACATGGTTCGCCAGTACCGAACGATATCGTTTAGCAAGAATCGTGGAATCCGAGAATTGTCTTCGCCGGATGAATAGAAATTCGTGTCGTCTTGTAAGTATCTGTACAAAATCTGGCGGACGACGCGCTCGTAGGCATCCACGGTCGGGCGCGAACCGGGCGCTCGTAAAGGAATCGATTCGAGAAGCAGCAAGATTCTTTGCGTTGTATTTCGATTCGAGTCCTGATTGCCGCCGATATGATGAATGATTTCATGGCTGAAGGCCATCTTTCCAAAAATGCCTTCCGCGCCGGGACGCGGGAGTGCCCTACCCGCATACTCGATTTTCACTAAGCGGCTTTCGATCTCCCGAGCGATCTTTCTGTGGTCAGGAAGGGCCGAACCATCGATCAAAAGTGTCCAATCGACGTCACTGCCACTGGTCCATTCGAGGCGAGCCAACGACCCAAACGCCACGATGGTGGCGTCGGTCGACGACAGGTCCTCCAAGGCGGTCGCGATCTGGGATTGAACTTCTCGGGCGGCGACCCTCGCGGCGCGAATCGCCGGCCATTTTGTCGGCGACCCGGCAGCCAGTTTCTGGACGTAGTCAATATTGGGATCGATGGTTCGGTCCACGGAGCAAATTTGTCTTAAAAAGTGAAGCGACTCGCGGTTTGATATCTAAGCCATCATAATAAATCCACGGTCGTCGGGCGGACATCAAGCCACCATTCTCGGGCATTGGTGATTTTCAGGCTTACGCTCCCCGCTCGCCTTGCTTTTCGAGCGCCGCGAGCAGCTTTTTCAGGATGCGGCCGAAATCTTTGCGGTCGCTGGCGGAGAGTTGCTCGTAGAGATTGGCGGCGGCGGCGTGATTGGCAAGCGCGCTTTCCTTGCAGACGAGCCGGCCTTTGTCCGTGATCCGCAGCAGCGTCGAGCGGCGATCGATCGGATGGGCGATGCGAGTCACTAGGCCTTCGCCTTCGAGTCCATCGACCAGCTTAGTGATGTTCCGCGGAGTGACGCCGAGCCAGACGCCGATCTGGCTCATTTTGCACTCGCCTTGGCACTGCAAACCCATTAGCAGCCGGGCTCTGGAGGGACTTGTCCCCACGCCGGACGTCTGCGACATGAGCCAGCGCGTATAGGCCCGGCCGAATTCGCCTACGAGCTGAGCCAATTGTTGCGGGTCGTTCATGGGGGGCAGGCTGGAGGCGAGAGGCACGAGGAAAGAGGCACGAGGAAAATCGGCGCTAGCGCCGCCAGTAAGTCTCGCGCTGACCCGATCCCTAATCCCTTCAGTCAAAAAATCGCTCTTGACGCTCAATTACTAGACCGGTACACATTATACCAGTCCCTGAATTGCTCGGACAATTGTAGCACACCACCAACCACCCCGCGAAAAAGGAATCCTTTCGCATGAGTTTGATCGACTCTCAAGCATTACCCAATACTCCCGACACCGAAGCGCCGCTGCGAAACTCGCTGCGAAATCCGCCGCGAAATCCGCTCCGCCTCTGGCCGGCGATCGTCATCATCGCCGTGCAATGGGCGATCGCGCTCGCGCCCGGATTGCTCGGTTTGCCGATGTCGGTGGCCTTTCCCGCGATGATGTTTGCGCCGATGATCGGCCTGGGCGGGCTGGTTGCCTGGTGGCTGCTCTTTAGCGGGATCGCTTGGCGCGACCGGCTGCTCGGGATTGGCGTGTTTTTCGCCCTGGGCGCCGTGGCAGTCGCCGTCAGCCGAACGACGTTTCCGCTAGTCGGCGTGCTGTTCTATGCCCTGCCGGCGATGACGTCAATCTGGGTTCTTTGGCTCGTAATCAGCATTCCACTCGCGTGGCCGGTGCGCCGCGCGGGTTTGCTGATGCTATTCGTCGCCGCCTGGGTGACGACGATGGTGCTGCGGATCGACGGCATGACCGGCGAATTCAAAACGGCCTTTAATTGGCGCTGGGCCGAGACATCCGAAGACAGACTGCGGGCCGAGTTGGCCACCAAGAAGCAACCGGTCACTTCCGTCTCAGCCGTCAAAGAAACATCCAAAGAGGCGCTGACGCTCGGCGACGGCGATTGGCCCGGCTTTCGAGGCCCCCAGCGCGACTCGCGACTCACCGGGGTGAAGATCGCCGCGAATTTCAGCGACCGGCCGCCAAAACTCATTTGGCGGCATCGCGTCGGGCCCGGATGGGGATCGTTCGCGCTCGTCGGCAATCGGCTGTTCACGCAAGAGCAGCGCGGCGATCAGGGAGAAAAAGAAGCGGTCATCTGCTACAGCGCCGATACGGGCGAATCGCTATGGATCCACACCGACGACAGCCGTTTCGCTGAAATCATGGCCGGACCGGGTCCCAGGGCGACGCCGACGTTCGACTCCGGCCGCATCTACGCTCTCGGCGCCAATGGCGCGCTGAACTGTTTGGACGCCGCGTCCGGCGCCGTGATTTGGACGCACGATGTCGTGGCCGATTCGGGCGCCAAAGTGCCCCAATGGGGATTTTCCGCCTCGCCGTTGGTGGCCGACGGCGTGGTAACGGTGTTCGCCGGCGGACCCAGCGGCAAAAGCGTTCTCGGCTATCGTGCCGACGACGGCAAGCTGGCCTGGTCCGCCGGCGATGGCCAAAACAGCTACTGCTCGACCCAACTCTCAAAACTTGGCGGCGTCGAGCAATTGCTGATCGCCACGGGCGATGGCGTCTCGGCGTTCGAGCCGGCCACGGGCAAACAGCTTTGGGACCATCACTGGCCGATGTCGGGCGGCATGGCCCGAGTCGTGCAGCCGGCCGTGCTCGACGATTCGAGTTTGCTCGTGGGCACGGGCTTCGACTACGGCACGCGCAAGCTGGCCATCAAGCACGATGGCGATAAATGGACGGCGACCGAGGCCTGGACCAGCCGCGATATCAAGCCGTATTACAACGATCTCGTTGTCCACGACGGAAATTTGTATGGCTTCGACAACAGCTTTTTCACGTGCGTGGGCTTGAAGGACGGCAAGCGAAAATGGAAGGTCCGCGATTACGGCAGCGGTCAAGTGCTGCTGCTCGCCGATCAAGACCTGCTACTGGTGGTCTCCGAGACGGGCGAGTTGGCGCTGCTGGAAGCCACGCCCAAGCAGCACAAAGAGCTGTGCCGTTTCCAGGCGATCCAAGGCAAAACCTGGAACCACCCCGTCATCGGCCATGGCCGAGTCTTCCTCCGCAACGGCGAAGAAGCCGCCTGCTACGAATTGACGCCAGCCGCTGGGGCGTAAATAAAGCTGAATGCTACAGCAACGGCTCCTGCCGACGGGCCCCGTCGAGCAAGCGGTCGATTTCGACGCTGCTTGTGATCAGCCGACGGTGGATCGACGGCTGATCCTTGCGCTCCGGCGCCGCGGAAAAGTCGACCAGCCCCGCAAGGGGCGAAACATACCAGCCCAGGGCAGAGCGAAGCGGCGTAGCCGCGGAGCTCCGCCCACGCCGCTGGGACGGATTGTTTCTCGTGGATACCGGCGCGATCGATTGCTTGGTTCCCGGAAATTGACTGCGCGAAATCGGCATCGAGCCGGAGAGAGAGCGAGTCTACGGACTGGCCGACGGTTCGCAGATGACTTTCCAAATCGGCGCCGCCCGGTTCGAGTTCATGGGAGAGTTCGTGCCTGCTAACGTCATCTTCGGCGCCGAGCACGTGGAACCGATTCTCGGCATGATCGCCTTGGAATCGGTCGGCATCGAAGTCGACCCGCGTAGTCAGCGGCTCAAGCGACTGCCGGCGGTGCGATTGAAAGCCGTCCAAGTGAGGCCTTCATAAGGTTTCCCGCACGCGATCACTGATTAAACTCCGCAAACGCCCGCACCAGCTTTTCCTCGTCCGCTCTTCCGTCGTAGCCGACTAGGACGAGGTCGCCGTTGATTTTTGCTGGGCGTGGTTTGTCGTTCAGCATGACGGAGCGGCTTAGGCGGATGGCTTTCAGGTCGTCTTTTTGCTTTTGCTCGCGCTGGTCGAAGGCGATCAGGTATACCGGCTCGCCCGAGATTTCGAGCGTGTAGGGGGTTCCGTCCGTGCCGACGACCCCCGTGGGCGCCTTGGCGGGCACGCCGGTTTTGGCGCCGTGGTCTTTGAGATATGTGGCGTAGGCCTGGATCGGGCGGACCACGCCGTAGATCTCGCGCGACTGCTGCCACAAAAATCCGATGAGCAGCGCGACCAGCAAGAGGCCGAACCCGACGACGGTGACGCGAGACAAAAGCGTCGGCTGCGGAAAGCGAGGCGGATCGGGGAGTTTGGGTCCGGTTGGTCCAATTTCGTTTTCCATTGCAGTCCGCCGTTCATAAGAGAATCGGGTTGTCGGTTGGGTGGTTGGCTGGCTCGATTTTCGTGGATTGCCGACGTGGTGACAAGCGGCGGAATGAGAGACAATCCGAGAACCCTCACCCCGGCCCTCTCCCAAATGGAGAGGGAGCAGGCGGCATGGGATTCGCTTCGCGACGGGCTAGCGTAATTGTCGCATTGGTTGGAATTCCGAAAAATCATCGGCGCCAAAGTATGTGGTATCTGGTTTTAGCGACCGATTACGACGGGACGGTCGCCACGCATGGCACGATTCTGCCTGAGACGGTTAAGTCACTCGAAAGATGCCTCGACTCGGGGCGGAAGCTGGTGATGGTCACGGGGCGCGAATTGCCCGACCTGCAGCGGGTGTGCCCCCACCTCTCGCTCTTCGAATGGGTCGTCGCGGAAAACGGCGGCTTGCTTTATCGGCCGGCCACGCGCGAGGAGCGGCCGCTGGCCAAGGCCCCGCGCGAGGATTTTGTGCTCCGGCTGCGCGAGCGCGGCGTTGCCCCGCTGTCCGTCGGCAAGGTCATCGTCGCCACCTGGGAGCCGCATGAGAACACGGTTCTCCAGACGATTCGCGATCTTGGGCTGGAGATGCAAGTCATCTTCAACAAAGGCGCCGTGATGATATTGCCCACGGGGATCAACAAGGCGACCGGCCTCGCCGCGGCGCTGGCCGAGATGGGCATTTCCCCGCATAACGTCGTCGGCGTGGGAGACGCGGAAAACGACAACGCCCTGCTTGGCGCCTGCGAAGTCGGAGTCGCCGTGGCCAACGCCACGCCGCAACTCAAAGACCGCGCCGACTATGTGACCACCGCCGATCATGGGGCCGGGGTCGCTGAATTGATCGATCGGCTGCGAGCCGATGATCTTTCGAGCTTGGATCAACAGCTCTCGCGGCATTCGATTCTACTGGGCACGCGGGCCGATGGCAGCGAGGTCCGCCTGCCTCCGTATAAGTTGAATCTGCTTGTGGCCGGCTCGTCGGGGGGCGGAAAATCGACGACGGCCACGGCCCTGCTCGAGCGGC
This sequence comes from Pirellulales bacterium, assembly GCA_038210495.1. Lineage (GTDB taxonomy): Bacteria > Planctomycetota > Planctomycetia > Pirellulales > DATAWG01 > JBBQWR01. The sequence continues at coordinate 19,167 of JBBQWR010000003.1, forward strand.
TCGTCGAGCAGCATTATCAAGTGTGCGTCATCGATCCCGAGGGAGACTATCAGGAATTCGAGGGCACCGTCGTGTGCGGCACGGCGCATCAGCCGCCGGCAGCCGATGCGGTGCTGCAGTTGCTCGCGCCGCCGAAGCAGCATTTGGTAGTCAACTTGATTGGGCTGCCGATTCAAGATCGGCCAGGGTTCTTTTTGAGCCTGCTCACGCGGTTGCAGGACATGCGAACGCAAACCGCCCGGCCGCATTGGCTGGTGATCGACGAAGCGCATCATGTACTCCCCTCGACCTGGACGCCGGCCACGGTCTCGCTACCGCGGCATCTGAAGCAGGCGATGTTCATCACGCTCACACCCGACTTGCTCTCGCCGGCCGTGCTCCAATCGATCGATCGAGTGATTGCGGTCGGCGACCATCCGGACGAAACGCTGCGAAAGTTCGCCGAGGCTGTTGAAGTGAAGCCGCCCAAACGGTCGCAAAAAAGTCTCGAGCACGGCCAACTGGCGTTATGGACGCCTGGCTCTACCGATCCACCGGAGATTATCAAGCTGACGCCGGGCACGGGCGTGCGCCGCCGTCATAGTCGCAAGTATGCGGAAGGAGCGCTCGAGCCGGATCGCAGTTTTTACTTCCGCGGCCCCGAGGGAAAACTCAACCTGCGGGCTCAAAATCTGATTACGTTTTTGCAGTTAGCCGAAGGAATCGATGACGAGACGTGGCTCTTTCATCTTCGCGCGGGGGATTACTCGAAGTGGCTCCGCGAAACGATTAAGGATCCGGATTTGGCGGATGAAGCGGCGATGGTCGAGCGGCAGCACGCCATGTCGCCGCTCGACAGTCGTGGCCGCATCAAAGCCTCGATCGAAAACCGCTATACGCTTCCCGCTTCACCGGCGACCCCGGTATCCTCTAAGATGTCTTCGCCCGAGGAGCGCGGCAAAGCGGAGCAGCCCACCGCGAATTAAACGAGCGCATAACATGGTACTCGCCGCGCAATGAAAGCGATCGGCGTTAGCCGCCGCCGATTTCACGCACGTGCCGAAGATACACCGCCAGCGGCGTCGGTTTCAGAGCGTTGAACAGTCGAGTGTCCGCCGTAATTAATACACAACCGCGGTCCACTGCCAACGCCACATACATGGAGTCGTAAACACTTCGACCCGTGGTTATCGCCAATTCGACGGCTTGGACCATCATCGTTTGACTGGGGACGATTTGCAGAGGAACCTGCAGTAGCGTCGTGGCCATGACACGAATATCTTCCTTGGCAAGCAGTCCACGACTGACGCGCTTCCAAATGATGTTACCTAACTCGCTCCATATTAGGTCGGGCGCCAGCAACTGGTTTCTTTCGGAAATCAACTGGGTGCTTTCCGTGGAAAATTCTTCGTCGAAGCACCATTTGGCTGCAACGCTTGCGTCGATAACGAGCAAACTCATCTGAGGCGATCTTCGGCGATAAGTTCCGAGCTGTCTGAAAACTTGTGGCCGAGACTCTTTCTGAGCGCTCGAAGAGCCTTGCGCGCCTCCGCCGGGGAATAACCCGCGGCAGACTGCAGAATTGAACGGGCCTCTCCCTCTAAGGAACGGCCATTCGAATTGGCTCTCGATTTCAATCGAGCTACAACTTTTTCATCGAGCCCGCGAATCAATATTTGCGCCATGAGTTGGCCCTCCGCAAAAATGATATCACATTGATATCGAAGTGCAAGGGCTGGACCGAGTTTCCGCCACCCGGCTATTAGGCTGCTTACAACTTGGGATCACCGCTTCGTGCTGTTGGTAATCCTGACGCCGGTCGGGATGACTCCGGTGGAATACGCGCGCAATCCTTGACATCGCCGATCGGTGGGGCCAAGATCAAAAGGTCATTGCGGTCTGCCCACCTGCCCAAATTTCATATCTTGCCTTGAGGTTCCCCGATGAGTCGCACTCAATCGTCGCGCCGTGAGTTTCTGAAGAAATCGTCGGCGGTGGCCGCGGCCGGCGCCGCCATTCCCTATTTTTCCTGGACCCAGAAGGCGTTCTCCAACGACGCGAAAAACGATCGCCCCAGGATCGGCTGCATCGGCGTGGGCAGCATGGGCTCGGGCGATGCGCAGCAACATAGCGGTTTCGGCGATATTCTGGCCGTGTGCGATGTCGACGCCACGCACGCCGAACGCGCCAAGCAAGATCCGCATATCGGCAAAGGCAAGGCCGACGTCTACGGCGACTATCGCAAGGTGCTCGATCGCAAGGATATCGACGTCGTGAGCGTCGTAACGCCCGACCACTGGCATGTGAAGATCGCGATCGAGGCGCTCGAGGCCGGCAAGCATGTGTTCTGCCAGAAGCCGCTCACGCTGACGCTCGAGGAAAATCAGCTCATCCGCAAGGCGTGTGAGAAGTTCAAGGATCGCGTGTTCATCGTCGGCACGCAGCAGCGGTCGGACAACAACTTGTTTCTCCGCGCCGTGAACATGGTCCACAAGGGCCTGCTCGGCGAGATTCAGAAAATCACGGTCGGCATCAATGGTTCGCCGCAGGGTGGCCCGTTCATGAAGCAGGAGCCGCCGAAGGAGCTGGATTGGAATTTTTGGCTCGGTCAGGCGCCGAAGGTCGACTACATGGAAAAGCGTTGCCACTATGAATTCCGCTGGTGGTACGAATACTCCGGCGGCAAGTTCACCGATTGGGGCGCCCATCACGTCGATATCGCGACCTGGGCCATCAAACACGATCAGCAGGGCATGGGCCCGATCGAGATCGACGGGACCGACGCCAAGCATCCCGTGCCGTTCAAGGACGGGTATCCGACGGTCGACAACAAGTACAACACGGCCCACGACTTCGCCGTGAAGTGCAAGTACGCCAATGGCATCGAAATGACAATCGACAGCCGGAGCGAAAACGGCGTGCTGTTCGAGGGGACGAAGGGCCGTATTTTCGTCAGCCGCGGCAAAATTGCGGGCAAGCCAATCGAAGAAAAGTGGGACAAGGATCAGTTCGGACCCGCCGACCTTCAGGTGCTGTACAAAGGCAAGCCGCCGGAAGGGCACAAGGCCAACTTCTTCCGCTGCGTTCGCGAAGGAGGCTTGCCGGTCTCCGACGTGTTCACGCATGTGATGACGATGAACACGTGCCATCTCGCGGCGATCGCGGCACGGTTCAATCGGACGATCAAATGGGATCCGAAAGCCGAGAAAATCGTGGGCGACGATCAAGCCGCGACGCTGTTCTCGCGTAAAGAGCGCGAAGGGTTCGACATCCATCACGTTTAAACGCGGAATGGACGTTCGTCGCGTGTCCGGTCATTTTTCTGAATTGAGCCGCCCGCTTAGCCGACGCTCGGGGCGAGGAATTAGAAAGAACCCAATGTCTCGCATCAACTGCGGCGTCTTGTCTTGCATCGCCGTTTTCGGCGCCGCGATAGCAATTTTCGGCGTCAAACCGACGCTCGCGGCAGACGACAAAGCCGCGACGAAGCCAACGGCACAGGTTTCTTTCGAGGACTCCTTCGCGCACGGCGCCGACCACTGGAGTCCCAGCGACCCGGCCGCTTGGAAAATCATCGACGCCGCCCAAGGCAAAGCCTATTCGCTGACCAAGCTAAGCAGTTACAAGCCGCCGCATCGCAGCCCGTTGGGTTTCAGCTTGATTAAGGACATCACCGTCGGCGATTTCACGCTCGATGTCGACGCCCAGAGCACGATCAAGGAGTATCCGCACCAGGATTTGTGCTTGTTCTTCGGCTATCAAGACCCGGACCATTTCTACTACGCCCACTTAGGACGAAAAACGGACGAGCACGCGAACCAAATCTTTATCGTCGATGGTCGCGACCGGGAAAAGATTTCCACCAAGACGACCGAGGGCACGGTCTGGGGCACGACATGGCATCATCTGCGCGTGACGCGAAGCGTGAGCGACGGGTCGATCGCTGTTTATTTTGACGACATGGAGGCGCCCGCGATGATCGCCGCCGACAAGCACTTTACCTGGGGTCAAGTCGGCGTCGGCTCTTTCGATGACACGGGCAGCTTCGCCAACGTGAAGCTCACCGGCACGAAAGCCGAGCGGTCCGTCAAATAACATAGTCGCGGCATTCTGCTGCGTCGCAACTCAGCTAAAATCGGTTCGTCGGTAAGCGCCGACCGCGCCGCTTCGATCCAAATCCAAATTCCGATTTACTCGGCTCAATTCACGATGGACAGTGGAAATCCCAATCTCACAATACGTTCAAAATGACGAGTGTTGCCCGTTGCAAGTACGATATCGTTTTGGATGGCGGTAGCGGCGATCATCGGATCAGCGCGGCCTATGGGCTGGCCAAATCGCTCAAGTTCGCCATAAATTCGGCCGGCCAAAGCGCCCGCATCTCGATCGAGCGAGACCACGTCTTCCAAGGCGAGGCTCTTTAAAAGCAAATCGATCTTCAATTGGCGACCAAGTCGTTGTAATCCCTTCACAACTTCGACGATCGTGATGGTAGAAATCGTAAAGCGACCGAAGATGTCGCGGTAACGCTCGGCGCAGTCGCGAATGCGCGCATTTTTTCCCTTGATGATTTCCGAGAATGTGTCGGTATCAAGGAGCGTCTTCTGCATCGGCAGTAACTCGTAGCGAATCCCGTGCGCGCCCGATCATCGCGGCTTCTAAAACTCGGTCCACCAGTTCTGGCTCATCCGCCATGAGGCCAATCAAGGTCTCGCCGTGGCCACGGTGAGCAGCAGGGGATTCCACTGAAGTTGGATCAAAATGGGCCGAGCGAGCCAAAAGTTTCGACAATTCTAACTTTTCGGCGTCGGACAGCTTTAGAACAGTTTGTGTCAGTTCATCCCATTCTGCTCGTGTCATTTGAGTATTCTACCATAATAATTACACGTTCATCAAACACTGCGCAGCAAGATCCGGGGGCATGTATTCCATGCCTACGGCTTCACCGGCTCTTTCGGTTTCGCGTCTTTCCCGGCGTGCGTGATACGCCCGAACATATTGCCGCCGTGCTGGGCCCCGCTCCATGTGCCGGCGAATTGATTGTCGGAAATCAACACGCGGGACGAAAATGTCCCCAGACCGGGCAGATTGACGCTGTCGAGCGAGATCACTGGCGTGTCGCCCGCCCACAGCACGGCTAGCGGAATGGGCAATGTGAGATCGTGGCCGTTATACACGATTCGCGCGGTGAAAATCCAAGTGTCGCCGGTCGCCTTCACGACTTTGTCGATCACATACCGCGATTCGTGCGGCTTGGCGTCGCTGGGGCCTTCGGTGAAGTAGCCATCCAGCGTCGCGCCGGTTAGCGTCTCGGAAAATCGTTTTTCGAGCGAGTCCTTGTCGAGTTTCTTGCTTGGCGCCGCAGGCGTGTTCGCATCGTCGGCTGCCCGAGCCAGACCGGCCATCGATGCCACCGTGAGAATCGAAGTCAGCGTGAGAATCGAAGCCAAACCGACCGACAGATTCGCGTGGCTGCGTGTCATCGAAAAGTCTCCCCGTAATCGCGGTTTTTCGTGGTGGGCTACAAGCTGCGCAGATATTCTACCGTCGCCGCAATCTCGACGACAGGATCGTCGGAGGCAGGGCGTTGGATTGTGAGATAACCTCGGTAATCGTGTTGTTCGAGCTGTCCGAGCAGATTGGGAAAATCCGCCGTGCCGCGACCGAGCAGCGTTTCGACGCCGCGCCCGCGAGCCAAATCGCGAGTCGCGTCGGTGGCATGGACATGCTTGATATGGCTTCCGAGAGCGTCGATCGCGTCCGAGGGCGAATACCCGTTGACGATCAAATTAGCCGGATCGAGGTCCACGCCGATCGAGCCATCCGGCAGGGCGGCAATGAGCCGCGCCAAATCGGCGCCGCTTTCGCTACCGGTCTTCGCGGCCAAAAACGCGCCGGCTCGCTGACTGAATCGCCCCAGTTCGGCCAGCACGTCGACAAGTTGATTCCAAGCCAAGCCGGTCGACTCGCTCGGAACCTGGCCCACATGATTGACGACCACCGGGGCGCCAAGCTGATACGCCATTGCGAGAACCTCCTTCGTGGCGGCCACGCGGGCCTCGAGCTGATCGGGCTCGTCGTAGCCCCGGCGCGTGGAAAACGAAAGAGCGGCGACTTTAAGTCCCGCATCGGCAATCAGCTTTTTCACCTGCCGGAGGGCCGTTTGAGTGAGCTCGGCCGGTCGAAGCTCGGTTCGGGCGTCGATCTCGACCGCCTGAGCGCCGAGCCGCGACGCGACGACGATCGCTTGCCGCAGCGGTCGGCGAAGACTGGCGGTTTGAATGCTGATTTTGAGCGCCGGCATGGCGACCTCGGATTGGAACAATGGCGTCGCCGGCAAACTTTGTCGCCGCGCGATCCGCGTCTTCCATCGTACCATGTCGCAGCCAATTGCCGATGGCCCCGCCTATTCGCACGGGAGGCCAAGTCGCGGTCCGTGTCTTGCGCGGCTGGGTGGTAACTCGACGACTGGAAAATTTGATCGAGTGGGCGGTACCCCAGTCGCGTGGCGGCGCGATAGCTAGCCTTGCCCCTTTTCCCGCAAGGATTTATGATACCGAGCTTCCCCCAGGTTTGCCAAATTCGGCCGCCGGGCGAACCGCTTTTATTTCAGGGATTCAACCACGTGACTTGTCCGAGCTTTTTTGCGGTGAGCCTCTTCGCCGCCGACGCCCCGCCTGCCGGTGGCGATCCTGGTGTCGGCGGGCTGTCGCTTCCGATGATGACGGCGATCGTCCTGCTGTTCGTCGGATACATCTTCGTCTGGCTCCCCGAGCGGAGAAAGCAGAAGGCCTATCGCTCGCAGCTTTCGGCGATCAAGAAGAACGACCGCATCGTCACGATCGGCGGTATCTACGGGATCGTTTCGAATGTCAACCGCGAAGCCGATCGGGTCACGATCAAGGTCGACGAGAACACGAAGATCGAGTTTACCATGAGCTCGATCTCGCGCGTCCTCTCCGAGGCAAGCGATAAAGAGACCGCCAATAAAGACACAGCCAAATAGGTTCGCCAAACAGGTTCGCGAAATCGAATATCTCGATCGAGCTCGGCCAAAGCCGGCCGATCGCCCAACAGCAACCCAACCACCCTCCCACCGGTTACCCGACTGCCATGCTTTCTCTTTTGCATCCGTTATTAGCTCAGGCCACTCAAGCGGCTCAAACCACCACGTCGGCCGTCCAGTGGTACGATCAAGGTTGGTTCAAGGCGCTCGTCGTCGTCGCGATGTTGGTCGTGCCGTATATGGTCGGCGAGGCGATCGCTCGCTCGATTCGGATGGCCGACTATGGCTGGAAGCTGGGCATCATCCTCGTCGCCCTGGTCGGCGGCATCACGCTCAATAGTCTCTACCGGCCCCGGCTGGGTATCGATCTTAAGGGTGGCGTGAAGCTCATCTACGAGGTCGATCAAAGCAAGCTGCAAAGCGCGAACGTCTCGGCGCTGACCACTCAAGTCAACAAAGCCATCGCCGACGCCCAAGTTTATGGGGATGAAAAAGCAACCATCGCCACGGGCGACAACAACACGCTCGAGATCCGCCTTCCCTCGGATGACGCCACGAAAGCCGCGAAGGCCAAAGCGGCGATCGACAATGTCGATCTCAAGCGATTGACCGGCGCGGGCCTCACCGGCGGCGAAACGCGCCGTGATAAAAATGGCTTGGCCCTCGTCTATCAAGTTCTGGCGGCCTCTCGGACCGTGGACATGGACGATCTGGTCCGCGCCGTCAGCAAACGGGTCAATCCGGGCGGACAGCGCGAAGTGGCGATCCGCAAACTTGGCGGCCTCCAAATCGAAGTCGCCGTGCCCGACGTCGACCAAGCCGAAATCGAGGCCATCAAGCGCAAGATCGCCACGGCCGGCGCCCTGGAATTTCGCATCGTCGCCGACGGGCGGTTGAGCGAACACGGCGAAGCGATCGAAGCCGCGAAAAAGAAAATCAATAGTCCCCAGGACGACGTCATCGTCGATGGCCGGATCGCCGCTCGCTGGGTGGCGCTGGGCAAGGACGACAACGGCAAAGTGATTCGTCCGCCGGCGGAATGCCAGTCGCTGTATCGTAAGACGAAGTCGGCCGAGCAAGTGCTGATGATCATCGACGACTTCAATGTCACTGGCCAGTATTTGACGTACTCCGGCTCCAGCTACAGCGCCGAGGGACTCGCGGTCGCGTTCGAACTCGACTCGGCCGGCGCCAAGCGGTTCGGTGAGTTCACGCGCACTAATCTCGCAGATCCGGTGCAAAAAGTGAAGCACGAGCTTGCCGTCGTGCTCGACAACACGGTGCTGTCGGTGGCGTCGATCAACAGCCAAATCAACGACCGCGGCCAAATCAGCGGCAATTTTACGCAGCAAGAAGTCGACTTCATCGTGGGAGTGCTTCGCGCCGGCCAGCTTCCGGCCGCCCTGCAAAAAGAACCGGTCAGCCAAGAGGCCATCAGCGCCGAACTGGGACAAGACACGATCCGCAGCAGTTCCCTGTCGATGATCGTTTCGACGGCGATGGTGCTGCTGTTCATGCTCGTGTACTACCGTTTCGCCGGCATCGTCGCGAATTTCGCCGTGCTATTCAACTTGTTGCTTGTCGTCGCTTTGATGATTCTTTTCCACGCGGCGTTCACGCTCGCCGGCCTGGCTGGGCTAGTGCTCAGCGTCGGGATGGCGGTCGATTCGAACGTGCTCATTTACGAACGCATGCGCGAGGAAAAACAACGCGGCGCCGCCCTCCGGATGGTCATTCGCAACGGCTTCGGCCGCGCCATGACGACGATCATCGACACTCACTTCACGACGATCATCACCGGCGTCATCTTGTACTGGGTCGGCAGCGAGCAGCTTCGCGGGTTCGCCGCGACGCTGGTTATGGGCCTGGTCGTCAACTTGTTCACGGCCGTGTTCTGCGCCCGGGTGGTGTTCGATATCGCCGAGCGAAAGCGAGTGCTCAAAGAACTGAAAATGATGCACTTGTTCGGCGAAACACACATCAATTTCGTGGCCTATGTCAAACCGGCGCTCGTCGTTTCGGCGATCATCAGCATCCTCGGAATCTGGTCGATCGCCAAACGGGGCACGGACATCCTGGACATCGACTTCACGGGCGGATACTCCGTGCAAATCGTGCTCGATAAGCCGATGGATGTGACCGAGGTCCGCAAGAAGCTCGAGACGCCCGACGTCGCCACGAAGCTGCCCGACGCCACGGTCAACATGGTGACTTCCGGCACGATCAAGGAAAACACCCAGTTCATCATTCGCACGTCGAATTCCGACGCCGAAGCGGTGAAGGAAGAAATCTCCAGCGTGTTCGGCACGGCGCTGCGGCACTACAAGGTCGGCGAGTTTTCGAAGCCGCGACCGATCACGGGGCCCAAGAATCGGTTCGGCGACGACGACGCGGCCGCAAAGCCGGATAAAAATGGCAAGACCCCGGCGATTAAGGGACCCGGTTTTGAAACCGAGTCGACTAAGCCGGAAACGAAGGATACAGATACCAAGCCCGACGAGCCCAAGGTCACGGAGCCGAACCCTACAGACTCTAAGGCCAAGGAGCCGAAGAGCGGCGAGCCCAACGCTACGGAGCCCAAGCCTACCGATCCAAGGCCGACCGACTCGAAGCCGACCGATTCCAAAACGCCCGAGAAGACTGCCGCGCCCGACAAGGACGCCAAGCCTGTGCCGCCGCCGGCGCCCGGTGAACCGGATTTGAAGCTCAAGCCCAGTTCCGACCTCCATCAACTTCGTCGCATGGTTTTGGCGCTGGCGGCGCCTCAAACCTTCTTGGCCGATGAGACTGCGGCGCCAAAAGCGACTGACGCGAAATCAACCGACGACGCAGCCAAAGCCGCCGATCCAAAAGCCGCTCCGGAAGAGAAGAAGCCGGCGGACGACAAGAAATCGGCGGACGATAAGAAGCCTGCCGACGAGAAACCGGCCCCCGCGGCGGATGACAAGAGCGGCGATACCAAGCCAGCCGACGATAAAACGCCTCCTCCTCCGGGGCCGAAAACGACCGAACCGCCGACCAAAACCACCGACGATCCGATTAAGCGTAGCGACGATCCGGCGAAGCCAAGCGATGCTCCGGCCAAGACAGCCGACGCGCCTGCGGTCCCCGAAGTCCCCGTGAAGACATCGGACGAACCCAAAACCGATGCCGAAATGCCCTCCGAAGGCGTTTCCACTGCTTCCGACCCATTCATCGGCGGCTCGGAAGTCACCTTGAATTTCGACAAAGTCGAGCCCATCAAGTACGACAGCCTGCATGAGTTGATCGAGCGGGCGATCGGCGAAGAAAAAACCAAATTCGAACTCTCCAATCCCGACTACACGCCGGGCAGCACGCATCCCTATTCCGAATGGACGTTGCGGCTGGCCAAGTCGCCCACCGAAGCCGTGGCGTTGTTGAGCAGCATCAAGAACCAACTCGCTTCACGCCCCGTATTCCTCGGCGATTCCAAGATTGGCGGTCGCGTCGCTCGGGATACGCAGTACACGGCCATTTATGCGTTGCTCGCGAGCATCGCCATGATCGTGGTCTATATCTGGATCCGATTTCAAAACGTGATCTTCGGCATCGGCGCCGTGGTGGCGTTGGTGCATGACGTGCTCGTGACCCTTGCCGGCATCGGGCTGAGCTCGATTCTGGCGCCCTACTTGGGCTTCGCCCTGGTCGATCCGTTCAAAATTAGTCTGAACGTTGTGGCCGCCATGCTCACGATCGTCGGCTATTCGATCAGCGATACGATCGTCATTTTCGATCGAATCCGCGAAGTCCGCGGCAAGAGTCCCGAGCTGACCGAGGACATGATCAACAAGAGCGTGAATCAGACCTTGAGCCGCACCGTGCTCACCGTGTTCACCGTGCTCTTGGTCACGATCATCCTCTACATCTTCGGGGGCCAGGCGATTCACGCCTTCGCCTTTACGATGCTCATCGGGCTGATCTCCGGCACCTATAGCTCGGTGTATATCGCGGCGCCCGTGCTGCTGTGGCTCAAGGCGCCCGCGGGCGATAATAATCCACGGCGATAGATGAATGGCGGGCGCCGACTCGCGAGTGGACTGCTCCCTCTCCCTCTGGGAGAGGGCTGGGGTGAGGGCAGCGCGACACACTTTGTTTCTCGGTACTGCGCGGCAGACTGTCGCGGCTATGTGCGGCCGTCGGCTGGTAATTCTTGCCGCGCCGCGCGGATTTGACGTCGCGAATTTTACAACTCGTCGCGCCCGCCCCTATTTGGCCGATCGGCCGATTTCTCAGCGGTCGATAACGGAAATGGTGGAATCCATTCCGTTGGCTGCCAATGGCGTTGTCGAGCGTCGCGTTAGAGCCGCGCACGAAGTAAGCGCGGGTGTTGTCGCGTAAAAGCCGCGCACGCAGTTAGCCTGGTGTTTCGGCCCCAAGAGGAGCATCCGTGAACCGTCGTCAGAAGGCCGTTCTTGTCGCCATCGTTTTGTTTGTCGGTCTAGGTTTGGCTTGGCAATTCCGTAAGCGCGACGGCGTTCCGTCGCTCGCGGCGCACGACGGCCAACCGGCCGGAGAATGGCTGGCCGCGGCAACTCCGAGCGGCGCCGTTCGGCCCGTCGGATTTCCACAGTCGAAGATTTTGGACTCCGTCAGCCCGCCACTCGCGGCGCCGCCATCGGCATCGAGCATTCCGGCTCGTCAAACGCTGAGCGACCCGACGGTTCCGCAGCTTTCGACCGCCTTCACCGGCCGCCCGGAATCGTCGCCGCATGAGCCAGGCGCTCGGGTCGACGCCACGGCCGCCGATCCGCTCGGATATACCTCGACGCGAGCGTTCGGCGATCAATCGCTGGCCGAAGCCACGCATAAATTGGCAGATGGCGACACGCTCCCGGCATTGGCCGAGCACTACCTCGGCGCCGCGGCGCGGTGGCGGGAAATCTACGAATACAATCGCGATATTCTGACATCGCCCGACTTGTTGCCCATCGGGGGCGAACTGCGGATTCCGAGCGGCCGAAGGCCGAGTCGGGAGACGGGGGTCGGCCTTGCGGCGAGCTCAGCCGAGCGGAGTCGGGAGCAGAGCATCGCGGCCAGTCCCTCGGCGTTAGGCGCCACGGCGATACCGGTCAGCCAGAGTTTGGCGCCGCGCGGCGGGGCCGAGAACTTTCAGAATCCGGCTCGATCCGACCAGAATCCGCCAATTGCGCCGCGGACCAATCTCGTGCCGGTCGTTGAGGGAACTGCCGCAACCGCAGGCGACGCGCTCGTCGACTATCGCCTGCCACCCGTCGTCGATCCGGCCGCGCCACCTTCTGGGGCGCCGGTGGCCAAAATCCTTCGCGTGGCTCCAGGCGTCTATCAAGTCAAGCCAGGTGACACACTGGCCTCGATCGCCCAGCGGCTCTACGGCGACAGCCGGCAGCAGCAACTTCTAATCAAAGCGAACCGCGACCGGCTCCATCAATCGACCGAAGTCCGCCCCGGCATGACCCTCATCGTCCCCCTAGCCAGACAATAGCGTTGGAACTTAGATTTCGGCCGGTGGCCGGGGCTGGAGGCGCTTCGCCGAAGCTCCGGTGAAGTAAATTCAAACGAGCTCGCTCTCCTATGCGATTTCCCTTCGGTCCCGCTCGGCCCTCGTAACTCGCTAACCACTCGCCACTCATTCCTCAGTCCCCCAGCGGGTTCTTCCGCACCGCCCAGGGAAACTTCTTCGTCACCAACCGCGCGTCGATGAACTGGGCCAAATCGTTGGCCGCGCGGGTCGCCAGTTGGGGCTCCTCCAAAATCTTCGTCCCCTCGAGCGTCGTCGGCAGATTGTCGAAAAAGAGGTCCTGTTTTTCCCGGCGTTCCTTTTCGTCGGCCGGCGGTTTCGGCCGGGCCGCGCTCATGCGTTTGTCGATCCGCTGAGCGTCATCCAGCGCCTTGGGCGTCTTGCCCCCCACGATAATCAACACCGACAAATCGGTCTGCAGCGATCTCTTGTTCAGCGCGGCCGTCGCGTTGATGCCCTTGAAATTCATCGCCGGCGAGATCAGCGCGACTGCTTTCACGTCCTGACCCTGTTTGTAGTTCGGCAAAATCGGGGCGTCCCAGTCGTAGACGGCCCAGTTCATGGCCACCACGGCGCCCATCTCGGCGCCCGCGACGCACAGCTTCTCGATATTCAGCTTCGCTTCGTTGTTCCGCTCGATCAAATATTTCTTGACCGTTTGCATGTCCTGCGTAACCATCGCGTCGTAATCCCCCAACCGGAGATTGGCCGCGTCGATCGTCTTCACGTCGTCGCCACGTTTGATCTGCGTGCTCTTGCCATGCCCGCGCAGGTCGGGCGCGATCACCGCGTGGCCGGCCGCCTGAAGATATCGGGCCAGGCCGTCCATGTCGGCCCGGCTTCCCTTGTGCATGTGCAGCAGAATGACGGGCACGGCATCCTTGCCCTTAAGGCTGCCGTAATACGTCGCTTCGAGCTGCAAGCCATCTTTCGTCTCGAGATTGACCGTCTCGGGATCCGGCGGCAGATTCTCTTTGGCTGGGTCCTTGGGGTCGGCGGCTCGCGCGGCGCTAACCGCCACGACCGACACGAACAGGGCCGCGAACAACCCGGCCCAGCAGCGGACGATAGCGCGATGACACATGAGAAATTCCCGCTTTGCAGTAAACGGATCGCTAGAGATCCGCGGCAAAAAAAGGGAAATCGCCAAACCGCGGACAGCCGTTCATCGTAAGTCGGCGATCAGCGCGAGTCAATTAGACTCGAATGGAGCGGAGTGCAGCGATGGAAGCACTAACTTAACTGTCCCGGTGCGCTCGGGCTGGACGGAAGGGAAAGCCCCGGTGATTAGTTCACGCCGAAACTGCGTTCCGAAAACCGCGGCTTTTATACGACGCTGTCTCGCCCGCCACTCATTCTCAATTCAGCACATTCGTATCGCTTGCGAAATCGGACCGCGGATCGTGCGGATAGAAATTCCGCGCCACGTGGTCGGCCAGCACGGAAATATACTGACGGCGAAATTCGGCTTCGGTGCGATCGGTGTTCGCGACCGCCGAATTCGGTGGGTACACCAATTCCGGCGAGGGCAATTTCTCGTCGAACACCTTTTTGCCGCCGTTTTTCATGTCGTACACGCAGACGTGAATCTCGGCCCGGCCTTTGTAGAGCGTTTGCCCCTCGTTCAAGCTGAATTGCTCGAGATCGATCCCCACCACAAAGTCGGCCTTCACGGCCTTGCCGATCTCCGAATACTCTTGCCAGTTGTGCTCGTCGGCCCATTCGGCCACTTCGGTCGAACTGACCAAGTGGCACTTCTTGAGATTCTTGCCCAACAGCGTGCTCACCGACGCGGCCAAGTCGGGCGCGGCGCCCGAGTCGGCGTATTGCAGTTGCTCGACCGGCCGGCAGACGACGGCGACCCGTTTTCCGCCCAATTTGTCGAATTTCGCTTCGGCGTTGTCCTCGTGGGCGATATAGCCCAGGGCGGCCAGCATATTGCATCCGCCGGCGGTCCCCAGAATCAATAGGCCAACAAAAGCCACGGACATCGACGCCAAGCGGGGGCGCGGCGGCACGGACATGCGAAAACCTCGAGAGTTAGACGAGCGGAACACCATCTCGGGCGAGAAGCCCAAAACCGCCGGGGACTATCCCCATTTTGCGGAGTCCGCGGAGCATAGCTGGGGACTTTCCCCTGCTCCGAGGCGGTTTTGCTAGGGCTTGTTCGGCCATTGAAAGGAGCGGGAGAATAGCCCCAGTCCATGCGATCGGCAAGATCAGTTCGCCGTACCAGAGCGCGTGGCACGGGCTTCCAGTCCGTGTTCCCCCTGCAAAGCCGCGGCGGCCTGCTGCGCCGTCTTGTTGCCCGATGGCTTTTTATTTTACATGGCCGATTGGCCTCACGGTCCTGAGATTGACAATTTCCAACCCGGCGCCCTAAGTTGATCGCCTGGCGTCACCAGAAATTTTTCGATTTTTATTGATTTCTTATCGCTTAGCCCCCCGCCAGCCGCCGACACCGATCGATCCCGGCCTCCATCAAACCACATTTTGCTCGGGAAATACCGACATTTTCCGCGATTTCCGCACGGCCGATACCCCAATTCACCGTCTCCAGAAATACCTGCAAACTTCTCGACAAATTGCTTGCAATCCTTGTAATGCGTAGTTAGACTAGGCTCATCTTGACGGAGGAACCGGATCAATAGGCGCGGCCCATTACGCCGAAAACCTGGCGAAGTAGGCCGACGGCGCGATAGAGACTTCGCCGATTCCTTGCGTCAAACTGAGTTTTAGTCGATAATCCAGGCTCAAGCGTTGTACGGGTTGCTGGGAAAAGGGCGGTAATCAAGCAAGTTCCCAGCTTCCTCAAAGGCCTCCGCCGTTCGGCGGAACCTTAATTTTAAGGCGGTTCACGGCTCTTTTCCTGCTTATCTGCGGTTTATTCGTTCGACTCCCCTGAGTGTTTCCCGGGCACTGGCCCAACTCCCAAGAAAAATCGGTCATCGTGCAAGCAGTAAATAAACAACTCGTCGCCCGCACGCGATCGGCTAACAATTGTCTGTTATTTTCGCGTCACGTGATCGTGGCGACCTCAGCCGCTCCGATGAAAGAAGCACGTCAAATTGAATCTACCTGAATTTCGCGGCCAAGACCCTCAGACCCAAGTCCCGTTTCCTCATTCGTAAATCAGACCCGGTAAATTAGACCCCGGCTGGCGGTCACCGACCCTGGCCCCCGACCGAACCTTCCGGCTACCTCAAGGAGTTGAACTAATGTCCCGTTCCCGTATCGGCCAGAGCATCGCTCTCACCCTCGCGCTTGGCCTTGTCTTTCTTCTGCCCAATGTCTCTCGGGCGACCACGGTGACTATCCCGGCACCCTTCAATTCGTTGTCTTCGACTCCAGCCAGCTTGAGTACGACGAATAGCCTTTCGATCAGCAATAATAGTGCTACGGTGCCAAATACCGTATATTTTGGAACGCTTCAACTGAACAACAACGACGTCATCCTGATTCCGACCATCCAAGATGCGACCCACGGCAAGGCGCTCTACAACGCTGTAAATGACATGGCGAGAAGTGGTTCCAACGGAGGCGCCCAGGATGGCACTGGAATCTCAAGCTACTTCGCGAAGATTGATGCCCTGCATGGGAACAGTGCCCTGGGTGTTGGCGTGCTGTACAACGACGACGGCTCCGGGGGGCAGTTCTACGGTGGCGTTGGTGGTGGTGACGTAAATCCATCGTTTGACGGCTATTCGAATCTTACCCCCTTTGACACGATCGTTAAGTATACGTTTCTTGGCGACACCTTTCTTCGCGGTTTTATTGACACCTTCGATACGTCACAGACTCAGAACAACTCGGACCTTGGTTTCGTTCCGACCACCAACTATTGGCAACAGGGCGACTTTTATTATCAGACTACAGATGGCGTGACGCCAATTAACACTTTCGACACGTCTGCCGTATTTAACGACCAAGTTCTCCAATCCCAATATCCGAAGGTCGTCATGTTCGCACAGCCTAGCGGAGCATTGGGCGGTGGAACCTCGCTTGCGGTGCCGGAGCCAAGTTCAATGCTGCTGGTTGTCGCGGGTGCTTTGGCTGCCGTGTTTGGCTCCACCTTTAATCGGCATCGAGCCTCAATGATCAATTGACTTTTTGGTGTTGCTGTTAAGCAGGCTGCATTTGGCAGAACGTCGAATGCCGATTACGGAATCTCTGAGGCAAAGCAGGATTACCGTTTTTTAACGTCCGTTCAAATAAATTTTAGCCGGTTATCTGAATCAAGGAATGCTCATGAAATCTCTTATGAAGTCCATGTTATTTTTGGCCGTTGGATTTGCGATGGCAACAACTGCCGATGCCGCACTGACCCCCTCGCTGACGTTAAACTTCCGATTTGACGCCAACGGCGGTGCAAATCCGACGGTGGCGGGGGCCACTACAGTCAATCTGGCTGCAGGTTCTGCGGGGCAAACCTATCTCGTTGACGTTTGGGCGAGCATACAGGGAGACGCGGCAGACCAGACTAAGACTTTATACGGCTTGAAGAACATTAAATATCGGGGCTTTTCTGATATCGTTACTGGCGCCACTGGGGCGTTTGGCACTGGTGGCACGTTGGGTTATGCTGGTAGTTTTGTTGGCCAGTCGGGTTTTGGTGGTGTCGGGACGACAGTTCCAGCCTCTGCGGACACAGGATCGACGATCGACGGTAATGTCGTCGCTATTGTACCTGATGGATTATTTGATTTTGGCAAGAATTCTCTTTTAAGTAATGCATCGCAGTCGCTGCCCAGTTTTGTGTCGGCCAATGCCAACGGGGAGATATTAATTGCGAAGTTTAATTTCACGACGGGAACTGCAACTCAAAACGGCAACGTTACAGAATTTTTCCCAACAATTCCAAACACAGCGTCCGCCGCGAATTACACCCAAGATGGGAGTACTTCGATCATCGGTCCGATTCTCGCCGGTTCCCCATTGGTATTTCAGGTCGCATCAGGGGCGACAACGATTAGTGTGTCTCCTGGGGCCGATCGTTCTGTGCTAAAGGGCGGCTCAGTCACGGTTAGCTCGACACTGAACAACACTGGCTCAGTTGACCTTGCGGGTGGAGACTACACGTTCGCGGCCGCGGACGCTGGCGGCACGGGTATCACCTATGGTGCCGCGAATCCTTCTCCGTCATCTACTGGGATCGTGCACGCCACCGGGCAATCTTTCAATTTCGGTGCGTCAACGACGGGGGCGACGCCGATCGGCAATGCGACAATAACGTTCACGGGGAATGGTACGGCGACTAATAAGGTGTCAAACGGTCCTCAGACTGGTACACTAGTCTTGAATGTCGGTGGCGCAACGGCCGACAACTCGAACACACTAGGTGCGTTTGGGCCAGCACTGACCGCGCCTGTCGCCCATGGTGTAAGTTATGCCGGGCTGGAATCGCAGGTCGTCGCTGTTACCGGCACGGGTGGCTCTAACGCCAATAACGGTGGGCTGGGTGGCAACGCCAAAATTCTTGCCGGTATCAATAACGGCGCCAACGGCGGCGGGACGGCCACAGTCAGTATGCAATGGCGCACCCGATTGCAACCGTCCGAAGCAAATCCAGGGCAACATCCGCCGATTCCGATCGGCGTTACGACCGGCTTGATCAGTGATATACTGAACCTAAGCGGTCTAGAAACTAATGGTAACTCTACCGATCCGTTCGTCTTGCAGATGAGCTACAACCCGGCGCTACTGCCAAAGGGTGGTTCCCCGGCGATTGAAGCTGGTTTGGTCACCAACAAGTTGATCTATCTTGTTTCTCCGAGTAATAATGTCGATGGTGGTCCCTATGTAAACACTGTCTCCATGAACACGGCCAATATTGTCACAAGCACTTTGGACAGTCGCTATGGTTACGCCGGGTCTTACACGGCATTTCAGGCTGATCCCGCGGGCGGTAACGGCGGCACGCCGGCATCTGAGTTAGGCGCTTGGGGCGTAGACACCAGTTCCGGTCAGCACCAGGTCTGGGCGGTCGTCAACCACAACAGTGAATTCGCCGTTGTGCCCGAACCGTCGACGTTCATTCTCTGTGGACTGGGCGTGTTGGGTCTTGTGGCAATTCGCCGCCGTGCCAAGAACGCATAGTCGAGTTCGATTGTTCCGAGTAATTTCAATCGGCGTGATGGAAAGTTCCGTCACGCCGGTTTTTCTTTGCGCGGCCTAGCACGGGCTTATAGTCCCGTGGATTCGGCTCACGGGATAGAAGTGTGTCCCGTCGAATCCTCCCCGCGCCCGCGGGCGGTCATCTCCAATCCGGCCTTCCCCCCGGGGGGAAGCAAACAGACGAAGGCAACGAGGACAGACGAAGGCAACAAAGACTCACTGCCAACCCAACCCTGCCTAATTTCCAATGTGCGTCTTGGCGGACGCCGCCTTTCCACTAATCGATTCAATCATTAGCGAAGATTAGGGGAGATTAGCGTTCCTCGTTCATCCGCGCGTTCGCCTCTGGCGAGACTGATCGACATTAAACTCCCGTAAATCCTGGTAATTCTGTCGATTTTTCCCGTTAGTCTCTTGCCAGCGAGGCCACCTGGGGTTATGATCGGGGCGGAAATCCAGCTCGTTCCGGAAGAATCGAAAAAGTTTTTCGACAATTTGCTTGCATTCCTTGAAGAGTGCGGGTAGACTGGGGGAGCAAACAAGATTCCTCGGTTTTCTTCGGCGCGAGTTGCCGGAACGATTACCGGCCCTGGTTCGGAATAAGAATCATCTAATTCGATAAGGATTCGCTAGTCGAGAGACCATGGCAGTTCCCGTGAGCCGGGATCATCTTCGGCCTGCATGGTGTGGTTTAATCGACAGCGATCTCTTTAGCGACGGCTAGTTTGGGCCGTTTGCCTTTATCGATTCGATTCACTTTGCTGGTTCAAGGCTTGGTCTTAGTGGCCCATCGATTTCCAATCGGTATGATCGATTCAGTTTGCGCTCACTTCTCGATTTGGAGCGCGGGAAATTCTTGGGGCCGTTTGCTTCAAACCGCCATGAAGGGCGTCGCCGGTTTTCGTAGACCTGATTCACGGGTCTGATCGCCCAGAAGGCGATTATCGAAGCTGGTCATGGAATCGCCTGCCCTCACGATCGTGGGAATTCCGCACGGTGGTGAATTTACACGTCCATTGATTTTGCTCGAGTCGGATACGGTCACTTATGATCAAAACTTGGGAGGGACTGGCTAATGATTGGTTTCGGCCGTTGAGAGTTCAGCGACGAAATGTTTAATGAGCTGCCGGTTTGTGCAGTTTGTGGGGCGAATTTCTTGCGATAAACCAAATCAATCCAAGTTCCAGTTCACAGTTAGGCAGTCAATGCCGATCCAAGAAGAAGGATTAACAATGAAATCTTTTGTAAGCTATAGAATAGTTTTTAAATGCATTTTGGCCGTCGGAATGGCTTTCGGCGTTGCCCAAGCGGCAAAGGCCCAATCGATCACGCTGCAGTACCGTTTTGATTCAACTACGCCGGGGTTCAATGCGGCCTCGCCTAATCAGTTAATTTTGACTGCGGGTCAAGCTGCAACGACATATACGATCGATGTCTTTGCGACGATTGCTGGTGATGCCACTCACACTGATACAACGAAATTTGGGCTTAAGAACATCAAATACCAGGGCTTTTCCTCCATTACTAGCGGGAGTGGCGCGTTCGCCACTGGCGCTGGTGTTGGAGCCACCACGTTTACCGGGTTTGGAGCTTTTACAGGCACCGGGACGACTGCTCCAAAGTTTGCGGATACCGGCAGCACGACGGACGGCAGCACGGTAGTAACAACTCCTGACGGCATCGTAGACTTCGGCAAGAATTTGCTTCTTAGCAACGCGTCGCAGTCGATCGCCAATTACACATTCGCGAACGCTTCTGGTGAGATCGAAATTGCACAATTCACGTTTGCCACCGGTACAGCATCGGCCGGAGGTGTTACAAAGTTCTTCCCGACCGAACCAAATACGTCTCAGGCTGCCAACTATACTCAAGACGGAAGTACTCCGATAATTCCAGCGGCATTTACCGTTGGCACACCGTTAGTCTTTACAGTGGGCGCCGCTGCCGGCGGCAACAATTCCGTTCTGGCGATTTCGCCGGCGACGGCGACGTTGAATGTTTTGGCTGGCGGGACGGGAAAGCAAACCCTTACGATCACTAATTCGGGGACCGATGCGGGGAGTTATACGAGCGCGTTCTCGGCGAATTTGGGCAATGCCTCGGCTAACCCCGCCACGAGCACGGTCAATAACGGCACGCCCGTCTCGGACGTCATCAGTTATACGGCGGCGGCAAGAGCCGCTGGCTCACAGGCGGCGACGACTGATTCGTTCACCTATACCATCACCAATAGCGCCTCGGGAAACACCGACACGCAGGCCAAGGGTAATAAGGTCACGACCTTCACCGCCAATGTCGGCAGTGCGACGGTCAATTCCGATGGGACGTTCAACGCCGCCAATGCCCTGACGGCTGTGGTGGCGCCGAGCGCTAGCTATGCCGGGCTGTCGTCGCAGGTCGTAACGCCTCCCACGGCGACGGGCGGAGCCCGTAATGGTCAAGACGCCAACGGCAATGGTGGCTTTGCAACCATTTTGGCGGGAACCAATTCGTCGGTCACGACGCCCGCCACGGTAAGCATGAACTGGCGTTTGCAGACCGCAGCCGATGCGTCGGGGGCTAAGAACAACCCGAATTTCGCGCCTTCGCTAAGGAGTCCGACGACGGGGCTTATTAGCAACCCGGTCGATCTGACGGGGATCACGCCGACCGGCGCCACGGTGGGGTCGATTACTCCGACCGACCCCTATACGCTCGAACTGTCGTACAACACGTCGCTATTGCCCAAACACGGCCAAGCGAACGCGGCTGCGGTCGAAGCCGGCTTGATCACCAACAAGCTGATTTATCTCGTGTCGTTCAACTCGCTCCTCAATGGTGGGTTGGGACAATGGGAGCCGGCAACGACTGAGAATACGGGCAATAAGGCCACTGCCGCCCAGCAAGGCGTGAACACCAGCTTTGCGAGTTTCGTAACCACGACGTTCGGCGCCGGGCGAACGCCCGGAAGTCTGACGGCTTCTGAGTTGAACAGCATCATGGGCGCCTATGGCGTCGATACGACAACTTCGAGCCACGAAGTTTGGGCGGTGCTCAATCACAACAGCCAGTTCGCGGTGATTCCCGAACCGTCGTCGATCTTGCTGGCCGGATTGGGACTCGTCGGACTGGTGGCTGCCGGCCGCCGCGGCAAGAAGAAATCGGCCTAGTTTTGGCTAGTTTGATGGGTTGGTTGCTTGGATTGATTGACTGGATTGATTGATTGACTTGGGGCCGGCGTGACGGACATTTCCGTCACGCCGGTTTTTTTATTTGAGTGGCGCGTGATGAGTGGCGACTGGCCGATGAAGGCTCGACGCGGCGAAGCGGCGGTTCAGTATTTCGGCATGGCGCCCGCTCACCGCGTCCACCCACCGCGCGCTCGCCCCGCCCGCTCACATCATGTCGTTTGGATCCACGTCGACCGACCATTGGATGTCTTCGTATCGCGGCGCCGCGGCGAGCGTCTCGCGGACAGCCGATCTCAGGGCTTCGCCGTCGGTGGCTTGGACTTGCAGGTGAAATCGCAACAGGCCGCGGAGCTTGGGCATGGGCGCCGGCGCCGGTCCGAGCATTCTCCAGGGGCTGGTCAGCGACCCCAGAGCCGCTTTGATCTGGTCGGCCAAGGCATGGGCGGCGGCTTGAGTCCGCTTCTGCTCCGGGCCGCGAAAGATAATCCGCACCATTTGCGAATACGGCGGATAGGTCAACGCCTCGCGAATCGGCAGCTCTTGCTGGGCGAACATCGCATAGTCGTGCCGCACGGCGGCGCGGATCGCCGGATGGTCGGGGCTGAATGTCTGCACGAGCACACGGCCGCCTTGGGCGCCGCGGCCTGTGCGGCCTGCGACTTGCGTGACGAGCTGAAAGGTGCGCTCGGCAGCCCGAAAGTCGGGCAGATGCAGCGACGTGTCGGCATTCACGACGCCGACCAGCGTCACGCGCGGGAAGTCGAGCCCTTTGGCGATCATCTGCGTGCCGAGCAGGATGTCGACCTCGCCCTTGCGAAATTTGTCCAGCGCCCGATCGTGGCTGCCGTGCCCTTGCATCGTGTCGGTATCCATCCGCAGCAGCCGGGCGTTGGGAAATCGGGCGGCGACCTCGGCCTCGAGCTTTTGCGTGCCGAAGCCCGAATACCGGATCCCGGCGAACTGACACTCGGGACATTGCGTCGGCGCCAGCGCGTGATAATCGCAGTAATGGCAGATCGCCATATTGCCTTTGAGATGATGCGTCAGAGCCAGCTCGCAGTGCGGACAGACGGCGACATGGCCGCACTTGGGGCACTGGATGTGCGTGGAAAATCCGCGGCGATTGAGCAGCAAGATCACCTGGCCCCCGTCGCGCAGAGCCCCGTCGATCGCCTGGTGCAATTGCCGGCTAACGGCGCCGCGCGACCGCCGGTCTTGGAACTCCGTGCGGAGGTCGATCGTGGCCACGTCGGGCATCGGCCGATCGAGCACCCGGCGCGGCATGTCGATCAATCGATACTGGCCCTGCGAGGCGCGGAACCAACTCTCCAGCGATGGGGTCGCCGACCCGAGCACTAGCGGCACGTTCTCCGCCCGGGCCCGCCACAGGGCGACGTCGCGAGCGTGATACCGTGGGGACTTGTCTTGCTTGAACGTCGATTCGTGCTCTTCGTCCAGCACGATCAAGCCCAGGTTCGGCGTCGGGGCGAACACGGCGCTGCGGGCGCCAACGACGACGGTCACTTCGCCCGCCGCGATCCGCCGCCAGTGATGATGCCGTTCTGCTTCGCGAAGATGGCTATGCAGCACGACGACTCGATCGAACCGGGCCGCGAACCGCTGGAGCGTCTGCGGCGTGAGGCTAATCTCCGGCACCAGCACGATCGCTTGCCTGCCATAGCGAACGACCTCTTGGATCGCCTGGATGTAAACCTCGGTCTTGCCGCTGCCGGTGACCCCTTGGATCAGCAGCGTCTGATGCTGGCGGGACTCGATCGCGGTGAGCATCGCGGCCAGGGCGCTGCGCTGATCGGCATTGAGCACATGGTCGGGCTCCCGCGGAGCAGTGGGAATCGCCTCGCCGCCGGGCAGCGTGTATTGCCACTCGATCGAGATCAGGCGCTTGCGCTTGAGCGTGTTGAGCGGCGCGGCGGTGCAATTCAGGGCCGTCATGATCTCGGTGGTCGTCGCGGGCTGGCCCCGATCGACGAGGAACTTCAGCACGGCGCCGTGCGTCGGCGAAAGCTTGATCGACGCGGGCGGGGGGGCGAAACCGTCGGCGAGCGAGACTTGGCGGATGCGTTTGGCGCCCGCCTGTTCACGGACCGCCGCCGGCAGCACGGTTTCGAGGGCCTGCCCCCAGGTCGCCAAGTAATAGTCGGCGATCCATTTGGTCAGCCGGAGCATGGTCGGCGAAAGCAGGCTGTGAGTGTCGACGACTTCGGTGATTTCTTTCAGACGGCGATGCGTCTCGCTATGGTTTTCCAGACTGACGCACCAGCCGACGATCGATCGCCCGCCGCGGCCAAACGGCGCCCGCACCCGGCGACCGCAGGCGATCGTGTCGCGAAGGTGGTCGGGCGTGGCGTATTCGAAGAGCTTGTCGGGACCGGTGGGGAAAATGACTCCTGCCACGAGCTTGTCGCGGGCGTCGTCCTCTTCCCAAGCGGGCAGGGAATCGATCTCGAACAGATTTTGCTGCTCGGGTTTTGGCATGGTATTCAATTGTATACTTCGGGCGGAGTCTTGGCAGGTAATTAGACCGCGCGCCAGCGGTGCTGTCGAACGGCGTCGTGGCCGGCCAATGAAGAACAGATACTAACCCGATGCGTCAGCGAGGAAGCGTGGTCACTCTGGCTCGCTAACGCGTCGGGTTCTTACGGCGGGCGTCGGCCGATTGGCCCGCGCCGACCTTCGACCTGCCCGCCATATTTATCGCAGCACGCCCATTCGCACGGCCGGCGAGCTATCTTCACCCGCAAATCGCCGGCATTCTCAAATCTGAAGACGCCAAGCGACTATCGCTCGTGACGCCGGATGCCAAGCTCGTGACCGTGGAAAAATCGACGATCAAAGAGCGGGCCACCGGCAAGTCGGCGATGCCCGAGGATGTGGCCAAGCCGCTTTCCAAATCCGAAATTCGCGATGTTGTCGAATTTCTGGCCGGACTGAAGTAAGGCGCGGCCGCGAGCGTCAGGGTGGCTGGATGACGCACGATAAGGACGAATCGCGAAAACCCGAATGGCCGAAAACCAAAAAACAAGTCGACGCCCGATCGTCCGTTTTCGGGATTTCGTTCTTCGGGATTTCGCGATTAAGATTTTGGTCGTGGACCTAGTATCGTCCCCAGAGCCGCCAGACGTCGGAATACGAACCGGCGGCGCGGATTCCCGCGAGCAGATTGTCGCGAGTCCCCTCGGCATTTTGTTTGCCGTCGCGAACGGAGATCGTGGTCTCGCCCGCCTCGACCGAGAGATCGGCCAGTTCGTTGTCGCGGCCGAATTTTTCCACCAGCGCCTTTTTGACGGCCGCGGCGGCGAAATCGATGTCTCGCCCACGTATCTTATCGGTCTTTTCAGTCGCCACCGTTTTCACTCCTGCTCCGTCACGGGAAGACGAATTTCGTAGCGGGTCATACGATTGACCTTCTGCGGCAATTCGTTCACTAAACACTCGCGCCGACACTGGGCGATGCTCATCGCATAAGGAACCCAAGCCCCGTTGTCGAAGCGAAACGTGCCCTTCGATTCGTCTTCAAGCACGACGAACGCCTTGCCGTAGACGATCGGGGCCTTCTTTTCGTAAACGACCTTCGGCTCCGGGGGAGCGGCGGACGAGTGCGAACGGCGACCGGCCGGCCGGGACCGGTTTTGATTTCCGCGATGCCGTTGGGGCATGGTGAGTTCCTGGGGGCCGCGTGTTGGAAAGGTCGGGAGACGGGGGTCGGACGATGGGAGTAAAAAAATAAGCCGCCACTGAGCGCGGCGCAGTCCCCCAATACCTAGGCCCCCAGCCCCTGGTCCCTCTCAAGATTGAGCGGGGACACGTCAATTTATTATGCCGTGGCCGCGCGATTACCGCCGGCCGCCGTAACCACCGCGGCCGCCACCACCACCGCCGCCGCCACCGCCGCCACGAGGACGGTCTTCGCGAGGTCGAGCTTCGTTGACCGCCAAGGGGCGGCCATTGTGATCTTTTTCGTTCAAGGCTTCGATCGCCGAACGCGCGGCGTTGTCGTCGGCCATTTCGACGAATCCAAAGCCCTTGCTGCGACCCGTGTCGCGGTCCTGAATCACCTGAGCGCTGCGGACCGTGCCGAACGGCGCGAACAGCTCTTCCAATTCGTTGTTGGTCATTTCATAAGTGAGATTTCCGACGTACAACTTCTTCATACCCGCACTCCAACGAAAACGTAGCCGACCGAGTAGTTCCGGGTCGTTCGGAAAGGCCCAAAAATGGTGGCCGGCCAAGCGGGCATGGCTCAAGAAGGACGTGGCCCAACGGGCCGCGTGAATTCAAGTCGTCAAACCGACTGCGATTAGCTTGACACAATGGCGCCCCAATAGATAGGGCAAATGGGGTTAAAGGGGTGCAAGTCGCCCTCTGCATAACACGGTCGACTAGGTTAATAAAAAGGGGGTGAATTCGGCTCGCTGGGAGGCGGCGAGCGGCGGGGGGGGAGCCGCGAAGCGGCGACATAGCCGAGTCTTCGGCTTGGCCGCTGCGCCCAAGAGGTCGGACGACGCGGTCGCAGCCGAAGCCCGCGATTGTAACTCGATTTCGTTCTGCTAGAGTGCAAAGGTTGGTTGTGCTTCGAGAGGTTCGCAGGCGACAGGAGGGATCCACCGCGCCGGCACAGCGTCACGGCCCGTGTATTGACCTCCAGCGGGAATGCGCCATGAGATCGCGGAGTTGCGTTGTCTTAATCTACATATTCTCGTTTTCCGGGCTCCGTCTCGCGGTTGCCGATCAGGGTCCGGACAACAAGCCGGCGACGGCCGTTTCGCCAGCGGCCAGTATCCCGCCCTCCGCAGCCAGCCCGGCGCCGGCTGTTCCGCCGCCGGTCGTCGCAAATCCCTCGGCGTCGGCCGCTAGTTCCACCGTGCCGCAGCCGGGGCACTCGCTGCATGGCGAAGTCTTCGACGAAGGCCCACGCCAACGAGCTTCGCTCATGGCCGGAATGCCGAAGGTGGATTTCCCGGTCGGCACTAAATCCAGCGAGGCTCAGGCCTTCTTCAGTCAAGGGGTCGGCCAACTGCACGGCTTCTGGTATTTCGAGGCCGAGCGGTCGTTTCGGCAAGTGTCGGCCATCGATCCCGATTGCGCGATGGCCTACTGGGGCTTGGCGATGGCCAATGCGAACAACTCCAAACGGGCGAAGGAATTTATCGCCAAGGCCGCGCTCCGCAAAGACTCGGTCACGCCGCGGGAGCGAGCCTGGATCGAATCGCTGGTCGCCTATTACGCGGCCGCCGACAACTCGGACCGCCGTCGGCAATATGTCCGGGCCCTGGAAGCCATCGTGCAAGACAATCCGTCGGATATCGAGGCGAAGGCGTTTCTCGCTCTGCAAATTTGGGAAAACGGAGATTGGATGACCGAGCGGTCGAAACAAATTCCCATCTCCAGTCATCAGGCCGTCGATACCCTTTTAGACGCGGTGTTCGCCGTTCAGCCGATGCACCCGGCCTATCACTATCGAATTCATCTTTGGGATACCGAAAAGCCCGCTCGCGCGTTGCAAGCCTGCGCCCTGTGTGGACAAACGGCGCCGGGAATCGCCCATATGTGGCACATGCCAGGCCATATCTACTCGGACCTGCATCGCTATGCCGACGCCGCTTGGCAACAGGAGGCGGCGACGCGAACCGACCATGCCTACATGATTCGCGATGGCGTGCTGCCCGATCAGATTTTTAACTACGCCCACAACAACGAATGGTTGATTCGCGACCTCGACAAAATCGGCCGAGTGCGCGACGCCATCGATCAGGCCAAGAACATGATCGATCTGCCGCGGCATCCGAAATTCAATAGGCCGGACAACGGCAATAGCAGTTCGTATCTGGGACGTGAGCGTCTTGCGGAAACGCTCGTGCAGTACGAGCGCTGGGCCGATCTCGTGTCTCTTGCGGGCAGTTCGTATTTGCCGCCGCGCGATACGCCCGAGGATAAAGTGCTCAGGGCTCGATTGCTCGGCAGCGCGCAAGCCGAGCTGGGGCACGCCGACGAAGCGCGCGTTCAATTGGCCACCTTGACCGCGATGCTCGGTGAAGAACGAGCTGCCCGCTACAAATCGGCCGACGAAGCGGAAGCGAAGGCCAGGGCCGATCGCAAGGGAGAGGATGAGATTGGGCGAAAAATGGCCGACGCGCTGAAATCGCACGCCGCCCGCATCCAATCGCTAGAGCACGGGATCGCCGAGTTGAAAGGCCGACTGGCTTTGATGGCCGGCGATTTGGCGGCCGCCAAGACGGAATTCGACAAGCTCAAGGATGGCGACGAGATGCGCCGCGAGCATCTGGCGATGATCTATCTCAAACTGGGCGACAAAACGCAGGCCGAAAATTTCGCTCGCGCCGCCATCGAACGGGCGCCCGACGAAGTCTACCCGTTGGCGACGCAAGTGGCCGTGCTGTTTGGCGTCGGCAAGAAGCCCGCGGCGAAGGCGCCATTCGAAAAGCTGCGCTCGCTTGCCGGCAAGGCCGACCTCGATCAACCGGTGTTCGAGCGACTCAAGCCGGTGGCCAAGGAGTTCAACTTCCCCGACGATTGGCGAACTCCGCAAACGCCCGGCGATGTGGGGATTCGCCCCGATCTGACGACGCTCGGCCCGCTATGTTGGCAACCCAGTTCGGCGCCGGCTTGGTCGCTGCCGGAACCGGACGGCCATCGCATTACGCTCGAGCAATATCGGGGCAAGCCGGTACTGGTGCTGTTTTATCTTGGCTCTGGTTGCCTGCATTGCGTCGAGCAATTGCAAAAGTTCTCGCCCCTGACGAGCCAATTCACCGCCGAGGGAATTTCCATCGTGGCGGTGAGCAGTGAGCCGCTCGATTCGCTGAAGCAATCGCTCGCGACGCTCAAGAAGGGCGAATCGATCGCGTTCCCGTTGGTGTCCGACGCCGATCGTGCGGTCTTCCGCGCCTACAAGGTTTACGACGACTTCGAGAACATGCCACTGCATGGCGCGTTTTTGATCGACGCCGCCGGCTTGGTGCGCTGGCGCGACATCGGCTACGAGCCCTTCATGGACGCGAAGTTCGTTCTCGAGGAAGCGCATCGCCTGCTGCGCCGCTAGACTTATCGCAGCGGAAGCCGAAATGACTATTGTGTCCGATCGACCACCGCGCAAAGGAATAACCGCGGCGAGCGGCCACGGCTTTTTTGAGATTAATATCTAAGGGACAGATCCTACTCGGCGGGAACTGCCGCCACGCGCGAGCGCCGCGAGGTCTTGATCGTGCTCCACTCTTTGGTCAGCGATTCGAAGACGTCGGGCGATTCGTAGCGGACGACGTTCTTGCCCTCGGGCATTGGGCCGATCAAACCCCGAAACACGGGCTGACCTCGGAGACCCAAATCGGTGCTGCAATCGTCGATTCCGATTTGCGTGTGCATTCGAAACAAGTTTTCGGCCTTGTCGTAATCCCGAATCCGCAGCGTCCCATCCGACCCACGCGTGACGACTCGAAATGTATCCTTTGGCATCGGCTACCCTCTCTTGACAAATTCAGCGCGTCCCGAGGCTGCTCGCAGCGGCGGTGGGCTCGCGCTTAGAGGGGATCCTTCCACATTCGACCAGCCATCCGATGGCCAGCTTGTATCCGCTACGTTGAAATCTCTTATTCGCCGATTGAGGCGGAAATCAGTTGCGGCGCCCAGGGGCCGCGGCAATGTGGTTGGCAACGCCAAGCGCCAAACGCTAAAGCTATTGACCGCATGCGACTTATCGGCGCCGAGTCGTGTCCCGGCGCAAGCATTTCGCCCGGCGCGGTACGCGGGGACGAATTGCAAGAACCGGCAAGACTCGTCCCGCGGCGATCATCCGTTACAGGCGCATTCGCCTCGGATCGGTCGCGACGGCCCGGGCGATTGTGCCGACTGCAACAGCACGTCCGGCACGGTAACCAGCGAATGGAGCTGCGCACGCGGTAAGCGCGTGGGTCGATACGCTTGCCGATACGCTTGCCGACCGATTTCGCTTACGCCATGCGTGCTTGCCACGCGGTGCTCCAGCGGCCCCCGACGAGACACCGCGATTTTGACGTTGATCGCGAGCCATGGTCGCCCCATATAATCGTTATTCGAGGCCTGCTCCGCGCGACCGTCAAATCAAAACGACATGGCCCTGCCCGACGAATACGAACTGCTTTATTTCTACAACGAAAGCCAGCCTCGGCGGCGCTGGCTGTGGCGATACGCGCCGATCGCGATCTGGATCGGGCTGACGTTTTGGGCTTCGACCGAGCAGTTCTCGTCCGACAACACGGACAAAGTTTTTCGCCCGTTGTTGGTCTTCCTGTTTCCGGACCTTAGCCGCGATAGCGTGGAAATGTTGCACGGCGCCATTCGCAAGGCCGCGCATGTGCTCGAATACGCCGTACTGGCCGGGCTGTTGGCCCGCGCGCTGCTCGGTTCATGGACACCATTGGTCCGCCGCCACTGGATGCTGCTCTGCGTGACGGCGATCGTGGTTCTGGCTCTGGCCGATGAATTTCATCAGAGCTTCGTCCCGAATCGTACTTCGACGATTTACGACAGCCTCATCGATGTCTGCGGCGGCTTAGCCGTGCTGCTGCCCATCTGGCTATTTCACAAGTTGCTGATGGGGCACATGAGCGAGACCCGATATTTTTGAACCGGCCGCCCACACGATGGCCTTACTAGCTCGCCGACACCAAAATCTTTTCCGCGGCGAGGCGACCCAGATGCGCCGTCGTTCCGCCGACATCGACGACGACCAAGCTCGCTTCCGAGTTGTTTGCGGTAAC
Organism: Pirellulales bacterium; assembly: GCA_038210495.1. Classification (GTDB taxonomy): domain Bacteria; phylum Planctomycetota; class Planctomycetia; order Pirellulales; family DATAWG01; genus JBBQWR01. Next base: position 49,728 of record JBBQWR010000003.1, read on the forward strand.
TCGGCCTCGAATTCCGAGCGTCAGACCGACGGCGGTGAGGAATCGCAAAAAATCCGGCGATTGATCGACGACTCGCAGCAGGCGGAATTCAGCTCCTTCCTCGCAAGCGGCCAGCGTGCGGTAAGGCTGACTCGCCAGCGAACCGTCCGCTTTGGGAATCGGATCGCCGTGCGGATCGACCTCGGGATGACCGAGGAAAGCATCGATCCGATCGACGAGCAAATCGCTAACAGCGTGCTCCATGTGCTCCGCCTCGTCGTGGACCTCGTCCCAATTCAAGCTCAACGTTCGTACCAGGAACAGTTCGATCAGCCGATGCCGCCGCAGCACGCGTAGTGCCAAGGCCGTGCCCGCCGAAGTCAAGCGAACTCCTTCGTAGGGCACGTAGGAAACCAGATTGCTTTCGCTGAGCGTCTTGAGCATGCTTGTCACCGTCCCGGGCGAGACATCCAGCGCCACCGCCAATTGACCGGTGCTTGCCGATTTTTGCTCCGGCTGCGCGCAGATCTCGTGGATCGTCTTGATGTAGTTTTCGACGGTCAGACTGGGCACGGGAAAGGGTCTCTCAGCGAGCGGATCGGGCCGCCGCGACTCGTCCGAATTGGGAGTCGCGGGATTCAAACCGGCGATAGGTAATGTAATCCCAGTCTCATTTGTCGGCAAACCGTCGGCCTCGTGGTTGTGTCGTCAACCATGCGAACCGCTAACAATATTCGGGGTGGCCGGAGCTGGAGGCGTTCTCGCCGAAGCCCCGGAGAGTGGTTTCGACTTCGAAAGCAAGGCGCCGGGCGCTCGCGGACGAAGCCTTTGTCGTCAGGTTGCTAGCTCGTCATGCACGGGGTGCATGACCAACTAAAAATGCACGTCGGGCGAATCGGCGCGGGCGATCACGGCGACCGAGACTTCGGCGGCGCCGCCGGTCATGAGCGCGCCGGCGGCTTCGTCGGCCGTCGCGCCGGTCGTCAGGATGTCGTCAATCAATAGCACCCGCGAGCCCGCCGGATTCCAACCGCCGACGATCCGAAAGGCGCTTCGCACGTTCGCGGCTCGCTGGTCGGCGGGCACGTCCGTCTGGCGCGATGTGTTGCGGCAGCGGACGAGGCCACGGCGCAATCGCAGATTACCCAAGCGATTGGCGATCGCTGCGGCGATGAGTTCCGGGCCGTTCGTGCCCCGCGCGAGTTGGCGTCGCCAGTGCATGGGGACGGGCATGACGACATCGGTTCCCAGCGCCACGAGCCGGTCGCGCTGGGTGTCGACCAGCAATTGGCCCAGCGCCGCCGCGAGGGGATCCGCGCCCGGCCGCTTCACTCGGAGCACCGCGTCGCGCAGTTCCGCGTGATAGCTGCCGAGTGCGACGACTTTTTCGAAGCGAAATTTTAGCCCACGGCAGTGCGGGCATGCTATTGCCGCTGTCGGACCGCCGGCCAGTGATGCGCCGCAACGACCGCAAGTTTGGCGCGATTTGGGAGTCAGCCGTTTGCGGCAGAGATCGCAGAGCAGCAAGGCGTCGTCCGGCGGCATGATCTCGGCTCGGCAACAGGCGCAGCCGGGCGGGTAGATGAGGCCCACGGCCGCCTTGACCGTTTGCCGCAGCCAGGGGCGCAATCGTCGAGCGAGGAGTTTCATGGGGACGCCGGGTTCGTCCGTCCATGATAGCTGGTTTCGGTTGGGCTTACAGCGCGGTATCGATGCACGCGATCTGGGGAATGTCCGATCTTGACTGGTTGACGGGGCTTGCCTATTCTTCCGGCCCACGCTTTTCGGTTTGATTGCGCGGTCATGTTTCAGGACGGCGCGGCAGGCTGCCGCGGCTATGAACGCCATGATGATTCTTCACCGCTATTTACTCCGGCAATTCTTGCAGGTGTTCGTCATTTGCTTTTGCAGCTTGATGGGCTTGTATGTGGTCATCGACGCATTCGGGAATCTCGAGGAATTCGTCAACTACGGAGACAAACATGGCGGCGTGCTGCTGGTGATCGGCCGCTACTATGCGTTCCGCAGTTTGTCGTTCTTCGACAACACGAGCGGAATCGTCACGCTGATTGCGGCGATGTTCACGCTCTCGACGTTCCAGCGGTTTAACGAGCTGACCGCCCTGCTCGCGGCCGGAATTCCCAAGTGGCGGATTATCAAGCCGATCGTCGTCGCCTCGGTCGCGATCGCGCTAGTGGCCGTCATCAATCGCGAGATTATCATTCCGGCGGCTCGGGACAATCTGACTCGCGACGTTCACGACCTGGGGGGCGAAAGGGCCAAGGACCTCAACCCCCGCCGCGATTACACCACCGATATTCTGATGCGCGGCAAGCAGACGATCGCCAAGATGCAGCAGATACGCGAGCCGAATTTTCAACCGCCGCCAGTTTGGGACGCCCCGTTCAAGCAACTACAAGCCACGGCTGCGTATTTCACCCCGGCCGACCCGAGCGAAAATCGGCCCTCGGGTTATTGGTTCAAGGGAATGACGCAGCCCAAGGATTTGGCCAAGCGGCCGTCGCTGCCGCGCGGCGGTCTGCCCGTGTTGCTTACGCCGCTGGATTACAAATGGCTTAAACCCGACGAATGCTTCGTGGTCAGCGAGATCACGTTCGAGCAGCTTGAGGGAAACGATACCTGGCGGCGGCTGAGCTCGACGATCGATTTGATCCAGGCACGCCGAAATCCAAGCTTGGCGGTGGGCCAGGATGTGGCCGTGTCGATCCACGGCCGACTTTTGCAACCGATTCTCGATGTCACGCTGTTGTTTCTCGGCTTGCCGCTCATCTTGCGGCGCGGCAATCGCAATGTCTTCATGGCGATTGGCCAATGTCTGCTGGTGGTGGTCGGGTTTTTCGTCGTGATTTCGGCGACGCAGTATCTGGGTTCGAGCTTCCTGCTGCCGATCTCGCCCGACTTCGCGGCCTGGAGCCCGGTATTCTTTTTTGTGCCGCTGGCGATGGCCATGTCGGAACCGCTTCGCGAATAGATAGCCGCAGCGGTCATCGGCGAATGTCGCCCTGCCTAAACCGGCCGCCTCCCGGCTTCAGTGCGCCCAAAATCTCTCGGGCGAATAGCATCTGTCTTTTGGGGATACTATCATCATGACTCTGTTTTGTGGGCAGGCTGGTTACGGTTCGGTAACTTTACTTTTGCGAGGTCAGTTCGATGGGGCACTCAATGCGCGCTAAACGGTCGTTTTTCCATTCCGTTTCGTTGATTTCGATTTCATTGTTTTCCATTTTCCTGGGCGGCGCTGTTCTAGCGTTCGGTGTTTTCAATTCCGGGGTCACCTGCGCGGCCGACGTGACGCACCCCAGCGCCGCGGCTGGTGGCTTTTCCGGCGGCGTGGTTTGGGACCGGATCGCAATCGCCCCGGAAGTCAAATCTTGCGAACTGATCTGGGTGCATCCGCGCTCGGGCGAGGTCTTTGCGTTCTGCAACAAAGGGGACGTCTACCACTCGAGCGACGATGGTCAAAGTTGGTCGCTGTTGACCGCGAAGGCCGACGCTCGGCCGACCGGCATGGTCGAGCAGGTGGTGCTCGACCCGAAGGACGACCTGCGGATGTACGCATCGTCGATGTACGGCGGCGGTGCTCCGTTTGTGACCATCGACGGCGGCAAGACGTGGAAGCCGATAGGCCCCGGGCACGTCGATCTCGTGGCGGTCGATTTTTCCGACCCCGATCGCAAGACCGTGCTCGCCAGTAAGCACGAAACGCATAATGGGTTCGTCGTCACGCACAATGCGCCGAACGATAAGGCCGACACCAAGCCCGAGTGGCAGAAGCTCGATCTGAAAGAGAATACGGCCTTCGGGTCGTTCATGCACTGCATTAGCGCCAAAACTTGGCTGCTGGGAACCGGCGGCGATTGGGGCGGCGGCAGCAGCGGAGTTTACCGCACCGACGACGCGGGCCAGACGTTCAAGTTGCTCGCGGACTTGGCCGGGCCGAAGCCTCGTAGCGGCTTTCAGCAGCACGATGGCAAGCTGTATTATCTCAGCGGCAAGGGGGTCGTCGTCAGCGCCGATCAAGGCCAGACGTGGAGTCTCATGGCGACTCCGCAGCAGCCCTGGACGCTCGATTTCGGTCCGAAAGACACGGCGTGGCTGGTGACCGAGAATGGCATGGTTTCGTCGCACGATGGACTCAAATCTTGGCAGCCGATCAGTTCGTCGCTGCGGATCGCGTCGGCGCATTTCGCGGTCAGCCTGAAGACCGGAACGATGTTCGCGAGCACTTTTGGCGAGCAAGGGCTGCGGCATCGGGGTCGTTGGCAGGAGAAGCCAGCCGATCTCGTTGTCTGGAGCGGTGACCAGCCTACCGGCCAGACTTGGGCCAAGCTTGGACCCAAGGGAGAGATCAAGGAGCATCGCGACGCGGGTTACGAAGGCAAAGGCGCCGCGCTGGAAATTCATATCGACGGCGAAGGATGGCGCGGCGGCGGCTTGAATTGGAAAGGCTGGTATCCGGCCGACTCCAGCGACGACGCCTCGCCGTATACGGCCCTCGTCTTCTATATCCGCCAACTCACGAAAGTCGCTGACGCCGATCTTTCGATCCAACTTGGCGACAACACCAAACGCAAAGAAGGAGAAGCGGCCGGTAATACGGTGAACATCGTCGGCGACGGCGCCCTGGAGCGAATCGACGACCAGTGGCGGCGCGTCGTGCTGCCGCTCAATTTGTTCACGCACAATAAGTCGCTGCAATTGAACAAAGTCTGGGAGATCGACTTCTCGAATTTCGGCAGTCAGGAATTGACGTTTCAGATCGACCGGATTGGGTTCGCCGTGGAAAAGGTCGATCCTCCGCGATTCAAGAGCGGCGACGCCTACAAGGTCAAAGCCAGCGTCAAACCGGACGTGACGCTGCAACCGATCAGCGATTCGATCTACGGCGTCTGCGGCTTGCCCCGCGAAAAGCTGTCCGAATACCACATTCCGATAACCCGCTGGGGCGGCAATCCATCGACCCGTTACAATTGGCAACTGGGCGTCGATAGCGCGGGCAACGACTGGTTCTTCAAGAACCGGGGCACGTTGCTGACCCGCCTCAGCGATAGCGGCTACGTCACCAATATCGACGGCAATCAGGTCTTCGGCGCGACGACTTATCAAACCGTGCCAATGATCGGCTGGGTCGCCAAGGATAACACGGGCTACGGCTTTTCGGTCTCGAAGTATGGTCCGCAAAAAGGCGCCGAACCGGGCAATCCCGATGTCGGCAACGGCATTCGAGCGGCCGGCGGCAACGTGACCGGCAACGATCCCAGCGACACGTCCGTTCCCGCCCCACCGGAGTTCATCGGCAGGGCCGTGCGGTACGTCGTTAAATTCGCCGGCAAAGCGGATGGTTCGGACGGCAAGCCCGGCGTGAAATATTGGGCGCTCGACAATGAACCGATGCTCTGGCACGCCACGCACCGCGACGTGTTCCCCGAACCGCTAGGCTACGACGAACTGTGGAAGCGAACTGTCGAGTACGGCGAAGCGATCAAAGCGGCCGATCCGACGGCCAAAGTCGCCGGCTTTTGCAGCTGGGGGTGGACAGATCTGTTCAATTCGGCCAAGGACGCGGGGAAGGATAACTACAAAACGAAAGCCGACTGGCAGGCCCACGACAAGATGCCGCTGGCCGAGTGGTTCATCAAGCAGTGCGGCGACTACAAGAAGAAGCATGGCAAGCCGCTGATCGACGTGCTCGACGTCCACTGGTATCCCCAGGCCCAGATCAAGGGGCGCGGGGCTTATCTCGGCCAAGGACTCGATCCGCTGCTCAATGCCTATCGAATGCGGTCGACGCGCGACCTGTGGGACCCGGCCTACGAGCAAGAATCGTGGATCCACAACACCGACGTCTATTCGCCCGTCGCGCTCATCCCGCGCGTACGCGAGTGGATCAGCAAGCACAACCCGGGCATGGAAATTTGCCTCGGCGAATACAATTTCGGCGGCGGCGACAACGTGACTGGCGGTCTGGCGCAGGCCGATGTGTTCGGAATCCTAGCGCGGGAGAAGGTCGATCTGGCGTTCATCTGGCATACGCCGAGCGGGAGCCAGAATTTAGCTTGGCAACTGTTCCGCAGCTACGACGGCCGTGGTAGCGCGTTCGGCGAAACTCTACTGAAATCCGAAAGCGAAAATCCAGACTTGGCGATTTACGCCGCCCGGCGCACATCGGACAAAGCCCTCACGATTGTCGCGATCAATAAGAATCTCCACGGCCCCTGCTCGCTGAATCTCGACGTCGGCTCGGTCAAGGGCGCGCAGCGCGTATGGCGATTCGATCAGGACACCTCCGAGAGCGTCAAGGAGGTGGCAGAACTAGCGCGACCTGTCGCCGGCCCGATTGAGTTGAATCTGCCGGCGGCTAGCGCGAGCATGATTGTCATCACCTCCAGCGGCAGCGCGGCGCCGCAGTAGAATTCAGTTCGTCGCCGGCGCCGGGTTCTTCTTGATCCAATCCGGGTGCCTGTCGCGGATTTTGCAGACCTTGGGAATCGCGATCGCCTGAATGTAGCCGTCGCCCGAGTTGTTCTGGGCGTAGTTCTGGTGATAGTCCTCGGCGACGTAAAACTCCTTGAGCGGCTCGAGCGAGGTCATGATCGGGCCGGTGAAATGGTCGGACTTGTCGATCGCCTTGATCTTGGCCTCGGCGGCGGTGCGCTGGGAGTCGTCGGCGAAAAAAATTGCCGAGCGATACTGCGTGCCGACGTCGGCGCCTTGGCGATTGAGTTGCGTCGGATCGTGAGCGTCGAAGAAAACATCCAGCAGTCGGTCGAACGTGATCTTTTGCGGATCGTAGGTCACGCGGATGGCCTCGGCATGGCCTGTCGCGCCGGAGCAGACAGCTTTGTAGTTGGCCGTCTCCTTGGCGCCCCCCGTGTATCCGCTGGTCACATCGCTGACGCCCTCGAGTTGCTCGAACGCCGCTTCGGTACACCAAAAGCATCCGCCGGCGAATACTGCGGTCGTTTTGGCGCTAATAGAAGACGCTGTTTTATCGGCGCCGCCTTCTTGCTTGTGGGAAACCTGAACGATCGGCTTGTCGGCGTCGGGATCGGCCAACTTGGCGACATCTTCGGTCGGCGTGAAATTCAGCGAAGCCGAATTCATGCAGAATCTCAAATGAGTTGGCTTCGGACCGTCGTCGAACACGTGCCCCAAGTGGCCATCGCAGCGGGCGCAGTTAACCTCGGTGCGGCTCATGCCGTGACCGCGGTCGGTGCGCTGGACCACATTGCCCTCCGCGATCGGCTGAAAAAAGCTCGGCCAGCCCGTGCCGGAGTGAAATTTCGAGTCGGACGAGAAAAGCGGCAGCCCGCACCCCGCGCAGGTGTAAGCGCCCGGGACCTTCGTATCGAGCAGGGCCCCGCAGAACGGCCGCTCGGTGCCGCTGCTCCGCAGGACGCTGAATTGCTCGGGCGTCAGTCGCTTCGCCCACTCGGCGTCGCTGAGCACGACCTTGGCCGATTCGATCGGACCAACCAGTTTGCCCTGTTTATTGAACGCATGCACTTCGATCATGACTTTCTCTCCTGGCGAGGAAGGCGTTTCGGATTCGGTCGATAGCCCGTGCGACGGGCGCATCGCTACGATGTAACTGGCGATCGCCAAGCCGGACAACAAGCAGACGACGACAAGGGTTTTCATGAACTCACTCGTTTCTATTTTCCGATTCCTGTACTTTGATGCGGCCCGAGGCGTTTAGGACCAAGTTCCCAGATGAGTATACGGAGCCGTTTACGGGCCGCTTAAGTATAGCGCAGCGGACAAGCCGCTGGATGTGAGGGGGCCGGGTCGGGAGTCGGGAGTCGGGAGTCGGGAGACGGGAGACGGGAGACGGGAGACGGGAGACGGGAGACGGGAGACGGGAGACGGGAGTTAAGAAGCAGCCGCGATTCGGCCATGTGATTGCCTACCAAATGGTCGGTTGGCGACATTACAGCCAGCTAATGTGATCTTTCCATCCCGAATTCTAATTGCAGCTGTTGGTCTTTGTCCGTTTCCGGATTGAGCTCCTTGAACAGTAGACTGGGCTGGATGTCGTGGTTGTGTTGATATTTGTCGCTGACATAGGGAGTGATTTCGCCGCAGAGCGAGTGATAGAAGATTTGGCAGATCGGCACGCCGGCGTAGATTCGCACCGGTTGGACGGCGAACATCTCCAGCGTCCAATAACCGCAGAAACCCACGTCGCCGAAGCCGGCCGTCACGTGTACGAAGAGCCCCAGTCGTCCTATCGACGAGCGACCCTCGATCATCGGCACGTGGTTGTGCGTCTCCGTGCGCTCGACCGTTCGGCCCAGATAGAGTTGATTGGGACTGAGCACGATCCCTTCCGGCGGAATCTCGATCCGCCGCACGCGGTTGGATTTCCGCATGTCGAGCACGACCTCTTCATAGGTCATCAGCTCGTGGTGCAGCGACAGGTTGTAGCTATTGGGATTGAGATTCGCTTCGTCGAACGGGTCGATCGTGATGGTCGAACCGAGCTGCTTGCGAATTTCTTGGCCGGTGAGAATCATGGGACCAACCCGGGTTAAAGCCAACGAGAAAAAACCTTGCCGAACAATTTGCGGAAAGAATCCAGGACCCCAGCCCCAAGCCGCGCAGCCGAAACGGCGCGCTACGCATAACGCTCGACTCCAATCCGCGGACACACGGGCTCGAGTGGGCAAATCGTGCAGCGCGGCTTGCGGGACACGCATATCCGTCGCCCATGATGAATCACCTCGTGACTAAAATCGACCCAAGAGCGGCGGGGAATCTGCTCGATCAAATCGCGTTCGGCTTTAACGGGATCCGTCGCGGCGGTCAAACCTAGCCGCCGGCTCACGCGGCCGACGTGAGTGTCCACGACGACTCCGGACGCGATTCCAAAGGCCGTGCCGAGCAGAACGTTGGCCGTCTTCCGCCCGACGCCCGGCAACTCGACGAGCTCGGGCAACGTTCGCGGGACTTGGCCGTCGTATCGATCGACGAGGGTCCGACAGCAGGCCTTGATGTTGCGGGCTTTGTTCCGGAAAAACCCGGTGCTTTGGATAATTCGCTCGACGTCCTTTTGCGGCGCGGCCGCCAGATCGGCGGCGGTTGGATACTTGGCGAACAGCGCCGGCGTCACCATATTGACCCGCGTGTCGGTGCATTGAGCCGAGAGAATTGTCGCGAGCAAGAGCTGGAGCGGATCATGGAACATCAGGGCGCATTGAGCGTCCGGATAGGCCTTGCGCAAGCGGCGGAGAATTTCGCGGGCGCGGGTTTTGTCGGTGGCGGAAACGGCCATGAATTGCCCGCGGCGAGACGTCCATTCCAGATCGGGCTCAAGCGAGAACGCTCGACAATTCTCAGAGGAATTCGCCCGACTGTCAAGCCGCCGGTTACTTCGCGTGCGGCTCCCTTCGGGCCGAAACACAAGAGCCGTGCACGAAGTAAGCGCTGCCCGCATGGCGGCTACCATGCCATCAGCCTATAATTCGTCGGATACGCTTGGCGACCATCGAAGTTTCAGCAATCGAACTATTTTCCACGCGATTCCGATGGACGACGACGAGCCTTACCATCCGCTGTATCTCGAAGGCATCGCTCATTTCAATATCTGCGACTTCTTCGAGAGCCACGAGGTTTGGGAGGAGCTTTGGACGGAATATCGCGGCGAGTCGCGAAAATTTTATCAGGGCCTGATCCAAGCCGCCGTCGGCCTCTATCATTTTGGAAACGGCAATATTCGCGGCGCAAAAAAGTTGTACGTCAGCACTCGAGATTATTTGGCGCCGTATGGGCCGAAGCATCGCGGACTGGATCTCGAGAAATTCATCCGTGAGTTCGAGGCTTGTTTCGCCGAAGTGGCCGCGTCAGTCGAGGAGTTTCCGACGATCGAATTGAATCCCGAATTGATTCCGGAGATTCATCTCGATCCGCCGCCGGAGAGCGTGGAGGGGCTTTGAATTATTAATGAATGGGTCGCCGGAGGCGATATGAAGAGCCCTCTCCCTCGGGAGAGGGCAGTGTGAGGGATTCGTCGGTGGTAGCGTCACGCCCCTCACCCTGACCCTCTCCCAAAGGGAGAGGGGGCCGGACAGGGGAGAGACGAGGAGATCGCGTGGAGGAAGCTATGTCGCTGTTTGAGGACTTGTCGTTTTCGCCGGAGAGTTTTTCCGGCCAGGCGCGGTTGTTTCCGCTGCCGAATTTGGTCGTCTTTCCGCACGTGATGCAGCCGCTGCATATTTTCGAGCCACGTTATCGCGCCATGCTCGAAGAGGCGATCGCCGGCGACGGCCTGATCGGCATGACGCTGCTGGCGCCCGGCTGGGAGACCGATTACGAAGGACGGCCGCCGCTTCGGCCCGCAGGCTGCCTGTGCCGCGTGGCGACCTACCATCGCACCGACGAAGGCTCCTATAATGTGCTGCTGCTTGGCGTGCGGCGGATGACGCTGGTCGGCGAGCTGCCGCCCGACAAATTGTTCCGCGTCGCCAATGTTAAATTGCTGGAAGACGAAGAGCCATCAGAAATGGCCGGGAAGCGGGCCGAGTTGCATCAGCAGCTTTTGGCGGCATTCAAACGCGTGCTGCCGGACATTCCCGCGGCTCACGAACAACTGGAACAGCTCTTGGGCAATGCCCTCTCGCTGGGCATGCTGACCGACATCATGGCCTACACGCTCGATATCGATTTGGAACTCAAGGAGCGGCTGCTGACCGAGGGTCGCGTCGATCTCCGGGCTCGGATGCTGCTGGAATATCTCAGCGGCGTTAAGCGTCGAGCATCAAATTTTCCTCCCGCGTTTAGCGCTAATTGAAAAGGCGAGCTAGCATTGAATTCGATCACTTCTTGTGCGGATGACAGCGATCGGCGATCCGCAGCGTCGGAGGGCGTCGACCTGCCGCGTATCGAGGCGGCGGTCCGCGAGATTTTGGCGGCCGTCGGCGAAGATCCCAGCCGCGAAGGGCTGCTCGAAACTCCGGCGCGCGTGGCCCGGATGTACGCCGAGTTGTTTTCGGGTCTGAAAGAAGACCCGCGCGAGCACCTGAAAAAATTCTTCGTCGAAAAATACGACGAAATCGTGCTCGTCCGCGACATCAGCTTCAACAGCATGTGCGAGCATCACATGCTGCCATTCATGGGCAAGGTTCACATCGGATATTTGCCCAGCGGCCGCGTGATCGGTCTGAGCAAGCTGGCTCGCGTCGTCGAGGTGGTGTCCAAACGGCCGCAGGTTCAAGAGCGGATGACCGAGACGATCGCCAATCTGCTGGTCGATGAACTGGGCGCGAAAGGGGTCGCCGTGGTGATCGAGGCCACGCATTCCTGCATGTCGATCCGCGGCGTGCGCAAGCCGGGCAGCGTCTGCGTCACCTCGGCGATGAAAGGCACGTTCCGCTCGAATCTCTCGAGCCGATCCGAAATCCTTACGCTCATCTATGGCGACACGCTCGGCGTGCGGCACTAGATGAGCAGTGTGGCATCGGCTCACTAACTCTGTGCGAAAAAAGTGCGACTCGATAAGTAACGAGTCGGCTTGGCGCCATCGTATAAATCTGAGCCCGCGAGTGACGAGCCGATGACCGATTCGATCATTACGACGCCCGACAGCCCTCTGCTCGACGTGCTATGCCACGAACTGGAGTCCCGCGCGGCGGCACTCGATTCGCGGATGACGTGGCCGAGCGAGCAGCTTCGTTGGTGCGCGGCCCGCGGCGTCAATCGCTGGTTTGTGCCGCTCGAGTTCGGCGGTTTGGGCTGGAGCGAGCTCGACACGATTCGCGGGTATCTGCGGCTATCGGCGGCATGTCTTACGACGACATTTATCCTCACGCAGTTCACGTCCGCCTGTCGCCGGATCGTGGATACCGAAAACGGCGCGATCCGCGACCGACTGCTTGCGAGCCTTCTCGATGGGAGCCAATTCACGACCGTCGGCATCTCGCATCTGACCACCAGCCGCCGGCATTTGGCGACGCCGGTGATGCAAGCCGCGGAAACGACGGACGGCTTCACGCTCTCGGGTTATAGTCCCTGGGTCACCGGAGCGAACCAGGCGGATAGTGTCGTGCTGGGCGCCACCACGACCGATGGGCGGCAGATTCTCGTCGCGTTGCCGACGAATTTGCCTGGAGTCTCCGCGCCGGCGCCCGTGGAACTCGTGGCCCTGACGGCCAGTTGCACGGGTGAACTGCGCTGCGAAAGCGTCTTAGTGGGTCGGGAGTATTTGCTAGCCGGTCCGGCCGAAAATGTGATGGCTGGCAGGATGGGCGGCAAGACCGGCGGTCTTCAGACCTCGGCCCTGGCCATTGGCCTCGCCTCCGCGGCGATAAAGTTCATCGCCCAAGAAGCGGCGAGGCGGCCCGACCTCGTGGCGCCTCTCGCGGAGTTTCAGGAGGATCGCCAGCGGATCGAGATCGATTTGTTGGCGCTCGCCAACGGAGATTCGCCCTGCTCTAACGAATCTTTACGCGCGCGAGCGAACAGCATCGCGCTACGCGCTACGCAAGCAGCGCTCGTCGCGGCAAAGGGCACGGGATATGTCGTCGGCCATCCGGCCGGCCGCTGGTGCCGCGAGGCCTTGTTTTTCTTGGTTTGGAGTTGCCCGCAGCCAGTCTCTACCGCGAATCTTTGCGAACTCGCTGGACTGGAAAGCTTAAACGGCTAGCGGACCGCAATACGATACGATTGCGCTGGCGCGCCCGGTGGCTCAGGCCATCTCCGACGGGCTGGCAATATCGGGCACATCGATGCCCAGCGCCGTAGCCAGATCGATTTGATGCTCTTGCTCTTGCATCAGGATTTGCCGAATGTTTTCCGCAATGGCATACTCGCCCATCGCTTCGCATTGACGGACGCGAAGCCGATAGTTGCGAATGGTTTCGTTTTCGTTGTCGAGGTCGAACCGCAACATTTCTTCCGATTTCTTGGATGTGCGGACGGGCATCGGCTCGACGGAAAGTTCACCTCCGAGATAGTCGATTTGTTGGGCGATAATCAAGGCGTGCTGCAATTCCTCCCCGGCGTGTTTTTTCAGTTCGTCCGCGATATTCATGTACTTCGCCCCCTTGATCGCCTGCGAATACACGATATAGGCGATGATCGCTTGGTATTCGCGGCGCAGGTCTTCGTTCAGCAAATCGATGAGTTGTTGCCGGCTTAATACTTTTTTGGAATCGGCGACTTTGGACGACGGTTTAACAGCCATGGAAACGTCTTTCTGAAGTGGGTTGGAGAAGGTAAATTGACCGCCGCAGGCGCCGGGTAGCTTAACAAACTCGGTCACCGGGCTGTAGTCGGGCGACAATAAAAGTCGCGGCGGAAATTGACCCTGTCAATTTCGCCGCGAGTCAGTCGATGCTGTGAGCAATTCCAAATTGTCTACTAATTATTTGCCCGAGTCGGCATTGGGCGCGCTGGAGGGCGGTTGGGGTCGCGAATTCGCCTTGTTTTCTCGGTGTTCTTCGGCGCCGGCGCTCTTATCCCGCACTCCATTGCTACTGTCCGGGACATCGTTGTTTCCCGAATGTGGCGTTGCGCCGCGCCGATTGTCGGTTGTCTTTACGGCGTCTTCATTGGCGCGACCGTCGCGGAGACGGATTTCCATGTTCGGATCTCGGCCTTCTTTATTCAACGGGCCTCGGTAACCGCTCTCCGACCGAAGCGAATCGCGATCTTGTCTCGCGCCGTAGGGCATGGCTGCCGCGCCGAAATCGCGCCACGCGCCATTGTCCCAATAAACCCACTGCTCGCTGGGCAACCAATACCACCAATGTCCGCTGTAAAATCGATAACGCCAGCGATTGTCTTCGGAGCGACTCCCGCGGTCGTCGCGACGGTCGTCCCGATTTCGATCGGCCGAACCCTTTTCTGAGTGGTTTGCGTCGCGCGATTTGTCCGTGCGGTCTGCATCGCGTTTTTCGGCGCTGGGGCGATCGGCCGCCGAGCAGATATTCGGTGCTGTGCTCCACCCGGCCACCACGAGAAATGCCACCCGCCCAATCACAGATTTGTTCATGGGAAGAATCCTCGTTAAAGCGGTTTGATGTTCGAGTGACGAAAAAGCGGTTTGATGTTCGAGTGACGAAGTGGAGAATGGTCCGTGCGATCGATCGCTCACAGCCGACCGCTGAGAACGAGAATCAAGACGATCAAGAGGACCAAGCCAATTCCGCCACCAGGGATGTAGCCCCAATCCCGGCTATAAGGCCAGAGTGGAACAGCGCCTAATAGCAGCAACACGAGGATAACAAGCAAAATTGTGGGCATGGCGTGGTCCCTCCTTCTAATAAAAACGGTGTCGAACGGCATCCCGATGGTTCGGAAAAATCGCGACGGCTGTGCTTGCATCTCGCATGCCAACTGTGCCACAGGATGTAAATTCGGCGTCTTGGCCAACCGGCCGCACAATGTTTAGCATTACAGTGATGATCATTTAGCCATTGAAAAGCGCAAAATCGAAACGCTCTGTGCTTTAGCTGACCACCGTGAAAACGGAAAATACAGTGCGGTGGCCGATAGTTGCGTCGAGCCGCCGCGGCCCGCCCTTTGCACCGTCCATGGAAACATATTGTTTTTTTGGTTCTTACGAAAAGGAGTACGTCATGGGCGGCAAAGCAGAAGAAATCAAGGGTCGTGTCAAAGAAGCAGCCGGCGCGATTTCCGATAACGACAAGTTGCGGGCCGAGGGCCAAGCCGACCAGCTTGCAGGAAAAGCCAAGCAGGTGGTCGACAAGACAATTGATAAAGTGAAAGACGTGGTTAAAGGCAAGTAAGATTGTTCTCTCGGTTGGGCTCTGCTCTTCCCGGTTTTGGTTTGGCGGAGCTCGCGCCGAAAGGAAGCCCCGATAAGTTGCTCTCAAAATTGACAACACGCACCGGGGCTTCGGCGTATAGCTTTGACCCACTGGCTTCCATAGTTTTGTTAGTACCTCACTCCGCAAGGAACAAAGAATCATGGCCTCGACAAGTCAACAAGTTGGATCCCAAGGTAAAGACGCTCTCCACTCGGTTCAGGAAATGGGGCGCGAAGCCTTGAATTCGGCGACCGACAAATTCCAAGACATGCGCGATGGCGCGCAAGACGTTTTTAAAGCCGGATGCGATCAGATTTCCGACTTCGGACAAACGCTTACGGATACCGTGCGAGAACGTCCGCTCCAAGTGCTTTTGGGGGCCGCCGTTGTCGGTTGCATGATCGGCTTTTTCCTGCGCCGGAAATAAAACCGGTTCCGTGAAACTATTGCCGTCGATCGGCGACTTCGACGCACAGTCGGCGCGAGGGACCCACTGCTGCCGAACTCTGGGTTGGCTCGTCGCTATTTCCTCCATTCGTAATTTGATCCGCTAGCAATGCTTGCTGTTCGCAATGCGAACGAGCGAACGCATGGCCACGGCCGAGTCGGCGTAAACTTTCACCCTCTTTCACGCCGAAATTAACGAACGGAATCCATGTGAGGCGCGCGTAGCCACCGGGTTCTCGCGGATGCGTAATCGTTCGCATTCGAGTCGCGCTTCACCTCGGCCTTCGCCGGCGGTTCTGGCGGCAAGAGAAGGAAAGTCTCCGTGCCTAGATTGTCATGCGTTATCCCCGTGGTGGGCAGCACTTGCGGTCTGGAATCGACGCTCATTTCCGTTCTGGAAAAGCGTCCCGATGGCTGCGAGGTGCTCGTCGTCCTGAACACTCCCTACGACGATCCGTACCATCTCAAGGATGAAATTCGCTTCGTCGAATCGCCAGGATCCAATTGGGTGAGCTGCGCGACGTTGGGAATTCGGGTGAGTCGGGCGCCCATAGTGCATCTCCTCTCGGCTGGCTGCGAAGTCGCCGGCGGCTGGGCCGACTGGGCCCTGCGCCACTTCGTCCAGCCCGATATCGCCGCAGTGGCGCCCGTGCTGCTGAATTCGGCCGACGAGCGTCAAGTGCTCGCCGCCGGAGTTCGTTATCGAGCCGGCGGGCGGCGGACGGTCTCTACGGCCCTGCCCGCGGCGCTCGGCGAGTCAATCGAAATTCTTGGTCCCACGCTGGACGCGGCCTTTTTTCGCAAAAGCGCGCTAGAGTTGCTCAGCGACGGATTGCCAACAATGCTCGGCGCCGTGGCGGCTGACGTGGATTTGGCTCTGACCATGCGTTGGGCCGGCTTTCGGGCGATTCTCGAACCGCGGTGCCAAATTCGCGCCCCGCAATTGCTAGCCCCGCCGTCGTCGGGTTACGAACAAGGCTTGATCGCCGAACGGTTGTTCTGGCGCAACGCCCGAATGTCCCCCAGGTGGCTAAGTTTGTTGACTCATCCGTTAGTCGTCGCTGGCGAGTTAGTAGCGAGTCTGGCCCGAGGAACGACGTTAACCCAAATCGCCGGCCGCGTGCGTGGATTTTTGTCCGCAAGCGATTATCGTTTGCATTATCAATGGCTGAATATCCTTCGCGAAACGGTTGCCGAGGAGCGAGAGAGAATGCTCGTCGATCGGCGGCCGAGCGGCCTTCGGATCGATAGCGCTCATGCGGCCATGCGAACGATACCCACGCCGGCGACAGTTCGGGTCGCCAATTCTTAAGCGATGCCCCGCAGCGTCGAATTAAGGCAGGCGGCCGGAAATACCTTACGCGGACCGTGGCTGAATCGCGAGATTCCATTTCAGCAGACTCGTTAGGCCTCGCTATCGCGCTGAGCCCGACGCGCCCAGGCCTGTTCGTCCGAGAAGAAAAGCTCGTATGTCTCGCGCAGCAATGGCAGGCTCTCGCCGGCCTGCGCGCGTGGAATTCCTTTGGCGACCAACTCGGCCAATTGAGGGCCACCGTCGGGCCAACGAACGCGCATGACTTTCGCGCATTCCTCGAGCATCTGATAGACGCGAGCCCGCGTCACGCCCAGTTTTTTTGCCTGGTTTCGCACGGTTTGCGGCGCCGCGCTAATGCCCAAGCGACCATCGGCCAGCTTGGCGATGCCCGGGCCGCAATCCAAACGAAGCTGCGCGAGTAGCGGCGCCACGAATTCTTGGCGCGTGGCCTGCAATGTCGGTGGACTCGTGTGCGAAACTCGATTGGCCAGCCACTGTTCCAGCGGAGGCACGAACTTAGGGACCATTCGGATCGCCAAATGATTGTCGACCGAGAGACATTCGATCGCCTCGTGCACCGCATGGAAAATTTCCAAGATCGCGCGGACCCGCTTTTCTCCGTGAGTCCTCATCTTTCGCATATCGACGATCGTCACGTCGCAGTAATCGGACAACGGGCGATGCCACATCACTGTAGCCAAGGATTGCAGCGTGGGCGCGAGCCGGCCGAGTTTTTCATACCCCAAATGATGCGAGCAGACCGTGTCGCGCCAACGCTCCCAGGAGCTTTCCGACACCGTGGACGGATCGAACTTGTCGCCCTCGGTTTTATGTCGGCCGTTAGTCGATTTGCCGCCCAAGGACTCCGGATCGCCGTCGCCGTCGGGCGGTGGCGGTTCTTTTGCCGCGCGAGCCAAGAGGCCCAGCAGAGTGGCGATCTTTTTCTGCCCAACGCCCGGAGTCGCGACCAATTCCTCGAACGGCGTTTCGAGCAAACTGCGAATGGAGCAAGGCAAAAAAGCGAGCGGTAGTCGGCGGTCGCTGTGCAATGTCCAGAACACGAGCGGCCGGTCAATTCGATCCGTATAGCGATCGAGCGAAAGGGTCCGGCGCAAGCTCTGAAATCGACTATCTAATTTGAATTCTTCAGCGGATGTGTTTTGCATAAGAGCGCTGCCCATTGTCGCCATGCCCCTGAGCTGCCCCTCAATTTACCAAGCCCGTCGAAGGTAGTCACGCCCGTAAGTCGGCCGGCATTATATAGTAGCTTCACCCCCCCCTAGCGCACCAGAGCCAAAATAGCGACCGCGCTCGATTTTGGGATGCGCCGGCGGCGGCCGGTCATCCGATACATAGCCGCGGCATCCTGCTGCGTCGTATCGCTCCGGGAAGGCGGAAATGACGAATGACTAAGGTTCCTACGTGGCGCTGCGAGCAGCGCTCTGTTGTCACGAAAATGAGACGACGTTAAACCCCCGCTAAAGGCCATTTCAGGCCTTCGTGTTTTGGGCTTCGTCATTCGTCATTGATTAGACGTTCGTCATTAGACATTCGGGCTCTTCGCCTCTCCGGGGCTTCGGCGAGTACGCCTCCAGCCCGGCCACCCGGCGGATTGTAAGCGGTTCTAGAAATTGGGCAAAATACGAACCCTCAGCGCGGCAGGATGTCGCGCCTGCGTGGGACCATTACTTGCCGGGGCGGACGAGATTTTCGATGTCGTCCAGCCCATTGCGAATCAAGTTTCGCGTCCCGTTCTTGAGCACTTGCGCCACGAGTTGCTCCATCGCCCTCGGATCGAGAACCGGCTTTTTGAGCGTGCCGCTAATGGGAATGCGGATCGTTTGCTGGTCGCCGGCCGGTTGCTTTCCGCCAATAAGCGGCGCCGTCGTGCGCAGGGCAACCTCGGCTTCCATAATCAGCGATTCGTCGGCCAGCCCCACCGAACCGCGGGTTCGAATGACCGTGCCGCCGATCGTCATCTCGATCCGGTCGTGATACACGCGGTGGTTCACTAAGCGAAAATCCACCGTTTGCGGACTAAAGTTCACCAGCGGTCGCACGGAGCTCGGATTCAGCGGCGGCGTCTTCCCTTGCAATAGGGCCTGCAACTGCTGACCGATAAATGCAAATGGCTCGACGATCGGGCCAGGCGCGATTTCCGCGGAAATGATCGTCAATTTGCCCGCCACGTCGCCGCCGGTCGGATCGGCCAGAGGAATGCGGCCGCCTTGTAGATCGAGCGAGAAACTTCCATCGGATTTCGACGCATCGGCCACGAGCGGCGCGACGAATTTGAGCCACTGGCCGCACATCTCCTGCGAGATCCGTACCTGCCGGGCAAGCGGTCCCGCGCCCAGCAGCAACTGCGCCGGCGCCGGACTGAATCGCAACTGCGGAACAAAAATGAATTGCCCCGACTGTCCATCCCGCAGCGCGACTTCAAGCGGCTTAATGAAACTCACCGTGCCGTCCGCCAGTCGAGCATCCACGGCGGCGGCGCCGAATTTCAAACCGTGAACGTCGGCCGTCGTCCAGCCGATTCCGCCTTCGACGACCAACGGCTTGAGCCAAGCATATGCATCCGCTTTGTCGGTCGACCCGGCAGCGGCAAGCGGGCCGCGCAAGGCGAACTGCCGCGACTGGCGACCGGTGAAACGCACTTGGGAGCCGAGGTACGGCTGCAAGAGGCCGCTCATCGTTTGCCAATCGTAGTCGAGTTGCCCCTTGAGATCGGCGTTCTGCTCGCCCGTGAGCTGCGAGATTTGGCCCGAGCCTTTGGCATGGAGCGCCGCGGACGTGACATCGAGCGAATCGAGTTTGAGGATGTCGGCGGCCCGATCATATTTGCCGCCGGCGGAGAGCGTCAAACGCTTCTCTTGCCAGATCACCGCCGGTTGAGTTGGGCGGCCAGCGCCAGGCAAGAAGCCGGCTTTTTGCCCATTCGCCGGGCCGATAGGCATGCCGGCATATACGATGAGATCATCGACAGCGGCCGCGAGATTGGCCGTGCTTACCGTGCCGGTTTGCGTGAAGTTGGCTTCGCCGCTCAATCGACCGGTGGCCACATTTCCCACGGGCGTCCGCGGGTCGTGTGTCCACGCGCTAAGTCGAGCGAGATCGGCCTGACCCGTGACAGTGCCCTGCAAAGTCGCCGGGCCTTTCAACGGCATCTGCAACGAAACCTGTTTGGCCGTGACCGAGACCGTGCTTGAAAGCAATGTCGGTTGATCCAGTCGCAGCGTTCGCTTGACGGAATCCCAGTTGGCGGCCGCTTTTATTTCAACGGTCGGCTCGTCGATGAACCAGCCGCTTCCGCAGGCATGAAGTTGCTGCACGACGCCGTGAATATCTTGAATGTCCATCCCCTTGGACGAATACGCCGCCGTCGCCGAAAGATCGCATGAGCCGCCAAGCTGCCACGCCGAAACATCGATCAAAGGCGCGAGCCGCGGCTGCCATCGAGTCAAGTCGCCTTGGAGCCGAGCTTGAACCCGCCCCTGACTGGCCGCGGCGAGCGAAGTGAAGTTCGTTAGCGGCTCGAGCAGTTGAATCGTCAGATGATCCACCGTCGCGCCTTTTGCGCCACCCGAAGTAATGTCGAGCGATGCCTTGTCGATTTGCGTGATCGAGGTCTGCGGGATCTGACCGGCGACGCTCAGCGAGCCGGTCAACAGTGTCTCGGTCCAGGCTTTCTTGCCAGGCAGGACGAGATGGAAATTGCGGACCTCGCCGCTGGCATCGGCTTGAAAGCTGCCGTCATCGGCCCGCTCGTAGCGAATCGTGCCACGCCCATCTCCCGCCGGCTTAGCGTCGCCGAGATCCAAGAATTGACCCAGTTCGGCGGCCAGCTGATTGAGATCGCAACTGGCGTCGGCCGAGAATTTGTCGAGCGTTCCGGCGGCCGTGACGTGGATGAAGTTCGACAGGCAATCGAGTTTCTCGATGACCGGCCCGGCCGCGGAATCTTCCAGATTGAAGGCGACCACCACCGGCTGTTCCCATTTGACGGCCCGGCCGTCGTTCACGCCGGTGATGTTGCTCGTCATCATCTGGCCGGTCCAGCGATGGGCGCCATCGGCTTGGACGCTGCTTAGCGCCAGTTGCACGGCGCCCGAAGTGATCCGCGCCGACTGCCGCACGTGCAACGTGTCCGGCAACAGCGCCGCAAGCTTGGCCAGATCGAGATTGCCCTTCACGTCAAAACTCTCGCGGAGCCATTGTGCCAAGGTGCGCGTCGAGGAATTTTCGGGCAGCGTCGTATGGCCGGAGACGGCGATGGCTCCGACATCGCATGCGATTCCAAGTTGCTTCAGATCGATCTCCCGACCGAGCCAACTCACCTGGCAAGGCAGCTTGAGTGACGCCAGCCGCAGCACGTCCTTGCCTAGCGGCGCCGCGGAGAGCGCGAGCTGATCGATCTGAAATTGTCCCTGCAACTGCCGCGGCGCATCGGCGGCGCCAATCCGATATTGGAAATCGGCCGACAACAAACCGGCGATTTGCACCTCGGGCAACACCCGAGCCAGCACGCTCCGAAAAATCGCGATCGGTAGCGGGTCGATGTGCGCTTCGACGCGCTCGGCCGTGTTATCCGCGTCCGTCGCCGGCGACAGAGCCAACGTCGTCGCGCTTCCGGTCGGCAGATAGGCGAGCGCGAATTTCGCCGGGCCGCCCTTTAGCGCCACGTTGCCCGACAGCGACCACTCGGCTGGTAGTGGGCTCGTTGGCTCGAGCCGTAACGTGGTTTGATATTGATCGACGCGCCAGCGATCATCCGTCGCCATGTCGTGCAGATTGATCGTGCCATCGACGACCTCCAGCCCGATCCCAATTCCGCCGCTCGACGGTGTGTCTTTGTGAAGCAGGGGAGCGAGGACGTCTTCGAGATTGCTTCCGTCGGGCCGCATCTCGAGCGACAATTCCGGCCGCAGCAAGCGGAATTTGCCGACATTTCGCGGATGCGTCGCCAAATGTAACAGCGGCCGATCGCTGCGAATTTCGGCGACCGTCAGCACGACGTTGCCCGCCGCGTCGCGAATCTCGACGTCGTTGTAGACGATCGGCGAAAACCAGCCGAACGACGCGGACCGCGACGAGAGCGTGCCGTTGATTCCGGACAGTGCGACAACGATCGGTTGATTTCGCAGCGATGTCCAAGCGAGCGCGATCGGCAGGAGCCACAGCCCGACGACGACGGTTCCACCGGCAATCAATGTCCGGCGGCGCCATTTGGGCGCGGCCGAGCGAGCGCCACCGGACCGGCTGGGCTTAACTGGCTTGGGGGGTTTCGTCCCCGTCGCTTGCGCGCCGGCGGAGGCCGATAAACCCGTGGCGATTGCGACTTCGCCGATCTTGGCTTGTCGCAATGTTTTTTTGTCGGAAACAGATGCCATGGCTGGCGCCTCCTTGCCCAGCGTGCGCGGCCTGAACTTGTGCAGCGGCCGCAAAAACCGTCGTGTGTGTTTATCGCTTGCGTGTCAGCCAGACCGCCGCAAGCCGCTGAATCGCCGAATGACCCTGCGCGAACGCGCTTATATTGGCCTTTTTCGGCATTCCGGCCTATACCGGTTCAACCGGAAATCCTCCCCATTCCCGTGTTCCCGCGTCTCTCATTTTCGACGCTCCACGCTTCGCCCCCCCACGATCCTCGCCCCATTCCCATGCCCCGTTGGCTGCACGCACATTTGTCCAGATTGCAAGATCCGCCGAGCGCGTTATCATACTGATGCACGTGGCCGAGAGGGACGCAAAAACTGATTGTTCAGTGGGCGAACCAACGGGCTGTTGCTCAATACTCCTCCTTGTAGGAGCGCATCTCCGGGCCCGGGGGTGCAAATAACGGTACAGCGCGATTGGCTGCGTGCAATTTTTTTCATCGTGGCAAGCGACCGGCACAAAGGTCCAACCGCCACCGCGTCCGTGCTAGCGTTCAGTTTGCATTTTCGCCGCCACTTCCAACGAGGGGCCGATATGCTGGAACCACCGGGTTTAGCGGACTGAGGCGGGCGCTTCTCGCCCGAGCCCTCAGTACAATTTCAAGAACGTAAGCCCCTTTCGCTCTGCCGGGCGGAAGGGGTTATTTTTTTGCGCATGGCGAGAAGGGATTCGCACGCTGGCTCTCCCGAGCAAAGCCGCAAACGATTCCGACGCCGCAACCAAACGATAATCGATCGAGCCGGCGACCCGTCGCACTCGATCCCAAGAAAATCCGTCACCACCTGCGACAATGCGAGCGAGAGGATTTGAACCTCCACGGGATTGCTCCCGCCAGCCCCTCAAGCTGGTGCGTCTGCCAGTTCCGCCACGCTCGCGTCAAAACCCCGCTCAACGAGCCGAGCCCCATTAGACGCCTGCGATTATATTCGACAAACGCCATTGCCCGCAACCGAGCGGAAAAAGTGGTAGTGGTACAGTTTCAGGATGTGTCAACTAAATTATCTGAATAAAATTACTTTCCAGACCCACGCGAGAATCCCAATGATGATCGGCGTGGCAATCACTATCCAAACTCGCATCAACCAGGCGACGTTGAGTAGCGGCTCATCGTTCAATTGTCGCGGACGAGATGAGAACAGAAACCTCATCAACCGCCATTGAATGCGCATGCCGGCATTGGAGAACACGCCGGGCGATCCGAGTTCTTCGTAGGTCGCTGGATGGCGAGTTCGCAAGCGGTGGTAATACCAGCCTTGGATTCCCGGCCATGTGGCGATAAGCGGGAGCGTCACTAGTCCATATAGAGTCTCATTATCTAGATTTGGCATGCGTGCGTTCTCGGAAAAGTTGACTGCCTGACGGTAGGCCACGATTCTACCCCACCGCGCATGAAAAAGCCGCTTGAAGGCGGCTGGAGATTACTCTTGGTTTACTTCGCCGTCGGGCTCAACAAGAGAGTCCTCTGACAGATCGAATAACGGCTTGATCTTGTCGACGTCCTTTTTCCTCCGCACCGCGCCACTTCTCGATTCTACTTCCTCCTCCGAGTTGCCGAGTCCTCGTAGAATACATCCACCCTTACTTGATGAAGCTCGAACGAGCACTGGCTACGACCGGCACGAGGATCGGCTGAGCGGCCGGCAAGCGCTTGAACCGGTTTGCAAACCGGATCGAGGGGTTTTCGATCAGAGCATGCAGAGCGTGGGCGACGCCGATGCTCGCGGCGATGCTGGCCAAAATCCAGAACAGGGCCCAGCCGGGCTTTTCGCCCGTTAGCTCGTAGCCGAGCGTCGTGATGATCCAACTAATTGGGTAGTGGATCAGATAGAGCGAGTACGAAATCCGCCCCATCTTTTGCAGCCAGGGCATTTCGAGCCACGGCACGCTACGGCCCGTTCGGATCACGCCGTAGATCGCCACGCCGGCGGTCAGCGCCACGGTCATGTCGAGCGTCCACCAATACGATTGACGAACGAGGATCGCGGCCACAAAGCTCCAAAACATCCAGGACGGCGTTCGACCATCGATCGTCCACCAGGCCAAGGCGCCCAAGAAGAAGAACGCGAAAAAGTGGATCACCCAATCGGTGTTGCCTTGATTCAAACTGAAGACGAACAACGACACCAGCGCCAGCGGCGCGAAGACCAGCATTAGCGCCGCGCTATGCGGTTGGCTCGCGTCGCCGCCGCGCCAAACCGTCAGCCGCTGGGCGAAGGCAAGCAGCAGCGCGAACAGCAAATAAAATTGCACTTCGATGCAGAGCGTCCAAAAGCCGACGGAGATGTTGCCATAGCCGAGCACGTTCTGCAGATAAAAAATGTGCGACAGCAACTTCTGCCAACTGGGCATTTCACTCAACAACGTCGGCTGGACTTCCGACCAAAAATCGATGAATGCATAGAGGAAGAGCACGAACAAAATCGTGCACCAATATGGCGGGTCGAGCCGCAACGAACGCCGCAGCGCGAAGTTACCCAAAAATTTCGGCGTGATTCGCGTTGAGCGCAACGTGTACGCGATCACAAAGCCGCTGATTACGAAAAACATCTGGACGCCGATCCAGCCGCGATGCACGACGGCGGTGATGAATTCCGGCACGACCGTGTCGGTCGGCTTGGAAAGCGGGCCGTAACGGAAAATGTGGTAAGCCGCGACGCTCAGGGCCGCGATTCCGCGAAGGGAATCGACGAAGCCGAACCGCGATGGGACTGAGAGCGAGTTGTTATTCAACGAGGGCGCCAGCATTTGATGATTGACAGCAGAGGCTCCCACCGCTTGATTCGCGGTCGGATTCACCCCGTTTCCAGCATACGCCGACTTTTGGAAGCCGCGCATCGCGCGCTGGCAACCTTGGCTAAGCAGTCCCATGAAACTCCTACGCCCCCGCCACAACCTGGGTTCGCCGCTGGACCGTCACTTGCAGGCCAACGTGGGCTGCTAGTCGGACGGTATCGATACCGGCTAATGCTCAGCAGGCAAATAGCAGTTCGCGGAGTAGCAAAACTCGGGCCGCTGTTGTCCTAGCCGCCGATCCGATTATGCGGCGCGGGCCCTAAACCATTCTCACGATGCGAGTTGTGCGACTCGGTTTGGCAAATTCACCGGCGCCCGAATCGCCGCCGCGGAATTCCCGTTGTGGGAAATGCCCAAGAGTTAGGCAAGGCACGAATCGCAGACACCCTATCCGGAAGGGGGCGCCGCAAAGCATTCTCCCCGTTTCGATTCACGCTTTACGCTCCCCGCTTTACGTCAACAATCGCAATCCCTGCGGCAAGCTTTCGCCGAACACCAGCCCTTGCTCAGCCGCTTCGAGCTGCCCTCCTTCGGCGACGAGTTGCAAAAAATGCGGCGGCGTCTGTCGAGTGCTCAACCAAGCGATAACTTTTTGACGCATGGCCGGCGATATGTCTCGATAGCGATCGCCCGTGCGGCGAGCAAGCTGCATCAGCGTGAGCGCCGCGGTGTCCGGCTCGCGGCGCAATTCCAGCACGCCGTCGATCCATTTGGCCGCGACGTCCGCCGGCACGACCGTGTTCAGTGGGCCGTACATGGGACTTCTGGCGCCGATGCGTCCCAGGGCCCAAATCGCGGCGCTCTCGACCGATGTTACTTTTTCACGCGGCGCCAGGTCGATCAGCATGCCGCCCAGATCGGTCTTGTCCGCAATGGCAAGCAGCTCCAGTGAACCCAAGACCCGCCACAATTCGGCCGCTTCATGGGAGCCGGATTTCGTCTCGGGGCCACGACCCTTCATCAGCGCGCGATGCGTGGCCCGAATCTCGCCAATCAGGGGCTGCGCGAGGGCCCGCTGTTGCCCGGCGGGCAAGCCTCCGGCGATCCTTCGCCAAAGAATCCACCACTCGGCGCGGCAGGTTGGATTGTTGTAGGCCAGCGACGCGAGCATTCGCCGTGTGTGAGCGACTCGCCAATCGTCGACCGCCATGCCGTAGCCAGGGCGCAGCGAAAAGCCGAGCAGACCCAGCCACCGCGCCTCATGGGCGGCGCTCATCCGACGGCCCGGCTCGACCTCCATCAGCGTCTCCCACATTTCGCGGAGCAACGACGGCGGCCAGGCCCCGCGCGGCATCTCGGCGATCTCGGCAAGGCGTTTCATTAAGCCTTCGGGCTTGTCGCGTTGGTTGCCGGCCGGCGTGAATGTGTCGACGATCGCTTGCCGGCATGCGTCGCGCAGCGCCTGATCGACGATGCCGGCTCGCTCGCCGAGTCCTTCGTGGCCGGTCAAATCGGTCCGAGTGGCGGCGCGGACATCGAATTGCAATTTCCAAGTGCGCCCGCCCGACAGTTCGCTGCACCAGAGGTCGAGCGTGCCGATCTCGGTCCGCCGCGCGTGAAGTTGCACGGACACCCGATCGGCGCCGGCCGTCTTCTTGCCCGATTGCAGCACGGTGCGGATCGGCGGCAGAGCCGTCATTTGCTCGGGGTCGATCGACAAAACTTCGCCCGGCCGGGCCAATAGCTGCGTGCTGGAAACGTACAGCGGAAATTCCACCGGCTGCCGGATTAGGAGATCGAATGTCCGGCCCGTAAGATCGACCGACTCTCCTTCTTCGACTCCGGCGGGCACGAGGCAGATCGCCGATCGAGATCCTTCGACTGTCGTGGCGCCGATGAAGTACGTTCGCGCCAGTCCCGCGGCGATTCGCACGCCTTGGCCACGCCTGACCATCCCGTAATAGGCCGCGCCGCGAGCGACGGCCAAATCGCGGCGCTGATTTTCCAGCACGCGCGGCCGCCAAGCGTTGCCCGGCTCGGAGAACCAACTTCCGACGACTTCCAACAGCCGCTCGCGGAGGGCCGGCGCATCGAACACACCGCCATTGAAAAGCACGGCGTCCGGCCGCGCGGGATCGTGATCGGTGGGCGCCGGCTCTTCGACCGGCAGTGCCACAAAACGATGAGCCGTGAGAAATGCAGCCAAATAACGAGTGATCGCGGCGTCGGGAGCATAGGGCAGCCCGAATTCTTGAAACGCCGAACGCCGGGTGAGCGGTTTCGAGTCGAGCGGCACGCGCGGGAAGAAGCCATCGACGAGCAGCGCCTGCGCATCGTCGCGCGCGAGTTCGACTTGCAAGGCGCCACCGATCAGCCGCGAGCCGCTTCCCGGCAAGCTCAGCGTCACTTGCGGCGGCGGATTGTCGCCCAGCAGCGATTCCTTGATCTGCCGGCAGCGTTGCACGAGGACCGACCATTGCCGGGGCTCTAATTTCCCCTCGCCGACCAGCTTCTGCTCGACGTGATGGGCGAGCGCCAGATCGAGATTGTCGCCGCCGAGGATCAGATGCTCGCCGACGGCCACGCGATGAAACTGCGTTTTGCCTTGATTGTCGCGGCCGACGCGGATCAGCGTGAAATCGGACGTGCCGCCGCCGACATCGCAAATCAAAATTTTCTGGCCCAACTCGACCAATTGACTCCACTCGTTTTCATGGGCATGAATCCACTGATAGATGGCCGCCTGCGGTTCTTCGATCAGCACGACGCGCGGCAGACCGGCCCGGGCGGCCGCTTTCACGGTCAGCTCCCGCGCGACCTCGTCGAACGACGCCGGCAGCGTGAGCACGATGTCTTGCGATTCGAGCGGATCGCCCGGAAAGCGATGATTCCAGGCGGCTCGCACGTGGGCCAAATATCGGCCGCTGACTTCGACGGGCGACAATCGATCGACGTCGGCGGCGCCGTGCCAGGGGAGCAAGTCCGCCAGGCGATCGACGCCCGAGTGACAGAGCCACGACTTGGCCGAGGCGATCAATCGGCCCGGCACATTGGCGCCCTGCTCCCGAGCCAGCAAGCCGACGGCGAACTCGGGCTCGCCCTCCGTCCAAGGCATGCGGAGCGCGCCGGCGGCGAATTCGCCCGTGGCCCGTTGATAGTGAAACGAGGGGAGCGTCTCGCGGACTTCGACCACGCCCGGCGCCACAAGCTGCGGGACGGCGAACGTTTGCACCATCCAACGCTCGGCTTGTGAATCGACGTACGCCACGGCCGAATTGGTGGTCCCCAAGTCGATGCCGACGACATAGCGGCTGGGATTGTCGGTTTCGGAGATCGGGCCGGCCATCGTTGCCGCCGGATCGATCCGGCGCCGCGGGGACACGCGCGTCGCGAGCGACGCGGCTGAGGGGTCGATGGATGAAGTTGGAGTTGTGCGGCGCGGTTACATGAGCGATGGTTATTTGGGCGCGTCGGCGTCGTCTCGGACGCTGAATTCTAGTTTCCAGCGCTGATCCGAATTCGTGCTCACACACCACAGCTCGAAGACGCCGAGCTCCGTGATTCGCGAATGGAAGCGGACTGGCACATAGGGATCTTCCAAGTCGGGCGCCGGCGGAAGCGTCGCTTCGAGTGAATCGGTCTCGGCGATTTCCTCCTCGGTCCACGCCCCGATCAAGTCGCCGGGCCGATCCTGCTTTCGCACGGCCGAACTGAAAAAGCGAAACATGCCTTGCTCGCCGACCACCAGGCCGATCTCGCCGCCGGGCACGTCGGTCTCGGTTCCCTCTTCCATTCCAAACGGCACGACGCAGAGCGCCCGCAGCGGCCGCGCGGCGCCGGGAATCGCGAGACCTGCCGTCTCGATGCCGACATAATACGAGCGAGCCGTGCCGCCGCGAATTCGCACGCCTTTGCCCTGCTTGGCCGAGCCGTAATAGGCCGCGCCGCGAGCGACCGCCAGATCCAAATCGCGATTGCCTTCCAAAAATTTTGGCGTGACCTGTTTGCCGAACCACCCGGCCATCACCTCGACTAACCGAACGCGCAGGGCGTCGGCCTTAAACACACCGCCGTTGAACAGCAGATGGGTTGGTCGAATCGGTCCGGTCTTCGGATCGCCGTGAGCGGAGAGAAATGCCGCCAAGTGCCGAGTGATGGCCGTGTCGGTCTCGAATGGCAAGCCGAGCTCGCGAAAGCCGCTCGCCCGCTGGCGGACCGGTTTGTCGCTCAATGCACAGTCGGGAAAAAATCCTTCGACTAACAGCGAGCTAGCCGCCTTGCGATCGAGATCGACGCTGATCGTGCCGCCAATGAGCTTGCTGCCGCGGCCCAGGATCGCGACGGGATGTTTTTTTGGGCCTCCTTCGGCGAGCAGCGTTTCCTTCGCCGCGCGGCAGGCGTGCCACAGCGAGACCGATTGCCAGGGGTCGAGCTCGACTTTCTTGTCCTTGAACGCGGCCGTGACCATGTGCGCCAGGGCGAGGTCCATGTTGTCGCCGCCGACGAGAATGTGATTGCCGACGGCGATCCGCCGCAGCGCGAGTTCCCCACCTTCCTCCGTGACGCCGACGAGCGTGAAATCGCTCGTCCCGCCCCCCACGTCGCAGATCAGCAGCGTGTCGCCGATTTTCAGCTCGCGCCGCCAGCGATCGCCGCTATCGGCCAGCCAGGCGTAAACGGCCGATTGGGGTTCTTCGAGCAGCACCAGATTATCGGGCAAACCGGCAGTGATCGCCGCCTCGCGCGTGAGCTCGCGCCCGCTGGCGTCGAACGACGCCGGCACGGTGAGCACGACCTGCTGCTCGCGGATCGGCGCGTCGGGAAAGGCGCTCTCCCAAGCGGCCGCCAGATGTTGGAGATATCGGCGCGACGCGGCGACCGGCGAAATCTTGGCGACGTCCGCGGGCGCGCCGAACGGCAAAATTGGCTGATGTCGATCGACGCGGCTGTTCGCCAGCCAGGATTTGGCGGCGACGACAGTGCGCATCGGCACGTCGGCCGAATGCCGCCGCGCGAGTTCGCCGACGGCGAAATCCCGGCCTTGCTCCCAGGGCACATCGTAGGCTTTGGAATTGCGCTCCGCTTCCGACGCCAAATACAGGAACGAAGCCAGCATCGGCCGCGCTTCGACTTGCGACGCGGCCACCAATTGCGGAACCGGCAGGATCTCGACCGCCGCGTTCTCGACATCCAGAGGCATGTAGGCCAAGACACTGTTGGTCGTGCCCAGGTCGATGCCGATGACGTATTTGGCTGCCATGAATTCGATCCGCTACCTTGTCGTCCGTGCCGGGTCGGCCTTAGTCATTCGCCATTCGAACATCAGTCATTGATTAAACATTGGGTGATGCGTCATTTGTCATTTCACCTTATCTGATTTCCAGTTCGGCCGGCGCCACGACCAGCAGAGATTCCTCACCGCCGTTCCACTGAGGCAATTCACACCGCGTGGCCTTCCAGCCGTGATGGCACAGCGTGCCGCGAAACGGCGGTTGACCCGTCACCGCGCCAAGCAGCCGAATTCGAGCCGGATCGAAGCCTTCGCGGACTTCGATTTGCGAACCTTCGGCGGCCACTTCGACGGGCTCGATCGCAAAAAATCGCTCGACGACCGCGTGACAGTTTCGATGCACGTCGCGCACGGCGGCGCCGATCTGGGCGTCGCTTAGGGCGGCGATCGGCTCTTGGATAAAGTCCACCAACCGGGCCTCGCGCTGCAGCGCGGCCAGCAAGTTCAGGGCATCGTTTCGCTTGGCCGGCGCTACCGTCGGTTTCGTCGTCGGCTTTGGCGCCGGCTTGGCGGCGCCCGGCGTGGCGGCATCGTTCTTCCGGGAAATATCCGTTTCATGGCCAATCGTCGTGGTGGAAGGCGCGTTGAGAACGCGGTCCACCTGATCGGCAATGATTCGATTGAACAATATGCGAAAAAAAGCGCGAAACGCGACGGCAATTCTGTGCATGGGAACGCTAAGGGTCCGGCGCCAAAAAAACAGGTCGAGCCCGCGGCTGACCGCGCTCGACATGGCCGCCGCGAATGGACGCATCGCCGATCCGCGGAGCGACATTGATCGTCTCAAAGTCGGCGGCAAAGTCAAGCCGGGGCCGGCGCTCTCCATGCGTCAGTTATCCCTGCCCGGTGGAATTATTCTACGCAACTCTGGATAATCGGGCGTGGCCGTTGGGCGCTTCGATCGTCGAAGGCGCCAACGCCCGCTCGCTCAAATCGATCGCGCCTTGAATTTCCATGGATACCGCGCACGGCTTTGTCGACTTGCAACTTAACGGCTACAAGGGAGTCGACTTCAACTCCGATCGATTGACCGGCGATGCGCTACGCTGGGCGTGCGAGCAATTGGCGGCCGACGGCGTGGTTGGCGTTCTGGCCACGATCACAACCGACGCGATCGATCGCATGGCCAGACGGCTCGCTCGACTCGCGGCGCTGCGGCGCGCCGAGCCATTGGTTCAAGAAATCATTTGGGGCCTTCATATCGAGGGGCCTTTCATCAACGACGCGCCCGGCTATGTCGGCGCCCATCCGCCCGAACATGCCCGGCCGGCCGACCTCGATGTCGCTCGGCAATTGCTCGACGCGGCCGAGGGGCTCACGCGAATCGTCACGCTGGCGCCGGAACGCGATCGGGATTTTCAGCTCACGCGACTGCTGGCCGAGCAGAAGATCGTCGTCTCCGCGGGTCACTGCGATCCGAGTCTCTATCAACTCCGCGGCGCCATCGACGCCGGGCTTTCGATGTTCACCCATTTGGGCAACGGCTGCCCGATGATGCTCCACCGGCACGACAACATCATTCAACGGGCGCTGAGCGTCGCCGATCGCCTGTGGGTTTGCTTCATCGCCGACGGCGTGCATCTGCCGTTTCCGGCGCTGGGGAATTTTCTTCGCGTGGTGGGGCCCGAGCGAGCGATCGTCGTAACCGACGCCACCGCGGCGGCCGGACTCGGGCCGGGCCGATATACGCTTGGCAATCAGACGGTCGAGGTGGGCGACGATCTGGTGGCCTGGGCGCCCGACCGTTCGCATTTCGTCGGGGCGACGGCTACGATGCCGCAAGTGGCTTCGCTTTTGAAAGCCGAACTGGGGCTTTCGGAGGATACGGTCGCGGGGCTCCTCCGGCGCAACCCACGCCGCGCCCTGGAAGCCGCCGGGCTTTTATCCTAGCGGCGGCATCCTGCCGCGCGTCTAGTTCCCAATCGCTCCGTCTCCAAGTCTCCTCCGATGAACATCCACATCTGCCCCGACAAAATCGAACTGGGTCATCGCGCCGCCGCCGATGCCGCCGACCGTATCCGCTCAGCGATTGCCGAGCGGGGCGAAGCGCGGGTCATCTTCGCCACCGGCGCCTCGCAATTCGAGGTACTGACCGCGCTCGTCGCGACACCGGACATCGATTGGTCGCGCGTCACCGGCTTTCATCTCGATGAATATCTCGGCCTGCCGGCGACACATCCCGCTTCGTTTCGCAAGTATCTGAAGGAGCGACTCGTCGATCGGGCAGAGTTGGCCGCGTTCCATATGATCGATGGAGAAGCCGACCCGCGCGGAGAATGCGGCCGCGTCGGAAAGCTCATTCGCGAGCGCGCCATCGACGTGGCGTTGGCCGGTATTGGCGAGAATGGGCATTTGGCCTTCAACGATCCGCCGGCAAATTTCGAAACGGACGAGCCGTATATCGTCGTCGATCTGGACGAAGCCTGCCGGAAGCAGCAATTCGGCGAAGGCTGGTTCCAGGCGCTCGATGCCGTGCCGCGCCGCGCGATCAGCATGTCGATCAGGCAGATCATGCTATCGCGCGCCATAGTTTGCAGCGTGCCGGATCGCCGCAAGGCCGTAGCCGTACGGACATGTCTGGCTGGACCCGTCAGTCCCCAAGCGCCGGCGTCAATCTTGCAGCGGCACGCGGCCACCAACGTCTATCTCGATCCGGCATCGGCCGAACTCTTGCCGGACGCACATAGTCGCGGCATCATGCCGCGGAGTACCGCGGGCGGTTTGCTAGAGCCGCGCACGGAGTAAGCGCACGGAAAGTCGCGACCTCGCGGCTCTAGGGCTTCGACCGCTCGCGCCGCGCAAGCTGTCCGCGGCGAATCGCATCCATCACCACGACGAGCACTGCCCCGACGAACGACCAGGGCGCGATTTTCCATAAGGCCTGTTCGATATTCGCGTCAGACGAATTGCCAAATAGTGTCGGTCCCACGGAACTGCCCAGATTGCCGACCATGTTGATGAAACCGATCGCGGATGCGGCCGCGCCGGCGCCGAGGAACATCGTCGGTATCGACCAGAATGGCGGGATTTGAGTATAGACGCAGGCGCCGGAAATGAAGATTAAAGCCAATACGGCTGCCGGAGTGGCGCCGATCAGCGCCGCCGTAATGGCGACCCCCAGGCTGCAAAAAGCCATCGGAACGGCCGCATGCCAGATTCGCTCTCCCGTTTTGTCGCTATGCCAACCATTGATCAGAATCGCGAAAAACGAAACGTAATAGGGCAGCGTGGCCATGATCGTCCCGACGAAGTTAATTTGATCCTGCCGAGCTTTGCCGCCCAAAAGTGAAGTCAAACCAAACCACGTTTGAAACCAATGCGGCAGTCTTTCGACCTGGGACGACATGATTCGGGGCATGAATGCCGACAGCCCATAGGCGAGCATGTTTTGGAAAAAGTACACGGCGGTCAACAGAATCACCATGAAGATTAGATGGGGCCACGACATGTGTTGAGTTTGTCGTTTCGCCACCGTGTCGCGATTCAATTCGGAAGTCAGCCACTCTCGTTCCTCGGCGCTCAGCCAACGGGCGTCACCCGGCCGATCGGGTAGTAAAAAGATCGTGGTAATGCCTGCCAGGATCGGCAGCACTCCTTCGATGACGAAGATCATCCGCCAGCCTTGAAAGGCTCGCAGGAAGAATGCGTTGAACGTATATCCGATCACGCTGGACAAGGGCATGGCCAGAGCGAATGTCGCGATCGCTTTGGCCCGGTCTCGCTGGCGAAACCAATGCGATAGGTAGACAATCACCGACGGAAAAAATCCGCCTTCGAAGAATCCCAAAAAGAATCGGAAGAAATAAAACTGATTTTCGGAGGAAGTGGAAAGTCGATTGATAAACCGAGCCGCCGGCGAGAACCAACTCGAGCCTTCGCTCAGGTGCGGCAGCCAACTGAACATGGCGGCGCCCAGCGGGGATCCGATCGCGCCCATCGCGGCGGCGACCACGCCCCACAGGATCAAGATTCGGACAAACACCCACCGTGCGCCCCGCCGTTCGACCCAGTTCGTGCTGGGGATTTCGAGAATCCAATAGCCCCAAAAAAATAAACCGATGCCGAAACCGAGAATCTTGTCGTCGAAACCAAGACCTCCGTTTTCGACCGATTGCTTCATCGCGAGCCCGGCCACGGCCACGTTCATGCGGTCGATGTACGCCAGGATGTAGAGAAAAAACAGATACGGCACGAGATGCAGCGTCACCCGACGGCGCGTTCGCTCGGCGACATCCCCCGCTGGCTTGCGCCAGAAAATCCGCAGCAGCCGATCTCCCCACCGATCGACGCTCCGCCCATCGCTGTTCATCCGTCATCCGCCTCCGACGCGCGTGAATGCCCTAACTCCGCCGACAGAAAAGGCATTGTACTAACCGGCGCCCAGCCATGTGCGACTGCCCTCAGCAAATTTTGCGTTTCCGCGCCGCTGCCCCGGACTGGAGTGGACGCAACAATTCATGATGTCCAATCCGAACGCGGATTCAGCTATCCACTTCGAAAAACCGCAAACCGCTAAATTTCCCCGCTCCGGGGCCGGGTGGCGATCTCGATGTGGGCGCCGTGATTGTTCGGCGAGGTTAGGACGAAATCGTAGTGTTCGACGTCAATGTCGGCCCTAAGCCGTGCGATCAAATTAGGCGCCGATGACTCGGTTTCTATCGCAACGAACAGACTCGGGCCCCAAGAACTTTGGCCGACGCCGATATAGCCCATCCCGCGTAATCCGTGCACGAGTTTCGCGGTGGCCTCGTCGAGAAATGGACCGGGCTGCTTGGGCGCGAAGCAACCGCCGGCCCGATGACCAAACCGGTACAAGCTCTGACTAAAGGCCAGGAAATTTTCCTCGACCGCGGCCGGCGCCAATTCCAAGACGACTTCTCGACACAACTGGTCCGTCACTTCCAACGGCACGGGCGGTAATTCCCGGAATGCCGCCCGTTCTTCGTCTCCATGCAGGCCCGTTGCATCGCGCGGAATGAGCAGAACAAATCGCCACGTCGGCGGCAACTCGATACGCGAGACAAGCGGCGACAGATGGCCTCCTGCGAATTTGCCCGCTTCGACAAGCAAACCGCCGGACGCAAAGCCATGCACGCCGATCGAGGATCGTTCCGCTCGGCCGGACGCAAGTGCCAGATCGGCTGGGGACAGCGGCGGCCGGCCGTAGAAGGCGTTCAATCCAGCAGCGACGGCCAGCCCGAGTTGCGTGCCGACGCCGAGGCCGACGTGCTGACGCGGCGCCGATTGGATGCTAATGCGTGGAGCGTGGAGCGTGGAGCGTGATGCGGGAAGCGTGGGAAGATCGAGTGCCGTGATGGCGCGGTCGGCGAAATCGAGCGCGCGATCGGAGAGCGGGCCGCTGGCTTCGAGTTGGTCGGCGGCGGTAATTTGCAGCCGAATGCCCGGGCGGTCGACCATGAGACCGACGCCGCCGAATTGTCGAACGTCGGAGCGACCGAACGACAGCATGCCCAAATGCAGGCGGCTTGGCGTCGTTACCGTGACGATGCGGTCGGACATGGGGGGAAAGCAGAGACGGGAGACGGGAGACGGGAGACGGGAGACGGGAGACGGGAGACGGGAGACGGGGAAAAAAGGCGGTCGCGGGGACGCGGAGATTACGGCGATTGGCTTTTGTGGATGTAATTGGATAGGAACTCGAAGGCCTTATGTTCGCGCGGGCCGCCGGTTTTTTGCACCAGGACCGCGTGGCGCGAGAGGTCGCGCTCGATTTCTTCGGCGGGCAGTAGGTGGACGCGAGTTGCTAAGATGGCCGCTTCGACGACCGCGTGCTTGGCGCGATTGAAGCCGAAGAAATCGCGAATCGCGTCGTGCGCGATCACGTCGGAGATTATTTCGGTTCGCGGATGCGAGGCATCGATCGACGCGACGCGAAAGGCATACCACCGGCAAGCGTCGGCCAGGATCATGCCATCAACGGCTTCGGCGCGGACTAGGTTCGGAAGCGGCTCAATTTGTCCGACCGCCGCTTGGGCCAGCAGCAGCACGTCGTCGACGACGTGAAACACGCCTTCACCCGTTCGAGCCAAATTAGCGTATGTCGTTGAGGTTTGATACGGCCGAAAGATGAACCGATGCATCGCCGCGTCGACGATCGGTCCCATCGGCGCGATGTTCACGCGCCGTTCCGCGTCCAACGTAGTGACGATTCCTTCCAGGATCACGGCGAGCCTAGCGATTAAAAGTTTGATGCGTGAAAAACATCGTCCCGGCGGCCCTGCCGCGGCGGAGGGAACGCTGACCGGGGCTTCGGCGAGGCGCCTCCAGCCCCAGGCACCCTGCGGTCGCTGGCGGCCGGAGATTCCGACTACGGTGCTAATCCAGCGACACAGGCGGCGATCTAACATTAACCGCTAAAACGTCACCGGCATATCGGGCAGTCGATAGGGAGTCGCGGCCGCAGGCAATCGCTCCGTGTCGAAACTGGGCAGAGAGCCCGGCGTGGCAAGACCGGCAAGCTTCAAAAAATTTGCCAGAAGCAGGTAGCCGCTATCGGTCAAAATCGACTCCGGATGAAACTGCACGCCGACCACCGGCAGCGCCCGATGCGCGATGGCCATCACGATTCCATCGGTCGTTCGAGCGGTGACCTGCAGCTGCGGCGGCAGGCTCGCGTCGTCGACGATCAGCGAATGATAGCGGCAGGCCGTCAACGGATTCGGCGCCCCGGCAAAAAGCCCGACGCCGTCGTGAACCACGGTCGATGCCCGCCCATGCATGGGCTCGGCCGCTCGAACGATATGGCCGCCGAGCGCCGCGGCGATCGTCTGATGCCCGAGGCAAACGCCCAAGATCGGCAACTCGCGGTGCAGTTCGCGAACGAGCTGGAGCGAACGCCCAGCCTCGTTGGGCGTGCTAGGACCGGGCGAGATCACAACCGCCGCGACGCCCATCGAGCGGACTTCCGCCGCGTCGATTCGATCGTTTCGGCGGACGATCGTGGGCTGCCCGAGTCGCTCGAAATACCGGGCGAGATTGAAGACGAAACTATCGTAATTGTCGATCAGCAG
Source organism: Pirellulales bacterium (assembly GCA_038210495.1). Lineage (GTDB taxonomy): Bacteria > Planctomycetota > Planctomycetia > Pirellulales > DATAWG01 > JBBQWR01. The sequence goes on from JBBQWR010000003.1 coordinate 86,748, forward strand.
CAACAACTTGAACGCTCCGGAACTCGCGCGTCACTGTGCGACGCGGCGCGAGGAAAACATGAGTCGGCCCTTTTCGATTCCGCACTTGGGACACATATATCGGCGGTTTCTCAGCGGCCGGCGGCAGCGGTTGAATTTTCGCTGGCAACTGGGACACGCCGCCTGCCAACGCCCGGGCGGCATCACCGCGTCGCTGCATCGCTCGGGCTTGGCCCCGATCTGACGGCAAATCGCTCGCCATCGCGGTCCATGCGCCGCCGCGTGCCCGGCCAAGGCATGGGCAATCTCGTGGAGGATCACGTCGCGGATCTCGACCTCGCCGTGGGAAATCACGAAGTACACGGAGAGTTCGATCCGCTGCTGGACGTAGCGGCAGAGCCCGAGCGCCCGTTTGCGCCGATTGAACCCGAAATCCCACTCGGCGAGTCCATGCTGCCGCATCAACTGCCGCGCCAGTGCCTCAATCTCATGCGCTCCCACCGCCTGATCCTCCGTGCCATGATGCGATCCACCCTCGCAACGCGAGCCCGACCCTCCCCATAGCCTGTCGAACTTTCGGCGACCGGTCAACGTCGATGCGGTAAACGACGAGCGCCGGAATCAACCTGGCTCCGTCACTTCATTCGGCCTTCCACGCCGACTTGAGTGGATAAACGGTGAGCGACCTCAATTCGACCGCCCCGCCATCGGCCCTCACTGAGAGGCCGCTTTTGTCTGGGAGAACGCATCTCGACGTCGAAACTTCGCCGCCGTTGACGAAGGCTTCGATCGACGTCCGATCGATTAGAATCTCGACCGTTTTAACGGAGTCAACGACGGCGCCAGTCGCGCCACCCGACTCGATCGAGCTCGCCGTGAGACTGAGCGGCACGCCGCGTATATCGAACGTCAATCTAGCCTTTTCGGGAATGCCGACCTCGGCCTGAATGTGATACAGCTCGCCAGACGGCTCGAGCGGCAAAATCGCCCCAGCCTTCAACGATCGATTGGTCCAAGAATCGGGCCGCTTGTGAAGCAAGGCCACTTCCCCGATCGGTTTTCGGAACAATCGCAGACCCTTGGACGTGTTATGCAGGGTGAGTTCGCAGGGAAATGTCACCTGCTGATTGAAAGGCATGTCCGGATAGACTCCGCCGCGCATCCAAGCGGCCTGAATCCGCCGGCCATCGCCACGTTCGGTATTCGCCCAGGTTTGCGTGGCGTAAAAATTGGGACCGATGTCGCAGCTGAGTTGCTCGGATTCTTCTTTGAACTGCGTGCCGTCAAACCGGCCGGTCGAGTATTTGCCATCGCCGCGGATGAGCACCCATTTGGTCGAGTCGCGACGACCTTCGACGGCCAATTCGAAAATGTCCGGGCACTCAAAGCTGTTCAAGATTGGCTTGTGCTCGTCCTTCCACTCCCGGAGGTTTTGCGAGGTCAGCACGTGGTATTGGCTATCGCCGTAGAGCAGCATGACCCAGTGCTTGGCCGGCGCATACCAGAAAACTTTTGGGTCGCGGTTAGGGTGAACCAGGAGCGGATTTTTGTCGTAGTGCTTCCACGTGCGGCCGCGATCCAAGCTGTAGGAAACACAATGGCTGCGATTGTCGTTCCTGGACCAAAACGCAACCAGCGGGGGCGTCGCTTTATCCGGAGACAGACCCGACGAGTTGTCGTAATCCACGACGCACGTGCCGGACTGCACGCCGCTATCCAGATGCTCCTCCCAGAAAGCGGGCTCCAACTCCGTCCAATGAATCAGGTCGCGGCTCGTCGCGTGGATCCAACATTTGTTCCAGCGCTGCGCGAAAAGATGATACTCGCCGCCGACATAAATCAGTCCGTTCAGGTCGTTCAGCCAGCCCTCTTGCCGCATTCCCGGATTGAGTCGATCGACCGTCCACTGGCGAGCGGTGAAATGAAATTGCGGACGGAATGTTTCGTCATACGGCGGCTGAGTCACCACCGGCAGTCGCTCGGGTTTGTCGGTCTGAACGATCTGGTCGACGGTGATGTGGCCCCAGTCGCCGCTGGCGTCGTCGACGACTTGAATTCTCGCCGTCTGGCCGCGCAACTTGCTAACGTCCCAACTGGCCGGGCTCAAATGCACGCTATTCCAACCTGTCGCGCTGTGCGCCACCTTGCCGTCGACCAACAAGTTCATGCACGTGTGATGTTCGTATTTGCCGCCGGCGATCAGGAACGAAATATAGTTTCGCTCGATCTTGAAGGCCGGGGATGTGAGCGTGCCGGTCGGGCCATCGCCGTCGGTCTTGCTGGTCGCGACGCCTTTTCCCGCGAAATTTTCCAGTTCCAGTTTCGCCGGTAGGTCACCCGATGCCGGGCCTGACTTGAACGCCGTGCCTGTGGTCTTCCAATCTCCATAGGTCGGGCTCTCGAAATCGGCAACGACAATGTCGTCGGACATCGCGTCCCTCGCACGGCAATGGCAGACGAAGGAAAGGCTCGCCGCGAGTAGCATCAGCAGACCAGCGCCGCGGGATATGACGGCGCCGAGTCGGCAATTTGATCCGGGAGCAAGAATAGCTGCTAGGTAAAAGATTATTTTCCAAGTTTGCATGGCAAGTCTCCTCTCTCGGCGTTTACCTTACAAAAAATACTTTGTCGCGAAATTTTTATCCGCGAATCTTATGCCTCGGCCGTCAATAAGACGTATTGCTGCGGCATGGCGTCGTCCACCATGTAGACAGGCTTGCCCGAGTGCTCGATTAGGGTCCACTGCATTTCTTGAGTAAGTCGAGGAGTCATGCACGCTATTTTAGCAGGCCTAAACTCTGACGCCATCACCGGAAGAGAGTCCGGGTCGACGAGAAATCACTACCACCTAACTCTGCTAATTTTGCATTGTGCGCATCTTGACGGACACTGCCAGCGTCCTCTCGCCTAGCCGCGTTAGCGGCGTCAACGCGCAGCGTGAGTAGCCGGGTGTCAAGCGAAGCGGTCCCGTCAAGGGATCGCGAAGCGAAACCCTGGGATTACAAATATCCTTTCCCGAGCCGCGTTAGCGGCGTAACCACGGAATCTGACACTCGATTCGGCGCTGGGCGCGTAAATCGCGAAGTCCGTTGTGACGCCACTAACATGGCTCAACAATCGCATGGATTACCATCCGCGGGTTCGCTTCGCTGCGCTACGCTTCACCCCCGGCTATTCAAATGACGCCGCTAACGCGGCTAAGCACTCGGCGCCGTAATACGTCTTTCCCCACTCAGATTAGCGGGACGTTCGGAGTGAGCAGAGCTCTTCTTGCGGCGTCAAACTTAGGAGGCTATTCAGTCTCCGATTCTAATTGGCTACTAGCAAGAAAATCGGCTGATCTTGAACCGATTGAAGCAAACGAGTACAAGTTTCGTCCACATCTCGGGCTTGGCCGTCTGAATGTCAGCGGCGCCCGCTGTCCGCGTAATGCAAGGAGGCATTGTCATGGACCATTTGCTCATCGCAGGCTTCGCGTCGATGACGCTCGGATTCGGCATGGTGATGCTGGGCTCGCCGGTCATGGCCGGTCAAAGCACGCCCGGACTGCCGACGCTCAAGGACACGCTGGAAAAAGGACTGAAGGCTCGCCGCCCGGAAGAGTTCAGCTTCATCGCCACCGTGGTCGAGAAAGTGAACGACGGCGCCATTCCGCTGTCGCTCGTCGACAGCACGTTCCTGTGGGCACGAAAGCGCGAATCGCACCCGTTCCAATATTTTCAACAAGCGATCCGCGTCCGCGCGCAGAAGATCGGCGTCGAACTCTAGAGCGAGCGGGGGACGTAAGCCAACTGTCCCAGACGTTCTGTTGAAATGGAACGCCCGCGCTGCGGGAATAGCCTGCCATCGCCCCAAGCGTTGGCCGCTCCGTCCGCATTCTCAGCGTCCCGGCGGCCCGCCCATCTGAATCCCGCGCTGCGTCGCCCGCGCCGCCATCAACTCCCGATACTGTCCCATTTGAACCCGGGTTTCCGCGGGTACGGACGACAGGAATCGGTTCTTCCACTGTTTGGCCTCGGGCGAATCGCGATTGATCGGTGGTCCGCCCGGTCCACCCGGTCGCGGGCCGGCATCGGCGCCAGCGGACGATCCGCTCGGCGGCGTCGCGGCGCCGCCCGTCGCGGGCGTTCCACCGGCTGCAGCGCCCGGCTTGTCCGCGCTCTTGGGCGGCGCGAACTCGCTGCGCATGCTCATCATGAAATCGATATCTTTGTCGAGGGCGGCCGTTTGTTCGGCGGGCGGCATGGCGAGCACTTCCTTCGCCCGACTGGCCATCATCTGCATAATCATCTTGCCCCCTTCTTCCATGGCCACCTTACGCAAGCCCTCGGGTAGGGCTTCCATTTGCTTGCGAGCCGCCTTGATCTTCTCGATTTTTTCTTTGTTATCGAGGCCGTCCGTTTTGACGATTTTCATCGTCTCCGCATTGGCCGCTCTAACCTCTTGCAACCGAGAATCGGGGTCGAAAACGCCGCAGCAATAGGCAATTCCGACGCCACCCAGGCCCAACACCAATAGGGCCGAGATCGACCAAATTACGATTTTCTTCGCCGCCGATTTTTTCGGCGGCTGAGGCTTCGTCGGACGGGCGAAAGTAACCAGGGGCATGTCGATCTCCTTGGCGAGAACTAGCGAGCTCGGTGTCGCGCGAGCATTGCCGCCTATTTTAGTTAAATCGCCCGGGGCAAGTATAGAGGTGGTCCCAATTGATCGAATCAATTCGATGTGATAGCGATGCACGCCACGTCCCATGAATGTGGCGGCTGAATAGGGCTGCCCTCGCCGCGACGGGGCGATTCCGGTAGAATCCGGCCGCGAATTTGTCACTTTACCGGTCAAGGATGACCCCCGATGAGTACGGACGCCTATCTGGCTGACGGACCCCTCAGTCCGTTTGAGCAACTGCGCTATGCCCAGCAAATCATTCAGCTCGAAGCCCAGGCGCTCGAGGCGCTGACGCAGCGGCTCGATACCGAATTCTGCCGCGCGGTCGATGAACTGTATTTGTGTCCCGGCAGCGTTATCGTTACGGGTATCGGCAAGGCGGGTCTCATCGGCCAAAAGATCGCCGCGACGCTGGCCTCGACCGGCACGCGGAGTCATTTCCTTCACGCGGGCGAGGCCGTCCACGGCGACCTGGGTCGGATTCATCGCACCGACGTCGTCTTGGTGCTTTCGCAAAGCGGCGAAACGCAGGAGGTCGTGCGACTGCTGCCGTCGCTCGCCGCGATCGGAATTCCGATCATCGCAATCACGGGCCGGCGGGCCAGCACGCTCGGCCGCGGCGCGCATGTGACGATCGAACTGGGCTCGCTCAAAGAGGCGTGCGGCTTGGGGCTCGCTCCGAGCACGAGCACCACGGCGATGCTCGCGATGGGCGACGCGCTGGCGCTGGTCACGAGCCGGATGCGGTCGTTTGGGCGAGAAGATTTCGCCCGGTTTCATCCCGGCGGCAGCCTGGGGCGGCAGTTGGCCAAAGTCGAGCATGCGATGCGGCCGCTCAGCGAATGCCGGGTCGCGACCTGCTCCGAAAGCGTGCGGCAAGTGTTCGTCCAGCGGCGCTCCAGCGGCCGCCGAACGGGCGCGATCATGATCGTCGATCCGCAGCAGGTGCTGCGCGGAATTTTCACCGACAGCGATCTCGCGAGGCTGTTCGAGAGCCGGCGCGACGGCGCCCTCGACGGTCCCATTCGCGACGTAATGACCAAACGGCCGACGACCGTGCCGATGGAGTCGATGCTGACCGACGCGGTCGAGATCATGGCCGAGAGAAAGATCAGCGAATTGCCGGTCGTGGACACCTTGGGCAAGCCGCTGGGATTGATCGACATCACCGACGTCGTGGCTTTGTATCCCGAAGGCAGCCTGCCGCTACAAGCTACGCCGGAAGAAAAGTCCGCCGCAGTCGCGTCGATAAACTCTGCCGAGTCGCTCCAGCATTCAACGTCATCGTCGGCCGTCCCAGCGCCGAAGAATTTAGCCTTCCTGCGCCGCAGTCCGCGCCCTCGACAATCGGCCGCCTCAAGCGAAAATTCGGATATACCCTAGGCCCGGGGTCGGGAGACGTTTTATAAACCAACGAACCAAACGCTACCCATCGCGCCCATAAGGCGACCCCCGACCCCGTCCGCGCAGCTCCACCCTCACGCCATACCCTCGCATTCGACTCCAATCGCTTCCCCCTAAGCCGCCATGAGCATGAGAATCGAACAGCGAGCCGAGCGCATCGAACTGCTCCTGTCGGACGTCGACGGCGTCATGACCGATGGCAGCGTTGTATTCGACAACCAGGGAATCGAAACGAAGCGATTTCATATCCGCGATGGATTGGGCATTAAGCTCTGGAACCGCGCGGGCTTTCGGTTCGGAATCATCACCGGCCGTTCGTCGCACATCGTGCGGATTCGCGCGGCGGAATTGGGCATCGACATCGTGCGGCAAGGAGTCGACGACAAGCTGGCAGTCGTCGAAAAACTCGTGGCCGACGCAGGGCTCAAACCGCAGCAAGTAGGCTACCTCGGAGACGATCTGCCGGATTTGCCCGTGATCCGTTACGTGGGCTTTGGTGTCGCCGTAGCCGATGCGTGCCAGGAGCTGCACGCCTCGGCCCATTACGTCACGAAGCTGCCGGGAGGGCACGGGGCCCTGCGCGAGACGATCGAGCTGATATTGAAGGCCCAAGGTCGGTGGAACGATTTGATTCAGAAGTTTCGCGGGAGTAGTTGATGTTGTCGTAGAGCGACTCCCAACCTCGGGCAACGGACCGACATCTACTTCGTCACTCACTACCCGCCACTCACCACTCACCACTCGCCACCCTCCCCGATCCCCCCCATGTTTGCACGCCAGAAACGCACCGTCGCCAGTTTTCTACTGGTGCTGGCCGTTTATCTGGCATACCACTTCACGCTTTCGCCGATCGTCGAACCGGCCGTGGAGTTACACGACGGGCCCGAGTTGACTCAAACGCAGATCGACGCGATCAAGAGCCACCAAACGGAGCGGTTAAATTCCTATCAGCGCTATTTTCAGCCCGGCTCTTGGGAAATCACCGACAAGCCGCTCGTGCTGGACAACGAGCACTCGAAGCTGCTGTTCAAGGAATATCACAACCTGGACAACGGCAAGGTAAAACTCTTTCCGTGTGCGATTCTATTTCTGCCCGACGGCGAGCCGGAGGACGACGCGGCGCCGCGGCGGGCGATCGTGCTCGAGGCGCCCGAAGGGGCTATCTTGCAATTCGATCGGCCCGTCGATCTACAACGGGGCAAGATCGGGCAAGTGCTCGGCGGCAATATGAACGGGCCGATCACGATCACGGCCCCCGAGACTCGGCCCGGCGCCAACGATCAACTCTATGTGGTCACGCGCGACGTGCAGATGACGACCGAGAAGATTTGGACGAGCCAGCCGGTCGATTTTCAGTTCGGTCCCAATCGGGGCAGCGGCCGCGATTTGCAAATACACCTCAGCCCCGCCAATGGCACGGGCCGTCGAACAACGAGCGTCGGCGGTTTGGAATCGCTCGAGCTGTTGCACGACGTCCGGATGCGGATGATACCCGGCGAACGCGGGATGTTGCCCCTCGACTCGACTAAAAATACCGGCAAGGTTGCGGTCGCAGCGCCCGTCGGCGCCGTTCCTGGTCCATCGAAGCCGCCGCAACCCCCGGTCGATATTCGCTGCCAAGGGCCGTTCCGATTCGATCTGCTGCAATACGTCGCGACGTTCGAGGATCAGGTGGATGTGATTCGTTCGTTGCCCGAGGGACCGAGCGATCAGATGAATTGCGACCGGTTGTCGGTCTTCTTCGCGGCGAAGGCGAAGATCGATTCAACGAAAGTCGATTCCGCAAAGTTGGCCGGTGAGCCGACCGAACGGTCGGCCGACAATCTCGGCAAGGAACCCGTCGCGGTCGGGGCGCAACCGGGCGTTTCTCAAAAGGTCCCCAACCTGGAACCTCGGCGAATCGAAGCCAAGGGTGTTCCGGTGATCGTTCGCGGCGGCATCAACGGAGTGTTCGCGCAGGCCGAGCGATTGGACTACGACATCGTCACGAGCCAGCTCACGCTCGATGGCAGTCAAGAAGTGGCCCTGCGGCAAAACGCGAACGAGATTCATGCCCGTTCGGTCATGTACCAGCCGGGCGAGCAGGGTCGATTGGGTCGCTTGTCGGCGATCGGCCCCGGCTGGCTGCGCGGACTGCCGCCGCAATCCAATGGAGCCAAGTTGGCCGGCGCGGAGGCCGTCAAACCGCAGACCATGCTTCCGGCCGGGTCCCCATTGAACCAGCCGCAAAACCGCTCGGTGCTCGATCTATTTGCAACCACCGGTCCATTCCCCCCGACGGGCGCCTCCGCGGCGCCTCCCTCGGTCTTCGAAGCCCACTGGACCAAAGAACTGAAGATGCGTCCGCACGAGCAGAACCATGTGATCTCGCTGCTCGGTGACGCGCGAGCCGGATTGTCCGGCCAAGGCGAACTCGCGGCCGACGAAATTCATCTCTGGCTCACGGAATCCCCGGCGCCTGAGACAACCATCACGGGCGCCGCCGCGCCGGGGAATGCAACCGATGCAAAATCGCCGCAAACCGCCAGTAGCCCGCACTGGCAAATCGCCGCCGATCGATTGCTCGCGCAGAAGGGCGTGAAGATCAATTCACCGCAGCTCGTGGGCAGCGCCGAACGGCTCGAAGGCTGGTTCGAGCAAGCTCCCGCTGCTCCCCAAGTTCCCTCGGGATCGCAGTTGCGAAGCTCGATGAGCGGCCTGGGCCAGATCGAAAACCCCTTGAATTCCCTCGCAATGGCGCCCGCTCCGGCGACCGGATTGGTTCACTCTCCGATCGCAGCCGGCGTCAATTCAATACCATCGCGTGGGGCAAATGTTTCGGCGCCGGTTCCGCCGCGAGTGCAGCAATATTCCGTCGAAGGCGAGCGAATCCGGATTCAATTTCTCGTCCGTCCGGCCGGAACCGAAGTTCAGGACGTTAATATCGACGGTCACACCCGCTTCGCGGAAATGCAAACCGCGCAGCCCGGCGATCAGCCGCTGACAATCACCGGCGATCGGCTGCAAGTCACGCGGGCCAATTTCCCCGACACGCAGGCCACGGTCGTCGGCCAACCGGCGCTCGTCGGCGCCCGGGGCATGGAGATGTATGGCGACACGGTGCGAATGGACAAGGCCGCCAATCGCGTTTGGATCGACGGCCCGGGTCGCATGAAAGTGCCCAACGGCCCGGCGGTTAGCGGCCCACTTTCAAGCGGCCCACCGTCTAGCGCCAGCAAACCGATCGCGCAGCTCAAGGGCGCCTCGCTGCTCGATCCCCGCGCCGTCGCGAGGGGGGCGATGAGCGACTCGCCTCCGAGCGAATACGCCGCGCCCGGCCAAGGGGCCGCGTCGGTGCTTCATGCCGCGCCGCAAGCCCCCGAACCGATGAACATCACTTGGCAAGGCCGGATGAATTTTGACGGCGCAACGGCTCGATTTGAAAAGACCGTCGTCGGCAAAAGTCTCGAACGTAATTTCACAACCGAGACACTCGAAGTCACGCTCCGCCGCCGGATCGACTTCAACCAGCCGCATTTGGACAATCGCGCAGAGGTCGGCCGATTTGTCTGCCGCGGCGAAACACAGCTCGAGAACCGTACATCCGATTGCGCGGGCCTCAACGCCGTCGATCGGATGCGGCTTCGCGATCTGATGGTCGACGAAGTCAGTGGCGCGATCCTGGGCCAAGGACCGGGCTGGCTTGTCAGCGTGAGGAAGGGTTCGCCAGATCCCAATGCGCCGGCCGGAGCAAAGGCAACGAGTGGAGGAATCGCCGTGCATCCGACCGGCTGGCAAGGGGGCAGCGCACCGACGAAAGTCCATCCGGCCGCCACTCGCAAACCGGCCGATGGCAAGGCATCGCCTGACGCTGTCGCGAAAAAAGGCGCCGGCCACAAGAAAAAGAGTCGCGGCGTCAGCGATCTCGACGAGCCGCTGAATTATCTGCACGTCCAATATCAGGGCGCCCTCTCGGGCAATCTTAACAACCACGAAATCACCTTTCACGACCGCGTCCGCACGATCTACGGACCCGTGCTCTCGTGGCAAGACGAACTCGATCTAGACAGCGTCGACGATCTGGGACCCGGCGACGTGCAAATGACGTGCGATCAGCTTACGGTGCACGACTCGGCCGATCCGCAGCCGGCGCCGCAGAAGGGCCGTCGGCCGATCGAGATGGAAGCGGTCGGCAATACCGTCGTCGACGTGCAAGCGTTCACCGCTCGCTGCTATCGCATGACCTATTCCGAGGCGAAGGACCTGCTCACCTTCGACGGCGACGGCCGCAACGACGCGCAGCTCTTCCGCCAAGAGCACGCGGGCGCCCCCAGCTCGAAGACAGCCGCCCGCACGATCCAATTCTGGCGAACGGCCAACCGCATCCGCGTCGACGGCGCCCGGGTCATCGATCTCAACCAGATTCCGTCGAACGACGATTGACCGATTGCCACGGTTTGCTTGCTAGCTGCCGGGTTCGTATTGCCCCCAAGCGGGTGTCGCCGATACGATGTCGCCCCCCGAGGGTCCGCGCAAACGCCGCGGCTCGAATCTCGAAACATCATTCGTGGATCAGCCGTGAACCTTTCAACCAAGATTGTCATGCTGGCCGCGTTGTTGGTTGGTTTTCCGCCGAGAGCGGTACGAGCCGATGAAGCCGAGGATCAATACACGGTCGCCGCTAGTCACTACGCGGCTCAGCGATGGGAAATGGCGGTCGACGAGTTTCGAGCGCTGATAAAAGCCCATCCCGCATTCGCCAAGACGGACAAGTCGCTGTTCTTCTTGGGCGAGGCTCTCGTGCAGCTTGGGAAGTACGACGAAGCGCGGACTCAGTTCGATAAGTTCCTGGCCCGCGATCCGAAGGGCAGCTACGCGAAGCAGGGCCTGTTTCGCGCCGGCGAGATGGCCTTGATGGCCGGCGCCGGCGAGGCGGCCCAAAAGTCGTTGGCCGAGTTCCGCGACAAGTATCCCGACGATCCGCTCTGTGCGTATGTGCTCATGTACCAAGGCGAGTTGGCACTTGGGAATAAAGACGGCGCGGCGGCGGAGAGTGCGTTCGAATTGGCGCTCAAGCAATATCCCGACGCCCCACCCGGCGAGGAAACGCGATTCAATTTGGCCCGGTCGCTTGAACTGCAAAACAAATGGCCCGAGGCGGAAAAATCATTCCGCCAATTGACCACGAGCAAGAACGCCGCGCTCGCCGAACAAGCCCAACTCCGTTTGGGAATGGCTCAGTTGCAGAGCAAGCAATGGGTTGCGGCCGTTTCGTCGTTCGAAATCTTCGAGGGCCGATTCCAAAATAGCCGCGCCCTGACCGACTGCCGGCTCGCGCACGCCGGAGCTCTGGAGCAACTCGGCAAGCACGATGAGTCGCGATCGCTGCTCGAATCGATGACCGACGGCGCAGCGCACGGCGCGGCAGCGCAATATCAGCTTGGCTTGACGTCGGCCGGAGCTAAAGATTGGCCGGCCGCCATTAGAGCGTTGACGCGGGCCTTGGCTCAAGCGATTGCCGACGACCCCAAGAAACCGCTGGTCGAGGAGATCCGCCACCAACTTGCCGACGTACAGTACCTCGCCGGTCAATTCGACGACGCGATCAAAACACTGACCGAAGCAAAGCCTTCAGAGCCCACTCCCGACGCCGCAAGGCCCGCGGAACCCTCTCCGCCTGGGAGAGGGCAGGTTGAGAGCAGCGTATCCGATTCGGCGTCCCCTCACCCTGGCCCTCTCCCAAAGGGAGCGGGAGCATCTCTGGCAAATCAATATCTACTGGCCATCGCCTATCAAGGCGCCGGGAAAGACGCCGAGGCTCTCGCCACGCTCGATCTCGCGCGGCCGAAAACCGGACTCGATGCTAAAATCGAACTGGCGCGGGCCACGTCGCAGATCGCACTGCGGCGGTGGGCGGACGCCGCCGCCACGCTGCACGATTGCCTAAGCAGCGAGATGGGCGCGGAAAACGTCGATCGCGCCCTCGGCCAATTGGCCGTCTGCTACGCCCGCAGCGGACAAATCCCGCGCGCGAAAGAGACCTTTGCCAAACTCAAGTCGCGACAGCCGGCGTCCAATGCCGCTTCGCAATCCGCGCCGTCCGAATTTTTGCTCGCGGCCACAGAACAACTGGCTGACGCCGTCTCCCAACCCGACGACAAACAGAATGCCGAAAAACCGTCGAGCGACCAAGCGGCCGGCGAGAAACCAACTGGCGACAAGCCCTGGGCCGCCGAGCTCTACGCATCCCTCGCGGCCGATGGCAATCCGCCACAGTATTTAGTGAAGGGGCTGAGCGGCCTGGGTTGGTCGCAGCTCGAATCCGGCGAGACGGACAAGGCCTCGGCGACATTCGAACGGCTGCTTCAGAAATTCCCGGACGGTCCGTATGCGGCCGACGCGGCTTGGGCCAAAGGTTCCGTATGTGAACGAACCAAAAAATTCGACGCCTCGCTATCGTCCTATCAACTCATCCTCGACAAATACAAATCGAGCAAACACTACGAAGACGCCTTGCTAGCCGCCGCGCGAATCCAAACGCAGTTGCATCAATACCCGCAGGCGATCGAAAATTATCGGCGACTTGTCAGCGAGCGTCCCGAATCGACTCAGATCGACGCCGTTCGATATGCTTGGGGCTGGACGCTGCGCGACGCGGGCCAACTCGCCGCGGCCGACGAGCAGTTTCAAAAACTGCACGACGATTTCCCCAAGAGCCGACTGTGGCCCGACGCGACGTTCCGCCTCGCCGAGAGCGCGAGCCAAGCCAAGAAGTCGGACCAAGCCCAAAAGCTGCTCGATGACTTGATCGCCGCCAAGCCGGCCGCGGATATCTCGCAGCACGCGCTGTATCTCTCCGGCCAACTCGCCGCCGCCGCCCAGAAATGGGACCGAACGTCGGCGATCATGCAACAGCTAACTCACGACCATCCCGACTCGCCGCTTCGACTGGCCGCGCTGTATTGGGTGGCGGAAGCGGCCTATCGCCAAGGTCGATTCGCCGAGGCGGGGGAGCGATTCACGCTGCTCAGTCAACAAGTCGCCGGCCGCAGCGACAAATGGCTAGCGATGATTCCGCTCCGCCGAGCTCAGGTCCTCGCTCAAGAAAAGCAATGGCCCTTGGCTCAGGAGATCGCGGGGCGAATCGAAACCGACTATCCGGATTTCAGTGAGCAATACGAGGTGGACTATCTGCTAGGCCGCGCGTTTGCCAGTCAGGCAGACTTTGACGGCGCCCGGCGCAAATACGGCAAAGTCCTTCGCTCGGCAACCGGCGGCAAGTCGGAAACGGCGGCGATGGCCCAGTGGATGATCGGCGAATCGTACTTCCACCAGGAAAATTACGAAGCGGCCATGCGCGAATATCTGCGGGTCGAAATCCTGTTCGCCTATCCGCGGTGGCAAGCGGCGGCCCTTCTGCAGGCAGGCAAGTGCGAGGAATCGCTCAATCGGGCAAAAGATGCCTCGCAATTGTATGCCCGACTCATTAAAGCTTACGGCAATTCCGAGTTTACAGATGAGGCCGCGCAGCGCCTGCGAGCGATCGAGGACGGCGGAGAGTCGCGGAAGCCGGCGGTAAAGTGAACCCAGGCGGTTGCGGTCGTTAGGACCGGCAGAGTCAGTTGGCTGAAATGACTAATGACGAAATACCCAATGTCTAATGAATGACGAATGTCGAAGCACGAATGACGACGTCCGGATAGTGAATTCGTCAATGATAGGAATTGCGTCATTAGACATTAACCATTCGGAATCGATCCTACTCTGCAAGCAAGGATGCACGCATGAGACCCGGTGTTGATCGAATTAAGACGATGAGCGTGTTGGCGCTGATGCTGGCAGCCGTCGTCGTGGCTTGTTGGCCGGGCGCCGCTGCCGCCGAGCCGGGCGCCGAGCAGCCGATGAAGGTCGCCGCCGCGGACAATGGCGCCGCCGCGGAGCCTTCGGTCCTACCATCGGGCGCCGACAAGCCGGCGCCGGAGCAGGCCATTCCGACCAAGAGCCTGCTGGGCATCTTGCGCGAAGGCGGCCTGGTCATGCTGCCACTGCTGGCCTGTTCGTTCGTCCTGCTTGTATTTGTGTTCGAGCGGTCGATCAGCCTTCGCCGCGGTCGCGTCGTGCCGGGCCCGTTCGTCAAACGATTTATTCAACAGCTCGAGCAGGGCCAGCTCGACCGCGATCAGGCGATTTTGGTTTGCGAGGAGAACGGCAGCCCGATCGCCCGCGTGTTCGCCGCTGCCGCGAAAAAATGGGGACGCCCGGCCGCTGAAATCGAACAGTCGATTCTCGATTCGGGCGAACGCGTGGTGCATAGCCTGCGAAGCAATTTGCGCGTGTTCAACGGCATCGCGACCGTCAGCCCGATGCTCGGCCTGATGGGCACGGTGTTCGGCATGATTCACGCCTTCAACGATATCGCCACGTCCGACGCGATGGGCCGGCCGGAATTGTTGGCCCGGGGCATTAGCGAGGCGCTGTTGACCACGGCGATGGGCCTGATGGTCGCCGTGCCGGCGCTGGTTTTGTACTGGTGGTTCGTCAGCGTGGTGGATCGCTTGACGGTCCGGATCGACGCGCTGGGGCAAGAAGTCGTCGGCGTGATTTCGTCCGAAGCAATTCAAGAGGCCAATGCGGCGAAGCCGGCCCGGGCGGTTCGCGCGAAGCCAGCGGCGGCGTAGGGAGAAGCAGACGAATGACGAAATACCCAATGTCTAATGAATGACGAATGTCTAAAGCCCGTGGTTGGACGGTCTCGCTCCGTGCGCGTCGGATGCGGGCGTCATCACGACAACGACTTCAATCACCGGTTTGCACTACCAGCGAATTCCACCTCAGACCTTCGTCATTCGAGCTTCGTCATTAGTCATTGATTAGACCTTCGTCATTAGACATTAGAAATTCAGGCCCCCCATGCCGCTTAAGACGCACGCTGACGAGGATCCGGTGCTGAATGTCACGTCGATGATCGACGTGGTGCTGGTGCTGACGATTTTCTTCATGGTGGCGACCAAGTTTCGCGATGACGAGCGAAAGTTGGACCTTAAGGTGCCGGTGGTCAGCAGTCAGGGACCGGCCACGACGGCGCCCGAGCCGAAGGTCGTTAACGTTTATCAAGACGGCCATGTGTCGCTGGGAACTAAGCCGATCAATCTCGACGATTTGACGAAGACGCTTGCCGCCGCCCATGCGCAATATAAGAAACTCACCGTGCTGATTCGCGGCGACAAGCTGGCGACGCACGGACGAATGACCGAGGTGTACAGCGCGTGCCAGCAGGCGGGAATTTCCGAGCTGGCGATTTCGGTGAAACTCGACACGGCGAGAAAATGACGATTCTTGTTTGGCGCCCCGCTTTACCCGCGTTCGCTTGCGACGCGCTTCGAACGGGAGCCAAAACGCGCGTCGCAAGCGAACGCGGCTAATTGGTCAATTATGGTATTGCAGCTCCAACTTGGCGCGATCGATTCGATCTGGGAGCACATACAGCGCGCGTTCTCGCCCGCGCATCTCCCTTGGACGATCTTGTGGCTCGGCTTGGCCACCCTGATCGTCGGGCTGATCGTGCTCACGCGCACCAGTTGGGGGCACTCGAACTCGCTGCAAAAATGCGTCGCCATGTCGCTCCTGGCGCACCTACTGCTCGCCGCCTATGCGACGACCGTTCAGATTGTGACGGCCGGAACGCCCGACGGCATGTCGGACCGTGGGTCGGTGAATTTGACGCTGGTCAACGACGGCGGCGCCAATTCGGACGCAATGCCAGAGGACGCTAAAAAGCCGTGGGACAGTCTGCTGCTCGCCGGCCCAACCTTGCCGCCCGACGCATTGCATTTGGATGCAGCCAATCTGCTGGCCGCCGAAGCGGCGCCGACGGAGTTATCTCGGGAGCTTCCGGCCGCTCCGACAAAACGGCTGTTGGAACCCGTCGCGCCCCTTAAACCGGCGGACGTCACGCCGCCCGCGGCCCCGCCGAGCATCGAAAAATCCACGCCGCCCGCGACGCCCATCGAAACGCCTGCCGAGGCGCAAGCCATTAAGAATGCGCCCCATGATAAAACGGCCACGGTTCAGCCGGATGTCGCCGCGCCGCCGCGCCAGCAAATCAAGCCTGACGCAGATTTAGCGCCGATATCGCGTGACGTGCCGCCTGCCGCGAACGATTTCAGGCCGCAGACCTTAATTCCGACGCCTGACGCCTTGCAACCTGTCATCGAACCCAGCGGCAGTCCGAAAATCGATTCGCCGCTAAAGACATCGCCTGCCGCAGCGGTCAAATTGCCCGACACGACCGCGGGTAGATCGGCGCCGAGCGACAACGATACTTCAACCGGCGCCGGCGAGAGCCATCTCGTGCCGGTCATTCAGACAGCCTCGAACGCCAAGCCGGCCGCTACAAATCCCAAAGCGTCCACTGGCGGTAGTCCTGGCGCCGCTGCCTCGACCGGCGCCGCCGCTCAGCCAGAGCTTTACAAAGAGCGAACCGATTCGGATAGACTTGGGGTCCTCCGCAAGCATGGCGGATCGCCCGAGACGGAAGCCGCCGTCCAGGCCGCGCTCAAGTGGCTCGCGTCGCATCAAAGCGCCGATGGTCATTGGGACGCCGACAAATTCGGCGCCGGTCGCGAGAACAACGTGCTGGGCCACGATCGCCGCGGCGCCGGCGCCAAAGCTCATTCGGCCGTCACCGGCCTAGCGCTGCTGGCCTTGATGGCTAGCGGCAACACGCATCGCGATGGTCCCTACGCCGACAACGTTCGCCGGGGGCTGAACTATCTGCTCAGCATCCAAGGCGCCGATGGCAACCTCGGCGGCAGCGCGGAACTGTTCGCCTTCATGTATTGTCACGGCATGGCCACGTTCGCCATGAGCGAAGCCTATGCGATGACCCACGATCGCCGCCTCGAAGCCCCGCTCCGCTCGGCGATCGGCTACACGCTTGCCGCCCAGCATCCGACCACAGGCGGCTGGCGGTATCAGCCGCGCGACTCGGGCGACACGAGCCAACTCGGCTGGCAACTGATGTCGCTCAAGAGCGCCGAACTGGCCGGCATCAAGATGCCCGAGTCAACTCGCTCGGGCGCAATCCGGTTCCTCAAGAGTGTCGTCTCGGGGCAGCACGAGGGGCTGGGCAGCTATCGGCCGTATGAAGCGCCGAGCCGCGCGATGACGGCCGAGGCTCTTGTCTGCCGGCAATTTTTGGGAATGGCCCGGGAGAACCCCGCGGAGAACGAGGCGGGCGACTACCTACTGGGCGATCTGCCGAACAAAGACAAAGTGAATTTGTACTATTGGTATTATGGCACCGTGGCCATGTTTCAGTTGCAAGGCGATTATTGGCAGCGATGGAATAGCGCTCTGCAATCGGCCCTGCTCAGCCAGCAATCGACTGCGGGGGACACGGCCGGCAGTTGGGAGCCCAATTGCATTTGGGGCGGCTACGGCGGCCGAGTCTATAGCACAGCCATGTCGGCCCTCTGCCTGGAAATCTACTACCGGTATTTGCCGCTATATAACGGCGAACCGTCGCAACCGGTAGCGGCGGCGCCGCCGAGTCGGGAGACGGGAGTCGGGAGTCGGGAGTGAAGCCCATGGCTGCGGCATTCTACCACGCCGGACCGTGTTTCGCCTCCGCGCCGCATAAATGCGGCGGCTAAATGGGCGCCTGAATCATCGTCACTCCCGTCTCCCGACTCCCGACTCCCAACGTTCCTCTGCCTCCGGAAGTTTGACAATTCCCTTCCCACCAGTAGAATTGTGAGTGTGGCTGGCCTCGCCTACAGCGAGCTGGCGCGGTGGCGCGTTTGGATGGGAGAGAAGCGACCTTCCCCGCCCTGCTTTTCCTT
This sequence comes from Pirellulales bacterium, assembly GCA_038210495.1. Classification (GTDB taxonomy): domain Bacteria; phylum Planctomycetota; class Planctomycetia; order Pirellulales; family DATAWG01; genus JBBQWR01. The sequence continues at coordinate 104,618 of JBBQWR010000003.1, forward strand.
CGTGTTCCCCACCTGCGTCGTTTTGTTCGTACCATTTCTGGCGAGAGGGTTTTTTTATGTGTAATTTGCTGGCGATTTTGGGTGGTCCTTATGACATGCTCATTATCTTGGTCCTGGCGATGTTGCTCTTCGGCAACCGACTGCCCGCAGTAATGCGCAGCCTCGGCCAAGGGGTAACGGAATTCAAAAAGGGCGTCGCCGGTCTCGATGACGAATCGGAAGCGGCGAAAAAGCCCGACGTCAAAATCGAACAGCCGCGCAGCAGCGAGCAGCACCCTGCTTGATCAATCTAGGCGCCGCATTCGCTATCCGACGCTTCTCTGAGAACTGCTCGCAAAACCGCCGGGGACTGTCCCGATTTTGCGGAGTGCGCGGAGAAAAACTGGGGACTTGTCCCCTTCTCCGAGGGCTGATGGTGGCGGTTCTTGGACCTCGCCGCGAGTTTGCGTCTCTTTTTTCGTAAGCCTATCTATTCAACAGGATTCCGCCATGATGCTTGCCTTCATGCCAAGTCCCTCCGATATGGGCGTGGTGATGGTCGTGGCCGTGCTTCTGTTTGGCAAGCGACTTCCAGAGATAGCTCGCCAAGTCGGCCGCGGCATGTCGGAGTTGAAAAAGGGAATGATGGGTATCCAGTCCGAGCTGAATTCCGCGATATATAGCAACGACACGCAAATGTCGAGCTACAGCAGCACTCCCGCTCGTCCGACGAACTACTACAACGACGTCGACGACCGCGACGAGCAGACGGCGCCCAAGTTCGAGCCGCCCCCGGCCGAGCCGACGGTCGGCGAAACGACCAGTCCGTCGAGCCGAGGAATCTAGTGGCTATCGTCTCGGGATGGCCGAGACCCTGTTCTCGCTTCGTCGCCGGTCTAGTCTCCGCGCCGCGAAAAAGCTAAACTCACCCGTTTCCGGGCGGCTAGCTCAGTTGGTTAGAGCGCTATCCTCACACGGTAGAAGTCACAGGTTCGAATCCTGTGCCGCCCAATCGTAGACAACCAGCGCAATTTGGAAAGCCGACCCAATTTTGCGATGCCGCGAGCAAAATGGGTCTGGTCCCCATCTGCTCTGCCGGATTTGGTAGGGGTTCTTAGAGCCGATTTTCCTTCGGCTTGACTGCCCGGCAATGTGTGCGCCTCGCTATTGCACTGCGAGCGCCGCACGTTGGCACACGCACGCATCACAAGGATTGGGCCTCGGTTTCAGCGCGAACCGCGCCGGCGAAACGATAACAAACCGAGTCCACCTAGACCGAGCAGAATCCAGGACGACGGCTCGGGGACGATCGACAAGTTGTTGGCGAACAAATTATTCGGATCGCCGCCGCCCGTGGCTCCAACGTAGATTTTGAAGCCGTTGGCCACTCCGCTATAGGTTCCATTAGCGGAACTGGTGACGCCTCCGCTTCGATTGATCGTCCAAGTTCCGCCACCGACCGAGGTTTGGTCGAACGCGAGATGAAACGCGGAATTGGTGTTGTAGGTGTTGCCGATGCTGCCGTTGCCGCTGGCGGCGGATTGGACCGTGTAATCGTCACCGGCGCCGACATTGCCGACGTTGAAATTAAAGATCGTGCCGCCGCTGCCGTTGCGAAGATCGAGGCCTTTGAATCCATTGCGGAAATTGGCGGCCAGATCGATCGAAAAGGTTTGTCCGAGCCCGAGCGGTCCATTGAAATCCCGGAATGCGTTGGCTTGGTCGCTGTTGCCCCCGGCGCCAAATTCGCCGAACGATTTCGGCGGACTGCCGGCATTGATATTGGCGCCCGGGCTGCCAACGGTCGTCGAATCTTGAAGAAATTGCCCGGAGTTGTTCGAATTCGAGAACGACCAAGCTTGGAAGGCGTTGCCGATGACGCTGCCGTTGTCGCCGCTTTGCCAGCCGTCGCTGTAGGCTGAGGCGCTGGTGTCGTCGGCGCCGGTCACCGACGCCGATGCTTGGCCACAGAGCGTCAACGCGCCGATCGCGATTCCTAGAGAATAAATTCCGATTCGATTCATTAGACCGGCTCCAAAAGATAAAGCATAACGCCCGGCGGCGGGCTGCGGATTTGAATAGACCCTCTTAAACTACTGTCGGCCGCCGACCGAGTCAACTAATTTATGGCGGATGTTTTCCATTTTTCGTATTTTGAAACTTGTCGATCGCGTCGCTTGAAAAGTCCGCAGTTGAGAATTCTACAACTCGGGAACGTCAACGGCGTCAATGGACCAGCCATTGGCGAGCGCGGGCTCGCTAGAGCGCCGCGACGACGAGGTCACCGATTTCTTTCGTGCCGTGACCCATCTTGCCCGCGGCTTGGCTCTTCATCTTGGTGGCCGTGACCGTCTGGATCGCCTTGAGCACTCGGGCTCCAGCCGCTGCGTGGCCCGAATGCTCCAGCAGCATGCTCATGGCGTTGATCGCCGCGATGGGGTTAATCGCGTTTTGGCCGGTGTATTTGGGAGCGCTTCCGCCCATCGGCTCATACATGCTGACGCCGCCCGGGTCGGGGTTGATGTTGCCGCCGGCCGCGACTCCGAGGCCGCCCTGCAGCACGGCGGCCAGGTCGGTAATGATGTCGCCGAACATGTTGGTCGTCACGATCACGTCGTAATACTCGGGATTCTTGACCATCCACATGCAGCAGGCGTCGACGTGATTGTAGTCGGCCTTCACGTCAGGATACTCGGCGGCCACGGTTTGAAACGTTCGCCACCACAGATCGTGGCCGTAGGTGAGCACGTTCGTCTTGGCCACGAGCGTGAGCATCTTGCCTTTGGGGTTATTGCGGCGGCGCGTGTATTCGAACGCCCAGCGGACGCACCGCTCGCAGCCTTTGCGCGTGTAGACGGCCGTCTGGCTCGCGACTTCGTCCGGTGTGTTCTTCTTCAAAAATCCGCCGACGCCGCAGTACAGATCCTCGGTGTTCTCGCGAACGACGACGAAGTCGATATGCTCTGGCCCTTTGTCGCGAAGCGGCGTTTCGACGCCGGGAAACAGCTTCACGGGCCGAAGATTGATGTATTGGTCCAACTGGAATCGCAACTCGAGCAGCAGCCCTTTTTCGAGAACTCCGGGTGGAACCTGGGGATGACCGACGGCGCCCAAGAAGATCGCATCGAATTTGAGGAGCTCGACCACCGCGCCGACTGGCAGCGTTTCGCCGGTGCGCATGTAGCGCTCGCCGCCGAAATCGAAGTTCTTCAGTTCATAAGCGACGTTTTCGAGCTTGGCGACCGCGGCCAAAACTTTCAGCGCCTCGACGGTAACTTCAGGGCCCGTGCCGTCGCCACCGATGACGGCGATTTTTGTTTTTTTGGATGCGTTCAAGGAGGGACTCGACGGGAATGAAAAATGTGCCGCGAAACGCGGATGAAAGGGAGGATTTTAGCAGTCCGCGCCCGGAGCGACAAGTTAGGCTCCCTTGTCCGCCTAGCCGCGCTCGCTTGCGACCGCGCTTGGCGGATAGGAGAGCGCGTCGCAAGCGAGCGCGGCGAAGGGCCGCCGAGAGAATTTAGTTTGCGCTGGCCCAGAGACCGCGGCCGGCGCGCTGCGCGTCTTCGGCCGCTCGAGCAAGTCGGCGCTTCATCGGGGCGGAGCAGCGCGATTTTGGATCGAACCACATCACCCCGGCCCGCACGAGCTCTTCGTTCAAAAGTCGCTTGCCGCCGCGCGTGTCGTCAACCCAGACGTACGCGAGCAACTCGCCGCGGGAATCGATGCACGTGCGATCGAACTGCAATCGCACTTCGCCGCCGGTCAAGAACTGCCGCGCGAACTCGATGGCGGCGCTGGAATCGCTCGCGGGCAACTCGCTGTTTGCCACGAAAGTCGATGGCGTCCGATCGGGCGCCCGGATGCCGAGCAGCCGGATTCGCGTTTGATTCGATAGCTCAAGCCTATCGCCGGACAACACACGATCGACGCGGTATGCCCCCTCGGCCAAATTATGGGGCTGCGATACGGCCGTCAGCCACCAGCGCGTGGCGACGATCGAACCGAGCCCAATGAACAACGCAAATCGCGCCGGTCGGCCGCGAAATCGCATGGACGTCCTTCTCGCGGCGCCCATGATTTCCACTGCACGGAGTTAGAGGGGACCGCCGTCGGGCGTAGGTCAGGCACTCTGTGCCTGGCAGTCCGGACGGTTCAAGGGTCTCCGTACCCAACTCACTCGTCAGGCACAGAGTGCCTGACCTACAACAACTCGTCAGGCATGGAGTGCCTGACCTACCGCAACGACACCTAGTTCTTGCTGAAGTCGAACTGCTTGGCGAACTCTCGGCCGAGCGGGTTCTTGACGAATTTCTTGCGGCACTCTGGGCACAGATCGAATCGCAGTTGTTGATAGACGTCTTCACCGACCGAATCGCTTCCAGTCTCGTCCATGCGCTGGAGGATATCCTGCATCTCTTGCAAGTGATCGTGGTCGTCGCTGCCCGGGTCCGATTCGACGGCCGGATCCAGGGCGGCGTAAACTTCCATCTTCACGACATAGCGAAGGTCATCTTCGGCGTCGATGAGCCGCTTGCAGAGATCGCACGAGTAATGAATCATCTGGCTCTCCTCAAGGGGGTATGGCCGGCGTGCATCCGAGACGCCGCGGAACTCAACTGCCACACTCATCCTAATGCGAGTCAACGAATGGGAGCAACCCGTCATCGCCATTTTTTTCTCGTCGCGGCGCAGCGCAAATAATTTCCGGGCGCATTAATTGCTTGACAAGTTCCAAATAGTGTGTTCGCTTTAGCCGCGCACGCTCGCGACGCGCTTTGGTTTTTTTCCGGACCGAAGCGCGTCGCAAGCGAGCGAGCGAGGCCAATTGTTTGCGCTGCGCAAGAAATCCATTGAGCGATCGAATGGATCCAAGAACGGTTGCCGCGCGACTGGTTCGCCGCTGGTTTGACGGCTACAATGAATTTGATGCTCGGCAGGGCGGAAGCGGCGGTCCCCAAGACACCCGACTCGGCTTCATCTCTAGAGGTCTGGCATGACGCAAAGCGCGGCGGTAAGCGGATTGAGTTCCAGCGTGTTGGTGCTCAATCGATTCTACATGGCGGTCCACGTGATCAACGTGCGACGGGCGCTGACGCTCCTGTTTCGCGAGTTGGCCGAAGTGCTGCACCAAGAGGAGGGTCAGTACGCCAACTACGACTTCAACTCTTGGCGCGAGATCAGCGCGATGAAGGCCAACTTCAAGGAACCGCACGAGGATTGGATCCGCGGCGTGAATTTCGAGCTCCAGGCGCCGCGCGTGATTCGGCTTTTGTTCTTCGATCGGACGCCGCGGCAAACCCTGCGATTCAACCGCCGGAATATTTTCGCTCGCGATGGAAATCAGTGCCAGTATTGCGGCAAGCATTTCCCGACCAGCGAGCTAAGCCTCGACCATGTCGTGCCGCGAAGTCGCGGTGGCGACACCTGCTGGGAGAATATCGTCTGCGCTTGCGTGGCCTGCAATGTGCGCAAGGGTGGACGCACGCCGACGGAAGCCCATATCAAGCTGATCCGCCCGCCGGTCAAGCCGAAGCGCAGCCCGCTGTTGGCGATCAAGCTGGGGAATCCGAAGTACGAAAGCTGGAAGACGTTTTTGGACAGCGCGTACTGGTCGGTGGATTTGAAGTAGATCGGCGGGCGTCGTTATTGCTGGGCGGCGGAGCGCGTCGCGAGCGAGCGCGGCCAATGGGAACCCTATCGCTATTCGGGTTTGCAGAGCGGCTCTTTCTTTTCGGTGATCACCGGGCACTGCGGCGACATCTCAGCGTTCAGCGCCGTGAAATCCTTCCATTCCTCGGGAACGTTGTCCTCGTGGAAGATGGCTTCAACCGGGCACTCCGGAACGCAAGCTTCGCAGTCGATGCATTCGTCGGGATGGATATATAGGATCCGCTCTCCCTCGTAAAAGCATTCGACCGGGCAGACCACCACGCAGTCGGTGTACTTGCAATCGAAACAAGGCTCGCAAACAACGTGAGTCATCGACGCGTCGCTCCTTTCACTCCGTCCCCATCGGGGACCGCAACAGCTTAACCATGAATCGATTCGAGGATCGCAGGCGACCATTTTTCGCAATGATAGTAATGCGCCGAACCAGTGTCAATCCGGGGCTGGAAGCGTCGGGCGCCCGGGGCTGGACCGAAGGGTAGCCCGAATGCGAGGGTTTGCCGCCTAGATCGGGTTTGGAGATTAGGCAAACCGTGCAGTCTGGCCGGCGAAATTGGTTTTCCGCGCGACTTGCTTCGACACGCCGCCGAACATAAAATCGACTGGTGTCGGGGGAAATTGCCGAAATCTTGTCCTTCGCCGTTTAAGCTCCCAGTTTTGCAACTTATCGGGCACGGATCTGCCCCTCGGTATTTGCCGGGAAGGGGATTAACACCGTGGCGCTTGCTGAAATCGACCGCAACCTGCTGGCTCGCTGTCTATCGCGGAAGCCCCGGGCGTGGGAAGAATTCGTCGACCGGTACATGGGCCTCGTGATCCACGTGATCGATCATTCGGCCCAATCGCGATCCATTCGCTTGGCGCCGGAAGATCGCGAAGACCTCTGCGGCGAAGTTTTCTTGACGTTGGTGCGGGACGATTTCTCCGTGCTGCGGCACTTTCGCGGCGAGAGCAGCTTGGCGACCTATCTCACCGTGGTGAGTCGTCGCGCGGTCGTTCATCAACTCCTCAAGCGCAAATCGGCCGCTCGACTGAGCGATGCGGGAGTCGACCCCGCGGCCGACGACAATCGCAATTCCGGCTCGATCGATCGATTGCACGACCGGGAGCAAGTCGCCCGATTGATGGAAGAGCTCGAGCGGCCGGAGGCGGACGTCGTGCGGATGTATCACTTGGAAGGCAAAAGCTACCAAGAGATCAGCACGCTGGTGGGCATGCCGGAAAACAGCATCGGACCGACTCTTTCGCGAGCCCGCCAGAAAATGCGAAGCGCCGGAGTCGATCCGGCGATCGGCTAAGCCGCCAAGCGTAGGCTGGGCATCAAGTCACCTTGCGCACTACGCCTGCCACCACGCCGAGTACCCGGGCGTCTTTCACGTAGATCGGCTTCATGCTCGCATTGGCCGGTTGTAGGCGGATTCGATTCGCCTCCGGATACCAGCGCTTCAGCGTCGCTTCGCCGTCTTCGGTCTGCGCGACGACGATCTGTCCCGGTTGGGCCGTTCGCTGCTTGCGAATCACGACGAAGTCGCCATCGGCGATTTGGGCGTCGATCATCGAGTCGCCACTGACTTCGAGCACGAACATGGTCTTCTTGCTGAACATCGCGTCGAAGTCGACCCGCTCGGTCTGCTCGATCGCTTCGTGCATCACGCCGGCGGCGATTCGCCCGGCCAGCGGTAGGCCACGCTCGTCGGCCGGTTCCTGCGACAATTGAATGGCCCGGGACATGTTCGGCTCGCGGGTGATGAGCCCTTTTTTCTCGAGCGCCTTGAGATGGCACATCACGCCGTTGGGCGAGCTGATGTCGAATTGCAGGCCGATTTCGCGAACCGTGGGGCCGTAGCCCCGATTGCGGATTTTGTCGCGAATGAATTCGTAGACCGACTTTTGCCGTTTGGTAAGTTGATCCGTATCGATCATGGCCAGCTCCCGATAATGATGACGCGATAGGCAGCAATTCGCCGCCCTGTATCGCGCATCATAATATACGGGTGTTCACAGTCAATAGCGTTTGTACAGTTTTTTCGGCGTCGCAAGGCCAGCGATCGACAAAATACGCTCCTTGGGATCGCGGCTACCTCAAATCCTTGCTGCACTTCTTGCAGCGTTTGCGCTGCGGATGCAACGTGGCATTACACTTCGGGCAGCGGCGAGCCTTGAGCAACATGGTTCGCGCGGTTCGGGGACGGGTACGCATGACGACGCTCCGGACGGTTACGATGGGAAACACGAAACACGTCAGTATAAACGCATGGCCGGGCGAATCAAGGCGAAGTGCGACGAGGCGAGTGGCGAGAGAGCCAGCGAGCGGACGACGTTATGAATAATCCGAGTTTTGACGAGTCGCGGCGCCGGATGGACGACGAGTCACATTCGCCATTCGCCACTCGCCACTCCAAAGTCGCGGCCCGTTTATTTCAGGGCCTCGTCGGGCCGTCCGATCATCCGAATGTCGAATCCTTCGTCGACGATCGAGACGGTGGCGCCGCTGCGAGGAAAGGCTTCTCGCAGCCGGTCGAATTTCGGCAACTTGGCGATGGCGGCATTCGGCGGGTTGGAACTGGAGCCCACTAGGACCCGGCGCCAAACCATCGTCGACGGATCGCCCTCGTCAGCCGGTCGCGAACTGGCGGCGTGTCGATAGCTGGGCTCGAGCAGTCGGTCGAGTCGCATTAGGCCCCGCGCCGCCGTTCTTGGGTCGACTTGGTTGTCGAGATCCGCGCCGAGCTGCTTCCACGGTGCGTCGTCGCTGGCGCGGGCCGCTTTGCCATCCGGCTGAAGGGCCGCCCGAAGTCGCTCCGGCGAGACGCTCAGCAATGCGCGGTCTCCGCCGACCGCGATCGCCCGAATCGAGACCGCCGACGAGTTTTCGCCCTCGACGAAGAGCGACTCGCCTCGCCCGACGGTCCACAGGTCGTGCCCCGCGATTCGCTCGTGCGAGACTCGCTTGTCGCCCCGATAAAATCGCGTCAGGGCCGCGAGCACTTTCGGTTGATTGCGTAAGGCAATCGAAAACATCCAATCCTCTTCATGATCGACGCGAATCGCATCCGGTCCCAGGAACTGAAAGACGTCCTTGCGCAAGTCGACGCGAACGCCCTCGGGATCGTCGCGCAAGCCGTTGAGCACATCGTCAAAAAGCCCTTCGCCATCGGGACCGGGCTGATTCGCCTCGTCGTACAGATTGCCCAATCCGCTCATCGCGGCTGCGAAGTCCGCCCGGAATTGCCATGCGCCAATGAAGTCGGCGTCCAGCCACGCCGGCAAGGGCGGAAGCGCTCCCGGGTCCAGACTCAGAAGCCGCATTCCCTTGCGAAACGGGCGGGCCACTAACAGCCTCGCATGCAATTCCCACTCGCGGCTGCTCGTCGCGACCGGGTCGAACGTTGCGGCGATCGCTTTGATGGCCGTGAATCCCAAACGCTTCGCAGCCTCTACTGGATCTTTCGCCGCCGGTTTGGTCTTTGAGTCGTAGTCGCGGGCGAGTTCCCAAAATTCGAACGGCCGAGCAAACAGCCGGATGCTGGCCGGGTTGAGCTTGTCCGAGGACTCGCTGACAGGTCTCGCCCCGAAATCGGGGTCGCTCGCCAGCGAGCCGCGATCCGTGACGTTCAGCACGGCATCGGTCGCGGCCAACGAAGTCGCCACGCCGCAGACCTGGCCCGCGACGAAGATCACTCGGCTCGGTTCCGACCGCCGCGCCGGCGGCGGCGTAAAGACCCACAGTTTTGCCCCGTTTCGCGGACTCGCGGTTTTCGTAAATCCTCGATCGAGAAATGATTTCTCGGCTGCGTTTAGGATTTCAGGAAACTGATCGCTCGGCGCCCGCGATGAAAACAAGAAAGCCAGCCCTAGCGAACGGTCGGTGAGTGGAATCGCTATCAAAGTCGCGGGCCCCTCCGCGCGAGAAAGTTCCTTCCAGTCGAAACCCAGCGCCGGCTTCAAATTCAGCGCGCTCGCGCGATTCGAGTTATCCAGGTCGGCGATCAGCGGTTTGAAATCCGGCCCGGTCAACACACGGCCCAAGCGGCTCGCCTTAAACGCGGTGCAGGCTGCGGCGGCGTTGTCGGCATAGATGGCCAGGCATGTATTGCTCGGCGCATGCGACAATAGTCGATCGCTGTCGGCGGCCAGGACTCGATCGCCGATCGTTGCGAGCAGCAACAGGAGTGGCAGCCCGAATCGCATTGAACCAATGATCATGGGCGCCCTGCACACGCGAAAATATGATGGCCGTATGTCTACAATACACTCGGCCCCATCGATCTGCGACGCTCGGACGCCCTTTTTTGTCGGATCGCGAGACCGGCGCCATCTTCCACCGCCATCTTCCATTTTGCCCGGTTTTGATGTATCACCGCCTATGCCCGCGGACTGGCCGAACGATGGTGAGGCGCCCCAGCGTTTCATTCTTACGGAGCCACCGGCAGATCGACTGGCGCCAGGAAATGGAGGGTTCCAGGGGCGCTAGCAGTACGAGTCGTCCCGCGGTCGCGCAACTGGTACGGCCATCGCGATCGATATCGACTCCCGTTGCGTCCGCTCGTGCCTTCACATGCCGATCCTCTCCGCCCGCAAAGTCTGCAAGCAGTATGGCGCCGGGCCGGTTCAAGTCCAGGCCTTGCTCGATGTGGACCTCGACGTCGCCACTGGTGAATTCATTGCCATCATGGGTCCGTCCGGGTGCGGCAAGAGTACGCTGCTGCAAGTGCTCGGCGCCATCGACACGCCGACCACGGGCCAAGTGTTGCTCGATTCGCAAGACCTGGGTGGATTGTCCGACACGGCTCGCAGTTTGATTCGCCGCCGCCGCATCGGCTTCGTGTTTCAAAAGATCAATTTGCTGCCGACACTTTCGGCGGCGGAGAACGTCGCGCTGCCGCTGCGAATCGATGGCCTGGCTCGCCGCGCCGCATTGCCGCGAGCGAAAGCCGCCCTCGAGCAAGTCGGGCTCGCTCACCGCGCCGACCATTTTCCGCACGAGATGTCCGGCGGCGAGCAACAACGGGCCGCGATCGCCCGGGCACTCTTGATTCATCCCGCGGTCATCTTCGCCGATGAGCCGACCGGCGCGTTGGACAGTAGCAACGCTCAGCGGATCATCGAACTATTGCGGACCTGCGCCGATGGTGGTCAGACGATCGTGATGGTCACGCACGACGCCAATCTGGCTCGGCGCGCCGATCGCATCGTGGTGATGAGCGACGGCCGGATCGTCGACGGCGCCCCGGCCGATGAGTCGTCGGCGACTTTTTCGCCGGCCGAGGAGGGGCGATGAATCTGCTCGATCTCATCGTGCATCAGTGGCTGCAGCGGCCGGCCCGCACAATCCTTTCGGCGCTGAGCGTGGCGATCGCGGTCGCGGCCGTGCTGGGCACGGCGGTGGCGCAAAATAGCGTTCGCTCCGCCGATCGAAGTCTGCAAGCACTTGTCGAGGGTCCGCCGGCGGTGGACATTATTTCAACGGAAGGGGGTCGAATCGACGCGAGCCGTCGACCGAACCTCGATGGTATTCCGGGAATAGCTGGCAGTTATTCGGTGACGTCGCGAGCGACATTGCTCCGCGCGCACGGCCAGCGCATGAAGTCGATCGTCGTCGGCTTGCCGCTCCAGCAATCGGCGGCCTGGGAGACGCTGCCGCTCGTCGCTGGCCGCTATTGCCGTGAGGCCAACGAGGCGACGCTGGCGGCCGACATGGCGAACGATTTGGGCGTCAAGCTGGGGGACTCGTTGACGCTGCTGACCCGTCGCGGCCCGCGCACGATGACGGTCGTCGGTCTGGTGGAATCCAGCGCCCTGAGCGCGCTGAGTCCCGGGGCGAGCGGCGCGTTGCCGCTGGCGGACATCGATCGGTACTTCGATCTAGGCGGCAGCGTGGACCGCGTGCGGGTGCTGCTCGATTCGGCCGACGGTCGACCGCGCGTCGAGTCGGCGCTTCGCGATCGGATGCCGACGACGCTTCAAGTGCAAAATACCGGTCAGCAATCCCAGCTGGCCGATACAGTGCTGCGTTCGACGGAGTTGGCTCTGCGGTTCTCGGGCGCGCTGTCGCTGGCCATGGCCACGTTCATCATTCTCAATACCCTACGCATGAACTTCGCCGAGCGCCGCCGCGAAATCGCCGTGTTGCGAGTCCTCGGCGCGACGCAACGCCAGCTTGTGGCGCTGCATCTGACCGAGGGCGCCGCGCTGGGCCTAATGGGGTCGATCCTCGGCATCCCGCTTGGGCTGTTGATCGGACGCGGGCTGGGTCAGGCGATGCAGCGGCTGCTCGATTCGCATGGCGATACCGGGGAGATCAGCTATCGGACGATCGGTTGGGCGATGCTCGCCGGTCCACTCGTCGCGGGCATCGCGGCGATCGTGCCCGCGCTGCAATCGCGGCATGTCTCGCCGCGCGAGGCGATGACCGGCGCCGAGCCACGCCGAGCCGAAGGATTGCCACTCTGGGCCACCGTCGGCGGGTCACTGATCATGGTGGTCGCCGTTGGGCTAATGCTGCTCGTGATGACGACCCGATTGCCTGTTGAAATGGCGATTCCGGCGGGGCTGCTGTTGCTACTGGCGTTTATCGTGATTATTCCGGCGATGATCGGGCCGGTGGCTCGCGGCGCCGCCAAGTTGCTTTGCCCGTGGTGGCCACTCGAATCCGATCTGGCCACCGCACAGCTATTGGAGCGTCGAATTCGCACCGGGCTGACGGCCGGAGTCCTCGTGGTCGCCGTCAATGCCGGCCTGGGGATGGGCAACTCGATCGTCAACAACGTCGACGATGTCCACGATTGGCATCGTCGCTGGCTATCGAACGATGTCTCGATTCACGATCCACGGGTTCACGACACGGCCGCCACGAGCGAAGATCGCATCGATTTTCGCGAACAGATTCTTGCTCGATCGGGAGTGGCCGGCGTCGTCGAACTGCAATTCATGGCGGCCCGCGCGGGCGCCATGCCGGTCGATTGCATCGTGCGGGATTTCGTGCCCGGCGATGAGTTGCCGTGGTCGATCATCGCGGGAAGCGCGGAAAATTGCGCGCTGCGGCTTCAGGCGGGCGAGGCGGTGATTGGCGGCGTTTTAGCCCATAAACTGGGGCTGAGCGTGGGCGACCCCTTGCGCCTGGAGCTTGGCGGTCGCTCGCTGTCGCTGCCCGTCGCCGCGATCGCCAACGATTATTTTGCGGGCGGGTTGATCGTCTATCTGGATCGAGGCGCGGCGGCCAAGATGATCGAACTCGGCCCCCCAGCGGTCTATTTTGTGCGGGCGAGCGCCAACACGTCGGCCGAGTCGCTACTCGAATCGCTTCGGCCGCTGGCGAACCGGAACCAACTCGTGATCCGCTCGTTCGCCGAGGCGCGCGAGCGGCTGGATCGGCTGATTCGTGGAATCGTGGGAGCTCTATGGGGCCTGTTGGCCGTGGGATTCGTCGTCGGCTGCGCGGCCGTGGCCAATGCCTTGACGATGAACGTGCTGGAGCAGACCGGCGAGCTGGGACTGCTGCGAATCTTGGGAATGACGCGGCGGCAAGTTCGCAAAGTCGTGCTCTGCGAGTCATTATTGTTAGGGATCCTCGGTATCGTGCTGGGCACAGCCGCGGGCGTCGTGACGGCGCTGGTCATTCACTTTTGCAATGAGCCGCTATTGGGACATCCCGTGCCGTTCAAATTTCATTTCCCCTTGCTGACGGCCAACACGCTGGGATGCTTGCTAGTGGCGCTGGTGGCCGGTTGGTCGCCGGGGGCGAAGGCGGCGCGGTTGGATTTGGCGACGGCGATTGCATACGAGTGAAAAGCGTGGCGGGTGGCGGGTGAAGACAGCGGCAGTGACGAGTGCTAGTTGGGTACTGACTGGGAGATGTTCGATGTGCGAATTGAAACCGACTTGGCTCGCGGGTTTTGCGCGGCGGATGCTATCATACGCTGTGCGGGGCATCGCGATCGCTCTGTGCTGCCTGACGTTGCGGGGGGAAACGCATGGGGCCGATGTTCGACCATCGCGGGTTCGCAAGACGCCGGCGCCGACTTCGCCACCGCCGGTTAAGCGCGTGCCCCGCAATGCGCCGCCGGCGGTGGCGCCGCGAGTCGCGAAAGACGACCTTGTGGACACTTCCATCGATGGACTCGCCGCTGCCTGCCGGCGACAGGCCGAGCGGTTCTCGCCGATCGTGGCGGCGGACGTTGCCGCAGCGCGCAAGACGATGCTCTTCCGGCTCGATATTATGCGACCGCTGCTTCGTTCCCTCGGTGGGGCCGAATTCAATTGGCGAGACTATCTGCTTTGGGACAAAACGCGGCAAGTCGGCTCGACCGAACCGCTCGACCCAGCCGAGCTCGATGAGATCGAGATTCGTTGGGAAAGCGCGATCGAAACTTGGCCGGCGCCCAAACTCGTCGATGCTTCGGAGGCCGTCCGAACGTGCATCGCTCGCGCGCGGGCCGAGGCAGCCCATCAGTCGGACCAGCGATATGCCGTGGAATGGAATGAACTTGCCGGGCTGCTGGCCGATTCGAAACGCGACACACAGGCGGTGCGAAACAAAATTGCGGAGGCCGTCGTCGCCCGCGAGCGTTTGGGCGACGCGCCGCAATTGACGGCGGCGATCCGCCATGCGCTGGCCGGTCCCGACATCACGCTCCGCGCCGATGCGTCACTATTGAGTTCGATGCTGTCGTCCAGGATCGACGAGCCCTATCGGATCAATGGAATCTATGTCGGATCGCCGACGGTCGGCGTCGGCCGGCTCAAGGGCAGCATTGCGATCGAAACGGTCGCGTCGGCCGATTCTGCTCGTTGGTGGTTGCGATTCGTTGGCAATTCCGTCGCGACGACGACAGCCACGAGCAGCGGCACGACCGTGAACAGCCATGCGGTGACCGACCTGCGCGGCGAGCAACTGTTCGCGCTGGATTGCTTCGGGCTGGCCGCTCAGCCGAGCGTCGCCAGCGGTAACACGAAAATCATTTACGATCAAATCGTCGTCGCGGGCGGTCCGCTGCGGCGGCGAATCGCCGTCAATCGCACGTATGGCAGTCGCCCCGACGCGGAGCGGCAAAGCGCCGCCGAGGCCAGTCGTTCACTCGCTTCGCAACTGGATGTCGAAGGGGCGGCGGCCATTTCGCGCGTGAACCAAATCTTTTGGACGAACTTTCGCGATCCGTTCACGCGCGCGTCACTCGCGCCTCCGGTGGCCCATTTCCATTCCGACCGCGCCGGAATTTACGGCGAATGGCGCTGGACTCGTTCCGGCCAATTCGCGGCGCCCGCGCCGCGATTTGACTCGCGCGGCGGACTGATTTTCAGCGCGGACGCCGCCGCCATCGAGCAATTCCTCACCGCTTCAATTGGTGGGAAGAATCTGTCGGAGGACCAATTGGCGCAGCGACTGGGCCGCCCGGCGGACGACCCGTCTCACACTGGCCCCAGCCAACCGGCCCGGTCGCTCCAATTCGCGGACAAGCCGTGCGATGTTGAATTGGCCGACGGCCGGATCGCGCTCCGCTTTCACGTGCTCGGTCTGGAGTCGGCTGGCGTGCGCTATCCGGCGATGACGGCCGAGGCGGTGTTCACGCCGCTGCTCGAATCGGGGCAACTGCACTTCATCCGCGATGGCGGCTTTCGGACCCAATTGGTCGCCGAAGAGCTCTCCGACCAAAACATTCTGAGCGGCCGGCAACAGGCTTTGGGCGTCGGACTGCGGCGGTCGTTTAATCGCGCCTTGCCCGAGCGAATTTCGTGGTCGTCCGAAGGTCCCGACCAACCGTCGCGAAAGCCAACCAGCGGGGGCGTTCCGCTTGCGCCGCCGGCCGGTATGCGCGTGACGGCCGTCTCGATCGCCGAGGGCTGGTTGCAACTGGCTCTGACCAATAAAGATTGATAATGATTGATGGCCTAAGGAGGGCTCGCTCGCCCGTGCCGTTCCCTTTGCCGATTACGCCCTTCGAGTACTATTACTTGTTGGACGATTGTCCAAGTTACCCGATGACGTTTCCGGTCGACCTGCAATTCCGCGGCGAGTTGGATCGCGGACTATTCACTGCCGCGCTCGCCGGGGCCGTCGACCGGCATCCCATGCTTCGGGCGTCGATCGACGACGGCGCCGCGCGGCCAACCTGGATTCCCTGCGCGGCGCAATTGGCTTGGCTCGACTGGGACGATGCGCGGCAGCCGATCGCGCATCCGGGGGGCGAATACATCGATCTGCGGCAAGAGGCGGGGCTGCGCGTCTGGGTGCGCACCGGCGACGGCCAAACTCGCGTGCTGCTGCAATTCCATCATGCCTGTTGCGACGGAATCGCCGCAATCAAATTTATCGAAGACTTGTTAATCTGCTATGCCGATGCGCATGGCGGCAAGCCATTGGGAGAGACGCTCGGCGCCCTCGACCCGAAATCGCTCGCGAGTCGCGGCGATTTCAGTAAGCCGCACGCGGGCTCGCGATCGCGGTGGAGCCCGCTAGCCGAAGCCTGGGGGACCGCAAAGCATTGGTCCCGGGCGGTCGGCCGACGGCCGACGGTGCTTTCGGCGCCCGCGAACGTGCCCAGCGATTCGCTTCCGCTCGCGCCACCGATTTTGGATTTCTCCGTGACGACGCTCAGCGCCGAGCGCGTCCAGTCGCTTAAACATATTTCCACCGCGGCCGGCGCCTCGCTGAACGACCTGCTGCTGCGCGACATGTTTCTCGCGATCTCCAACTGGAACGATGGTTCTCACGCTAGCTCGCGCGGGCGCATATGGCTGAACGTGCCGATCAACTTGCGCCGCCGAATGGACCGCGCGATGCCGGCGGCGAATCGAATCAGTTTCGCGTTCGTCTCGCTCACGCCCCAGCAGTGCCGCGATCGGCGGGCGGCCCTCGCGTCGATCCACCGGCAAGTCCGCCAGATCCGCGAGCAAAACTCGGCGCGGCATTTCCTCGACGGCCTGGGGATTGCCCGAGATCTGGGAATTCTCCCCTGGGCGTTAAGCCGCAAGCGATCGCTGGCGACCATGGTTCACAGCAACTTGGGCCGCGTCTTCGCACGCGACGCACTGCCGCGAACCGAAGGCCGACTCACCTGCGGCGGCGCGATCTTGCAAACCGTCGCCGCCGTCCCGCCCGTCCGCCCCCTAACCCGCGGCGCAATCGCCATCACCGAATACGCGGGCGAACTGACTATCAGTCTACGCTGCGATGGGTCGCTATTCGAGCCCGCCGACAGACAATCGCTTCTCGACAAGTATGGGGAGAGACTAGAAGAATCAGTCGAACTCCGTTCATAAGGCAAAATCCATGAGTTATCAATTCCGCCCGATGTAGAAAAGCTCGTCAAAGAGCTGATGAGCAGCAACAAGTATGAATCGGAAGACGAAATCCTACTTGATGCACTCCGTGTATTCAGGGAGCTGAAGGCTCGAGAAAAGCAACAACTCGCCGACGTGGCCATCGGGATTGACCAGGCCGACCGAGGGCTTGCCAGGTCACTTGACGTAAACGCTTTGATCGATCGCTGCACGCGTAAGCTGAACGAAGACGGCATCTTTGACTGATGGAAAACGTCCTTAGTCTCTACGGCTTCGCCGGCCCGAAGAATCTGGCGTCGATCTGGCTCTTGCCTTGCGCGATGTAGTAGTTGACCAGCTCCACACGAAGGGCGCGCGGGGAGAGTTGCTCTTTGTCCCAGAGCTGTGCTAGGCGGGCGTGGCGGGCGCGGAGTTCAGCGAGTTTGGTTCGCTCGCTGGCCGTGGCCGCGGCTTCCGGCGGGGGCGACGGGCCGTCGACCACCGCGCGGCGGGCGAGCATATATTCGCCGCTAGCGCCGTAAGCGACTTCGTCCAGCGTCTCAACCACGGCCGCCGCTTTGGCGCCGGCGACCAGGTCCATGCTCTTGTCCACGCCGTTGGCATTGGCCAGCGCCTCGGCTAGCAGCGGGTTCAACTTCGACGCCTCGGCTAGCTTTTGCCTTAGCGATTGGCCCAGGCTCGGCGTCGGATGCAGGACGTTCACTTTCAGGCCCGCGGCGAAGTGGTCGTAGATCGCCTCTTCGATTTCCCGCTGGGCGTTGTACATCGGCTCGCGGCGGCCGACGAGTTGCAGCTGGGTCGAGAACAGGGCGCCCGTGGGAGAGATGAACTTGTCGCCGAACGTCAGCCCGAGCTTGGCCAGATTCTCTTGCGTGTGGCCGCCGGCTGGGGCCTCGGGAATCGGGAAAAACTCCTCGCGCGCGAGCCCCGACTCTTGAGCGCAGAGCAGCAGAAAGCCCGCGCAATAGGTGTGGATCGTCGCGCCGGCGAGCGGCTTTCCCTTGAGGGCCTCGACCCGTTCGGTGCGGAAGTTGAGATCGAACTCGCTCGGGGCGCCGATCAGCGTCGCCGCCGCCGCGCCCATCTTTTGGGCCACATCGGCATCCGGATGACGAAGGAACACGTAGTTCAAACTGCGATCGACAAACGCATCGACATTGGTCGCCGGGATCGTGGTTCCCCGCTCGGGCAGATCGACGAGTACCATGCGGCGAATCCCATCGGCGCCCGTTTCGGTCGTGACCACGCCCACGTGCGTAAACAGTCCCGGTGAAAGATCGGTGAATAGATTGTAAGGAGACGGATTGCGCATCAGGAGCCAATCGCCCGGTTCGACGTCGAACCGGCCGAGGCGCAGCTTATCGCCGACCAGTCCGGTCTTCGCCCGTTGCTCGAGCCATTTGGTGACATCGGCCAAGCGCGATTGCTCCGCCGGTTGCCACTGCTGCGGCGTCACGTGGCCCAGTAGTTCCAGCAACTGTTTGGCAGTGATCGCTGGCGTGGGCGCCTTCGGATCTTGACCGGGCCGCAGGTCCTGCGGCAAGCCGATCTGGCGGAGCGTCTCCGCCGTGGCCAGCAGCAGACTGGGCGGTGTATTGAAATCGCGGGCGAATCGGGCCAACTGCGGCACGAGCTCCATATTGCCACTCGCGGAGACTAGGTCGAGCACTTTTTGCTTCAGCCGATTGCCGACGGCTTTGGCGGCCGGCGTGTCGTCGGCCGGTTGATCGAACAGGACCTCAATAACGACGGCGGCGCCGATCGCGCTATGGCGGCGGATCAGGTTGTCGAGCAATTGATCGCGGAGGACGGGAATTTCGACCACTTCTTCTTCGGCGAAGCTGAGCGCGTCGAACGACGTGTATCGCAGCCGGCCGGAAAGATCGATCAGCCCGGCCGTGGTCGCCAAGTAATTCATGAGGGCCGTGTGGCGGCTCGCGGCGTCGAGCGCGGCGAAACCGACACGGGCTTGCAGTGTGCGGTCGAGCAGACGATCGACCCGGTCTTTGACGTCGAGAAGCACGCCGACCGCGTGCAGCATTTCCAAGCGGCGGATTTTGTCGTCGAACCGAGTCAATTGAATGGCCCATTGGTCGACCGCGTCGGTTGCCTTACGAAGCTCGTCGATCTGCTGCTTTTGGTAACCGACGGCTGAGGCGGGAACGAAGGCCTCGAGCCGGTCGGTCCAAGCCAGGATCGCCGGCTCGTTCGGATTGGGGCGAAGCTTATCGTCCGCGGGGCCGTCGGAATCGGGGCCGTTGTTCTTGTCGCCACGCTCCTTGGCCGCCGCTTCTTGTTGCTCGCGGATTCGCTGTTGCAGGCGTGTACCGCGCTGGGCAAGTGCAGGCATCGCGGTTGCTAGCAGCACCGTCGCGACGCCAGTTACGAGCTTTGCCCAGTTCAAGCGACGATGACGAATTAGGCGGGACATAGGCTAACTTCTCCGCGATCCGAACAATAGGCAAGATAGTACATCTATAACCGCTGAAATCGCGGATGTCGAATGGGCAAGGCGATGACGCCGCGACGTAGGATGGGGATCAAGAAAGCTTGCGAGATGCGAAGACCAAGGCGCGTCACGGGTACTTGACGAGCGGCCGGCTGGCTATTTAGGCTGTTAATCCGCGCAGGTAGCACCGCCAGAGCCGCGGTATTTGATGTAACCAATTGCCCTTGCAAGCAGTTGCGGTCGGTCTATAATCCCCTAAATTGCAGTCATATCTTCGGAGCGGGTCCATTCTTCCGGCGACGACCCAGGACGGTTGTCACGGATTGCCTTTTCGCTCGACGATATCGCTGCGGACCGGTCGTATTGATCGCGGGTGTAGCTCAGTTGGTAGAGCACGACGTTGCCAACGTCGTTGTCGTGGGTTCGAACCCCATCACCCGCTTTTGGCAAGGGAATCTCGTGGTATCGGGCCACCCGCACCGGTGAAAAAGCCGCGTTTCGACTGGCGTAACCAGTTGCAGCGCTGACCGGCGCGTCGAATTCGCAATTCAATTTTTGGAAGCTTCGCCTGTTAGGATCCCATGTCTGCTGAAGATCTCAAAGAAGACGACGAGTTGACCGCTCAAACTGACGCCGATTTGGATGCCGATGCGGAGGGGGACGCCGCCGAGGAAGAGCGGATTCCGCTCAATCTCGACGTGAAAATCGATCGTCCCGGCGCCTGCCAACGGCACATCACTGTCACGGTCCCGCGCGAGGACGTCGAGCGATATTTCGACAAAGCGTTCAAGGAACTAATGCCGTCGGCCAACGTGCCCGGCTTTCGGGCCGGTCGCGCGCCGCGGAAATTGGTCGAGCACCGGTTTCGCAAGGACGTCGCCGATCAGGTGAAGGGCTCGCTTCTGATGGATAGCTTGAGCCAGGTGACCGAGGACCAAAAGCTGGCCGCGATCAGCGAGCCCGACTTCGATCCGACGGCCGTCGAGCTGCCCGACGAAGGGCCGATGACGTTCGAGTTCGATTTGGAAGTGCGGCCCGAGTTCGATCTGCCGAAGTGGCAAGGCCTGACGATCGAGCGTCCGACGCGCGATTACTCGCCGGCCGACGTGGACCAAGAGCTGAAGCGGGTCATGGCCTCGCGCACTCGATTGACGCCGTTTGAGGGTCCTGCTCAGGCAGGCGATTTCGTCACCGCCACGATCTCGTTCAAGGATGGCGATACGACTCTGTCCGAGGCGATGGAGCGGACGATTCGCTTGGGCGCCACGTTGAATCTTCGCGACGGTCGAGTGGATAATTTCGCCCAGGCGATGGCCGGCGTCGAAGCAGGGCAAACGAAAACGCTGACCGTGGAAATGTCCGATGCGGCCGCCAACGAACATGTCCGCGGCAAGCCAATCCAGGCCGAATTCCATGTCCTCGAAGTCAAGAAATTGAATCTGCCCGAACTGACTCCCGAGCTACTCAAGGAATGGGGCGATTTCGACTCCGAAGGGGATCTGCGCGACGTCGTTAAGCAGAATCTTCAGCGGCAGTTGGTCTACCACCAGCAGCAGCGAGTCCGTCAGCAGGTGACCGCCTTGCTGACCGCCGCCGCCGATTGGGAGCTCCCGCCCGAAATGCTCCGCCGCCAAAGCAAGCGCGAGCTCGAGCGAGCGAAGCTCGAATGGCGTCGCAGTGGTTTCGCCGACGAGGAAATCGTCGCGCTGGAAAATCGGCTTCGCCAATCGAGCATGGACAACACGGCGCGGGCGCTCAAGGAGCACTTCATCCTCGAGCGGATCGCCGAAGAAGAAAACATCGAGGACTCGCCGGAGGATTACGATCACGAAATTCGGCTCATCGCAGATCAGAGCGGCGAGAGCGTTCGTCGGGTACGGGCGAAGCTCGAGCGGCAGGATTTAATGGATGTCCTGCGGAATCAGATCATCGAAAACAAGACCATCGAATTAATCTTGTCCAAGGCCAGTTTCAAGGATGCGCCCTTCGTGCCCCAAAAGTCCGACGTCGAATCGCTCGACCTGTCGGCTGGCGGCGAAGAGGAAGAGGAAACGGAGATTCCCGAAGCCAAACATGCGGGCGAAGCCAAGCCGCTACGCGGAATGGACCAGCGCGCGTAGAATACTTCGATGACAGGACCGCCTCGTCACTCCCTCTCTCTCTCTCCAGGAGAGGTCCGGGGTGAGGGCCGGCAAGCATCGAGCGCGCACGTTCATTTCTCTTCGATGGGAAGAGGACAATCACCGCGCCCAGTATGCGTTCCGCAATCGCTTGGCTCCTGGTTCTCGGAAATCGCTTCACGGATCATTGGACATTTGTAACGGAATGAAACCGCAATGAATCACTCTCAGTTCACCCCTCGGGGCGGCTCTCCCACGAATATCGTGGTCGACGCCCAGTCCGCGTCTCGCGATTATCAGCGGCAACGCCAGCTTACGCTCGGCGACTTGCTGCTCGAAAATCGAATCATCCTCTTGCAAGGCGAAATTTATGACGGCAACGCGAACGAAGTCGTGATGAAGTTGCTGTACCTGCAAAGCGAAAATCGCCGCAAGGACATCCACTTCTACGTCAATTCGCCGGGGGGCAGCGTCACGGCGACGATGGCGATCTACGACACGATGCAGATCCTCACCTGCCCGGTCGCGACCTATTGCGTGGGATTGGCAGCCAGCGGCGGCGCCGTATTGCTCGCCGGAGGGACCAAGGGCAAACGCTTCGCCTTGCCGCACGCCAAGGTGATGATCCATCAACCTTACGGCCAAGTCGGCGGGCAGATTTCCGACATTGAAATTCAGGCCGACGAAATCCTCCGCACCCGCGAGGTACTCAACGAAATCTTGGCCAAGCACACGGGCCAACCGATCGAGCGGATCGCCAAGGACACGGATCGCGATCGCTATCTGACCGCGATTCAGTCCAAGGAATACGGCCTAGTGGACGACATCCTTACCCGGCCGCCGGTGCAGGCCGAAGACGACGACGACAAATAAGGGCTAAATCCGACACCTTTCTAAAATTGCCAACATCAATCGGTCCTGACGTCGCGCAGCCAACAAGCGAGCGTGCCACGGCCGATCTAATACCCTAAAAAAATATTGAGAGTTTGTCATGCCACTGATTCCTTATGTCATCGAAAAAAGCGGCCGCGAAGAGCGGGCGATGGATATTTACAGTCGCCTTCTCAAGGACCGAATCATCTTCTTAGGCTCGGCGATCAACGACGAAGTCGCGAATTCAATCGTCGCTCAAATGCTGTTCTTGCAATCGGACGATCCGAAGTCGGACATTCACTTGTATCTGAATTCCCCCGGCGGCAGCGTGACCGCGGGCCTGGCGATTTACGACACGATGCAATTCGTGACCTGCGACGTGGCGACCTACTGCATCGGCCAATGTGCTTCGATGGGAGCGATCCTGCTCACCGCTGGCACAAAGGGTAAGCGCCGCGCCCTGCCCAACGCGCGGATTATGATCCACCAGCCGCTAGCCGGCATGGAAGGAACCGCCGAGGAAATCATGATCCACGCCAAGGAATTCAAGAACATCAAGCGAAAGATCAACGCGATTCTGCTCAAACACACAGGGCATCCGCTCGAGAAAGTGGAACAAGACACCGACCGCGATCGATTCATGTCCGCCGATGAAGCGATGGAATACAAATTGATCGATCAAGTGATCGAGCATATGGAAGTCAAGCCGCCGGCTTAATGGCGGGCGGGGCGGCGTAAGCCCCCTGTTCTGCGGCTGGCCTCGCGGATCGATAACAAGCCGGCGAAAAATGGAATTCGGGGTTGGGGTGGGGAGGGACGCCTGCGGCGACTCGTTCTTTATGCAACAGAATCGCCCGGTCCGTCGTTGTCCTCGCAATGAAATTGACGATTGAGAGATACCGCTGAATGGATTCAGCGGATGTGCAGGCGATTGTTTCGCATGAGGCGATCATGAAATCGAGCCTGATTCTTTGCGGCGCTCTGGCGCTCGTGGCGGCTGGCTGCCGCACCAATCCCAACCAAGTGCTCATCGAGCGCGAGCATCGCGAGTTGGAAGACGAAAATTACCAACTCGAAGACGAGCTCAAGCAATCGCAGACTGCGCTCGAATCGTGCCGCCGCGAGAATCTTGCGCTGAAAAAGGGTGGCGTGGGAATCGGCGACGGCGACCTCGCGCCCCCCATCGGTCGTTCGCGAGACGCCACGCCGGTGATGCCGAAGATCGATTTGGGCACTCCCGCCGAGCCTTCGACGGATGCGACGCCGCATTTGGAAAAGGCGCCCATCGATCGCGGGCCGGGCTTAACCAAGCCGACGGCCGAAAAACCAGCTATGCGGGACGACGGCGCCCCCGCGGAGCCATCCGGCGGCGGAGATGCTCCGCGTCTGAAGAGCGGCGACAGCCAAGCGGCCCGTTCCGGCGCCGTCCGCCCCGCATCGCTATCGGTGGACATCGAGCATTTGTCGATCAATCGCTGGCTGACCGGCCCGAGCTCTTTTGGAACCAAACCGGGCAACGAGGGCTTGACCGTGGTTTTCGGGCCGCGCGACGCCGCCGGTCGTCCTCTCGAAACATCCGGCGACGTGTCGATCGTCGTAATCGACCCGCAGGCCGAAGGCGAAGACCGGCGCGTGGCACGATGGGATTTTTCGGCGCCCGAGGTGGCAGCCCATTACCGGCAAACGTCGCTCGTTAAAGCGCTTCGATTCGAATTGGTCTGGCCCGACGCGCCTCCCAAGCACGACGACGTGAAGCTCTACGTCCGGTTGACGACCTCCGATGGCCGGAAGTTCGACGACAATTTTCCATTGCATCTGAAAAAAGGCGCCGCGAGCGAGCCGCAGGCCTGGAACAAGGCGGCGCCATCGCCGCTCCAGCAATGGGCGCCGGCGACCGGTCCGATCGATTCGCCGCAATCCGCAGACGTTCCCATTGGTTTAGCGGATACGCGACCAGCAAAGCTCGACGGGCACGACGGTGATTGGCGGATTTCCAAATCCGCTCAACCGGCCGAAGATCATCCCAAGCCCTCGTCCGAGGTATCCAACGCCGCGAGTCCGCCAATCAGCCCGCCGCCGCGATCGGCGAAAGCCAGGCCGACATGGTCGCCGTATCGCTAAGCGGCGGTAATTAATCGGGCTCAAGTAAACTTGTGATCGCTTAGATCGGCCAAGCAAAGCGCAATCACATCGTTGATGTTCTCGATCGCCTCGGCGTAGGTTTTGCCTTGCGTGTAGCACGCCTTCAAGACCGGGCACTCGGCGACGTAAAAACCGGTCTCGTCGCGCTCGACGATCACGTGAAAGACCTGCTTGCGCATGGCCATGTTCCGGGTCGCCCTATAGCTTCGCGAACTTCGAAATCAGATCGACCGTGCGGCAGCTATAGCCCCATTCGTTGTCGTACCAACTGATGACCTTCACGAAGTTGCCGTCGAGCACTTCGGTCCAGTCGGCCGCGAAAATCGAGCTGTGCGAATCGCCGATGATGTCGCTCGACACGATCGGGTCTTCGGTATAGGCCAAGATTCCTTTCAGTGGGCCTTCAGCCGCCGCTTTCATCGCCGCGTTGACCTCTTCCTTGGTCGTATTGCGCTTGGTTATCACCGTCAGATCGACGACGCTGCCGGTCGGCACGGGCACGCGAAGCGAGATGCCGGTCAACTTGCCTTTGAGCTCGGGGATCACCAAGCCCACGGCCGACGCGGCCCCGGTCGTGGTGGGAATGATGTTCTGCGCGGCGGCCCGGGCACGATAGGCGTCGGCGTGCGGCAGGTCCTGCACGCGCTGATCGTTCGTGTAGGCGTGGATCGTGGTCATCAGCCCTTTTTCGATGCCGAATTTTTCGTGCAGCACCTTGGCGAGGGGGGCCAGACAGTTGGTCGTGCAACTCGCGTTCGAGATGCATTTCATGCTGGCGGTCAGTTTGTCGTCGTTGACGCCCAGCACGCAGGTCAGATCGGCGCCGTCTTTGGCTGGGGCGCTGAGCACGACTTTCTTCGCGCCAGCCTTGAGGTGCGTATCGTAGCCCGGCTTGCCGTCTTTCGATCGGGCGGTGAACAGGCCCGTGCTCTCGACGACGACGTCGGCTTGCAGCTCGCCCCAAGGGAGCTCGGCGGGATCTTTGATTTTGGTCGCCCGAATCTTGCGGCCGTTGACGATCAGGTTGTGCTCGTCGTACTCGACCGTGCCTTGAAAGCGGCGATGGGTGCTGTCGTATTTGAGCAGCGTCGCCAGCATCGCGGTGTCGGTGATATCGTTGATGCCCACGACTTCGAATTCACTGGGCCGCGAGGCCAGATTGCGAAACACGAGCCGCCCAATGCGTCCAAAACCGTTGATTCCCACGCGAATAGCCACGATCGACCTCCTTCGTTCACATAATAACTCTGGCGTAAGCCGGGCATTATAAACCGCGCGGCGCGAGGCGACAACGGGGTAGAGCCGCGCACGAAGTAAGCGGAGAATTATCGCAAAGCGCTTACTTCGTGCGCGGCTCTTTGTCTCTCGCACCGGCGCGTCGCACAAGGTTGGCCAACAAGTTTTCCCCAGCGCCGCTCGTTCGGCCTCGGCCGGGCTTCGTTGGATCGACGTCGCAATCGCCGATGATTTTCGAATGTCGTGCGGCGCGACGTATTCGGAGTCGCTAGGTCGACGACCACTGCCAAGAATCGTTCGCCGGCTCTGGTAGAATCACGAACTCGAATTGAGTTGATGGTTAATGTTCTAAGAGCAAGGATTGGCATGTCGGAAGCAAGCTTGCAAGCCGTGGTGGCGGATGAGGCCTCGGCCGTCTTTTTGGGCCGCTGGAACCGGTTGATTAGCACGACGAATTGGGAGAAGGGGCGAATCATTCTCCAGTGGCGCGAGGCGCTGATCGTGGCCGGAGCGCCGGCGACCGACTACTCCGACGAGGCCTGGAGCGAGCGGGTCGGCGGCGTGAGCGGACAGCATGTCGGTCGGCTGCGACGGGTGTTCGAGCGGTTCGACGCGGGGCGCGAGCAGTATCCGCATCTATTCTGGAGCCATTTTCAGGCGGCGGTCGATTGGAACGACGCCGAAATGTGGCTCGAAGGGGGCGTGCAGAGCGATTGGTCCGTGGCGGAAATGCGACGTCGCCGGGCCGAGACGTTGGGGCTGAACGACGGCGAACCGAATGCCGATGAATCGCCCGACATTAATCAGTTCGATGAAGACGCCGGTGGCGTGGACGCCGGCGTCAATGGCGACGGAGCCCATCGGGCGGCCCTGAATGGCGAGTTCGCAGTCGAGACCCGCATCGAGCGTCAGCGGCGGTCTTCGGACCCCGAGTCGGATGAAGCCGAAGCGGATGAGCCGCCATTTGCTAGCGGCGGGGATGATGGCGGCGCCCATGTGCCCGATCCGTCGCAAAACGGCGCCCCCCGCGAGCCGTTTCGGCCGTTTGCCAATCTTGCCGATCTGCCGGACGATCTTCACGATGCATTTGAAGCGATGAAGCTGGCCATCTTGCGGCATAAGCTGGCCGAGTGGCAGGACGTTTCGCGCGACGATCTGGTGGCAGCGATCGGAGCCCTGCGCGAGCTCGCGCTGGTGGAAGATTGAGGTAGGCGCGACCGACGTGAAGGGTCGATTGGTTGGCGCGGAGATTCAGGGCGCGGTTGGATCTGGGATAGGGAGCTTACGCTCCCCGCTCGCCTTTACTGGTGGGCGGCGTAAATTTCCGCGTACTCGGGGACCCACAGGTCCACCAGCTCTTGAAACCGCTCGAGTTGGAACTGCGGCAGCGGCTGATAGAAGCTCCGGTTGTACACTTCTTTATTGTGGACGGCGCCCCGCGCGTTGAGTTCCAGCACATGGGCCGAATTGAACGGCGCTACGACCACTTCCAGCCGGCTGAAATGGCTGCCTGGCCCGCGATCCCATTCATCGCGATTCACCGCCGCGCCCCAACCGCGGTCGCTGACCACTGATTCGAACCGGAACCCGGGAAAGTATTGCGACACTTTGGCCACGCACCGCTCGACATATTCGGAAAGCATGAGGCGATGCTGGCTATGCAGCCGTTTGAGCTGTTCTTCGGTCAGCGCTTGCTCGACCTCGCTACGGCGCTTGGCCTCGGCCGTCTTCGCGCCCCGTTGCACCGCTCGCTGTAGTCGCTCTTCGAAATCCATGCGGCATTCTACTCGTCGGTCTTCGATGGGACTTCGGACGTCGAGGATTCGCCCGGAGACTCGGGGGGGACGGTGACCGGCTCGGCGGGGGAAGTCGGGAGACGTGAGTCGGGAGTCGGGAGTGACGAAGACGTTGTTAGTCCTTCGGTTGGCGCGGGCGCCGTTTGATTGGCAGTTGGCTGACTCGCGGCCGGCTTGGTTGCTGGTGGGGGCGGTGTTTCTGGCTCGGTTCCGATGGTGAAGAATTGTTTCAGATCGCCGAACGTGCGGAGCGGCTCCTTGCCTTTTTTCATGCCGTCGGTCAGCGGAACGAGGGGCGCCGGCTTAGGTTTGGGTGGCCGATATTGAGGCGGGGGTGGACCGCCGGATCGGTTACCGGCGAACCGTGGTCGATTGGGACCACCGCCACCGCCCGCGGATCGATTGCCCCCCTGTCGATTGTCGCCTGGTCTGCCACCACCGGAACGCCCCCCATCGGGACGAGCGGCGGGACGGGCGCCACTGCTGCCCGAGCCACTGCCGCCCGAGCCACCGCTGCCCGCGCTACTGTGTGGTCCGCCGCGTTGTTGGCTCCCCGCATTTTCCACCGGCTGGTCCGTTGGCGCCGCTTCTTCGCTTCCAGCGCCGACAGGTTGCGTGGCGCCGCCGGCTACTCCGACCGGCTGATCGGTACGTCCGGGTCGTGGCGGCCGCGGCGGTCGTTTTCCGCGCGGCGGACGTTGCCCTCGAGATTCGGTTGCGCCTTCGGCCGATTCACCCGTTGGCCGGGGCGGAGCATCGTTTCGGCGATTGCCTGGAGGCATCATCGTCAGCGACACGCGGCGCCGGCTTTTGTCGATTTCCAGCACCCAAACTTTGACGATATCGCCGACGGCGACGACCTCGTGCGGATCGCGAATGAATCGGTTCGACAATTGGCTGACGTGCACCAGTCCGCTATCGTGCAGCCCGATGTCGACAAAGGCGCCGAAGTCGACGACATTCAGCACCGAGCCGAATAGCTCCATCCCTTGCGAAAGGTCCTCGAGTTTGAGGATCCCGCGCTTGAATATCGGCGCCGGTAAATCCTCGCGCGGGTCTCGGCCGGGACGAGTGAGCTGCGCGACAATATCTCTCAGCAGCAAGGGGCCGACATTCAGCTCGGCCGCCAATTCGTCGAGATTGAGCGCCGCGGTCTTCTGAGCCAAATCGGCGACCCCATCCTTCGCAACGAGTTGGGCCGGCGTCGAGCCGAGTTTTTCCAGCACCCGCTGAGCCACCTCGTAGCTCTCGGGATGAATCCATGTGCCGTCCAGCGGATTCTCGCTATTGGAGATTCTCAGAAACCCGGCTGCTTGCACGAACGTCGCGTCGCCAAAGCCGGCCACTTCCTTGAGTTGCTCTCGGCTCTTGAACGGACCACTCGCCGAGCGATGGTCGTAAAGCCGCCGGGCCGTGAGCTGATTCAGCCCCGACACGTATCGCAGCAGCGCGGGGCTGGCCGTATTGAGATCGACGCCCACATAGTTGACGCACGACTCGACGACCGCGTCGAGCGAGGTGCGCAAATGCTTGGCCTTCACGTCGTGCTGATACAGGCCGACGCCGATATTGGCCGGGTCGATCTTGACCAATTCGCTCAGCGGGTCCTGCATTCGCCGGCCGATCGAAATGGCGCCGCGGAGCGTGGCGTCGTACTCGGGAAATTCCTCGCGGCCGATCGGGCTGGTCGAATAGACGCTGGCGCCCGCCTCGTTAACGATCGCATACGCGACGCCATCGTCCTTCAGTTCGTTGGCCACCAGTTCGGCAAGCACTTCCTCCGTCTCGCGACAAGCGGCGCCGTTGCCCAGCGCGGCCGCCGTGACGTTGTGCTTCTTGATCAATTCAATCAGCTTCGCGCGAGCTTCGTCCTTGCGTTCGCTCTTGCCGATCAAATGAACGACGCTGTGATCGAGCAAGCCACCGAATTCATCGAGCACCGCCAACTTGCAGCCGCTCTTGAATCCTGGGTCGACGGCCAACACGCGGCGTCCCCGAATCGGCGGCTGCAAGAGCAAATTGCGGAGGTTCTTGGCAAACACGCCGACGGCGTGCGTTTCGGCCAGCTCCGTTAGCTCGCGGCGAATCTCCCGTTCGAGACTTGGCAGCACCAGTCGCATCAACGCATCGCGGGCACAGCCCTTCATAAAATCGGCGTGCGGGTGTTCCGGAGGCGCGAGCAGTTCTTCGGCCGCGCGGTGCAATTCCTGTTGGTCGGCCTCGATCCGCACGCGAAGCATCTTGGCCTTCTCGCCCCGATTGATCGCCAGCGTGCGATGGGGCGGAATTTTGCCAAGCTGTTCGCTATATTCGAAATAGTCGCGAAATTCTTTCCCCTGCTGTTCGGCGACCTCGGTTTTCGCGCTGACGAATTTTCCGCTCCGCTTGAAAATCTTCCGCAAGCGTTCGCGAAGCTCGGCCTTCTCGCTGAAATCCTCGGCGATGATGTGGCCCACGCCCAGCAGGACGTCGGCGCCGGTCGTCAGTTGATGGTCCGGGTCGATGAAATCCTTGATGCGCGTGTCTAAATCGGCGGCGGCGACGGAGCCTTCGAGAATTTCGCGAGCCAGCGGCTCGAGCTTTCGTTCGCGAGCCACCGTCGCCAACGATTGCTTTTTCGGCTTGAAGGGCAGATAGAGATCTTCCAGCCGCTTCGGATTGTTGGCCATCTCGATCGCTTTAGCCAACTCCGGGGTCAGTTTGCCCTGACCTTCGATCGAGCGGAGGATCGTTTGCTTGCGTTCGGCGAGCATCCGGAGCCGACTTACGCGAGCTTCGATTTGACGAATTTGCTCTTCGTCGAGACCGCCGGTTTGATCCTTGCGATAGCGAGTGATGAACGGCACCGTGTTGCCGGCGTCGAGCAAACGGACGACGTTCTCCACGCGGCCCAAGGGCATTTCGAGGGCGTGGGCAACGGACGCAAGATCGATGGTGGTCGTAAAGCCCATGCCGATGTGAACTGCGTTTGGCTTGTCGGACTGACCAA
Source organism: Pirellulales bacterium (assembly GCA_038210495.1). Lineage (GTDB taxonomy): Bacteria > Planctomycetota > Planctomycetia > Pirellulales > DATAWG01 > JBBQWR01. The sequence continues at coordinate 135,152 of JBBQWR010000003.1, forward strand.
CGAAGCAAGAGACTTGTTTGTCGACGCGCGTGATGACGAGGAGGCCGCGCTGCCAAAACGCGACGCAAGCCACGCTGGACGCAGCCGCTCTATGCGAAAATCTAAGCTGCCTTGCAAGGTGCTGTCAAGAATCAACTTGCGGATGCTAGCTGGAAAATGAGTCAGGGGCAGACTTGCGCGAGGGCCGACGCGCGATAAATGGGGCGGTTTGAAAAGGTGACCAAGATGGCGGAATCGCTGCCATGCAAAATTGCCCCTTAAGCAACTTCGAGCAAACCTGCATGACCGATCGTGCCGATACAAGGGCTGCCGGAATATGTTTTTGTGGAGGCGAGGCAGGGATGCCAGGGCCTCCAGTGAACGGGTTCGTGTCCTGGGATCAATTGCTCCCGATCGACATCGGCCGTTCGTGTCAGTGTTCCTCCGACGTAAGGAAGCGTCCTCTATGGCACAGCGCCACCTGCGTGTTTATCACGGTCCGCAAATGGAATCGTCCGCCACGGTCATGCATTCGGCCGTCAAGCAGAACACAGTGACCGTGCCCCTGTCCGACGTGATGCACCTGCTCGCAGACGCCGTGGCGAGCAATCGAACGTGGCTGCGAGATTTCCAGAACGACGAGATTACGGTCTCCAACGACCTCTACGAAGTGCTGATGGCGTATCAGCATTTTCGCCGCCCCTCGGCTTGAATCGTCCGTCAGGCACTCCGTGCCTGACGGACACCATGGCATTGGCGCTGCGATCAGTGCGAAATACCACTGATTCACATCGGTCGCATCGGCCCACCTGTCAAGCACAGGGCGCCGGACGCCGGCGCACGTCAGCCATGTCAGGCACAGGGTGCCTGACCTACGCCGCTTGGGCTATAATGAATGGGAAGCGCCGTTGCCCCGCGGCAACTGCGCCTCCTTGAAATAGCCATCGCGACTCTCTGTGAGCCTAGGCGTGAGCGATTCCGATTCTTCTTCGTTCGCCGGCGGCGGCGATCGCGCGCCGGCGGATGGCCCCGTCTCAGCTCCGACAAATCCGAAGCTGCCGCCCGATCGAAGTAAGGCCATCGCCATTCCCTCGGTAAAACGAGGCGAGGGTCCCGAGGCGGCCGATTCGATCGCCAACTCGGACATGGCCACGGCCGCGACGCCGCTAACGCCGCTCAATCGCGAACGAGCCGCCGAGCTGATCTCGCAAATCCGCGAGACGGCCGACAAGCTGGCCTCCGACCAAACGACGCAAGGCGATCTCAAGCTGCTCAGCCGCACGCTCCGCGAGCTCAGATACGCCTTCAAGGTCTTCACTCCGTATCGTTCGCGTCGCAAGGTGACAGTGTTCGGCTCCGCCCGCACGCGGCCTACGGATCCCGCCTATCAGCAAGCCGTCGAGTTCGGTCGGGCAATGGCCCAAGCGGGCTGGCTGGTCGTCACGGGCGCAGCGAGCGGGATCATGGAGGCGGGGCACGTCGGGGCGGGGCGAGAGAACTCGATGGGCCTGAACATTATGCTCCCCTTCGAGCAGCAGTCGAACGCGATCATCGCCGGCGACTCGAAGTTGGTGCACATGAAATATTTTTTCACGCGAAAGCTCATGTTCGTCAAAGAGTGCGATGCAGTCTGCCTTTTGCCGGGCGGATTCGGGACGCTCGACGAGGGGCTCGAGGTGCTGACCTTGTTGCAGACCGGCAAGCGGGAGATGGCGCCGGTCGTGCTGCTCGACGCCCCCGGCGGCGACTATTGGCGGCAGTTTCAAGATTTCACCGAGCGAGCCCTGTTGGCGCGGGGGATGATTTCGCGAGAGGACTTGAGCCTCTACAAACTAACGGACAACGCGCAGGCGGCGGTCGACGAAATTCTTCAATTCTTCCGCGTCTATCACAGTATGCGATATGTGCGGAACCGACTCGTGTTTCGCCTAACGCAAAAGCTTTCGCTCGAGCTGGTCGAGCAACTCAACGAAAGTTTTTCCGATATTTTGGCCGACGGCCAATTTGAAGTCGGCGCGGCGCTCAAGGAAGAGCACGACGAGCCCTCGCTGGTGGCCCTGCCGCGACTGATCTTCCATTTCAATCGCCGCAACCTCGGCCGCCTGCGGCAATTGATCGACGCGATCAACCGGGGCAGCGTGTAGAAAGCAACGAATGATGACCGAGCGCAGGGCGAAGCCGAAGGCCAAGCGCACGTCGCGCTTGAGCAAGCCACGCAAGTCGGCCACCAAGTCACAGTCCCCGCCGACCCCTGCCGCGCGAGCCAAGACAGCCGCGAAAGCCAAGCCAGTCGCCGAAGCGAAGCGCGCGACCCGGGAGGCGGTCTCTCCTTTCATCGACGAGCGGATTCGGTCTCAGGGTGGCTGGCGCGCCCAGACCTTGGCGGAGGTTCGCCGCATCATCCACGAGGCGGACCCGGACATCGTGGAGGATCGCAAATGGATCAAGCCCACGAACCCATTGGGCGTGCCCGTGTGGTCCCACGCTGGGATCGTCTGCACTGGAGAGACCTATAAACAAGTGGTCAAGCTGACCTTCGCCCGCGGCGCCTCGTTGGAGGACCCTCGGGGGCTCTTTAATTGCAGCCTAGAGGGAAACATCCGTCGCGCCATCGACATCCGGGAGGGAGAGTCGCCTGATGCCGAAGCGCTGAAGGCCTTGATCAAGGCCGCGGTCGCGGAGAATCTCCGATCCAGCGCTACGTGAAAGTGACGTTCTTCCGCGGCGCGTCGCTCGGGCCCATTCCTCCTGGCGGCACGCCGAAGAGCAAGGACGCGCGTTGGATCGACATCCGCGAAAGCGACCAACTCGACGAGGCGCCGATGGCGACGTGGATGAAGCAGGCCGCCGCGTTGCCCGGCTGGATTCCTAAGCCGACTGTGCTGAGTAACTTTCTTCGCCCCAGCACCTATGCAGGCGCCACCGAATCTCGGCTTGACATATTCCCGTATAGGAATACAATAAAACCATGCCGCGTGCGAAGACCACAGCCGACGTATTCAACGCCATCGCCGAGCCCCGGCGGCGACAGATTGTCGAGTTGCTGGCGCGGCGCGGGGCATTGGCCGTGGGAGCGCTGGTCGTCACGCTGGGGCTTCCGCAGCCGGCTGTCTCGAAGCACCTGGGCGTGCTGCGCAAGGTCGGCGTCGTCGCGGTGATCAAGCAAGGCAAACAACGCGTGTACAACCTGGAAGCGGAGAAGCTGAAAACCGTGCATGACTGGGTCAAGGCCTTCGAACAGCTCTGGGGCCATCAACTCGACCGCATCAAGCAGCGCGCCGAGCACCGAGCGCGCGAACAAACGGAATCGTCAACACCCCTCAAACCCCGGAAACGACAATGATGAAAACGGACACCCGTGAACAACAGTCATTCGAATCTTTCGAGATCGGCAAGGAAATCGAGATTTCGGCGCCGATCGAAATCGCCTTCGAAGCCATGCTGGACCAGCTTGGTCCGGAAGGTCAGATGCCCGACGGCAAACCGTATCCGATGAAAATCGAGGCGTGGCCCGGCGGACGCTGGTTCCGCGACCTAGGCGCCAATTCTGGCCACCTGTGGGGCCATGTGCAGGTCATCAAGCCGCCGACGCTCCTGGAGATTTGCGGGCCGCTTATGATGTCATACCCGGCGCTCAATCATGTGCAATACCGCTTCAAGGCGGAGGGGGACGGGACGCGACTTGTGTTCCTCCACCGCGCCATGGGATCGATTCTGCCCGAACATCGCGACGGCTTGTCTCAAGGCTGGCAGCACTGGCTGGAGCGCATTCGCGAATTAGCCGAGCGCAAGAATCGGAAGAAGACTTAAGCGATGAGCACTTGCTGCGGATGCGGCCCGCGACCGGTCGTCGAGCCCGCGCCTAGGCGGGCCGACGTGGGCGCGACGAATCCGAGAGATTTTTGCCTGGGTGATTCCGGGGGCCATATTCTGGCGTTGGCGGTGAAGTAGCCCGGGCCGCCAAACAAACTTGGAGGAACGGTAGTCAACGCTAATTGCCACTAATCTTCTCATTAGCGAAGATTAGCGCGGATTAGTGTTCCGCAAAGGTTACCGCTTCATGAGCTCGGTTCGCACTACCGGCCTGACTTGACGGTCTACGACGCCATCGTCGTGGAACTCAAGTCGATATCGGACTTGAACACCGATCGGGAGGCTCAACTCTTCAATGTCCTGCGGGTCGCCCCGCAGCAGGTCGGATACTTGCTCAACTTCGGCAAGAAAGGCGAACTCCAGTGGAAGCGGTTCATCCTCTCGGACCTACATTCGCTTGGTGAGGAGGAGCTACGAGACCGCGAACGCTAATCGACACTGAGTTCCGCTAATCACTCATTAGCGAAGATCAGTGGAGATTAGTGTTCCCCGTTCTCCCGTTTTTTTATTCGCCTTCGGCGAGTCGGGAAGAAAGGATTTGAAACGATTGCAATTTTCACCGACCGGCGTGCCGGGCGCCAGCGGCGTCGAAGATGGCCGATGCTAGCATTTCTAAATTGAACCCCATCCTTCGGTTGTGACTTTTCGTCGGGTTGGCTAATTCGACGCTCCGAAATCGCGGAGCTCGATTGGCCCGGCAGTTGCATTTGCCGTCATCTCATTAAACAAGGATGACTCGCCGCTTTCGCCCAACCGGAGACAATGCGATGAAAATTAGCCGTGCCCTCAACTCGCATCGAGTCGATTCGCTTCCTTTGGCTCGATCTACTTCGGAGGCGCATGGCCCCGCGATGCTTCCTTGGGCCGATCCGTACATCGCCGATCTTCAGCGCGAGAACGTCCGAGAATTGCGGCGGGCCGAGCGAGATATCGTCGGCGCCGGATTCAATTGCCGGATCCGACAGGCGTACCCCGCTCCGCGAGCAGTCGTCGGATCTCAGCCGCAAGAAAAAATGATCCGGTCACGCACACTAGGTGCTCGGGAGTGGTAGATCGCTTGATGAGATCCCATGCGTGGGCGGGCGTTGACGCGACTTCAATCTGGCCGCCGCCAATTTCGGTCGCCATTATCTCCAGCGCGTCGAGTGGAAAGCCTCGGGGATTGTTTGTGTAACGGGTCAAGATGACACGATCGAACCGCGGCAAGAGTTGCTCGAGCATTTCGCGGACTTGCTTGTCTTGAGTCGTGGCGAATAGCAACAACCTCGGACCTGGCGAGAAACTTTCCTCCAAAGTTTTCAAAAGCGACAGGACAGATGCTTCGTTGTGCGCCGTGTCGATAATGACCGTGGGCCGCCTCGAAATGACCTCTACCCGAGCGGCACAGCGAACGTTGATCAGCCCGCGCCGAATCTCGGCCTCGCTAATCCGCCAGCCTTGTCGTTGAAGTTCGGCGACGGTCGCTAGTCCGACGGCGGCATTAGCCGCCTGATGCCGACCGAGCAGCGATAGCTCAAAATTTGCCCAGTGGCGTTCCAAATTGGACATCCGAATGTGGAAATCCAGTTCACCCCGAAGGGCTGTTTGGTCGAGCGACCTCGGCGCCCGGTAAGCGTATCTAAAATCGACGCCAAGTTGCGAGATCGAGCAGCCCTGGGCTTGGCGAACTTCGTCGATCGCCCGACAGGCTTCGTCCCCAACTACGCCGCTGACAACCGGGACACCCGGCTTGATGATCCCGGCCTTCTCGCGGGCGATCAAATCGAGCGTCGAGCCGAGTTGGTTCATGTGATCGTAACTGATGCTGGTAATGACCGAGACCAGGGGTGTTACGACATTGGTCGAGTCGAGCCGGCCGCCCAGCCCCACCTCGAGGACGGCCGCGTCGAGGCGCTGGTCGGCGAAATGGACCATCGCCATCGCGGTCGTGATTTCGAAGTACGTCGGTCCCAGCGGCGGGCCACGACCGGACGATGCATCGGCTTGCAACTCGAGCTCCAAATCGGCCACCGCCCCGCGCACACGATCGACCAGCGCCACTAGCTGTTCGGAATCGCAAGGCCGCCCCTCGACGGCGATCCGCTCTTCGACTCGATCGAGATGCGGCGAAGTATACAGGCCCGTGCGGTAGCCCGAGGCCGTGAGGATGGCTGCGATCGTCGCGGCCGTGGAGCCTTTGCCTTTGGTGCCGGCGACATGCACGACCGGGACCGACAAATGCGGATCGCCCAACCGAGTCAGCAAGCTCCGCATCCGGTCGAGGTGAAACTCACGGCGGCGATAGGGAATCGTCGTCGCTCGCTCGTAGTCAATGCGACCGTGCAAGTAGTCGAGCGCCGCTTGGTAGGCGATGTCGGTTTCGAGTGAACGCATAAGTTTTGAAACGGGCTAGGGGTGGTGGGATTAGGGACTAGGGAAGGCAAGGAGCGGCTTCGCCGCTTGTCTTCTTTCCCTCGTCCCTAGCCCCCAGCCTCTAGTCCCTTCAGATCCCCATCCTCGGCTTCGAGCAGCGTGTGCCCCTCCGCTTCTTCCTCATGCACTTCGTGCATCACCGTCGCCACTTCGCGGCGATTCATCAAATATACAATCATCCCCACCAGGGCAATGAGCACTTGCACGATCCGATTCCCGAGCGACACCAGCACGCCCACCCCCTTGGGCAGCACGACGGCCGTCCCTTCGATGGCGCCGGGCACGTTGCGGTACATGAACTCGATGACCGCCTCCATCGCGCCCAGGCCATTGAGCGGCAGCGGCAGCACGCCCGCCACCGTGGCCAGCGGCACGATCACCATGTGTGACGCCAGCGACGGATGGACCGCGAGCAGTCCGGCGGACAAAAGATAAAATGCCGCCGCCACCATCGCTTGAGCGACGATCGTCAGAACGGCAGCCAACACGAGAACGCCGAAGCGCCGCCTGAATAACTGCACGGCTTCGATCAGCCGAACGCCGATGGAGCCGATTTTGGGAATTCGACTGGCCCAGCGCCCCAGCGCGTCCCACATCGCGACAGGAAGTAGCAGCAGATGGAACGCGACGGTCATGACGGCGGTCGTGATGAACGTCGCCCGATAGATCAGGCGAACGTTGGCGTTCGTCTCCGCCTCCCAGGCGCCTGTCGCCAGAATGGCGATCGTCGCCAGGATGAACACGCCATACAACCCGATCAGCCGATCGACGACCACCGTCGCCACCGCCTCCGGTCGATGGCCATGAACTTCTCGGGCGACGAAGATCGCTTTGAACAGATCGCCGCCGACCGCTCCGAGCGAGACGAAGTTGAGCAAGTATCCGAGAAACCCCAGCCGCAATGAATCGCGGAGCTTCAGCGGCAAGTCGAGCGCCCGCACGAGCAGGTGCCAACGAAAAATCAGCAGCGTGACCGCCGCGAGCATCACGGCCAGCGACGCGGCGAGCAAATCCCACTGCTTGGGACTGTCCAGCAAGATCTGAAATGCGGCGTTGCGGCGAACGTCGTAGAACAAATAGGCGATGATCGCCAGCAGGACGCTCCATTGCAGCGTTCTGAAAACCAGTTTTCCGGCGGAGTTTTTCACGGCGAGGTTCGTCGAGATCGGACGGGGGAATAACGCCGTTGGCAAAACTGTTCGGACGTGGGACGGGCGATTAACGCATGGTGGGCCGTGCCCCTCCCCGTGCCCATTGCTACTCGACTCTTATTGACATAGCCGGCTGGCAGTGATAGTTTTTTCTATTCTCACCGGCTAATTCCCAAAAGGATTGGTCCGATGAAGATAAACGGGGGATTAGCTCAATTGGGAGAGCGTCTGGCTGGCAGCCAGAAGGTCAGGGGTTCAAATCCCCTATCCTCCACTCGCCATTATTTTAAAATATCCGGCGATGAAGCTGGAGAGCGGAGAAAGTAGTAAGTAGAAAAGCCGGCCCGAACTTCCAGCGCCCGTTTTTTCTCGCGGATTCCTCCTGCGGTCTACCTTCTCCTCACGACTCTCTTCTCGTTGCACGGCAGGACCGGTTCGTCGCGTCCTCGTAGGTCGAATTCTCATTCCTCGCGTTTCCCGCCGCGTCAACTGTGCCAATGGTCGCACGACGGTTATCGGGCGTCAAGACGACTCCCGCGCAGTAGCCGATTGGCAGCAAGAGTTGTTTACATGGCCGATCAGCCCGCCGCGACCAACCCAAAGAAATCGTCTCGTCCGGCGCCGGGCAGCGCCGCGCGGCTGCCGCTGGGCTTGAATTTCAAGCTCTCCTTAATGATGTTCCTCCAGTACGCGATCTGGGGCGCTTGGCTGCCGCTGCTGTGGCCCTATTTGGCTGGCCATCTCAAGTTCGATGAAACGCAAATCGGCATGATGTTCGCCGTCGGCGCGATCGGCGCAATCATCGCGCCGTTCATCGCCGGGCAACTGGCCGATCGATATTTTTCCACCGAACGATTTCTGGCGTTCAGTCACTTAATCGGCGGCGTGCTGATTTGGCAATTGAGCTCGCTGACCACATACTCGCAATTCTTGGTCTTCTCGCTAGTTTACTCGCTCGTCTATTCGCCGACGCTTTCGCTGACCAACTCGCTGGCGTTCGCCCATCTGCCGGACCGCGACCGGGATTTCGGCCGCGTTCGGATCTGGGGAACGGTGGGCTGGATTGTTGTGGGGATTTCGATTGGCCAATGGCTCTACCATCATTACACGCCCGAGGGCGCGACTGTGGCGGTGAAGGTACAGGCGCAAGCGGCCGGGATGGCCGATGCATTTAGAGTCAGCGGGGCCTTGGGAATCATCATGGGCCTGTTCTGCTTCTTCTTGCCGCATACGCCGCCGGCCAAGGGCAAGCAGCGCAATGCTTCGCTCGAAGCCCTCGGTGAAATTCGCCGCCAGCCGCTCATCACGCTATTTCTGTTGGCCGTCCCTATTAGCTGCATTCACCAATTTTATTTCGTGCATACCTCGAAGTTTCTGGGCCTGTACCAAGCGCAGGCGGGCGAACTCATCGAGTGGTTCAATTCGATCTTCGGCGTCGGTGGCGTGGGACTCATGACCGTCGGGCAGATGTCGGAACTCGCCGTTCTGGCAATGATGCCCTTGCTCGCCAAAATCCTTTCCCGCAAAACGCTGCTAGGGATCGGAATCATCGCCTATGGTCTGCGGATGTTTCTGTTTGGCTATGTCGATCAAATCGTGGCGGCGACCGGAATTAGCCCGGTGCCGATTCTGCTAGTCGGGGTCGCCATGCACGGGCTGTGCTTTGGCTGTTTTATCTTTGTCGCGTTTATGGTTGTCGACGAAGAAACGACCGGCGACGTGCGAGCCAGTGCCCAAAGTTTGTTTAATCTAGTGATCGTCGGCGTGGGCGTGATCGTTGGAAGCCTGATCGCCACCCAGTTCGCCGGGTCCAAGTGGGTCAAGGGAACCGGCGACACGATCGATTATCATCGCTTGTTCAGCGTGCCGATGTGGGCCTCGGTGGCCTGCCTCGTGGTGCTGCTGGCCTTCTATCCCGGCGGAAAAAAGCGCGGCGGCGAGCGGGGAGCGTAAGCTCCCTGTCCTGGGCGTCAACGAGCCAATTCGCTCCGGATAGACGACCATTTCCCTTGTGGTACCGTTCCTTCTTTGGCCCGATTTGCGCACTCTTTCTGCGGAAATGAGCGCAATCTTGGGGACAGGGGGCTGACGCCCCCCGCTCGCCTGGCGGCGTAAGCTAGGCTTGCCTATGACGTATATTCACGCCCGGATGGTTTCGGGCATTGCGCTGGCCGCGACGGCCTTTTTCATCGCCATTTCCTGTTCGCCGCTGGCGAGCGGATTCGCCGACGCGCCGAGTCGCGGGCCCAGTGACGTTCAGCTTTATTGGGCCGAGGTCGCCCGAGTCGAAGCCGGCGAAAATTACTACGCCGCCGCCGAGCAGGAACTCTCGCAGCGCGGCTATCCAACCCATAGCCTGTTCAATTGGCGAACTCCGCTGCCCGTGTGGGCGATTGCCCAGCTACCGACCCCAGAGTCGGCTAAGGCGGCGCTGGCGCTACTGGCCATCGCCGCGATCGCCTTGGCTTGCCACGTCTCGGCCCGAGAGCCCGACGGTAGCCTTGGGCAAGGCGCTTTCTGCGGAATGTTGATGGTGGGTGGGCTGTTGCCGTGCGTGCTCGATGGGCTTTATGTCATGCACGAGTTGTGGGCCGGTGTATTGATTGCGATATCGCTATTGGCTTACGCGATCCGGCGGCCCACGATCGGGATTGTGGCCGGCATCGCGGCCTTGTTCATCAGAGAACTCGCGGCGCCGTATTGCGTGCTCTGCATGGTGACAGCACTAATCAATCGGCGGTGGAAAGAAGCGGCCGGTTGGGTCGCAGGCGGCGCCGGATATTTGGCGTGGTTCGCGTGGCACGCGGCGCACGTCCTGCCGAGGATTCACGCTGGCGATGCAGCTCTCGGCGTGGGTGGGGCGCTCGCGCATGCCGCCGATTGGATCCAATGGGGCGGCGCCGCGTTCGTCATCTCCGTCGTGCAGATGAACGGATTTTTGCTGCTGCTCCCGCAATGGGCCACGGCCCTGTTTCTCTCGCTGGCGCTGCTCGGCTTCGCTTGCAGTACCGCCGCTTGGAGCAAACCGGTCGCGCAGACCGTGTGCCTCTACCTGACCTTATTCGCGATCGTCGGCCAGCCGCTTAATCAATACTGGGGATCGTTGATCGCGCCGCTCTTGTGCCTCGGCGTCGCGCAAGCGCCAAAGGCGATCGTCGATCTATGGCGAGCCGCGACAGCCGCAGATCACTCTGCCATCGCAACGGCTTTGACCGCAAATTCGATTCGCAACGCCTCGATTTGAGCCTTGCGAACCGCTTCGGTCGCAGCCGGGTCGAACTTGATCGGCTTGCCCACCAGAAAACAAAATTGCTTCGCGGCCGCTCGGCGCGTGCTCTCTTGCGACCTGTCCATCAGGGTCAACCACAGCTCACGGTCGACCATCAGTTCGCTGGTCGAATTGGCCGCCGAGTCTTCGTCGCCGTTATCGTCGGCGGCCAGAATGTTGCAGACCCGCGACCACTGCTCGAAATCCAGTTGCTTGCGGTCGAGCGTCTCCAGATACGGAAGCACCGCCGCGCCGGCCGCGCGAATTTGCCGTTCCGCCCCCTGGCGAACGGCAAACTTGTCGCTGCCCAAATCGGCCACCCACTGCGACCAGCGCTTGAGATTCTCAGGCCCATAGGCCTCGGTCGTCCGCAGCATCTGACTCTCGATGGCGCCCGACGTCTCCATCAGCCGCCAGTCGGGGCGAAACATCTCCAAGAGCGGCAGCAAGTGCTTCGCGCACAATTCCGGCTGGGCCATCAGCAAGTGCCATAGCGTCCGGGCCTTGGCCTCGGTGACGCGGCCATTTTCGGTGACCGTGAGCGAGATGGGGCCATGCGCCGAGGCTTCGGCTTGGGTGAACACCACCTCGGCCTGCGGATGCTTGGCCTCCATCGCCGGGCGGCGAGCGATCGTGAATGTGTCGCCATTGACGATTTCCACGCTCAACGCTTCGTTATCGGAAACCAGTTCGTATTCCAGCGAAACGTCGGCGTTGTCGCTCGTCTGAACCGTAAGCTTTTCGTGCTGCGTGCTGCCCAAGTCGGTTGTGGTCGACGAATCGATCCCGCCTTGATTGGCGCTGGCTTGCAGCCGGCCGCCGTAAACGATGAAGCGGATATTGTCTTTCGACAATCGGGCGTTGAGATCGGGCAGCGGCGAATTGGACTTCGCCGGCTCCACGGCGCCCGAGGCCGCAACCCAAATCAAGAATTCGGCCCCAACCGCGACAATCGACATCGATCGCATGGCGATTCCCTCCTGTGCCACCGGAGGAGCCGATCAAAATTGGTCGGCGGCTCCGGCCATGGAGCGACCACGTACGACAAAAGTTTTGTTCCCGCGTCCGCCAGGTCGCCTGCGGTGTTCGGTCGCGGTTATGGGACGGTCCCAGGGCAGCGACCGGGACCCCTTGGGCAGAGGTTCTGGCCTATTCGCCACCTTGGGCAGGGCTTCTTTTGTAACTGTTGTAGTTATATCACGCTTACGCAATATCGTAAAGGCTAATATCGTACAATCACTATTTCGCGGCCGTACCGACTATTTATTCGATAATTTCCCGCGTTTCCCGGCGGAAGTCTCAAACCGTCTCACATTTTCGATCTGTACGCTCAGCTAGCAGATTGCCGACACATGGTTGAGATGGTGGTTCGTTTCTGGCCCGGCCGCGCGCCGACTTATTTGCGCTCCCCGCGATCGCGATTGGCGAGATTCGGCCCGTCGATCGGCAATCGGCGGCGGCCGACGATGACAATTTCTCCCAGTTTCAAGAACCGTGGGCGGCGTTCGAGCACGACCGTGTCGGGTGGCAGCAGGGGCCGAACTTCGGACAAGCCTGGACCGTCCGTCACTAGCAGAAAATCCGCCGCATCGGTCACGGGCGGGCCAGAATAAACGCCAGAATAAACATCATCGCGCGATCCGACAGGGGGATTTCCGCCAGGCGCCGATCGGGCATACAGCTTCAGTACGTCTTCCGCTCGTTTGAGTCCCGCGATTGCCTCGTGGCGATTGGCGTAATAAATGAAACCCGGGGCGGAGACGCGAAACGTGCCCAGCGCCATGTCGGGGCTGCCCAGACGCTCGACCATCTCGGTGATTTGGAGGCTGGTTTGCAGCCGGCTAAACGGCGGCGCGGCCACGGCGAACAGCGCGATGAACAGCGCCGCCGCGGTGGAAACGAGGGCCGCGGCCGCCAGCATTCGCCGCCCAGTCCATTGAAACAGCCACCCTAGCGTTGAGCCGAATACTAAAATTCCGCCGATCCACGAATAGCTTGGAACGCCCGGCGCGAGCTTCGCGAAAATGGGTGGCGCGGCAATCAACGTGGCGACACCCAACAGCGCCAAAAAGACCCACCCCCCCGCGATCCAGCGACCGGCTCGCTGCTCAGCCGGCGCGGCGATCCAATCGGCGATCCACAGGCCGGCGATCGTCGCGAACAAAGGATAGGCCGGCGCCAAATAGTGGGGAAGCTTCGTGCCGCACAGCGAAAATACGGCGATCCAGGTCCCACACCAGCAAACGGCCAGCAAACAGGCGCGAAAGTTTTCTCCACGATTGCGGATTCGTTTGAAAACCTCGACGCTCCCTAATCCCAGGGCCATCGTCCAGGGAAAAAAGCCGATCGTCAGCGCGATCGGGTAATACAGAATCGAACCATTGTGCCCTTGCTTGGGATGCAAAAGGTACTGGACGTTGTGGTCCCAAAAGAAGACCCACCAATACTCGCCATCCGTCCGCAAGCCGACGAGCACATACCACGGAAGCGCGATCGTGAGCACGATCGCGGCGAGCGTGACGGGGCGCATGGCCCAGGCCGCCGCCGGAAAATTGATCGCCAGAATGCGCAGATAATGCAGCGAGCTGACGGCCATCGCGACCACCCGTTCGCGCAGCGAGCGCTTTACATAGCCGCGGCATCCTGCTGCGGAGTCTTGTCGGTTGCTGGAAGGATCGTGGCGGGTGGCGAGTGGCGAGTGGCGGGTCACGTTACGGCGCGGCAGGATGTCACGGCTATGCAATTCGCCGTCCCGAATAACGTCAACCGTTCCGCACACGAGCACATACAGACCGATCGCCAAAACCGGCAGAATAACGCCGATCGGGCCTTTGACCATGACCGCCAGGGCGATCGGCACGTACATCGCGGCGAACCCCCACCACGATCGCGGCAAGAGCGCGCGAAACCGCTCGACCGACAGTCGTTCGCAACCCGGCGCGGCACTGCCGTCTGCGTTCCATGCGTCGCCTGGCTCTTGCCACGATCGGCTACCCAGGCACGCGACCCAAGCCAATAGCGCGAGCGTCGTGAAGAAGACCAGCGTCGAATCCAACGTGGCCGCCCGGCCCACGACGACGAACATCAGGCTCGTGATCATGATCAATGCCGCCCACAGCCCAACGTCGGGCCGAAACAGCCGCCGACCGACTTGATACGTCAAGAGCGCCGAGCCGATGGCCAAGAGGGCCGAGGGAAATCGAGCCGCGAACTCGGTCGTGCCGAAGACGCGAAACGACCCGATCATCAGCCAATAAACAAACGCCGGCTTTTCCGACCACGGCGAGTAATTGAACGTCGGCACGATCCAATCGCCCCGGTCCATCATCTCCCGGGCGCAACGGGCGTACTCCGTCTCATCCTCGTCCCAAAGTCGCGGTCCACCCAGATTGATGAAAAACACCGCCAAGCTGGCGACCAGAATCACAACCTGATGCCGAAATTGCGTGCGCATGCGAAAGTCGTCGGACGGGAATCGGACGCGACTTGGCGAGCGGGGACGTAAATCCCCCGGTCCTCGACTCGCCAGCGGGGTGGAAGACTAGATCGACAGGGTAATTCCGTCAATCCGAAACGCCGCTGCTCGGTGGGCGCGGGCCGCGAAACGGCGACACACAGCCGCGGCATCCTGCTGCGTAGTACACGTTCCCAAGCCGGCTACGCAGTCTGAGACATATTTCGTCTCACGGGCGTCTCATATTTTGTCTCGTGAGACGGCGCCGACGCTTAGCGCGAAGGCGGCCCCATGCCTATGTTCTAACCCCGAGCGGCCATAGTTTTGTCAGGCCCTCTTACGGTTTCGGGCGGCGATTCAGCGGTTTTTTTCCGAATCGTTGCCAAGACCGTTGCTTGACGCCGCGCCGCGATTGCCGCTGTTAGTTGCTGCTTTGGCTGCCGACCCATCGTCATTCGGTTTTCCTGACCCATGATCACTGGGTTTCCGGACCCATCATCATCCTTCGGAGCGTCGGAATCCCCACCGCTATTTGGGGCGCCGCTGCCGCTGGGCGCTCCATCACCGCTCGGCGATTTGTCATCCGTACCGTCACCGGTTGGGCTACCGTGTGGCGCGCCACCATCAGAACCGTCGCCGGTCGTTGGACCACCGCTAGTTGGGCCGCCACCGTTCTTGGGATCGCTATTTGGAGGACCGCCGCTCGTTGGACCGCCACCCTGGGTCGGATCGCCGCCGGAGGTGGGGCCTCCACCCGTTGTGGGGCCACCGCTGGTTGGGCCGCCGTTTGTCGGACCGCCACCGTTTGGGCCACCATTTTTCGGGTTCCCGCCACTTGGTCCTCCACCCGCCGGCCCGCCACCGTCGCCTCCGGGATTGGGCGGCGGCAGCAAGCTCGGATCGAGGGGAACAAATCCATCCCGCGTTGACATTGCGCGATATAGCCTAAGGTCCACCTCGTCGTTGATGAGCTTGACTGAACCATCGCCGAAAAGAAAATTCGCGCCGGCCACATGGTAACTGCTGAAATTGCCCAGATCGCCGAGTACATCGTTAGGAACTTTGTCGGTCGAACCGACAATGCGGGCCATGGCTCGGTCGGCCCCGGGAATCACGCCTGCCCAGGTCGTTCCGCCCGGCCGGGACGATCGTTCGCCAATCAAAAGCGTCTTGCTGAGCCCCTGCGTGAGCTGGCGAAACTGCACCCGACTATTGCGAAAAAGAACGCCATTTCCCCGGTCGGGCGCGTCCTCGACGGGGTGAGTCCCATAGACTCCGGCAAAATTGGCGCGGGCGAACGAGAGTCGGTCTTGAGCCACGACCGACGCCAAAAACGCCACTCGGACGGCAGCGTCGCTTTGGGCAGCCGGAGGGACGAAGGTCAGCGCCGTGTCGTCGCTTGGACAAAGATATATATACAGGGATAGCCGCCGCGCACCGGCAAACATCGGATCGTCGATCGCCCGCATGAGGTCGCCACGATTTTTAAAGACCGTCTTATCCTCTTCGATAAACGGCAAGATTTGGGCGGCCCAGCCCCATCCGGGACGCTCGGACCCATCGCGGGCGATCCATCCCGACGGCAAAGAACGCATCGCGTCGTGATGCACCTGCAGCGCCAAACCAATTTGCCGCAGGTTACTCTGGCATTGAGCCCGGCGGGCGGATTCCCGAACCCCCTGAATCGCCGGCAGCAGCAGCCCAATCAGCAATCCAATGATGCCGATGACCACCAGCAACTCGACGAGCGTCAGTGCATTGCGGCGGAGAGGTGCGATTGGGGGCATTTGAATTTCAAAATCGTCGCAAAATGGAGAGCCCGCGCAGGCCGGCGACCGCCAGGATGCAACCGCCATGCCATCCATGCCGATCGGCGATATGCCATGAAAATTTGGCTTTATGTGAACTTCTCGCGAGTCGGCGCCGCGGGAGGCCAACGATCGACCTTAACTCGCTATTCCCACGCTTGCCGCCGCCGAACGTGCTAAAACTACCAGACTGGAGCGTCTGAGGGAATTTCGGCAATGTCGGCACGGCGGTTGCCTCAAGGCGCATCCCACGCCGCGGACAGCAGCCCATTTCTTTTGCGAACTATGCGAATCAGTGTCAAGCTAACCGTGGGCGTCATTGCCATTGCCACCCTGTTGGCCGTCGTCGGATTTCTGGGCAGCCTTACGAACATCGCGATCCAAGCTAATGTAGAACATCTCAGTCAGAATTCGTTGATCGAGGTGGTCGACGCCGGGGACATGGCCATCGCCTTGCAGAGAAGTCACGACGCTTTGCACGATCTCATTTCCGAAAAGCGCCATGCGTCCCGGGACGACGTCCGACCCAGCGGATCGCTCTCTCAAGGGGCGCGAGATTCGGTGCAAAAGTCGCTCGACACGCTTCAGCGAACACTGCAGCACGCTCGCGACGCCTGTCAATCTTCAACGGATGCCGCTCGGCGGGAAGGAGAACGATCCCTGGCGGATTCTCTCGAAGCCAAGCTGGCCGGTTATCAGCGTTTACAGGACGCGATCGTCGCGCATCGGTCATTGGTTCGTCAATGCGTCAGACTCATCGATCTCGATGTAGCGAAGGGCGAAAAGTTTCTCGAATCCAAACTGGATGCCCACTTCAAGGACGTTTTGCATCCTTTGATCGATGGGCAGAAGCGCGCGGCCGAGAGCGAATTCACGGGGGACATCATTGGCGTGAAACGTGCGCTGGCCGGCGCGAGCGCTCGCAATACGACAGCCACGCTGTTCGCGCTGGTTTTCGCGTTGCTTCTGGGCCTGTATCTCTCCCACTCGATCGGCAAGCCGCTCGAGCAACTCAAGTCGGCAGCTCTGAAAATTGGCGAGGGCCATCTCGATACGCGGGTGGAAAATACCTCGCGCGATGAGATCGGAGTGCTCGCCGCGACGTTCAACCGCATGGCCGAGGATCTTCAGGCGACAACCGTCTCCAAGACCTACGTCGATAACATTCTCGAGTCGATGAGCGAGATTTTGATTGTCGTCGATCGTGAACTGCGAATTCAGATGATCAATCGGGCCGGCCTGGAACAACTAGGATTTAAGGCGGATGAATTGATCGGCCGCGGATTGGGCGACTTGCTGGACGCGCCGCGACCGCGCGAGACGCCGTCTGCGAGTCCCGGCGATCTATTGGGCACTGGCGAGCACCGGATGACGACGAAGAGCGGCGCGCGGATCGCCGTCCATTGGTCCGCCGCCGAATTGCGTGGCGTCGGAGGCGATCGGCTTGGGGTCGTTTGCGCGGCGTTGAATATCGACCAGCGCAAACTAGACGAGGAGCGGCTGCGCGCCTCGCTGGCCGAAAAGGAGGTGCTGCTCAAAGAGGTTCATCATCGCGTGAAGAACAACCTTCAAATCATCTCGAGCTTGCTGGCGCTTCAGGCATCCGAAGCGTCCGACGCGGATACCCGCCGGCTGTTCGAGGAAAGCCAAGGGCGAATCCGCTCGATGGCCCTGATCCACGAGCAGCTTTACCAATCCAACGAACTATCGCGAATCGATTTCTCGGAATATGTGCGGAGGCTATGCGAGAATCTCAGGGAATCTTCCGGGGCCTTCATCGGCCAAGTCTCATTGAGTCTCGACGTCGATTCGGCGCCCTTGCCCTTGAACTTGGCGATCCCCTGCGGAATGATTCTGAACGAACTCATTTCCAACGCCATCAAACATGCGTTTCCCTCGGGCCAGCGCGGAGAAATCCAGGTCGCCTTTCATTTCGAGGGCTCTCAATATGTTTTGAGCGTGAGCGACAATGGCGCGGGCATGCCAGCGACGACCAGCCAAACGTCCCTCGGCCTCAAGGTGGTTCAGGCCCTGGCTCGGCAACTCGGCGGCGAGTTGCGCGTCGATAATCGCCTGGGAGCCGGCTTCACCATCGTGTTTCCCGATCCGCTGCCGGACGGAGTGCTGGCGGCGAATCAAACTAGCATCAGAAGCTCTCACAAAACCGCCGGAGACCGTCCCCATTTTGCGGAGTCCTCGGACTTCGGTGAGCTCAGTCGAGCCGAGTAAAACTGGGGATTGTCCACTTTGCCCAAGCGGTTTCGTGAGGGCCTTTAAAGGGAGTGCCCGTCGGATGAGCGGCGACAATAGCCGGATTTTGATCGTCGAGGATCAAGCGATCGTGGCGATCGATATTCAGAGTCAACTCGAGGGCCTGGGGTATCGGGTCGTCGGCATCGCAAGCTCCGCGGTGCAGGCCTGCGCGATGGCGACCGCGATGGCGCCCGACTTGGTGCTCATGGACATCCATCTGGACTCGGCCGCCGATGGCATCGACGCCGCCGAGCGGATCCGCCAAGAGCATGGCATCCCCATCGTGTTCTTGACCGCCTTCGTCGACCCGGCGACTCTCCGGCGGGCTCAGCAAGTGGAACCCTACGGTTATATCGTCAAGCCGTTCAACCATCGCGACCTGCACACCACGATCCAGATGGCCCTTTATAAGGGGCGGATCGATCGCGAAGTGCGGCGCAGCCGCGACGATCTTCTGGCGATTCTCGATGCTCAGCGCCACGGAACCGTGATCCTCGACCAGCGTCATGAAATTGTGTTCGTGAGCCGCGCGGCGGCACGATTGCTCGACGCCTCGCCGGACGTGGCGCGCGGCGGCGCCTGGCATCGCGTGTTTCGCTTGTCGGCCGAACATCAGAATCAACTCGAGGCCATGCTCGACAAGCCAGCCGGCGAACGCAAGAAAGTCACCGTGCAATTCGCCGCCGGGCGCCCCTCGCCCGCGACGGTCGAAATCGAGGCCGAGGACGATCCCCGCGAGCCGGCCCGCCGCATCCTGTTCCTCTACGACATCTCTCAAGTACACGATTTGCGACGCATGCTCGACGGCAAATTCCAGTTCGAGAAAATCATCGGCAAGAGCGACACGATCGCCCAAGTCTGGAACCTGATCCGCGAATACGGACGGGTCGAATCGACCGTGCTCATCGAAGGAGAGACGGGCTCCGGCAAGGAACTCGTCGCGCGGGCGATTCACAATCAAAGTCAGCGCAGCGGCAAGCCGTTCGTGGCGCTGAATTGCGCGGGGCTCAGCGAGGACTTGGCGGCGAGTCAACTGTTCGGACATCGCCGCGGCGCGTTCACCGGGGCCGTGGAGGATCAGGTCGGGCTCTTTGAAGCGGCGCAAGGAGGCACGCTGTTTCTCGACGAAATCGGCGAGTTACCGATTCGGATTCAAACCACCCTCCTGCGAGTTCTCGAAGAACGGCAGGTCATGCGACTGGGTGAATCTCGCGTTCGCAACGTGGACGCACGAATTATAACGGCGACCAATCGCAATCTGGCCGACGAGACGGCCGATGGCCGCTTTCGCCCCGATTTGTTGTATCGCATCCGCGTCGCCCGAATTCGCCTGCCGGCGCTTCGCGAAAGACGCGAGGACATCCCTTTGTTGATCCGCGCGTTTATCGGTGTTCTCGGCGCGACCACGGGCAAGTCGGTCGACCAAATCGCCGACGAAGCGATGCGACTGCTGATGGGATACGACTGGCCGGGCAACGTGCGCGAACTGAAAAACGCGCTGGAATATGCGGTGATCCGCGCCCGCGGAGCCGCGATCGAGGCCGACGACCTGCCGCCGGAGATTCTCGTTTCCGCATCCGAGTCGGGCGAATTGGAGGTTATCTTGGGTAGCGACCAAGAGAAGTTGATGGCCGCGCTGGACCGAGCCCGCGGCAATCGTCGGGAGGCGGCTCAGCTATTGGGCATCAGCCGCGCCACATTATATCGCCGCCTCGCTCAATACGAAACCGGCCACGAGTAGGGTAGGCATCGCCCACCTTGAACGGACTTCGGTTTCGCATCGGTGGGCGATGCCCACGCATTTTCGCTGGCGACTCCGCGCACACCATTCTGGCCTCCTTCTCCCCAGGAGGAGAATGGCTCGCGATTTTAGCTCCCTTCTCCTCCGGTACTCCGGGGGAGAAGGGCTGGGGTTGAGGGGGTTGGGAGCGTGATCGAATCGACCCCTCAACCCCGGCCCCTCGCTTTTTCAGTCACTACGCTCACTGGTCTCCCTTCGCCTTCCCGACTCAATCAGCGAAATGTTCTCATGCCGCAATGAATCTTATTTTCGCCGGGGAATTTTTGCCCTTTCCCTGGAAGTATGATAAAATTTAAAGGTTGGATCGGAAACTTATTAAAGGAGCGCCGCATGGGTAATACCGAGCTGATTATTTTGATCGTCGTATTGATTCTGCTTTTCGGAGGCGGTGGCGGCTACTACTGGAGACGCGGACGACGGTAAACACGCGCCAAGTCGACATCGTTCAACAACCGACAGGAGCCGGATTATGCCGTGGAAGTGGAATCAAAATGTGGGCATGTTGCTATTGGCAATCTGGCTCATTCTCTCGGGTGTATTGCATTTCGTCCATACTTCGTCGATCGATACCGCGCCGCTGATGGCCGTGCTGGCGATTGTCGCCGGCGTGTTCATCGTGCTCGGTCGCTAGTTTGATTTGTGTTGGAAAGGACGAAGAGCATGGACGTCAGCCGAAAGGCAAATCGCGAGCAAGATGAGATAACCCTGCAGTATCAGAGCCGGCGCGAAGTCCAACTCATCGAAGAGTTGAACGAGGGTAAGCTGGCGCAATTGCTGGCGTTTGTCGATCGTCTCGAACAAACGCCGCCCGGCGCGGCGGAGCTCAAAGAGAGGGTAGCTCTGCTGGGCGTCTGCCAGCCCATGGAAGAAGAAACGTCGAGCCAGTTCTATGCTCGGCTGCGCCACTGGCTGGATCGCGACCTGCCGGGAACCACATCCCCCCGCCGTGCTCCCAGACAGACGGACGATTAAGCAACATCGATCGAATTCGACCCGAGGTTCCAAAGGGCGAGCCCGCTCGGGCCGGTTAGCGGCGTTCGGCGAGCAGCCGGGTGCGAACTTCGCGCACAATGTCGTCGATCTGATAAGGCTTCAGCGAAGTCGGCTCTTTTTCCAGTTTCGCGCGCCAAGCCGTCAGCAGCCTGTGCCGTCCGGCTTCCTTCGGCTCCTGATTCGATTCGTCGGCAATCTGCTTAATTGTCGCTTCCCAATTCTTGAGGTTCATCTACTATTCCTTATGCTGACTGCCTCTTCGCTAAACTCCACAAAGTGTTGTCGGCTTTATTTGCGGCAGACGTGATATTCGGGCTAGCTGCCCGCATAGGATAACGGTCGGAGGAGGTTTCAACGTGGACCGGGTGTCCTGGGCGACAGGCTGGCAGTTGGGCGCCGACTCGTTCGCTTGAAATGCCGATCTTATCGATATTCGGACATGGCAACGAAAAGAAAGAGAAATTCATGGGAATTTTAACCCGCAAGCATGGCTTGGATTACGTCATCAGCTCAGATCGCAGCGCGACGGACGCTCCCAGCAACCGTCCGCCCAAGGGGCGGCCTTCGAGCGACTTTTCGGTTTGGACCGGCGAAGCTTGGTCGCCGGTGGTGACTGAAGCGATGCCGTTTGCCACGCTCGACACGGCGGACGAATACGTCAGAGCCAATTTCTCAAAGGTTACGGGCTTGCTTCCGGTAATCAAGCCGATCGCCGCTCGGCGCCCGAAAGTAGCCCCCATTCCCATTGCGATTGTGCCTTCGTAGAGTCTCAACGCGGTGGCCCCCGAGGGATCGCCGTGGGCGACCTCAAATCTCCCTCGTTCGTCCTCCGTTGGTCAGCGACAACTCACGGGCGATCCGTGTGTTGCGCAGCAGGAGGCCGCGGGTAAGTGTCGCCGCTTCGCGGCTCCCGGTGCGCCACTCCGCCGCTCGGGGCTCTTCTTTTCGCCATTGACCCTCTGGCGGGCAATCACTATTCTCTCGCGGTTTGATTGCCTGTCTTTTCGCGCATTCGCGAAACATTTTCGTTGGGTAGCCATGCCTGGACCGCAAGGATGCGGCCGCGGCGATCGGCGCCCTTTGCCGTCATCATGGAGCGCGACGGGGCATGAAGCCTTTTCGAGCGGAATTCTTGACGTTGTTCAGCCGGCGCGACTTTTTAGTTTGCGGCGGGTTGCTGTTTTTCGCGGGTTGCGCGGGACCGGCCGTGCGCTCGCAAAGCCCCGAGGACGCCGAGCTCGCGTCGATCGAGCAGCAGGTGCGGCTCATCGAATCGGCCGCGCTCCCCTGGGGCATGAACTATGTCAAGGCTCAAGGGCCCGCGCTGGTCGTCGGCTTGAACAACACGGGCAGCGATCCGCCGCCCACCGGCGAACGGGCCGAATTGCTCGCCGATATGCAGGCCCGATCGGTCGTCAATCCCAACGCGATCTTGGCCTCCACGCAAACCAGCCTGGTGTGGGTCGAGGCATGGCTTGGTCCCGCGGCGCAAAAAGGGGACCCGCTCGATCTCGAAATTCGCGTGCCGCCTCATAACGAGACGACCAGTCTGTGGGGCGGTTGGCTGATGGAAACGCGGCTGAAGGAAAAGGCCGTGCTGCTCGACAATCGCACGCACGACGGCCATGTCTTGGCATTCGGCGAAGGCGCTTTATTGGTCGATCCTCAGGGGTCGGCTGAGGACAAAGCGTCGCTCCTCCGGGCCCGCGTGCTCGGCGGCGGACGGGTCCTCAAGAGTCGAAACTTGGGCCTGATGCTCAAAGACGCCGACAAATCGGTGTTCTTGAGCAAGCAGATCGGCGATGCGCTCAATCGCCGGTTTCACAGCTATGCCCACGGCACTCAGCAAGGGATCGCAACGCCCAAGACCGATGCTTTCATCGAGTTGCAATTACATCCGCGATACAAGCACAACATTCCTCGTTTCATTCGGGTCGTGCGTTCGGTCGCGATTCACGAATCGGCCAGCGAGTTGGTGGGTCGGCTCAAATTGCTCGAAAAGCAACTGAACGACGCGGTGACATGCGAGACGGCCGCGCTACGTCTGGAAGCGATCGGCAAGGAAGCGATTCCCGTGCTCAAGGCGGGAATCAAATCGACCGATCCCGAAGTGCGATTCTACGCTGCCGAGGCCTTGGCCTATTTGGACGACGCGACCGCGGCCAAACCGCTGGCCGAGACGGCCAAGGATGTCCCGGCCTTCCGCGCCTATGCTCTCACGGCTCTCTGCTCGCTGAACGATGTCGAGTCGAGCGACGAGTTGAAAACGTTGATCGATGTCCCCAGCGCCGAAACTCGCTATGGCGCCTTCCGCGCCCTCTGGGCGATGAACGAGCACGATCCGCTGATCAAAGGCGAGAATCTCGGCGGCAAGTTTTATTATCACGTGCTAAGCACCACCGGCCCCGCGATGATCCACGTCACGCGCAGTTTCCGGCCCGAGGTGGTAGTCTTCGGCCCCAATCAGCCGCTCGCGTTGCCCATGTCCATTGAGGCCGGCAAGTCGATTGTCATCAACGGCCGCGACAACGATCAATTGACCGTCAGTCGATTTGTCGTCGGAGAGCCCGATCAGAAGCGGGTCGTCCCGGCCCGCGTGGACGACGCTATCCGTGCGATTGTCGATTTGGGAGGCAATTATCCCGACATCGTGCATTTCCTGCAACAAGCCAAGCAATCGCGATCGCTAACTTGTCGCCTGGAAGTCGATGCTTTGCCCGATCCGGAGCGCAGGTTCGATCGTTCGCGGGCCGACGCCGCGGCGGGAGTCGTAAGCGTCGACGCATCGGGGGACGATTCGAACTACCAGGTGGCCACGCCGCTCCCGAATTTGTTCTCCAACAGCGGGCCCAAAAATCGTCCGGCCGACAACAGCGCGTCCAAGTCGGAAGAAATCTCGACCGGGAAACGATAAGAACGGCTTACGTAACGATTCTTGAATGGCTGGGGCTCGCGTCGAAGGGAAACCCCGGAAGCTTGCTATAGCAGTCGAATCCGCGCTCCGGGGCTTCGGCGAGGACGCCTCCAGCCCCGGCCATCCGGCCGCCTTGTGATTTATTCGCGGCAGGATGCCGCGGCTATGTAACTCCCGTCTCCCGTCTCCCGACTCCCGACTGCCTCCCCCATGCTCAAGGCGTTGGAACTTATTGGCTTCAAGAGCTTCGCCGACAAAACTCGGTTCGAGTTCAACCCCGGCATCACGGTCGTGGTGGGTCCTAACGGCTCGGGCAAGTCGAACGTCGTCGACGCCATCAAATGGGTGCTCGGCGAGCAGAGCGTCAAAAGCCTTCGCGGCACGGAGATGGCCGACGTCATCTTCAACGGCTCGGCAAGCCGGCGACCGCTGAATTCCGCTGAGACGACACTCGTCTTCGACAATTCGGACAAGCGGTTGCCGATGGACACGCCCGAAGTCCATATTACGCGCCGCGTCTATCGCAGCGGCGAGGGGGAGTATCTGATCAATCGCCAGCCTTGCCGGCTGCGCGATATTCGCGATCTGTTCGCCGGAACGGGCGCCGCGACCGAGGCGTATAGCGTCATCGAGCAGGGCAAAGTCGACGTGCTGTTGCAATCCTCCCCGCGCGATCGGCGATTGATTTTCGAAGAGGCCGCCGGCATCAGCCGGTTCAAAGCCAAGAAGATCGAAGCGCTGCGGCGACTGGATCGGGTCGAGCAGAACCTGCTGCGGCTCTCGGATATCGTCGACGAGGTCGAAGGCCGGCTCCGCACGGTTCGCCAGCAAGCGAGTAAAGCTCGACGTTTTCAGGAGCTTTCAGGCCGATTGCAGCAATTTCGGCTCGGGATCGGCTCGGCCGACTGGCGAAAGTTGACCGATCGATTGACGATGGTCGAGTCGGAGTTGACGCTGCTCCGCGACCAGTCGGGCGCCGCAACGGCCCAAACCGAGGCCATCGAGGCCGCGGCGCTCACGCTCGAATCGGGTATTTCGGATATCGACCAGCAGATTCGCGCCGCCGAATCGCAAATCGCCGAGAATCGTCAACTGCTGGCGGGTCTCGAAGGAACGATCGAACACGAGCGGGTATTTAGTCGCGATCTGGAAGAGCAGGCTGGCCGGCATCGCCGCCAGTTGGCGACGCACAATTTTCGAGCGGTTGACGTGGAAGGCCAGTTTCAATCCGTCGCCCAGACTGCGGCCGACGCCGAAGAGGGCCGACGCTTGGCGATGACTCACTTGGCCGATCACGAGCGAGCGTTGACGGCGCTGACAGCGCAGCTCGATCAGATTCGCGACGAAAACCATCAGCGACGTTCGTCCCTGCTCGAGGAAACCAAGGCCGCCAGCGCTCTGGCCAACGATATCGGCGGGCTTGAATCGCAAATCGCCGCGCTCCAGGAAACCCGCGAGACGAGTCGAGCCCAGTCGATCGAATTGACGCAGCAGCGTGAATCGCTCGCGACCGAACTGGCCCAACTGGAGATCGATCATAGCGAGCTCACTAGCGATTTGGCGCAGCGCGCCGCGGCGCTGACCGCCGCTCAATCGCGACTGACCGATGGACGACGCCGCCAAACGCAGCGGCAAAAGGAGTTGGCGACTTGGCGCGAGCGGCGGACCGCGGCCGCGGAACGTTCGCGATTGTTGACCGAGTTGGAGCATCGACTGGAAGGAGTTAGCGCGGGGGTCAAGGAAGTGCTCGCCCTGGCGAAAGCCGAGGCGCCGGGCCCTTTCGCGGCGGTCCGCGGCATCTTGGCCGATCTCCTTCAAGCGGATGAGCAAATGGCGCCGCTGGTCGAGTTGGCTCTCGGTGAGCGCGCGCAATATGTCGTGTTGACACCGGGCCAAAAGGCGGCCGAATTCGTGCAGTTCTTGCTGGCGCAGGCTCACAAGCTGTCGGGTCGAGTCGGCTTTTTCGCGGCCGAAGTCGCTCCGCCGCTCGAGTCGACCGCCGCCGACAACTGGACGCAAAAAGATGGCGTGCTCGGCCGCGCGGATCGGTTCTTGCAGACGGCGTCCGAATATGCGCCGCTCGTGCGTCGTCTCTTGGGTCGGGTCTGGATCGTCAAGACGCTCGCCGACGCCCTGCGGCTATCGACCGTTGCCCCACCCGGCGCTCAGTTCATCACCTTGGGTGGCGAAGTCCTGCATCCGGATGGTTCGCTTTCGGTTGGGCCACCTCAATCGGCGACGGGCATTATCTCTCGTCGTAGCGAACTGCGATCGCTGGCGAAACAGATCGCCGATCGCGAGCGACAGATCGATGAGCTAGAGGAAAACCTTGCCGGTCTCGAACGCGACTTGGCCGAGCAAGATCGCGACTTGCTCGACCTCACCACGCAACATCAGCAGGCCGCCGAGCAATTGGCCGAAGGGCGATTGCGCCTTGGCGGCGCGCGGCAGCGACAGGTGCAATGCGACCAGCAACTTGTCGCCGTCGAGGGCGCTCGAAAGGCCGCTGAGGAGCAATTCGAAATGACCTCGGCGGCTCTGGCAGTCGCCCGAACGAACATCGAAAACCATCAGGCGGCGCTCGAGCACGCCGAGATTCGCATCAACGAAAATGCTCGCCGCATCGGGCTGCTGGAAGAGTCTCGCGATCATCGCAATCGAGAGACGATGATGGCCAAGGTCGAGCTGGCCCGTCGCGAACAGCAGTTGGATCATTTGCGCACTCAACTGCGGCAGTTCGAGCAAGACCGCCAGGAACGGCAGCGAGCCATCCTCGACGGCAGCGCGCAACTCGGTCAAGCCACCCAGCGCATTCGCGAGTCGGAAGACCGAATCTTGACGGCCGAATGTCAGTTGGCAGAGTTGTACCTTCGCAAGGAATCGCTGGCCGCGGCGACCGTCCGATTGATTAACACTCGAGAAGATTACCGCCGAGAGAAAAACGCGGCCGTCGAGCAGTCGCAGCAATACCGGGCCCAGATTCGCAAGCTGGACGAGCAATGGCGGCAGCGGGAAATGTCGGCCGGACAACTCAAGCTCGAGCGAACCGCGCTGGCCGATCGCTTGCGCGAGGATTACGGCATCGAGTTGGGCGAGCTCACAAAAGCGACTGACTTTTCAGCCGCGAGGGAAGCGACAATCGCCGGCGAAGTCGCTGAATCGGCCGGTGTTGTGGGGGCCTCTCCCGAATGTGCGCCGGTCGAATGTCCTCCAGATCGCGCCGCGGCCGAGGAAGAGATCGCCGAGCTTCGTCGCAAGCTTTCCAACATCGGCAATGTGAATCTGGATTCGTTGCATGAGGCCGACGAGCTGGAGACTCGATTTCAATCACTGTCCAACCAGTTTCAAGATCTCTCCAAGGCCAAGACGGCGCTGCAACAAATCGTCGGCAAGATCAACGCCGATAGCCGCCGGCTGTTCGCCGAAACGCTGGAGACGGTTCGTGGGCATTTCCAGGAACTGTTTCGCAAACTGTTCGGCGGTGGACAGGCCGACATCATCCTCGACCAGGGGATCGACATTCTCGATACGGGAATCGAGATCGTCGCTCGTCCACCGGGCAAAGAACCGCGCAACATCTCACTGCTCAGCGGCGGCGAAAAAACGCTGACCTGCGTCGCCCTGCTGTTGGCGATTTTTCGGAGCCGGCCCAGTCCGTTCTGTGTGCTCGACGAGGTGGACGCCGCGCTCGATGAGGCCAATACCGAGCGGTTCGTCGGGGTGCTCACCGAGTTTTTGGCCTGGACCCGATTCATCGTCGTCACGCATTCCAAGAAAACGATGACCGCCGCAAACACGCTATATGGCGTAACGATGCAAGAGTCCGGCGTCTCGAAGCGGGTCTCCGTGCGGTTCGAGGATGTGAGTGAAAACGGTGAAATCCGCGAGCGATCCGCCGCGAATTCTCAACCTTCTGGCGAAAATGCGCTCGACGACGATATCCCGCGCAGAGCGGCATGACAAACTGCCGTCGGAATCCCAAATGTCTAATGACGAATGTCTAATCGATGACGAATGCCGAAGCACGAGTGACGAAGGATTGAAATCGGGTCGGTCGGCTCGTTCATGTCTTCTCGTTTTCTCGACAACGCGACCAGACTCCCCTCAGCCTCCCGCAAGCTTTCGTCATTCGTCATTTAAGAATTAGTCATTGATTAGACATTGGGTATTTCGTCATTCGTCAGTTTCACAACTGTCCTTCTTGCCTGCGCGCCCTACCATCGATATAGGCGATCGGTTGTCGAATCTGCCGGCGGAAAATACTGAGCGGACTTGGGCGTGACGTCAAACTGCCCAAAAATTGGCCTCGTAAGCGGCATAAGCGGTCGTTTCGGCCGTGCCGGTAGGGGCTCTCCGACCGGTTCGAGCGTTACGATTGGCGAAACTTTCTAAAGTCAACCGGCTACTCGACTCGAAACTAATCTTCGGAAGGTTTGTTTTTCGACGCAGCAGTGGCGCCCGGTTCCGCCCGGTGTGCCACTGATCCGCCGGAACGACAGACTGCAGGGGGGACCTGCCACAAGAGGCCATGCCTTGAACGTAGCGCCAGCGCATCCGTGCGCCGGGGCTGCATCTCGTTGCCTTTCCCCGCGCTGCAAGCGTCCAGAGCCGCATTTGTTGAAGCGGGGCGCGCATCCGTGTTGCAATGGTCGAACGACAAGTTCTCCATTTTACGGAATTTCGCCCATCTTCAGTCGTGCGGCTGCCGATGACTCTATTGAGGCGCCGGACAGAGGGAACTGAACCACCGCCCAAAAGAAGCCAATACCGTTTAACGTCCCGATCCAGATGTTAGTGGAATGCCGGTCACCCCACAGCCGGCGAAGAAGGATCTGACAACAGAAGTCGGTTCCACTGACATGGGGCATAAATGCTGGCGCCGGAACGTCGTTCCGACCGCACAGCGAACTTCCCAAAACAAGCGAAGAGTATGGAGAGCCTGAGATGAAGGTCTTCACCACCGGACAGGTCGCCAAGATCTGTAAAGTAGCCCCGCGCACTGTTAGCAAATGGTTCGATTCCGGCCGCCTTCGCGGATACCGGATCCCCGGCTCGCAAGACCGGCGGATTCCCCGCGAATATCTCATCAAGTTCCTCAAAGAGCATGGAATGCCCTTGGGCGATCTTGAAGACGAAGCAATGGCCAAGGTGTTGGTTGTCGGTCAGGATCAGGTCCTAATGGAAAACCTCAAACGCCAGCTTCCCGTGGAACGCTCGTTCAAAATCGCTGTTGCTGCCAGCGGCTTTGAAGCCGGCATTCAAGCCGAGAGCTTCCATCCGGATTGCATCATCGTTGACTTCTCGATCGGCAGGGTGGAATCGCTGCAGATTTGCCAAAATCTGCGCCGCAATCCCGAGTATGCCGAAACGATCTTGATCGCCTTGTTGCCTGACGACGGCAGCTCGACGAGCTTCGATCGCTCGACGATCAACGAGACGTTCAAGAAGCCGTTCGACGTGGCCCTGTTGGCCGAACGTCTGCGGACCTTGATCGGCGCACGCAAAGAGCTGGTCTAAACCTGATTGGCTGCTCGGCCGTCAAGATTGCGGCCGAGCGGTCGCGCGTATTGTTCGCCGCTCGAAATCAACCCGTCGCGGATGGACCCCCGCGACGGCGATGTTTTTTCGAGCGGCCGGCCGCGGCGTTCCCACGCCCTTGTCGCCGGTCGACGTAGGTCAGGCACTCCGTGCCTGACAGGGCGCACCATCATGGCAAGGGCATCGCGCGAATCACGAGCCAACACTAGGCTGGCACGGAGTGCCTGACCTACGTGCAAAGGCCGCCCGACCGACGTCGGATTGCTATACTGTATCTCGCGCCAGGAGATTGCCGCCCGCCTCTTTTTCGCGTGACCGATCGCCATGAGCGACTTGAGCCACTTCGACGCCGAAGGCCATAGTCGGATGGTGGATGTGGGGAGCAAACCGGTCACCGAGCGGATGGCGCGGGCGAGCGGCCTGGTTCGAATGTCGCCGGCGACACTCACTCTGGCTCGAGATCGCCGGCTGGCTAAAGGCGATGTCCTGGAAGTCGCCCGCCTAGCCGGCATCATGGCCGCCAAACGCACGGCCGAATTGATTCCGCTCTGCCATTCTCTGCCGCTCGACAGCGTGTCGATCGATTTCAGCTTCCCCGACGACGGGACCGTCGCGATCGAAGCTGTCGCCCGCGTGTCGGCCCGCACGGGCGTCGAAATGGAAGCCCTAACGGCCGTCAGCGTCGCGGCCCTGACGATCTACGACATGTGCAAAGCCGTCGATCGGGGCATGACGATCGGTGGGATCCAGCTCGAAGAGAAGACCGGCGGTCGCAGCGGGCGATGGCGCCGAACCCCTGCGGAACTCTGATATGCGCTTTGCGGAATAGGATCCCGCCAGCCGCGAATTTTCTGTTACGTGGCGAAGTAAGGGAGGGGAAACATGATTGAAACGATCGACGCAATTTACGACGGGGCGGTTCTACGGCCGGAGAACGCTCTCGATTTGCAGCCAAACACCCGTGTGCGCATCACCCTCGAAGTTGTTGGTCAGGGCTCGGCGGCAAGGTCGCGGTGGAAGAAGGCGAAGTGACGTACGGAGCGGGGCGCTTCAGCACATCGTTAGGCATTTACTTCGACGTAGACCGACTCGCTCGATGGGATGGGGACCGGCTGACCTGCCTCCGCCAAGCCCTCCAGATGGAACGCAATCGCTTCCCGCATGAGGGCGATGGTGTCGTCGCGGTTGTCGCCCGCCGCCACACAGCCGTCCAGGTCGGGGGAATAGGCGGAATAACCCGTGGTTGTCGGCTCTAGTACGATCAGATAGGTCATGGCGTGAGCCCAGCTTGTCAGAGGATGCTCTTGAGCGTCTTCGGCGCCAGTACTTTAGGCGGATGCCCCACCCCAGTCACCAAGCCCGGCTTGGTCGGATGCTCAGGGCGAACGCATCACAGCCTATACAAATTATCACCATGTACACTGGTTTGGGCAAGGCTGACAGCGAAGGATGGATTTCGGGGCGACAATTGTTGTCGCCTGACGGAACGAATCCTTTGGTTCATGGAGGTTGGTCA